>JAKFEW010000023.1:0-44874 GCA_036675505.1 Candidatus Sericytochromatia bacterium
GAGGATGCGGCTCATCCGCGTCGTCCCAGGCCAGCTTCGTGACGCCGCCCTACGCGGCCATGATCGCCGTCGCGGCGCCGCAATGTTGACCGATCGCGGCGCCAGAATCTTGTCGGCAACAGCGAGGTTGCGGGTCACGACGGTCATGCCATGCACCAGCGCTGTTGCCGCAATCAATGCATCACGCTCGGCCCGAGGATCGGGAGGAGAAGGCCACCCTGAAGCTTATGAAGGCCAAGGAGAAGGCCAACCGCTAGCGCCGGGGCAGCTGGGGCCATCCGTCGCTCCGCTTGCTCGAATGGCAAAGCCGATGGTCGAGGATGTACGGGATTTCTTGGACAGTGTGGGCCTCCGGCCGGAGTCCAAGCCAGCCACCGGTGCTGCGGCACTACCGGACCCGGGACCGGTGGCTCCGGGTCCCGCCGCGCCGACGCCGATCACGGAGTGAGCCCGCTTCGGGCGTGTTCCAGGTGCGCATCTCGCCTGACACCCACCGCGAACTGGCGGTGGAAGCCGACCTCCGGAAGAGCGCGATCCGAGGCTCGAACTGCGTGGCGTCGCCTTCCTGCCGCATTTACTGGCAGCCAACGGGTTACCCCAGCGTGCTATCGCCCCGGAGTTGGGCGGCGAGTCGGTGGTTTCGGACATCCTTGCCGGCCGTCGCAAGCTCAATACGCGCCAGATCGGCTGCCTGGCGGAGCGGTTTGGCGTCTCACCCGCACTCTTCATCGACCTCCCGGTAGTTCGTGGGGCTTGATCAGGTGGAACCCGAGGCTGCGAGGTTGCGGAGGCCGGTGCCGATGGCTCGCTCGAGCTCATCGAGCTAACGCGTGCCGATCGGGCGAGCCGGCCCCCGAGCTTCTCGGCGACCTCCACGCCGGGGGCCGAGGTGGGCCGGTCGACCGGGTGAAAGCTAACGCCTACTACGCCCTTCGCCATACAACGACGCGACACGCGAAGGCAGAGGCGCTGTGGGCGTCGTTCGACGCCGCGGCACGGTCCCGAGCTCGGGATGCAGCTCGTACGATCAGGGAGTAGGCCAAGGCGCTCCCCAGCGACAACAGGCTGTACCCACACTGCGGTGAGCCGATCGGCCGGGCTCGTTACAGCCCAATCTTCATGCACACTCGCGGCAGCCCCCAGCCCGAGAGCTCGCGCGATGATGGGGAACAATGGAAAGGCATCTGTCCGATCTTGAGGAGTGACTATGCCCCAACGTCTATCCAAGCTTGAAGGCCTTCTGATCGTCACTTCGTTGGCGACCCTGGGGGCGAATTTCATCGTGCGCGACGTGGCCGGCTACGTGGTCTGTATGATGGCGCTGGGCTTGCTCCTATTGTTCCAGATCCGCGAATCTGCGAAGGTGCCGCTCGTCCCGCTGGCGATCCTTACGGCGGCCATTTTCGGTGGCCACGATTGGGCCAACTCGTTCGGGATCATCTTCCCGGCCTGGCTCCTCTCCATTTTGGCGGCCCGCTTCGCATGGTCGCGGTTGAAGCGCGGGCCGGCCGAGAATAGCTTGCCAACGCCGGCCCGGCCGTAGGCAGGCTCTTGGGATAGGGACCGTTCGGGAGCATCGAGCGGCGCCGCTATGATTGGCGACGAACTCGAGGAGGGTTATCCGTTCTTCGCTCCCGTCGTTCCCCGAACCAATATTCCTCCACGTCCCGGGCGGGCCTAGAGACCTAGCACACCCGGGACGGTTACCTGCAGGTCGACCACAAACGTGCCCGGCGCGAGCGCCGGTGCGCCGCGCATTTGCGCGTCCTTGAACTGGCGCAGCACCCCGCCCTTGTTCTGGGTGATCGTGAAGCGGGTCGAGAGCGCGCCGTCGAACGTGCCCGACACGGTGTCCGGCGTGGCCGTCGGAGCACCTGCGGGCGAAACTGTCGGGGACCGTGTATCCCGCAGACGCGGACGCATCCAGCAACTCCTTCGCCATCAGGGTAAGATGCCGGCCGGAGGCATCAATTGGCCCGGTGGATCTCGCTTGCGTTGGTGCTGTTACTGAGCGCCTGCTCGTCCTGGTTGCTCAGGTGCGTTGTCTGCGGCCAGACGATCATGGGCACGTTCGGGTACGCCATGGTGGAAGGGCAACGCTACGCCTTTCACCGCCAGCATGCCCCCAAAGACCTGCAAGTTTTGTGGCGGCGTGCTGGCCGCCAAGTTGCCCTGGGGCAAGGCGGAGCGCACGCCGGAGGGCTTCGACGTCTGCCGCTGGTGTAAAAATGAGGGCGTGCGCGACGTCGCCACCGCCCGGGCGCTGGTGAAGCACGTGCGGGCCGACCTGGTGCGCCTCGGTGTGAACATCCCGTGGGGTCCGATCCCGGTCGTGCTGCGGAAGCCCGATGACCCGGGCGCGATGGCCCATTGCAGCGCTCTGCGCTTCGCCAATGGGGCCGTGAACTCCCTCTCGATCCGCTCATGCCCGGCATGCCGCGCACCACCTTCAAGGGCACGGCAGCCCACGAGCTGACGCACGCCTGGGCCTACACGAACCGGTCGCCGGCGCGCCAAGACATGGCGCTGAGCGAGGGCGCGCCCCAAGTCGTGCAGTTCCTATACCTGGAAACGGACAAATCGCCGCAGGCCAAGCACCAGATCGCGTTGATGCTGACCAGCAGCCACCCCGTCTACGGCGTCGGCATGCGCCGCCTGAAGAAGTACCAGGAGGACCACAAGCTGGCGGGCCTCCTTTCCGTCCTGAAGACCGGCACCAAGATCCCGAAGGGTTATTGAACATCTGGCGCTTCTCGGCGGGAGATCGCCGAATGTACTGCGAATAGACGGTTTGAGCGAGTTCGAAAACGGGCAGGCCGTGCGCTGAGTATTTCCGGTTGGCTTCCTTTTCCCGATGGGGGTCCCCGAGTCGCGCGAGACCGATCACCAGGTGAGCGGCCCGGAACCCAGAAACGGCTGCGGCGCTCGCGTGCGCACCCGCGGGAGGCCGAACCCGATGTGGTTGCCCGTGGCGATCCGATGGCGTACACGGGTGGCGAGGAAGGCGTCCTGGCGATCGGCGGGCAGGCGGGCGGCCAGCGCGTCGATCAAGCCCTTCGCCCGCTCCACGAGCCCTGCGGCTGTCGGATCGTAGGGGCGCGCCGCGGCTTGCCCGAAGTAGGCCTCCGGCAACAGGAGCGCGTAGCCGCTGGCTTCGCAGCGCTCGGCCATCGCCGAGAAGTGGTGCGTGGCGTCTGCGGCCCTGCCGGTGGAGAGGGCCAGCTCACCCAGGAGCCCGTCGAGTTCGGCGCCGAGGTACGCGAGCCCCTGGCCGGTGGCCAGCGTGGCCGCGGCCTCGCCGTCGCGCCGCGCGGCTTCCCAGTCTTCGCGAAGAAGGCCGATCTCGCAGGCGGCGCGGAGCGCCCAGGCCTCGATGGTGCCCGTGCCGACCTCCCGCGCGAGGGCCAGGGCGCCCGTCGCGAGGTCCTTCGCCTCGCCGAGCGCGCCCGCCTGCGCCGCGACCAGCGCACGCATGCACATGGCCTGGGACGCGGGCTCCCCCCCATCTTTGGCGACGAGGGCCGCCAGGGCGTCTCCCGACGCGCGTGCCTGCTCGGCGGCACCGAGCCGGACCAGCGCTTCGAGCTCGATTTGCCGGATGAAGGTCTGGAGGAGGGGGTTGACGTGGTCGATCGCCTGGGCGATCGCCTCGTTGAAGGCTCCCAGGCGCTCGAAGCATCCGCGCGGGACGCCCGCCGCCGCCCCCAGCGCCACGGCCCCGGCATGGGGGAACCGCGACGCGACATGGTGGGCGCTCGCCTCGCTGGCCGCCGCCCAGCGCGCGGCTTGCTCGAAATCGCCCAGGACGTAATCGGTGAGGCCGAGGTTCATGTTGGCGAAGGCCATGTCGTCGACCAGCCCGAGCTCAGACGCGTAGCGCAGCTCTTCGACGAAGGCCTCGCGCGCGCCGCGCTGGTCGCCGGCCAGGCCGAGCGCGTTGCCCAGGTAGTTGTACGTGTTGCAGAGCCCGATCTTATCGCCGAGCCCCTCCGTCAGCGCGAGGGCCTCTCGGAGGCGCGCGATCCCCTCCTCGCGCCGCTCGGGCATGGCCTCGACCAGCGCGAGCCCGAGGAACCCGAGCGCCTGGGCGAGGTTCTGGACGCTCGCGGCCGAGCGCGCCGCCACGACCGTCGCCTCCGCGAGCGGCACGACCGCCTTCCGCTCGCCCTGGAACCACTCGGCCTGGGCGATGGTCAGGCGGGCCCGCACTTCGCCGTTCAGATCACCGGCCTCGGCGCAAATCGCCGCGGCGCGGCGGCAGATCGCGATCGCGTCGCCGGTGTCGTGCTTCATCAGCAGGAGCTTGGCGAGCGAGCACATGAGCCTGCTGCGGCGCGCGGGCTCGCGCTCCTGGGCCTCGGCGATCGCGATGGCCTCCCGGTATACTTCCAGGCCGGCTGGCCATTGCCCGGTCTCCCGGAAGACGTCGCCGAGGGTCTCGAGCAAGCTCAACCGGCGCTCGGCCGCGTCCTGCCCCCCGACGACATCCAGCGCGGCCAGGCCTGCACGCGCGAAGGCGGCGGCCTGCTCGTGGGCGTACAACTGCGCGAGGCGTTTGCTGGCGGACGCGGCGTACACCACCGTCGCCGCGGGAGCATCTGCCGCGATGGCATGGCGCGCCAGCGCCGTCAGCGCATCGAGGGACAAGTCCTCGGGCGTGACGTCGCGGAAACGGGCATCGAGGGCGCGCAACGCGGCGCCGTGGACCGCCTGTCGATCAGCCAACGTCAAGTCGGCGAGGACCAACTCCGCGAACTGATCCTGGGCGAATGCGTAGCGGCCGGCGTCGTCGCGGACGACCATCTGGGAGCGGACGAGGGCGTCGACGGCGTCGAACAGCCGCTCGTCGGTCAGGTCGGTCACGGCCTGCAGCAAGTCGAGGTCGAAGCTATCGCCCAGCACAGAGGCGGCCTGGATGGCCACGCGCGCCTCGGGTGGCAGGCCCGCGATCTGGGCCGCGAGCAAGCCGCTCGTCCCGACGGGCAGGTCGGCTTCCGACCAGGTCGCAGCGGTGTTCCAGTGCCCCTTCGTCCAGGTGATCCGACCGGTGGTAACGAGGTGCTCGAGCAGGCGCTCCACGTAGAACGGGTTGCCCTGGCTGTGCGCGTGCACGCGCGCGACGAACGTCGGGTCGATCGCGTCGCTGTCCAACATGGCTCGGATGATGCGCTGGACGCCGGCTTCATCCAGGGGCGCGAGGGTCAGCGTGGTGTCGAGGACCGGCGGCGACTCGATCGGGCGGGTGGTGACCACGATCGCGACCGGCACGTCGGCCAGCTGGCCACCCAAGTAGGTGACGCACTCGGCAGACAGCGGATCAGCCCATTGCCAGTCCTCGATGACGAGCACCGTCGGGCGGATCCGGGCGAAGTGGAGCAGCGTCGCCGCGATCGCCCATTGCAGCCGCCGCTTCTGCTTCTCCGGCGTATCCATAGCGGGCGCGCGGGCCACACCCAGCTCCGGCAGCAACTCGACCAGGATCGGCGCGTGCTCGTCGAGCACCGCCGGCGCGACCTCCCTGATGATCGGCGCAAGGCGCCGCAACGCGGCTACGATCGGCGCGTACGGCGCGCCGCCCTGCTCGGCGAGGCCACCGGTGCCGCAGGGCATCTCGGCGAGCTGGACCTGCCAGCGGAGCTCGTCGACGAGGCGGCTCTTGCCGATCCCGGAAGCCCCCTCGATCAGGATCGTCCCGCCCGGCACGCCGCGAACGATCCGATCGATGAGCGCGCCCAGCTTCGCGAGCTCCGCCTCGCGGCCGGTCAGCGGGGGGGCGAACAGGCGGCCGCCGATCGTCGGCGGCACAGGGAAGCCCAGCGCCTCGAGCACGTCGAAGGCCGAGCCGAAACGCTCGCCGGGCTCCTTGGCGAGCAACTTCATCACCACCCGCTCGATCGCCGGGTCGACACCCGCGATCACCCGCGACGGCGGCACGGGCGCTTCGCCCACATGGGCGCGAATCAGCTCGATGGCCGTGTTCTTGCGGAACGGCAGCTGCCCTGTAATGAGCTCGTACGCTAGCACGCCGACGCTGTAGAGGTCGGACCGTCGGTCGACCGGGCCCCGCTTGATCGCTTCCGGTGACAGGTATGCAGGCGTCCCGCTAATGGTGTCGCCCGTGCGACCCTCGTACGCCATGAGGCCGAAGTCCATCAGCTTGACGACGCCGTCCGGCCGGAGGCGCACGTTCGCGCTCTTGATGTCCCGGTGCACGAGGCCGAGGCCGTGGACGTAGCCCAGCGCCAGGAGCAGCTGGCCGAGCACGTCGCGCAGGCGATCCGCCGGCAGCGGAAGGATCTCGTCGAGGCCGTGGCCAGGCACGACCTCCATCGAGAAGAACGGGGCGCCCGCAGGCAAGATGCCGTAGTCGTAGACGGCACAGCAGTTCGGGTGGCGCAGCTGCGTCATCATCCGGAACTCTTGCTTCATTTGCAGCCGCGACGACTTCTCGCTGACGCCGAACGCGCGGGAAATGACCTTGAGCGCGACCTCCTGGCCCGTGGCGCCGTCGTCGACCAGCAGAACGCGCCCCATCGCGCCTTCACCGAGGGCACCGAGGACCTTGAACCGGTTCGAAAGAACATCAGCATTCATGCAGGCAGCCGCTCCGGGCTCATGATAGCAAGATCTCGGCATCAAGCCGCCGAGCTGGCCGGACAGCTCGATCCTCAGGACGAGCCGGATCGAGGGTGGGGCTGGGGCGGAAAGGGTGCGGTGGGCAAATTCGCAGACATGCCCTCAGCGGGGGCGGGGCGTCGCGAGCGGCGCCGGGATCAGGGCCTCCAGGAGGCCCGGCTTCCACGCTTGGTGGTCGAGGTCGTAAATGGCGAAGCTCGGTCCGAAGGACCAGATCCCCCAGGCCAGCCCGCGGCTTTCGAGCAGGCTGCGCATGGATCGCGTCCACCGGATTCGCGAGGCCATGTCCGCGTTGTCGGTACAGCCGAACTCCTCGATGAACATCGGACGCCTGTTAGCTCGGGCCCAGGCCACGGCCTCGTCGACCTCATGGCTGAGCGCCTCCCGTTCGGGTTCGCCACCTGTCCATGTCTTCCCGCGGAAGCGCGCCGAGCCTGGGAAGAAGTCCTCCCCCTGGAACACGAAGGAAACCGGCTGGTAGAGGTGCACGCACACAATCAGGCCTGGATCGGGCGGAAGGCGGAGGTATGGGAGCCCGGCCACGCTGTTGTACCCCGGGGGCCCGACCAGCACGGGACGCCTGGGGTTGGTCTTCCGGACGAGGGCGAGGGCGGCAGCGAAGTACTCGTTCCACACGCCGTCGAGCTTGCTGTTGGGCTCGGCGAACGGCTCCAGGACGACACCGGGCGGGGCGTCCCGGTAGTGCGAGGCGACCTGATCGACGATCGCGAGGAATCGTTCCCGGTGGGCGGCCGGGTCGGCGACGAACGCCTTATCCTTGTGGTAATCGACGATGACCGCCAGGCCCCGTTCCGTGATCATCTCGACCAACCTGTCGACGCGGGCAAAGGCAGCCGGGGCGATCGTGTAAGGTGGTCCGGCGGTCACGTACCTCTGCCATGAGACCGGCAACCGGACGGCGGTGAAGCCGGCGTTCCGGCAAGCATCCAGGTGGACGTCCAGCACGGCGTCGCCCCAGTGATCGGCGTCCTCTGCAGCGAGTTCCATGTTGATCGTCCGGGCGAGCATGCGATAGGCTCGGTCCGCCTCGACCTGGGGTGTCGGGGCCGGCTCTCCCGACGCCAGGCCGGCCGGCGCGAGGGGCAGGCCCAGGGCTAGGCCAACGGCCACGGCGCGCTGAATGACCCGCATGGTCGTCCTCCTCCGCTCAGGCGAGCGGGTGCCAGGACGGGAGCGCGGTGGGCGGCTGCTCGAGCTGGGCGGCGTCCGCGTGGTTCAGGTATTTCCGGTGGACCACGATGCAATAGACGTGCTCGTCGAACCAGGCGTCCGACATCTGGAAGATGCCCTTGCGGCCGACCTCGTCGCCCCAGCTGTTCTCGACCTTCCACTTCACCGGTCGGTCGTCCACCAGATCGACCCCCAGAAGCACCATGTCATGGGTCAGGGTCGATTGAAGGAATTGCATGCGCTGGCCCCGGTCCATCTCGAACGGCGTGCCGAAGAGCAGCTCGTAGGCGAGGACGCCCTTGTCGAGCACGCCCAGCTTGCGGCTGGACTCCTGCAGCACGTCGCAGCCAAACAAGATCGCCTGCTTGTCCTTGAGGGCCCGCACGGCCATGTCCTTGAGCGCCGGCATCGGCACGTTCAGGAAGACGCCCCACCGGCCCTCGACGACGTTCTGGTACCGCTCGACGTAGAAGGTCCGCCCGAAGGGCGTGCTCTCGAGCGGCGCGCTCATCACCCAGACGTAGTCGTCAAGGTCCTTCCCGACGAACTCCCGATAGAACTCATGGGGCGTCAGGCCGCGGTGGGCGTGGTGATGCTCGTCCTTGTCCCGGTAGCAGAAGTCGAAGCGGGTCGGCGGCTCGCCCATCAGGATGCAGAGGATCCGGTAGATGGTGGTCATGGCCTGCAGCCTGATCGCCTCGAGCGCAGCCGCGTCGGCCCCGGCGCGGTGGCGAGCGAAGATCATGGCGGCGGCCTCCCGCAGCTTGTAGTCGATCACCTTGTTCAGGAAGGCCGAGTCGCACAGGTTGGCGGTGTCGGCCATGGCGGACTTGGGCACGAGCCCGTACTTGCGGATCAGGTTTGCCACCATGTGCCACTCGCCGCCATCCGGGCAAGGCTCGCGCAGGTGCATGTCGACCTCGCGATCGGCAGGATCGCGGTCCCGCCGCGCCACCATCTCGGCCAGGAAGCGGTTGGCCTTCTCCAGCCGATCCCAGAAGATCAGGTAGTTCTGGGAGAACTCGAAGTCCTCGACTTTCAGCCTGGCGATGACGTCGGTGCGGAGCCAGTTCAGGGCCGCGAACAGCCAGCAGAACCCCGCGCGCTTCTGGTTCGAGATGGCACCGGTCTTGACCTCGTGGGAGAAGGTCCAGTCGAGGCTCGCGAGGACGCGCCGGTCCAGGGCGATCTCGTCGACGTTGCCGAACGAGCAGGCGTTCATCGCCAGCTGGTGGGCCGGGTTGGCATCGAACGCCGCGCGGAAATCCGCGATCTGGTCGGGGGTCAGCGTGGCCTGCGAGGTCGCGTCGGACGGGGGACGGACGGTAGACGCGGGTTCGGTCGGCATGGCGGTCCTCACGGCGGATGGGGGGCGAGACACCTGGCCTTCTTACCCAGCGGACGACCACAGGGCGAGCGCGGTGATCATGGCTGGCGAAGATGCTTTAGGTTGAATTAACTGACAATTAACGGCAACTTGGTCGAGAATCCGGGCCGGCGACCGACAACCAGCCAGGCCCCCATTCGACCGAGGAACCTCCATGAGCGCCAAGGACACCATCGCGAAGACCGCCGGCAAGAGCCTCGTCGAGGAGCTCGGAGCCTTCTTCAAGCGGCTGGGCGGCCTCGGTCGCGAGCTGCTGTCGGGCGAGTGGGTCACGCGCGAGACCTGGCATGCCCGCACGGGCATCGTGGAGAAGACCTTCAAGAACGGCCTGCACGTCGTCGAGAAGCCGGGCAGCGAGCCCGTGGCGACGGTGCCCAAGCGCTGGCTCGCGGGCAAGGACGGCCTGGTCACGCAGCTGCGCGAGGGTTCCTGGGTCACGCGCGAGACGTGGCACGCCAAGTCGGGCGTGACCGAGAAGGTGTTCCAGAACGGAGTGAAGGTCGTCGAGACGCCTGGCCGCCAGGCGGTGGTCACGCTGCCCCAGCGCTTGCTCACCAAGGGCGCCGGCAAGATCTGATTGAGAATGGAATAGGCCCGATTGTTTGTTGAATCGTCATGGGGTCGGGTCTATGATGAGATCGTTGGGTGACACATTCTTTCCATCTTGAAAAGGAAGGTAAAGAACTCATTCAATAGTTCTTTCCTGCTGAAGGCAAAGGACTTAGCGCCGGTGCCCCTTTCGGGACGCCGGCGTTCCTCATGGCGTGGGCGCGGGCCGCAGCGGCAGGGTGAACCAGAAGGTGCTTCCCTCGCCGAGCCGGCTACGCACGCCGATGCGCCCGCCATGGGCCTCGACCAGCGCCTTGCTGATCGCGAGCCCGAGCCCGGTGCCGCCGGCCTCGCGTGTCGAGCTCATGTTGAGCTGTTCGAATCGCGTGAATAGCCTGGGGATGTCGGTCGAGGCGATCCCCACGCCCGAGTCCTCGACCTCCGTGGCGATCTCGCCGTCGCGTTCCCAGGCCCGGACCGTTATTCGGCCTCCCGCGGGGGTGAACTTGATCGCATTGCCAATCAGGTTGAAAAGCACTTGAAGGATGCGGTGATCGTCCATGAGGGCGAGGGCTGGCGCCTTCACCTCGGCGCTCAACGTCACCCCCTTTTGCGCGGCCGTTTCCGCCAGCGTCGCGCACGCTTCCTTCACCAGCCCGCCGTAAGCCACCGGCCGGTGCACGAGCGTGAATTTGCCGGCGCGCAACTTCGAGAAAGCCAGCAGGTCGTCGATGAGCGCGAGCATCCGGTCGGAGCCGCGCAGCACCTTGCGGAGCGCATCATGCTGCTGCTGGTTCAGCGACCCGATCACCTCGTCTTCGAGCACCGAGCTGAAGCCGATGATGAAGTTGAGCGGCGTGCGCAGCTCGTGGGTGATGACGCTCAGGAACTCGTCTTTGTAGCGATCCGCGTGGGCGAGGGCCTCGCGCTGCCGCTCCAGCTCGGCGGTGCGCGCGGCCACCTCGCGCTCGAGCTCGTCGCGCGACCGCAAGATGAGGTGCGACAAGGTGCCGGCCGTGAAGGCCGTGAAGAACAAGAAGGCGCCGAAGAGCGCCACCTCGCTCAGGAGCGCCGGCGTCGGGCCTTCGGCTATAGCGAGCAGGACGAGCGACACCGCGGCGATTGCCGCGGTCACATACGCCATCGTGACGTTCAGCCGTAACGCCATCGTGAGTGGCACGGCAAACAAGAAGTATCGGATGAAGCTATGGACGCCGCCCGAAATCGCGCAGCCCCAGGCCAGCAAGATGAGGTCACACGCCGCCGTGAGGCGGTGCATCCAGGGCTGCCAGCCGCCGCCGGCGAGCATGAGCTGGACCGCGAGGTTGTAGAGCGTCGCGACCACGAGCAGCGCATTCAACCGCCAGGCGATGGCGGTCGGCTCACCGAAGTTCGTGGCGACGAACGCCAGCCCGATGCCGAGCCAGCGGAGGAGCACTGCGGCTCGCTCCGCCTGTGGGGCGATGTCGGCGTACGACGTCGCCGCGGCGCCGGCCGCGAAAGCCTCGTTCCTGGCCATGGAACCAGGATAGCCAGGCGCGCCCTCCGACGTCTTCGTGAGAACGAGAGACGCGACCTGTCAAAAGACAGGGCCCCAGCCAATCGGCTGGGGCCCTGCTTGGATTACCGGGTCGGGGCGTCGTTCTATTCGTCGCCCGCTTCCTCGGCGTCGGTGGCTTCCTCGTCATCGGCGGCGTTGCCGTTGTCGTCGTTGGCCTGGTTGCCCTTCTCGTCGTCGTCGCCGTTGCCCTTGCCGTTGTTGCAATCGTCGTCGCCGTCGCCTTCGGCGTCGTCCTTGGTCTTGTCGTCGCAGTTCTTGCCTTCCGCCGCGGTGGCTTCCGCGTCGCCTTCCGCTTCCTCCTCCTCGTCCTCGGTCGCGGGTGACTCGCTCGGGGCCGGGGTCGGGGTGGCGGTGGGCTCGGGGGCGGTCACGGTGCCGCCGTCGTCGGAGGTGGTGCCGCCGACCACGACCGGCACGGTCTCGCCGGTGCTCTCGAGCGTGATCTCGCCGGTGCCCGTCACGGTGCCGTCTGCGGCGACGGTCTTGGTGACCTCGACTTCGGCCTCGCCGACCTCCGGATCGACGATGGTCGCGTCGATCGTCACCGTGTAGCTGCCGTCGTCGTTGATGGTCTTCTCGCGGGTGCCGTCATAGGTGGTGCCGTCGGCGTCCTGGCCGGACACGGTCTGCTTCAGGCCCTTCGCCTTGCCGTTGGCGCCGACGACGCGCTCGACCTTGCACTTGCGCTTCTTGCCGCCCTCGCCGTCGAGCTGGAACTCGAAGCGCTGCTTCTTGCCGCCGTCGGCGGTGGGCTCTTCGACGCGCTGGCCCTTGCCGATCGCGTTGCGGAGATCACCCTTGTTCAGGCCCGGCGCGCCGGCGGTGCCGGTCTGGCCGTTGGGACCACCCTGCGGGCCACCTTGCTGACCGCCCTGCTGGCCACCGGGACCACCTTGCTGGCCGCTATTCGCGGGCGGGCAGGGCGGGAACTGGCCGCCCTGGCCGCCCTGGCCGCCGGGTCCGCCCTGCTGGCCGCCGGGGCCCATCTGGCCGCCCTGCTGCCCGCCGGGCCCCATCTGACCACCTTGCTGGCCGCCGGGGCCCATCTGGCCGCCCATCTGGCCGCCCATCTGGCCACCCTGCGGGGGCTGACCACCGGTCATGCCGCCTTGCGGGGGCTGGCCAGCGAGCTGCAAGAGCGCCTGCGTCGGCGGCTGGCCGCCCTGTGGCAGCTGGCCACCCTGAGGCGGGTACTGGCCGCCCATGGGGGGCTGGCCGCCCATCTGGCCGCCCATCTGGCCACCCATCTGGCCGCCCATCTGGCCGCCCATTTGGCCGCCCTGCGGACCACCCTGCTGGCCGCCGGGGCCACCCGTCTGGCCGCCGGGACCGCCCTGCTGGCCGCCGGGGCCGCCCTGCGGACCACCAGGCGGAGGGCCGCACGGGGGCATCTGGCCGCCGGGTCCACCTTGCTGACCGCCGGACCCCATCTGTCCGCCCTGCTGGCCGCCGGGGCCCATCTGGCCGCCCTGCTGACCGCCGGGACCCATCTGACCACCTTGCTGGCCGCCCATCTGGCCGCCCTGCGGCGGCTGGCCACCGGTCATCCCGCCCTGTGGTGGCTGACCGCCAGTCATGCCGCCCTGTGGGGGCATTTGCTTGATCGCGTAGGTCGACGGGGTGCCCTCATCGCCCGAGACATCCTCGACGTCCTGCAGTTCGACGTCGAGCTGGGCCACCAGCGCAAGCACGCGCGAGGCCGCAGCGGACACCTGCTTGGTCACGCGGAGCGTGCCGCCCGAACCGCGCGCCGTGGTGCCGTTGACCTGGGTGGGCGTGGTCTGGCCCGGCTTGATCGCCGTTCCCGCGGCGCCTCCCTTGACCGGCGCGATCGCGGGGCTGTTGAGCGTACACGAGGCCACGAGGGCCACCGTCAGCGTCGCGGCGAGTTGTGCGCCGAGGAGTCGACCGAACTGCATCATTGAAATGGTTCCTTTCTGCCCGGCGCGGACGCTCGCTTTTCTGGAGCGGGTCACGTAGGCGGGTCACTTGCTTCCTTGCTTACCCACGGTCCCCTGACCGCAACCAGTACTCTAGTCGCTCGCTCGCTCGAACCCCAGTCAATCAGGTTAAATCTTGATTATGCCCCCCTAAGAGGGGCAGTCTGTGCCGATCGCAGCAATGTGCGCACAGTTGTGAATACAGATTTGATACATTCAGGAGGATTTGGTAACAGGGGGCGGCGGCCTCGGCGGCCCGCGGGTATGAGGCCCGCATGAGCAAACGGCCGAAGCACATCGTCGCCCTCGGCGGTGGCGGATTTTCCATGGAGCCGGACAACCTCGCCCTCGATCGGCATGTGCTGTCGCTCGCCGGCGTCCCTTGTCCACGGGTGGCCTTCGTGCCAACGGCGAGCGGCGACGCGGACGGCTACGTCGCGCGTTTCCACGACGCGTTCGCGACGCTCGACTGCGAGCCGAGCCACCTCGGCCTGTTCCGCCGAGAAATCGGCGATCTCCGGGCCTTCGTGCTCGCCCAGGACGTGATTTACGTGGGAGGCGGCAACACCCTCAACATGTTGGCGCTCTGGAAGCTGCACGGGCTCGACGTGATCTTCCGCGAGGCCTGGGAGGCCGGCGTGGTGCTCGCGGGCATCAGCGCAGGCGCGCTCTGCTGGTTCGAGGGCGGCCCGACGGACTCGCTCGGCCCGCTCGCGCCGATCGCCTGCCTCGGCTTCCTGCCAGGCAGCCTGTGTGTCCACTACGACGGCGAGACGGCGCGGCGGCCCACCTACCTCGGGCTGGTCGCCGACCGCACGCTACCGGCAGGATGGGCGGCCGACGACGGTGCCGCGCTGGTCTTCGCCGGCGACTCGCTCGCCGAAGTCGTGACGTCGCGCCCGGCGGCCCGGGCGTTCCGCGTCACAGCCGGGCCAGCGAAGGCGCTCGAAACGCCGCTCCCGGCGCGGCTCCTCGTTTGAGGCGACAGGCGTCACCGACGTCCGTTAGGCGGCAAGCCAGGATGGGCATGGGGCCGAGTACCGGGCCCGGTTCGATCGAGGTGCCTCCATGTCGCTGTTTCGTCTACTCGCCGCCTTCGCGATGATCCTGATCGGCCTCGCCGCCGCACCGCCGGCCTACGCCGCGGTGCCGTGCGAGGGGCGTGGCGCCTGGACCGTGGACGGCATCTACGGCCCCTACACCACCCGCGCCGTCCGCCGGTTCCAGGCGGCCAGCGGGTTGAAGGCGGACGGTGTCGTCGGCCCGCGCACCTGGAAGGCGATGGGCCTGACCCGCCGCGACGTGCTCCTGTGCCACTCGCGTGGCCCGGCCGTGCGTCGGGCGCAGACGCGGCTGCGCGCGCTCGGCTGGTGGGGTGGCAAGCCGATCGCCACCCGGCCCACGCGTCCGGCCGCGATCGCCGCCCGCCCCACGACGCGTCCTACGACCCGTCCCACCCCGGCGCCCACGCAGACGCCGCAGCCGATGTGGCGCCCGACGCCGGCGCCGACCGAGCCGCCGGTGCTGATCACCCCGTCGCCCGCGCCCACGCCGAACTGGACGCCGCTGCCCGTCGAGACGCCCATGCCGGCCGCTGGCGCGCCGGTCGTCGAGGTCGGCGGCGGGGCGTGGGTCGCCTCCCTCGCCACCTCGCGCGGCGCGGCGCCGCCGGCGCCGGCCGGCCCGGCCTATACCGCGGACGTCACCCTCCGTGCCGCCGGTTGGGGCGTCGCGGGTCGCGCCGTCGCCTTCGCCGACTCCCCGGCCGGCCGGTCTTCCTTCTACGCCGGCCGCACGCATCTCCTCGAGATCGAGGCGCGCCGAGAGCTGGGTGCAGGCTTCGAGGCGAGCGCCGGTTACCGGGTGCTCACGCAGCATCCCCTCGACTTCGTCACGGTGGGCGCCCGCTGGCAGGGCGAGGTCGCCGCGCCGCTGCCCGTCACGCTCCGCGCCGAGGCGCGCGGCGGCCTCAACGGCAGCCAGGGCTGGACCGCGGACGGCGAGGCCGCCGTGGGGATCAAGCTCCACCGCCACCTGGCGGTCGAAGGTGGCTACCGCGCCGTCGGCACCTCATGCTTCTGCCGCAACGAGCCGCTGCACGGCGCCTATGGGCCGACCGTCGGCCTGAGGGCCACCTTCTGAGTCCGGTCGCGTCGGCCTACTGGGCGAACGCGAGCTCTTCCGGAGTAAAGGCCTCCTGGGTGGCGCCGTTCGCCTTCGCGAAGCGCTTCACGCCGAAGCTCAGGCCGAGGAAGAACGTGCGGAAGCCCTTTTCTTTCATCTCGGCGTAGGCCTTGTCGTACTTCCAGCCGTCGTGCTTCACGCGGTAGATGCCGACCATTGCGCCAGTGCGGTCCCGGCCGTGCTGACAGTGGACGAAGACCGGCCGCTGGGCCTCGTCGGTCGTGATCTTCAGCCACTGCTCGATCTGGGCCTGCTTGGGCGGCATCAGCCAGCTCATCGGGATGTGGGTGAACTTCATCCCCAGCCCTTCGACGACCGCCTTCTCGTGGGTGGCCTGCTTCTTGTTGAAGTGGAGGTACACGACCGACTTCACACCCATGCCCTTGAGCTGCTCGAGGCCCTTGTCGGTGGGCTGCTGGCCGCGCATCAGGCCGTCGTCGACCTTGAAGAAGTGCCCCAGGTCCTCCTTTTTCGCCGCGGCCTCGTTCCAGCCGGGCTCGTTCTCCTGGTTGCGTTCGGCCGCGGCGGCCTGCAGCACGGCCTGCTGCGACGAGGCGACGGCGCGGGCCGGCGAGGTGAGGCCGGCCTGGCGGCCGCAGCCGGTGGCCGACGCGATCAGGATTGCGGCCACGACGGCGGGCAGGTGCTGGCGGGCACGGATGTTGAACATGGGGTGATCCTCCACTCTGTACGGTTCGTTGTCAGGGTTATCAGCCCGTTCGGCTTCGATCCGCTTGAAGGTCAGGGTAAGTTTTGGGAAACCTTGAATTAATTTCGTTGGCGGCCAGGCCTTTACACCCGATGCGGGATCCGGTATCGTGTATCAGTTCCGTGCGCAGGTGGCGGAATGGCAGACGCACTAGTTTCAGGTACTAGCGCCGCAAGGCGTGCGGGTTCAAGTCCCGCTCTGCGCACTTAAATGACGAGAGGCTCTCCGGGATCGGAGAGCCTTTTGTTTTGCTCTGAGAATGCGTTACTGCCCGGTTTCTATAACTGCATCAGACGCATGCTTGGGCCGTCCTGAACGGCGATATAAAAGCTAGTCCACGATGAAGAGTTGGGCGCCAACCGCGGTGGACGTGCGATGGGCCTCCATCTCGTCCGCCACTTGATAGCTCATGCCGGGCTCGAGCACGAACGTCCGTCCATCCGCGAGCTCGGTCAGCATTTGGCCCGCCAGGCAGAGGAGGATGTGGCCCTTCGTGCACCAGTGGTCCGCCAGGTAGCCGGGCGTGTACTCGACCATTCGCACCCGGACGTCACCAAACTGCATGGTGCGCCAAAAGGCCACGCCGGTCTCGCCCTTGTGTTCTGTTCGCTCCACGCACGACCAGTCCGTCGTACAGAACGCGATGCCAGCCATCTTCACGATCTAGCCTTCATCGGCCCGCCGGCAAGGGGGCGAGCCGATCGCCGAATCGCACCGGCGGTAGCTCCGCGCGGTATTGCTCGTAAGCGCCCTTCATTTGGGCGTCGCGCAGCTTGCTGAGGTCGTAGTAGGGATCGTAGTGGTAGCTCGACAGCCAGTTGAGCGGGGCGTAGGCGATCAGCACGAGGCTCGCCGTCGGTGTCCGGCTGGCCATGAGATCGCTGATCAGGTAGGCCACGCCCACGCCGGCGGCGACCGCCGTGCCGATGACCGCCCGCGGCATATCGAGCTTCCGCTCGACCTGTACCGAGTAAGGCTTGCCGTCCTTCGGCTCTACCTTCACGCCGAAGCTCGAAGGCCAGCCGTATTGGGCATCCACCTTGACGTCCGCCTGGCCGCGTCCTTGCGGCACGCCGTTGACGTAGACGAGCGCCGTGTCGTCGTTCGGATCCACCTTGACCGTGTAGTAACAGCCGCTCGTGGTGAGAATCACCGCCGCGCTGGAAGCCATGAGCGCTTGCCTGAACATGCATCGTCTCCTCATTTGGTCGTCTGTCGACCCGGAATTGTACCAAGCAGCCAGAAGATGCGGCCGGCGGGATGGCGCGATTCGGGCGTCGCTGGCCAATTCGCCGCCATACGGCTATCATGCCGGCGCAACCGACGATTCGGAGGGTGATGCGGTGAAGATCGCGATGGCGAGCGACCACGCCGGCTACAAGCTCAAGGGCGACCTGGCCGATCGCCTGCGCCAGGCCGGCCATGACGTCCAGGACCTGGGCGGCGGGCCGGAGCGCACGGATTACCCGGGCATGGCCGAGCGGGTCGGCAAGGCCGTCGCGCAGGGTGAGGCGGAACGTGGCGTGCTGGTCTGCGGCTCCGGCATCGGAGTGGCGATCGCCGCCAACAAGATCGCAGGCATCCGCGCCGCTACGGTCTCCGAGCCGGTCTCGGCGCGGCTGGCGCGCGAGCACAACGACCTCAACGTGCTGTGCCTCGGCGAGCGCATCATCGGGCCCGAGATGGCCTGGGAGTGCGTGCGCGTCTTCCTGGAAACCGAACATTCGACAGACGGCCGGCACGCGACGCGCGTCTCCCAGATCACCGAGCTCGAGAACGGCCGCAGCGCCTCGGCGCGCTAACCCAAGGAGTGCCCCATGTCCGACCGTGATTACCTCCAGGCCGTCGACCCGGCCGTCGCCGCTGCGATCGCCGACGAAGAGCGCCGCCAGGACCACCACCTCGAGCTGATCGCCTCGGAGAACTTCACGAGCCGTGCGGTCATGCAGGCGCAGGGCAGCGTGATGACGAACAAGTACGCCGAAGGCTTGCCCGGCAAGCGTTACTATGGCGGCTGCGAGCACGTCGACGTGGTCGAAAACCTCGCCATCGAACGCTGCAAGGCGCTCTTCGGCACGCCGCACGTCAACGTCCAGCCTCACTCGGGCGCCCAGGCCAACATGGCGGTCTTCCTCGCCGCGCTCAAGCCCGGCGACACGATCCTCGGCATGAACCTCGCGCACGGCGGTCACCTCACGCACGGCAGCCCCGTGAACTTCTCCGGCATCATGTACAACGTGGTGCCGTATGGCGTGCACGCCGAGACCGAGCGGATCGATTACGACGCGCTCCGCGCCCTCGCCCTCGCCCACAAGCCCAAGCTGATCATCTGCGGCGCGTCCGCCTATTCGCGCGTGATCGAGTTCCAGACCTTCCGCGCGATCGCCGACGAGGTCGGCGCGTTGCTGATGGCGGACATCGCCCACATCGCCGGCCTGGTCGCGACCGGCCTGCACCCCACCTCGGTCGGCCTGGCCCACTTCACCACGACGACCACCCACAAGACGCTGCGTGGCCCGCGCGGCGGCATGACGATGTGCGACGACGAGCACGCCAAGGCGATCGACAAGGCCGTCTTCCCGGGGATGCAGGGTGGGCCCCTGATGCATGTGATCGCGGCCAAGGCCGTGGCGTTGCACGAGGCGCAGCAGCCCGCCTACAAGACCTACATCCAGCAGGTGCTCGCGAACGCGCGGGCGATGGCCGAGACGTTCCAGGCCGAGGGGCTGCGCGTGGTTTCAGGCGGCACGGACAACCACCTCATGAACATCGACGTCCGCAGCGTGAAGCTCACGGGCAAGGAGGCCAGCCGCATCCTCGGCGAGGTGGGCATCACGGTCAACAAGAACACGATCCCGAACGACCCGGAGAGCCCCTTCGTCACCAGCGGCATCCGCATCGGCACGCCGGCGATCACCACGCGCGGCTTCGACGAGGCCGCCTGCATCGCGGTCGCCAAGGCGATCGCGGGCCTGCTGCGCGAGCCTGCCAGCGAGGCCGCCCGGCAGGCGGCGCGGACCACCGCCGCGACGCTCTGCGAGGCGTTCCCGATTTACGCCGAAGCGCCGGCCGGCGCGCGGGCGTAGGTCCGCCATGGCCCGCCAGCGTCCCAGCTGGGACTCCTACTTCCTCAAGATGGCGTCGGTGTGCGCCGAGCGAGCCACCTGCGATCGCAAGTCGGTCGGCGCCGTGATCGTGCGGGACAACCACCCGATCGCGACCGGTTACAACGGTGCGCCGCCCGGCCTGGCCCATTGCGACGAGGTTGGCCACCTGCTGCGTGAGGTGGACGGCCGGCCGAGCTGCCAGCGTGCCACGCATGCGGAGCAGAACGCCATCATCACGGCCGCGCGCTTCGGTCATCGCACCGAAGGGGCCACGATTTACGTGACGGCCCAGCCGTGCCTGAACTGCGCCAAGGCGATCATCACCGCGGGCATCCGGCGGGTGGTGTGGACCGAAGGCTATCCCGACCCGATCGGCCGGGAGTTCCTCGAGCTGGCCGGCGTCGAGCTGGTTCATGTGCCGCCTGCGGAGGCTGAAGTGTCCGGCGCGCCCTGACGCGTTATGTCGTATGGTTTGCCGGGCCGCATTGTGCCATGCGCACTTGAGGCAGGTAGGCCGTTATGCTACGCTGGCTCCATTCCCCGGGTAAAATGAGGCGGAACCCCGTGTCCGCTTGGTAAGGAGCCCCCGTTGCACGATCAGGTGATGCCTCTCCTCGTGACCATCCTGGTCGCGTGGCTGGCGACCGACCTGCTGATCCCCTTCGTCACGAAGGCAGCCTACAAGCTGGGCCGGGTCGACGAGCCCGATGCGCGCAAGGTCCACACCGTGCCGATCCCACGGCTCGGCGGCATCGCGATCTTCCTCGGCTTCTGCATCGCGGTCGCGACGATCGAGCTCCTCACGCCCGGCCCGCTCTTCCCCCGCACCGGCCCCTTCATGGGGCTGCTGGTGGGCGGTGGCCTGATCTTCCTGCTCGGCATCGTGGACGATCTCAAGCCGCTGCCGGCGAAGTTCAAGTTTCTCGTGCAAATTGGCGCGGCTGCCGTCGCCGTCTACCTCGGCGTGCGCATCGAGGTGCTGAGCAACCCGTTCGGCGGCATGTTCATCCTGCCGGTATACCTGGTTTACGGCCTCACGGTCTTCTGGCTGGTGGGCATCACCAACACGATCAACCTGATCGACGGCCTGGATGGCCTCGCGGGCGGCGTGACGTTGATCGCGGCGAGCACCACGGCGCTGATCGCGATCCAGACGCGGCAGCCGGCGCTCGCGCTGCTCTCGCTGGCGCTGGTCGGCTCGACCATCGGCTTCCTGCGCTACAACTGGAACCCCGCCAAAATCTTCATGGGCGACTCGGGCAGCCTGTTCCTGGGCTTCACCCTGGCCGCCATCTCGGTGGTCGGCCTGCTCAAGGTCGCCGCCACCGCCGCGCTGCTGGTGCCGATCCTGATTTTGGGCGTGCCGATCTTCGACACCGCCTTCGCGATCATCCGCCGCGCGCTCCAGCGCCGGCCGATCTTCTCGCCGGACCGCGGCCACCTGCACCACCGGCTGCTGGGCCTCGGCTTCTCGCAGCGCCGGGCGGTGCTGATCATTTACGCGATCTGCCTGCTTTTGGGCGGCACCGCGTTGACGCTTTTCGACATCCGCGAGGGCGCGGTGGTCCTCGTGACGGCCGTGGGCATCCTGGTGTGGGGCTTCTCGGGCCGTCTTTTTCGGTCCCCCAAGGTGAGTACTGAAGAGCCATGAAGCCTTTGGTGATGACGGTCTTCGGCACACGGCCGGAGGCGGTCAAGATGGCCCCGTTGGTGCTCGCGCTCAAGGCCTGCCCTGAGATCGACACAGCGCTCGCCGTGACGGCGCAGCATCGCGAGATGCTCGATCAAGTCCTGGACCTCTTCGGCCTCGTGCCGGATCACGACCTCGACCTCATGAAGGCCGGCCAGACCCTCACGGACATCACCGCCCGCGTGTTGACCCACCTCGGGCCGGTGCTCGACGAGCGCAAGCCGGCCCTCGTGCTGGTCCACGGCGACACGACGACCACCTTCGCCGCGGGCCTCGCGGCGTTCTACCGGCAAATCGCCGTCGGCCACGTGGAGGCCGGCCTGCGCACGCCGGATCGCTACAACCCGTACCCGGAAGAGATGAATCGCCGGCTGACGACCCAGCTCACGAACCTGCACTTCGCGCCGACCGCCACCGCCGAGGCCAACCTGCGCGCCGAGAACGTGGCGGCCGACGCGATCTACCGCACCGGCAACACCGTGATCGACGCGCTGCTGATGACGGCCCGCAAGCTCCCGGCAGGCCCCGAGCGCGGCGGCCGCCAGATCCTGGTCACCGCGCATCGGCGCGAGAATTGGGGCGAGCCGATGGCCAACATCTGCCGCGCGATCCGGCGGCTCGCCGACAGCAACCCCGACGTGCGCGTGCTCTTCCCGATCCACCGCAACCCGGTGGTGCGCGAGACCGCGAACGGCATCCTCGGCGATCACCCGCGCGTCCAGATGATCGAGCCGCTCGACTACGCGCCCTTCGTGGCCGCCATGCGCGACTCCCACCTGATCCTCACGGACAGCGGCGGCGTGCAGGAAGAAGCCCCGTCGCTCGGCAAGCCCGTGCTGGTGATGCGCACGACGACGGAGCGGCCCGAGGCGATCGACGCAGGCACCGTGAAGCTCGTGGGCGTCGACGAGGACGTCATCGTGCGCACCGCTCAGGAGTTGCTCGATGACCGGGCCGCGTACGACCGCATGGCCAAGGCCGTCAACCCGTACGGCGACGGCCTCGCCTGCGCGCGCATCGTCGAGGCGGTCCGCCACTTCCTCGGCATCCGGGCCGATCGCCCCACGGACGTCTTCTCGCCGACGGCGCGGGTCTGAGCACGTAGCGCACCGCCTAAAGCTCGAGCAGCTGGAAGCGGGTGTCGATGCCCCAGATCAGCGGCCGCACGGTCACCTGGAGCGAGAAGCAGTTCCAGCGGTAGGTGGTCGCGAGGCCGAGCTCCTCGATGATCAGCGGCCCCTGGTTGAAGAGGCGGCTCCATGAGGTGGCGACCCCGGTAGAGAGCCGGGGACCCCAATCCTTGTCGACCCCCAGGCGCAGGCGGTCCGCGCCGATCAGGCGATCATGGACGTACGGCGTCTGGCCATCGACCCGAACGGTCTCGACGACCTGGGTCAGCGCCAGGCCCCACGGCAACGTCTCGCGATGGTTCCAGGCCACCTGGCTGCCCCAGAAGTGCGTATAGCCGTAGTGGTTGGCGAAGGCCGAGCCGCTGAGCCAGGTGCTGTAGCGCTCGACCGGCTGCCAGATCGTCGTCTGGAACGGCGCGATCCAGCGCAGCCGGGTCGCCTGCACGTTCGTCGCCTCCTCCCAGAGGTACCCGCCGCGCACCTCGCTCTGGTAGGAAAGCGGCCCCAACCGGTGGGAAGGCAGCGTCCAGCTCGCCTCGGGCAGCCGGTGAACGGCCTGTTCGTTGATGTTGGCGCGGTAGTCGGCGGCGATCTCGTAGCGCGAGCCGTCCCGGCCACGCCACTGGTAACCGTTCCCGATCCGCAGCCCGCCCTGGCCGGTGGCCCAGGGGGTTTCGTACTTCGCGGAGTTGACCACCTCGCCCGGGCCCACGCCCAGGGCGTGCTCGATGCCGGCCGAGAGGCCGCGGCCGGTGGAGAACACGATCGGGATCGCGCCGCGCGAGCCCTCGCCGAACGTGAAATCGAAGCGCGTGGCGGTGAGGAACCCCTGGTAGGCGTCGAAGGCGAAGGCCGGGAAGATCCAGTTGTCGAAGCCGGGCTCCTGGCGGTCTCCCAGCGTCGTGTTCAGCTCGGGCATCGCGAGGAGCTCCCGCCCGAAGGCGTGCAGGGCCACGCCGGTGGCCGTGAAGTTGAGCGTCTGGGCGTTCGGATAGTAACGGAAGCTCCGCGCCGCGAGCGCAAGGTCCGGGTCGGCATGCATGCAGGTGGTGCCCGTCGCGGTCTCCAGTTCCACGACGTTCTCCCCGAGCCGCAGGCGCATGCCCGTGAACTGGGCGCGCCGGCCCCAGCGGCCGCGGAACGCGTAGAGATCCGCGACGCGCGCCGTCAGGTCGAAGGTGGCGCGCTCGGCCTCGACCTCGAAGGCCTCGCCGCTCAGGCGCAACGGCCCGGCGACGTCGCCGCGGCCGGTCTTACGCTCGTAGCGCAGCATCTCGGCTTCGAGCCGCATGCCCTGCCGCTCGAGCACGACGTGCCCGCTCGCGGTGAGCACGCCTGTGCCCTCCTCGAACTCCAGGCGATCGGCGCTCAGTTCGATCGGGGCCTCGTCGGACGGCGTGGCGGGGATAAGCGTGGCCGCCTGCGCCGGGAGGCTCGCGCCGAGCCAGGCCGCGCAGGCGACCCGGATGGGCGAGAGGGGCATGGCGCAGCTCCTGAGGCGGGCAAACGGGCGTGGCGACCGGCGGATGGTACCACACCACCGGCCGAGCGGCCACCGCTCTGCTATCATGACCCGCCATGGCCTGGGATCCGACGAACGCCGAACAGGTGGCCCGCTACAGCCGTCAGCTGCTGTTGGCGGAGGTCGGTGCGCGTGGGCAGGCCGCCCTCGGCGCGGCCCGCGTCGTCGTGGTGGGCGCGGGCGGGCTCGGCGCTCCCGTGCTCACCTACCTCGCTGCCGCCGGCGTCGGCCGGCTGGTGGTCGTCGACGGCGACGTGGTGGACGCCACGAATCTGCATCGGCAGGTCCTTTTCACCGGTGACGACGTGGGCCGGCCCAAACCGGCGGCCGCGCGGCCGCGGCTCGAGGCGCTCGATCCTTGGGGCGAGATCGAGATCGTCTGCGAGCGCCTGACGCCTGCGAACGCCGGGCGCCTGCTTGCGGGCGCCGACGTGGCGATCGACGCCACCGACAACTTCGCGGCCCGGTTCCTGCTCAACGACGCATGCCGCCTCGCCGGCGTTCCCCTGGTTCACGGGGGGCTCACCCGCTTCGGCGGGCTCGTCACGACGTTCGTGCCCAAGGGCCCCTGTTACCGCTGTTTCTTCCCCCGGCCGCCCGAGTCCGGGCGCATTCCCGGCTGCGGCGAGGAGGGCGTGCTCGGCCCGGCGGTCGGCGTGGTGGGGAGCCTGCAGGCGCTCGAGGCGGTCAAGGTGATCGTCGGCGCGCAGGCCGATGCGCTGGTCGGGCGGCTGCTGGTGCTCGATCTGTGGAAGCCGGCCTTCGAGCTGATCGCCCTGCCCGCGGACCCGGATTGCTCGCTGTGCGGCTCGGCGCCCGAAATCACCGACCTGGATCCGGCCGAGCCGTTCTACCACCCCGCGTGAGGATTTCGTGATTTCGCTGCGCCCTTTCTTCGTCCTCCTCGCGGTTCCGCTCGCCGGGTGCCCGGCGTTCCTCGTCGATCGCGGCGAGATCATCGATCCGACGCGCACCCTCGAGCCGCCTGCCGTCTCGGCGCTGCCGCGAGCGGACGCCTACGTGGAGCTGGCCGCGCGGTGGCGGCGCGACACACGCGTGGGCATCGGCGGTTACGTGGAGGCGACGCTGCTCGACCCGGGCCTCGCGGCCGCGCAGGTGTCCCATGAGGCCGCCGTCGAGGCCCAGGGAGCGGCGGCGGCGGCCGACATGCTCGCGTCGCGCTGGCCTGTGCTCTATGGGACGCTTCGCGATCGCTTCCCGATCGACCTCGAGTGGCGTTTCGACGAGCAGTTCGTCAGCAACCGCCGCATCCTCGACCCGGCGCAGTGGACCTTCAAGCTGGTGTCGAGCGATGGCGGCCAGTTCAAGCCGCTCGCCGCCACGACCCTGCGCGCCCAGCCGATCCCGCAAGATGGCGCCTGGGTCGGCGCGGCGCGGCTCTGGTTCCCGTGGACGGACCCTGAGCGGCGCACCGCCATCCTCGCCGGCGGCACCACCTGGGTGCGCCTGGAGCTCACGCACCCGTCGGGTCACGGCGAGATGACCTGGCGCTTCCGCACCGACTGGTAGCGGATGCCTCTTTAACCGTATCTTTACGCCTCCTTGAGAAAGTTTTCATGCCGGCTGGCGACAACCCGAGAGGTGGGTCTGCCGGTAGGCAGACGGGATCCCTGCGGGGCACGCCCAGGTTGCTGGAGGTGGCATGCACAGCTTCTCGCTGAAAGCCGCGATGGTGCTGGTGGTCGCGACGTTGGCCGTGGTCGGTTGCGGCCAGGCGCCAACCGCACCCAGGCGCGTGGCGCGGGCCGCCCACGTCGTCCAGCCACCCGCCTGGCAAGCCGACCCGGACGCGCCGCCGCCCGGCGCCGGCTGGAACGACGGCGACGAGGCCAGCTTCGGTGCGCCCCCGCAGCCCGTGGTGCCGAACCAGCTGATCGTGGCCGTCGAGCCGGGCCGCCGCGTGCTGCTCAACCACAACGGCAAGACCGCCCCGCGCGTCACGCATTTCCCGGGCTTCAAGCCGGTGCGCGAGTTCACGCTCGGCTACCAGTGGCAGGTCGTCACGATTCCGCCCGGCATGACGCGTGAGGAGGCGGAACGCCGCATTTCCCAGCAACCCGGCGTGAAGGGCGTCCATGCGAACAGGGCCTACAGCACCTGCCTCACGCCCAGCGACCCGCGCTTCGGCGAGCAGTATGCCCTGAAGGCCGATCGCATCGACGCCGTCTCGGCCTGGGATCGCAGCATCGACGCCAGCAAGGTGACGGTGGCCGTGCTCGACACAGGCGTCGACTATTACCACCCCGACCTCCAGGGCCGCGTCGTGCTTGGCCCGGACCTCGCGGAGGGCGACAACGATCCCATGGACTCGCACGGGCACGGCACGCACGTGGCGGGCATCATCGGGGCATCCGGCAACAACGGCCAGGGCATCGCCGGCGTGGCCTGGAACTGCAAGATCATGGCCATCCGCGTGCTCGACGAAAAGGGCAACGGCGACACGGCCGCGGTGGTAGAGGGCATCAAGTATGCCGTCGATCATGGCGCCAAGGTCATCAACATGAGCCTCGGCACGAGCAACCCGGTGCTCGACCCGGTCATCCACCTGGCGCTCGACTATGCCCACAAGAAGGGCGTCACCGTCGTCGCAGCCGCCGGGAACAACCACGGCCAGGTCGGTTCGCCGGCCAACGACCCCTTCGCGATCGCCGTCTCCTCGACCAGCAGCTTCTGGAAGTTCGAGTGGCTGTCGTTCTTCTCCAACCGGGGCGAGAAGGTCGACGTGGCCGCGCCCGGCGGCGGCATCCTCAGCACGCTGCCCCGCTCGGGCAGCCGGCTCGGCTCGATGTACGGCAAGTTGTCCGGCACCAGCATGGCCGCCCCGTTCGTGGCCGGCGAGGCCGCCTTGATCCTGGCGCAGCATCCCGACTGGAGCTTCGAGCAGGTGCGGGGTCGCATCCGCCAGGCGGTTGACGACAAGGGCTCGTCGGGCAAGGACGACAAGTACGGCTACGGCCGGATCAACGTCCGCAAGGCGCTGGATTGACGCGGCGAGCCAGGGTATAACGGGATTGGTCGGCGCGCTGGACGTCCACACCGGAATCCGGCATCATGCGTCGCTGCCCCGAGAGGTCCCCATGCTGAACAAGATCCTCACGAACGTCGTCGTCACCGAAGAAGGCGTCCAGCGCATTCATACGATGCTCAACGAGCTCGTGAAGGACGTCGACGCGACCGCCGCGTTCCTGGTCGAGAAGAGCGGCCAGATGCTCGCCACCGAGGGCGAAGTCCGCGGGCTCGATACCACGGCGATCGCCTCGCTCGTGAGCAGCAGCTTCGCCTCGACGCGCGCCGTGGCGAAGTTGATCGGCGAGAGCGAGTTCCAGGCGATGTTCCAGCAGGGCGATCGCAGCAGCATCTTCCTCTACTCGCTGCCGACCCAGGACATCCTGGTCGTGATCTTCTCGGACCTCAGCAAGACCGGCCTGGTCAAGGTCCAGGCGGAGCAGACGGCCAAGGCGCTGGCCGAAGAGCTGATTCAGATGATGCACCCCGGCCACTAGCTAGGCCGGAACCCGCCTCACTTCGATTTCATCGAGCTCGGGGAAGTGGCGCATGATCGAGTCGAGCAGCTGTCGCCGGCTGAATGGCTTGGTCACGACTGCATCGAAGCCTGACAGATGGGCCTGGCGCAGGTCCTGCTCGAAGGCGAGCGCCGTGATCGCGATGATGACGGCGTCGCGCAGGCGATCGTCGCGCCGCATCGCGCGCGCGGCTTCATGACCGTCCATCTCGGGCATCAGGATATCCATCAGCACGAGGTCGGGGCGGAAATCCCGTGCGGCCTCCAGCGCCTGGCGCCCGTCGCAGGCGAAGGTCAGGCTCCAATTCTGCTTGCTCAGCATCACCGAGATGATCTGGCGGCAATCGGGGTCGTCGTCGACGATCAGCACTCGCACGGTTTCACCCCCCTTCTGAGCGATTATTAAAAATTGTAACATGATCTACGGCGGTCGATCAAGGGATTTTTCCAGAAGCCAGGCCGATCCTGGCAGAGCGCTGTAGATGCCAACATAATCTCGGGGCTTCACGATTCGTTACGAGACCTGGGGCGTGGCGCTCTCGCCCGGCGACGCGGATCGGCTTCCTTGCGGTTACATAGCGACCATGGTAGGGTTAAGCGTCCCGACCGGCCCGGTTGAATACCCCGGAGGCTCACAGCGAGACGATGTCAGGCTTCAGTGCCGCTTACGGCTTGCTCGCTTCCATCCTGGTATGCACCGGCCTGGGTTTCGCGCTCGATCGCGTAGCCGGGTCGTCCCCCTGGGGCCTGCTCGGCGGAAGCCTGGTCGGTTTCGGGGCCGGTATGTACAGCCTTTACAAAGCCCTCACGAAACCACCGACATGACCCCTGCCGCCGACCGCGACCCTCTCAGTCGCCTCGAAACCAGCCTGTACCAACAGCTGCTGGTCATGTCAGTGGCATGCGGGTCGGTGGCCGCGATCTTCGGGGGCCCACCATGGGCGATAGCCGCGGCCCTCGGGCCGCTCGCCGGGATTGCGTATTACGCGCTCCTCGCGATGTCGACCCGGCGGGTCTTTTCGGCGGGCCGCGTGCCCGCACCGATCATCGTTATCTTCGGCCTGGCGGGCCGGCAGGCGGTGAGCCTGGCCGCGCCCGCCTTGTGCTTCTTCTGGCTCGGTCAGCCCTGGCTGGCCTGCCTGCTCACGCTCGTGGTCGCTCGTCACTGGATTCTGGTGGCAGCCTGGCCCCGCGGCGAGGCGTTCGCGCCCACGCCGTCGTCGACCTAGCAGACAGGGAGAACTCCGGTGAACCCGTTCCAAATCGCCCAGGACCATAGTGGCCACGACCACGGCGCCGAAGCCGGCAGCGCCGTCGAACGCGCGGCCGACCAGGCCGCCGGTGCCGCTCATGGCGCGGATCATGCGGCTGGTGCCTCCCATGGTGGTGGCGGCCTCACGATCGGCGAGCACTGGAAAGAGCAATTCGCCGGTTACAACGTCAACGTCGATACAGTGCTCTACGGCGCGATCGTGATGGTGGCGTTGCTGATCGTCTTCGGCCTGCTCGGCGCGCAGATCAACTCGCGGCCCGGTGAGCGTTCGAACGCCGTCGGCACGGTGCTCGAGGGCATCGTCGAGTTCTGCCAGAAGATGATCCACGACTTCATCGGCCCGTCGGTGAAGCCCTATCTGTGGTTCATCGGGTCGGTCTTCGTCTTCATTCTCGCGTCGAACTGGCTCGCGTTGCTGCCCTGGAAGGCCTGGGAGATGCTGGCGGGCCACGCCCTCGCCGGCGCCGTCGGTGCCCCGCATGCCCTCGTGTACGAGGCGCCGACCGCGGACCTCAACACCACGCTCGCCATGGCGCTCATCACGCTGGTGCTCTACTGGTACTTCGGCATCTCGCGCAACGGCGTGGTCGGCTTCCTCAGTCACCATTGGTTCGACAGCCCGTGGCCGCTGTTCCCGCTGCGCATGCTCGAAGACATCACCCGCCCCCTCTCACTGGCGCTTCGCCTCTTCGCCAACATGACCGCCGGTCACGTCATCGGCCTGGTCCTGTTGATGCTCACCTACGTCGTCGTTCCTGCCATCATGCTGCCCCTCGAGCTATTCGTGGGCGCGGTCCAGGCATTCGTTTTCGCGGTTCTCTCGGCTTCGTACATCGGTACGGCTGCCGCGGACCACGCTCACAGTCACTAGTCCACCATTATCCGCCGCAACAAATTTGAACTCACGCGAAAGGAGTTTCCCACAATGGCAGATGCAGCAGCCCTCCAGGCTCTCGGCAACGTCGCCGGTTTGGCGATGCTCGGCGCCGGCCTTTCGATGGGCCTCGCCGCCATCGGCCCTGGCGTCGGTGAAGGCACGCTCTTCGGCAAGACCATCGATGGTATTGCCCGTCAACCGGAACTCGAAGGCCGCCTGATTGGTCGCGCCTTCACGTTCTTCGCCATCATCGAGGTTCTCGCCCTCTTCGGCTTCGTCGTGGCGATGCTGTTGATGTTCGTCGTCGGCAACCCCATCATCGACACGATTCGCAAGAACGGCCAGTTCTCCGCGGTGCCCGGCGTTCACCACGTCGTCGCCGTCACGGCCCACAAGGCCTAGCTCCGGCTCGGTCCGGCGGCGCCAGCGTCGCCGGGCCGGCCACACCTACCTTCCATCAAGAAAGTGGAGCCCCCATGCTGGAGATCAACCTGACCCTCCCCATCATGATGGTCATGTTCCTGTTCTTCGCGATCGCCATGAACGCGGTGTTCTTCGGCCCGGTGACCCGGACGCTCGATGCCCGCAAGGCGTACGTCGCGGAACAGACGGATCGTGCGATCCAGGCGATCGCCGAATCCAAGACCATGCAGGCCGACTACGAGACCCGTCTCAAGGCCGCCCAGGTGCAGGCCCACGAGGCCATCGCCGCGGCGATGAAGGAGGCCGAAGGCCACCGCCAGGCTCTGCTCGAGCAGGTCAAGGCCGACGTCGCCAAGGAAGTCGAGGCCGCCCGGGCTTCGATCCGCTCGGAGCGCGATCGCGCCGTCGCCGGCTTGACCGGTGAGGTGACCGCGTTCAGCGAACTCATCCAGCGCAAGGCGCTCAGCAATGCGCCTTCGCCGTCTTACGCGCCGCAAGGGGGGGCCTGACGCCATGGGCTTCAATACCTGGCACGCCATCGCCAACATCCTGAACTTCATCCTCTTCGTGATCATCATCGCGAAGTACGCGGGGCCTGCCATCCAGCGCAGCCTCAAGGACCGCGAAGAGGCCACCAAGGCCGCGATCCGCGAAGCGGAGAACGCGCGCAAGGCCGCCGAGCAGGCGCTCAGCGCCACGCAGGCACGCCTGGCCGGCGTCGACAAGGAACTCGCCGACCTCGTGGCCGGCGCCCGCGACCTGGCCGCCAAGCAGGCCGCGAGCCTCGAGGCCACGGGACGTGAGGACGCCGAGCGCCTTAGGGTCGCCGCACGGGCCGAGATCGAGCGCGAGCGTCAGTCCGCCGTGAACGACATCCGCCGACTGCTCATGCAGCAGGCCTTCGAGCGCGCCGCCCGGGAACTCCAGGGCGCGATGACGGTCGAGCGCCAGCGCGAGCTCGTGGGCGGTCTCATCCAGAAAGTGGGGGATGGGTCATTAGCACTCAAGTAGTTGCGGACCGCTACGCGGACGCCATTTTCCAGGCTGCGGCGGCGCAGGGCGGCGAGACCGTCGCGCGCGTCGACGGCGAGCTGGCCGAAGTCGTCCAGATGCTTCGCGAGTCCCCCGACCTCGCGCGCATGTGGAAGCACCCGGTGGTCGACGTGGCCGACAAAAAGGCCATGGTCCGCCAGCTGCTCGGCGGCAAGGCCCATCCCTTCACGCTCAACGGCCTGTTGCTGCTCTTCGACAAGAAGCGCGGCTCGCTGATCGAGGCGGTCCAGAAGGCCTTCCGGGCCCGTTACGACGCCACCCGGCGGCGGGCCACCGTGAAGGTGACGAGCGCGATGCCGCTCGAGCAGGGGCAGGCAGACGCGCTGCGCCAGCAGCTTGCGAGCAAGCTCGCCAAGGAAATTCAGATGGAGACGGCGGTCGACCCGGCACTCATCGGCGGCCTCGTGGTCCAGATCGAAGACCAGGTCATCGACAACTCTGTCCGCGGTCGCCTCGAAGCGCTGCGGCACGCCCTGAACTGATCGTCAGGTTCGCATCCGCAGGACGCGAAGCGGCGCTGCGGTGCATCAGATAGGAAGGATATAGCCATGATCGGCATTCGCCCTGAAGAAATCAGCGCCGTTCTGCGGCAGCAGATCGAAAAGTACGAGACCGAGCTGACGGTCACGAACACGGGCACCGTGCTCGAGGTCGGTGACGGCATCGCGCGCATCCACGGCCTGCAAAAGGCCATGTCCGGCGAGATGCTCGACTTCGGCAACGGCGTCATGGGCCTCGCCCTGAACCTCGACGAGGACATCGTCGGCGCCGTCGTCCTCGGCGACTTCAAGAAGATCAAGGAAGGCGACACCGTTCGCACCACCGGCCGCATTCTCGAAGTGCCGGTCGGCGACGCGTTGCTCGGCCGTGTCGTGAACCCGCTCGGCCAGCCGGTCGACGGCAAGGGCCCGCTCGACACGCCGCACCGCCGCGCGGTCGAGGGCCCGGCCCCCGGCATCGTCGACCGCAAATCGGTCCACGAGCCTCTCGCGACCGGCATCTCGGTCATCGACGCGCTCATCCCGATCGGCCGCGGCCAGCGCGAGCTGATCATCGGCGACCGCCAGACCGGCAAATCGGCCGTCGCGGTCGACACGATCATCAACCAGAAGGGCAAGGGCGTCATCTGCGTCTACGTCGCGATCGGCCAGAAGCAGTCGACCGTCGCCCGCGTCATCAAGTCGCTGGAAGACCACGGCGCGATGGAGTACTCCATCGTCGTCACCGCCGGCGCCGACGAGCCCGCCCCGCTGTCGTACCTGGCCCCCTACGCGGGCGCTGCGATGGGCGAGTACTTCATGTACAACGGCAAGCACGTCCTGATCGTGTACGACGACCTGACCCGTCAGGCCTGGGCCTACCGCGAGATGTCGCTGCTGCTCCGGCGTCCGCCGGGCCGTGAAGCCTACCCGGGCGACGTCTTCTACCTCCACAGCCGCCTGCTGGAGCGCGCGGCCAAGCTGTCCGACAAGCTGGGTGCCGGTTCGATGACCGCGCTGCCCATCATCGAGACCCAGGCGGGCGACGTCTCGGCGTACATCCCGACCAACGTCATCTCGATCACCGATGGCCAGATCTTCCTCGAGACCGACCTCTTCAACGCCGGCGTCCGCCCGGCCGTCAACTCGGGCATCTCGGTGTCCCGCGTCGGCGGCGCCGCGCAGACCAAGGCGATGAAGAAGATGGGCGGCCTGCGCCTCGAGCTCGCGCAGTACCGCGAGCTGGCGGCGTTCTCGCAGTTCGCCTCGGACCTCGACAAGGCGACCCAGGCCCAGCTCTACCGCGGCCAGCGCCTCACCGAGATCCTCAAGCAGCCGCAGTTCGCGCCGCTGTCGGTCGGCCAGCAGGTCATCTTGATCTGGGCCGGCACCAACGGCCTGCTCGACGACGTCGAGACCGGCGACGTGGGCCGCTTCAAGTCGCAGCTGCTCGACTACGTCAAGAACCAGCGCCCCGAGATCGAGCAGATCATCTCCTCGACCGGCGTGCTGGACGACGACACGACGGCCAAGATGCGTGAAGCCATCGAGACCTTCAAGAAGACCGTCTTTGCGGGCGGCACCGCTATAAAGGCATAGGAGGCCCAGATGGCAGGCAACGCCCGCGAGATCCGCGCCCGCATCAAGAGCGTCAAGAACACCGAGAAGATCACCCGCGCCATGCAGATGGTCGCGGCGGCCAAGGTGCGGCGCGCGCGTGAGCGCGTGGAAGCGGCGCAACCATTCGCTCAGGCGATCGCCGACGTCTTCCGCCAGGTGGCGTCCCAGGTGCCGGCGGGCGAGTATCGCTCGCCGCTCCTGGAGAGCCGGCCGGTCAAGCGGGTCGCCCTCGTGGTGATCACGTCGGACCGCGGCCTGTGCGGCGGCTACAACGCCAACGTGATCCGCCAGGCGGTGAACCGTCACCGCTACTGGCGCGACGAAAAGGTCGAGGTCAAGCTGATCGTCGTCGGCACGAAGGGCGTCCAGTTCTTCCGCCACAGCAACTTCGACGTCGTCGCTCGCTACCAGCAGCTGCCCGCGATCCCGACCTTCGCCGAAGCCGGCGAGATCGCGAATTCGGCCCGCAAGCTCTTCGAGGAAGATCAGGTCGACCTCGTCGAGCTGATCTACACGAACTTCCGCTCGATGGTCAACCTGGTGCCCACCACGACCGTGCTGCTGCCGGCCACCGTGCCCGACACGGGCGCCCCGAACGCCCCCGAAGGCGACGCTGTGGCGAAAGCCGGCACCGCGTCCAGGGGCGTATCGGCCCAGTACATCTTCGAGCCCAGCCCGGACGTCGTGATGGACGCCATCATCCCGAAGTACTTGGAGACGGTCGTCTACCAGGCGCTGCTGGAGTCGCTCGCTTCCGAGCTGGCCGCCAAGATGACGGCGATGAGTGCGGCGTCCAAGAACGCCAAGGACCTCGCCGCAGCGCTCTCGCTCGTTTACAACAAGGCCCGTCAGGCCTCCATCACCCAGGAAATCCTCGAGGTCGTCGGCGGCGCTTCGGCCTTGTAGGCCGGAATCTCAGGCCTTCGGCCTATCCAGCCGCCCCACCCACCCACCCCCACCAGGGAAATCTCGATCCCGCTTCGCTCGTTCCGATAGAGATCATTCACGCCTTTCATAAGGAGCACCCATGTCGGCTACCGCCACCGAAACCAATATCGGCGAAATCACCCAGGTGATCGGCCCGGTCATCGTCGTGAACTTCACGGGCGGCAACCTGCCCGCCATTTACAACGCCATCAAGGTTGAAGCCACGACCGAGTCCGGCGTGAAGATCAACCTGACGGCCGAAGTCCAGCAGCACCTGGGCGACAACCGCGTGAAGGCCGTCGCGATGTCCTCGACCGACGGCGTCCAGCGCGGCATGCGCGCGGTCGACACCGGCTCGCCGGTCTCCGTGCCGGTCGGCAAGGTGACCCTGGGCCGCATCTGGAACGTGCTGGGCGAGGCGATCGACCAGCAGGCCGAGCCTCAGATCACCGAGCGCTGGCCGATCCACCGTGCGGCCCCGCCGCTGGTCAACCTCGAGGTCACCCCCCAGGTCTTCGAGACGGGCATCAAGGTCGTCGACCTGCTCGCGCCTTACTCCAAGGGTGGCAAAATCGGCCTGTTCGGCGGCGCCGGCGTCGGCAAGACGGTGCTGATTCAGGAACTGATCCACAACCTCGCCAAGCAGCACGGCGGCGTGTCCGTCTTCGGCGGCGTGGGCGAGCGCACCCGCGAAGGCAACGACCTCTACCACGAGTTCATCGAGTCGAACGTCATCGACAAGGTCGCGCTGGTCTACGGCCAGATGAACGAGCCGCCGGGAGCGCGTATGCGCGTCGGCCTCTCGGCCCTCACGATGGCCGAGTACTTCCGCGACCACGACAAGATGGACGTGCTCCTCTTCATCGACAACATCTTCCGCTTCACCCAGGCGGGCTCGGAAGTGTCGGCGCTGTTGGGCCGTATGCCCTCCGCCGTCGGCTACCAGCCCACGCTGGCGACCGAGATGGGCCAGCTCCAGGAGCGGATCACCTCGACCAAGGACGGCTCGATCACCTCCGTGCAGGCCATCTACGTGCCGGCCGACGACCTGACCGACCCCGCGCCGGCGACGGCCTTCGCCCACCTGGACGCGACAACCGTTCTCGATCGTAAGCTCACCGAAATCGGCATCTACCCCGCCGTCGACCCGCTGGGCTCCACGTCGCGCATGCTCGCGAAGGAGATCGTCGGCGAGGAGCACTACAACACCGCCCGCGAGGTCCAGCGGATCCTCCAGAAGTACAAGGAGCTGCAGGACATCATCGCGATTCTCGGCATGGACGAGCTCTCGGCGGAAGACAAGCTGACGGTCTCGCGCGCGCGCAAGATCCAGCGCTTCCTCTCGCAGCCCTTCCACGTGGCCGAGGTCTTCACCGGCAACCCCGGCAAGTACGTCAAGCTGGCGGACACCATCCGCTCGTTCCGGGAGGTCGTCGCCGGCAAATACGACGACCTGCCCGAGCAGGCGTTCTACATGGTCGGCACCATCGAAGAGGCCATCGAGAAGGCCAAGAAGATGGCGCAGGGCTAGACCATGGCGAAGACGTTCCTGCTCGAGGTGGTCACGCCCGATCGCAAGGTTTTCAGCGAGCAAGTCGAGTTCTTCTCGATCCGCGGCGCTGCCGGCGAGCTGGGCGTGCTGCCGGGCCACATCCCATTGTTCACGACGATTGCGCCTGGCTTGCTGCATTACAAGCTGCCAGGCGGCAAGGAAGGCGTGATCACGGCGATGGGCGGCTTCCTCAACGTGCAGCCCGACAAGGCCACGGTGCTGGCCGACGCCGCCGAGCGCGGCGAGGATATCGACGAGTTACGGGCCCGCGCCGCCAAGGAGCGGGCCGAGGCGCAGAAGGCGCGCGAGAACGACAGCCAGATCGAGCTCGACTTGCAGCGCGCGATCCTGCGTATCAGGGCCTACGAATTCGTCAACAGCACCATGGCGGTCAAGCGTCGCTGATCCGAGCGACCCCTCGGATCCGGGCGTATCCTGATCCTGGGCACGTTGGCGCCGATCCTTTGGGATCGGCGCCAATTCACGTTTTCCCGCTGAACGAGCGAACTTTGCCGCCAGGTTATCGAAACTTTAACGAATGCCCGATCCGTCCCGTTGACACTGTTTGGGGCATGTGATAACTTGTGTACGCACTTGTCAGCGCCTGACGCTAAAACCTGATTGTTCACAGGGGGTGGTGCACCCCCTTTTTCATTGGGAGCGCTTCGTGCCCCCGGGTCGTCAGGACCGTCACGTAAAGGGAAAGGATCGACCATGCGGGTCATCATCACGCTGGCTTGCGGCGAATGCAAGCGGCGCAACTACGTCACTACCAAGAACAAGAAGACGACGCCCGATCGCCTCGAAAAGAACAAGTACTGCCGTTTCTGCCGGGCACATCACCCCCACAAAGAAACGAAGTAGCCCGCGGGCTCGGAATAAGGTAGATCGTGGCTCCCACCGAAGACACTCCGGTCAGGCCCTTGAAGGTTGCTGCTCCCGGCGAACCCGGAGACGAGAATCAAAGCACAGGCGATCAGCCTGGCGATGGGGATGCGGCGCGAGAGCGTTCGCTCCAACTCGGTGGCGGCGTTCCCGGAGCGGGCATCTTCGGCAAGTATCTCGCCTTTCTCGGCGAGGTCCGCGAGGAAATGCGCAAGGTCACCTGGCCGACGCGCAAGATGGTCGTAACCGAGACCATCGTCGTCATCATCTTCGTGATTTTCTTCACGCTGCTGATTACCGGTATGGACAAGGTGTTCGCCACGATTTTCAACTGGCTGCTATTCGGCAAATCTTTGCCGTGGCAGTTGTAACCCGAGCCGGCATACGCAGGAGCGCTCGCACGACATGGCCAAGAAGTGGTACGTCATCAACACCTACTCGGGCTACGAAGACAAGGTTAAAGACAACCTGCTTCGTCGCGTCGAGTCGATGAACCTGACCGACCGGGTATTTCACGTTGAAGTCCCGGAAGAGACGGTCGTCGAAATCAAGGACGGCAAGCGCGTCGAAAAGCCCCGCAAAGTCTTCCCCGGCTACGTGCTGGTGGAGATGGAGCTGGACGAAGAGTCGTGGCACGTCGTGCGCAGCACGCCGGGCGTGACGAGCTTCGTGGGCAGCAGCGCCAAGCCCACGCCGCTCCAGGAGCGGGAAGTGCGCAAGATCTTCCGCCGCGCCGCCAGCAAGCAAAAGGTGCAGATCGACCTGCACGTCGGCGAGCACGTGAAGGTCATCTCCGGACCCTTCGCGGACTTCAGCGGCGATATCATCGAAATCAATCCCGAGCGCGGCAAGCTCAAGGTCTCGGTCTCCATCTTTGGACGGGCCACCCCCGTGGAGCTCGAGTTTTCTCAGGTGGCGAAAGTCTAACCAGGAGTTACGGAAATGGCTAAGAAAGCAACCGGCTTCATCAAGCTCCAGTTGCCGGCCGGTAAGGCTAACCCCGCGCCCCCGGTGGGTCCCGCGCTGGGTCAGCACGGCGTCAACATCATGGAGTTCTGCAAGGCCTACAACGCGGCGACCGCCGACAAGGCCGGGACGATCATCCCTGTCGAAATCACGGTCTACGAGGACCGGTCCTTCACCTTCGTGCTCAAGACGCCGCCTGCGGCCGTGTTGATCACCAAGGCCCTCGGTATCCCCAAGGGTTCGGGCAAGCCGAACAAGGACAAGGTCGGTCGTCTGACGGCCGCCCAGGTCACCGAAATCGCCAACATCAAGATGCCCGACCTCAACGCCACCTCGCAAGAGGCCGCTGAGCAAATGATCCGCGGCACCGCCCGGAGCATGGGCGTCGAAATCGAAGCGTAGTCCCCAATCCCCACCTTGTGGCAGGGGGGCCTCGCGCCCCCCGCGACCGACCACGAAAGGATAAAAACCATGGCTAAGCTGTCCAAGCGCCAGAAAGCGCTGGCCGAGCTCGTCGTACGCAACGTATCGCACGGGCCCAAGGAAGCCGTCGAGCTCGTCAAGAAGTCCGCGACCGCGAAGTTTGACGAGACGATCGAGGCGCACTTCCGCCTCGGCATCAACACCCGTCACGCCGACCAGCAGGTCCGCTCGACGGTCGTGCTGCCCGCCGGTACCGGTAAGACCGTCCGCATCGCCGTCATCACCAAGGGCGAGCGCGTGAAGGAAGCCGAGGCCGCCGGCGCCGATTTCGTCGGCTCCGAAGAGCTCATCGCGAAGATCGAGGGCGGTTGGATGGACTTCGACCTCCTGGTCGCGTCGCCCGACATCATGGGCGCGCTCGGTAAGTTGGGTAAGGTCCTCGGCCCCCGCGGCCTGATGCCGTCGCCCAAGGCCGGCACCGTGACCACGGAAATCGGCAAGTCGGTCCGCGAGTTCAAGGCCGGTAAGGTCGAGTTCCGCGCCGACAAGCAGGGCATCGTGCACGTGCCGATGGGCAAGGCGAGCTTCGAAGAGGACCGCCTTTACTCGAACCTCGGCGCGCTGTACGACGCGATCAACAAGTCGAAGCCCTCGGCCGCCAAGGGCACTTACATCAAGAGCGTCTTCCTGACCTCGACGATGGGCCCCAGCGTCCGCCTCGATCTCCAGAAGATCACTGAGCTCGGTGGCGTCAACAAGTAACTCCTGGTAAAATCGAGCGATTGATTTATCCACAACCGTAGACCGCAGGTCGTTTCACGACCTTAATGGGGCGAGGCCCCGCCTGCCGAGGTTGCGACTCCTACACCCGATCCCTTGCGAGGGGCGGGGGGACCGCAGCGTCGGCTCCCCCGCCCCTCGTTTTTTTTCCCCCCGTTTCAGGAGGTACCCGTGCCTACCAAAGCGCACAAGCATGCCACCGTCGAGGAACTCAAGAAGTCCCTCGGCGAGGCGCAGCTCGCCATCGTCGCGGACTACCGCGGCCTGAGCGTTGCTGAGATCACCGACCTGCGCCGCCGCGTGCAGAAGGTCGGCGGCGACGTCACCGTCGCCAAGAACACGCTGGTCAAGGTGGCGATGCAGGGCCAGGATCAATGGCAGGGCCTCGAAGGCCTGCTCAAGGGCCCGACGGCCCTCGTGATCGGCGGCGAAGACTTCATCGGCGCCGCCAAGGCCCTCAACGACTTCTCCAAGGAGAAGCGCGCCGTGACCGTGACGGTTCGCGGCGGCGTGCTCCAGGGCGAGGTGATGGACACCCAGAAGCTCCTGGCTCTGGCTTCGCTGCCGAGCCGCGAGGGCCTGTTGACGATGATCGCCCAGCTCCTCCAGAGCCCGATCTCGGGCTTCGCCCGGGCCGTCAACGCGCTCGCCACCAAGCGGGGCGAGGGCGCTCCCGCTCCCGAGGCTGCGGCCCCTGCCGCCGAGGCCCCCGCGGCCGCGGCGCCTGTGGCTGAAGCCCCTGCGGCGGAAGCCCCTGCGGCGGAAGCCCCTGCAGCCGAGGCCCCTGCGGCCGAAGCTCCGGCGGCCGAAGCCCCTGCGACCGAGGCCCCTGCGGCCGAAGCTCCCGCGCCCGAGGCGGCTCCCGAAGCCGCCGCCGCCGAGGCCCCTGCGGCCGCGGCTCCGGCTTCCGAGGAGCCCACCGCCTAAGCGCCGGCGGCTCTCTTCCGGCGCGTCTGCGCAGGCCTGAGGCCGTCCAGCTAATCGGTGCTCCAACCCCGTTCCACTGTCTCACCCATAGGAGAATTTCCAAATGGCTACGCTCACGCAAGAAGATATCCTCAACTCGCTCGACTCGATGACCGTGCTGCAGCTCAACGACCTGGTCAAGGCGCTCGAAGAAAAGTTCGGCGTTTCGGCTGCGGCCCCCATCATGATGGCGGGCGGCGCTGCCGGCGGTGCCGCCGCGGCGGTCGAAGAGCAGTCCGAGTTCGACGTCATCCTCGAGTCGCCCGGCGAGAAGAAGATCCAGGTCCTCAAGGTCGTCCGCGAAGCGACCGGCCTGGGCCTGAAGGAAGCCAAGGACCTCGTCGACAACGCGCCGAAGCCCGTCAAGGAGAAGATCAAGAAGGAAGACGCCGAGAAGATCAAGGCGATGCTCGAGGCCGAGGGCGCCAAGGTCTCGATCAAGTAGAAAACGGCTCGCCGTTTCCCCCTGCTCTTCGGAGCAGGGGGTTTTTTCGTCCCGGCCGCAGGCGCGGGGCTCAGGGCGTGAGGTCGATCGCGCGGACCTTGTTGTCGGACTCATCCGTGACGTAAAGGACGACCTTGCCGCCGCTCTCCGCGATCGCAAGGTGGCGCATATCCTTGAAGGTCGCGTCGGAGCCCGGGCCATTGAGCGAGCCTTCGCCGCCGCTGCCGGCGACCGACAACACCTGACCATCGCGCGTGATCTTCCGGATGCGGTAGTTGTCCGAGTCCGAGACGTACATCGCGCCGGCCTGGTCGAAGCAGATGCCGCGCGGGTCGTCGAGCCGCGCGCCGGTGCCCGTCAGGTCCGCGAAGCCCAACGTGCCATTGCCGGCGAACGTCGTGACACGGAACTGTGGGTCGTCGAGGTCGATGCGGCGGATGGCGTGGCTGTCTTTGTCGGCCACGTACAGATCGCCGTCCGGCCCGACGGCGATCGCGTCGGGCTCGATGAACCGGGCGTCGGCGCCGATGCCGTCGACGTAGCCGCTCTTGCCGGCCTGAGAGCCCGCGATCGTCACCACGGTCTTGTTCGGCAACGACAGGTCGATGCGTCGGATCGTGTGCCTGTCCAGGTCGCTGACGTAGAGGTAGCGGGCGCCGTCGTAGGCGAGGCCCGTCGGCGAGTCGAACGAGGCACCCAGGCCTGAGCCGTCCTCGCCACCTTCGGCGCCGGTCCCGGCGATCGTGCTGATGGTGCGTTGCGGGTCGGCGAGATCGATCACGCGGATGCGCTTGGTGTCGCGCTCGCCGAAGTAGAGCTTCTTGCCGGCCAGGTCCAGGGCGAGGGCCTGCGGGTGGTCGAGCTGGGCGGTTGCGGCGGGGCCGTCGAGGAAGCCCTCGGCCGTGTCGCCGGCCAGCGTCGTGACGGTGTGCCGCGCGTCCGCGAGGTCGATCATGACGATGCGGTCGTTGTTCGCATCCGCCATGTAGAGCTTCTGGCCCGTGGCGTCCACCACGACGCCCCGCGGCTCCTCGAACTGGGCCACCGCGCCGTCGCCGAGCGATCGCCCGATCGCCCCGGTGCCGGCGATCGTCGCGACCTGGGGTTCCTTCGTGGCGACCTCGATCACGCGCGTCTCCGTGATGGCGCCGCTGGAAACGGCGACTTTCGCCACGCCGGCCTTCACGATCGTGATCTTGCCAGCCGAATCGGCGCTGACGGCGTCGCCCTCGACCTTCCACCCGAGCGCGGCACCGGCAATCTCCGCGCCGGCCTGATCGCGCGCCACGGCCGTGAACGTAGGCGCGGCGGCGCCCACGACGACACGCTTGTGGCCTTCGACGATCGCGATCGCCCGGATCACCTTGAAGGGCTTCGCGGTGCCCTGGATGTCCGAGACGCGCACGACGACGTCGCCGCTGACCGCGCCGTCCGGCACCTTCACCTCGAGGGTCCTGTCGTCGACGACCACCGGCGCCGTGGCCGCCGCGCCGCCGAAGGTCACGCCGAGCGTCTCGCCGCTCGAGGCACCGAAGTTTTCGCCGCTGATCCTCACCAGGGCACCTGGCCCCCCGCTCTCCACCGACAACGCCGTGATGTTCGGCGGCTTGACTTCGAGCGGAAGGTCGCCCGCGGCCGTGTTCTTCTGGCTCTCGACCGCGACGCCGCGCACGAGGCCCTTGCCGAGGCCGGCCTTCGCGCCCACGACGTCGAAGGCGCCCACAGGTACGTCCCGCAGGGTGTAAGCGCCCGCGGCGTCCGTCTTCGCGACGTAAGACGAGCCCGGGATGAAGACGTCCACGCCGAGGAAGTTCGTGACGGACGGCCGGCCGGGCGCCACCACCTTGCCGCTGATCGTGCCGGTGGGCGCGAGCTTGAGCTCCACGTTCTTCGCGTCCGCGGCGACGCCCGGCTTGAAGGCCTTGAGCCCGGCCTTGTCGTCGGCCTCGAGGTTGAGCGGTCGGCCTGTGGGGTCCTTCAGCTCGAACGTGCCGTCGGCCTTGGTCGTCGTCTCGACCGGCACGGCGTCCACCTGGCTGAGCCCATAAGGAGCGGCGAGACGATAAGGCACGCGCACCTGGCCGACCAGGCCGCCCCCATTATTGGCGACGACGCTGCCGCCCTGGTCAGAAATCAGCCCGAGGCCGCCGTCGGAGATGATGAAGCCGCGCACGAGCACACCCGCGACCGGGTTGCCGTCCTGGCCGACCACGCGGCCGAAGAAGGCGGTGGCGCCCGGCGGCGTGCCGGCAAGACCCGGGTTCGACGGGGACGTCGTCGGGGCGGCGTTGCCCGTCGGCTTGACGGAGCCCTTCGGGGCGGGGCTCGGGCTGCCTTTCCGATCGCCCTTCGGTCGGGCCGGACCGGCGGGCTCGGGCGGCGCGACGGCGGCCGGCCCGGTGCAGGCGGCCGCCAACAGGCTTGCCACCACGCCCAAAAACAACCACGGCCGTGTCCGCATGAGCGTCATGTACCCAACCAGGCAAAGGCCGATAGGCGAGCGGGCGTGACCTGGGTCATCGACAGGTCGGTCGTCTTTCGGGTGCCATGGGTACATAATCACAGGTGTAAGCCTCGCTTCCTTGAAAGGGTTGGTGGCCCCATGGCGAGCGGGGTCGGACGGGCGAGCCCCTCCATACGGCAAAATGGGCTGGGCCTCTCGGTCGCCGAGGGCTGCCTGGCGATGGTCCCCAGCACCTTCACGACCGGGGTCTTCCTCACGGGCTTTGCCCTCGTGCTGGGCGCGGACACCTGGGCGCTCGGCGTGATCGCGGCCATCTGTGCCGCCGCGCAGGCCGGTCAGCTCGCGGCGCCGGTGCTGCTCGAGCGCGGGTGCGATGGCAAGGCGCTCACCGTATGGGCCGCGTCGCTCGGGCGCTACCTGTGGCTGCCGATCGCCGCGCTGCCTTTCCTGCCGCTCGACCCGGCCCTGCGGCTCGGCCTCTTCTTCGTCCTGCTCACGCTGTCGACCGCGCTCAGCCAGATGGCCGGCACGACCTGGACGGACTGGATGACCGACATGGTGCCGGCCGACATCCGTGGTCGGTACTTCGGGCTGCGCAGCGGCGCCGCCGCGATGATCGGCCTGGCGCTCACGGCCGGCGGCACCTGGTGGCTCGACCATGTCGGCAACGCACCGGGGGCGAAGGCCGAGGCGATGGCGATGCTCCTCAGCCTGGCCGCGTTCGGCGCGATCGCGTCCCAGCTCGCGTTGATGGGCCAGCCCGGTCCGCCGCCGCGCACGTGCGCGCGTCGGCCCGCCTTCACCGCCCTGGCGGCGCCCGTGCGGGACCGGCGGTTTCGCGGCTTCGCGCTGCGTTACTGGAGCTGGACGTTTGTCGTCGGCATGACGGCGCCCTTCGCGATCGCGTACGCGCTGACGGACCTGGGCTACAGCTATACGCTGGTTGGGCTGCACACCACCGTGTTCGTGGCGCTGTCGGTGGCGAGCCAGCCGTATTGGGGCCGCATTATCGATCGCCTGGGCGCGCAGGCGGCGCTGCGCCTCGCGATCGTGCCGATCTTGCTGCACCCGCTCTACTGGTTCGCGATGACGCCCGCGCAGACCTGGCCGATCTGGTTCGATGCCGTATCGTCGGGCCTGTTCTGGCCCGGCGTGCAGCTCGCGTCGATGGCGCTGCTGATGGAAGCGGCGCCGCGCGACGATCGCGCCGGCTACCTGGCGGTGTTCAGCACCGGCAATGGCCTGGCGGCGAGCCTGGCCGCCCTGGCGGGCGCGGCGATCATCGGCGCGCTCGCCTCGCTCGGGCTGCCCGCGGGCCTCGGCGGATACGGCGGCTTGCTGCTGCTGTCGGTCGTCGCGCGCGCGGTGGCGATCGCCGCGCTGTGGCGATTGCCCGCGATCGCGCGGCCGACCGTCACGATCGAGACCCGCGTCGCGGTCAGTGGTCCTGAGCCTCTTCCGGCTTCGGCAGACGGTACAGCCCGACCAGCGACAGCGCCTTGAGCAAGACCCAGAGCGGGCCGATCAGCAGGTAGACCGGCCCCTGGAAGAACTTCGGGCTGTTGCCCTCGGCCGCATGGCCGATGAACTGGAAGATCCAGCCGACCACGAACATCGCGAGCGCCGCCCACCAGGGGATCCAGAGCCAGGCGAAGAGCGAGGCCACGATCAGCGGAATGCCGATCGCATGGGTCGCCTGATTCGTCGGGTGGCGGTGCGCGGCCTCGTAGACGCGCAGGAGTTCTTGCAGGCCCATCGCTTCAACCTCCGAACGGGGGAGCGCCGGTCATCGCGAGCTTCATCTCCCGCACGGCTCGCTCCATGCCGACCAGGACGGCGCGCGCCACGATGCTGTGGCCGATGTTCAACTCATGCATGCCCGGGATCGCGGCGACCGGAAACACGTTCCAGTACGTCAGGCCGTGGCCCGCGTTGACGGTGAGCCCGAGCTCGGACGCGAAGGCCGCCGCCTGGATGAGGCGCCGAAGCTCGGCGTCGTCGTTGCGCCAGGTCTCGGCGTAGCGGCCCGTGTGCAGCTCGATGATGTCGGCCTCGAGCTCCGCGGCGGCCCGGACCTGGTCGTGGTCCGCATCGATGAAAAGGCTGACCAGGATGCCGGCCGCGCGCAACCGCGGGATCGCGGCCACCAGCTCGGTGCGGCCGCCGATGACGTCGAGACCGCCCTCCGTCGTCAACTCTTGCCGCTTCTCCGGCACGAGGCAGACATAGTCCGGCTTCACCTCCAGCGCGATGCCGATCATCTCCTCGGTGCAGGCCATCTCGAGGTTCATCGGCACCTTCAACGTCTGGCGCAGCACCCGCACGTCGCGGTCCTGGATGTGGCGGCGGTCTTCCCGCAGGTGGACCGTGATCGAGTCCGCGCCCGCGAGTTCGCAGAGTACGACAGCGCCCACGGGATCGGGCTCGAAGGTCCGGCGTGCCTGGCGGATGGTGGCTACATGATCTACGTTAACTCCAAGTTTGGCCATGCTGTTCCTCCTTCGGATAGCCGCAGGCGCTGTTAACTCCAAGTTTGGCCATGCTGTTCCTCCTTCGGATAGCCGCAGGCGCTGTTAACTCCAAGTTTGGCC
>JAKFEW010000142.1:0-10468 GCA_036675505.1 Candidatus Sericytochromatia bacterium
CGGGCGTCGGTGGTCCGGGCGCATGGCTGGATGCCGCCTGGCCGGCGGGGCCGCCGGCCCACGTGGGCGGCGCCGCGGCGGGCACGTAGCCCGGCGTGGCAGGCGCCTTTGGCGCCGGGGGTGGCGGCGGCGGCGGGGCCGCGGGCCGCGTGAATTCCAGCAGGATGTCCGGCAGCTCGGGAATTTCGATTTCGAAAGCGTCGAGATCCTTGACCGCCGGTCCGGCGCCGGGCGAGCCGGGGGCCGGCACTTCGAGGCACTCGGCGAGGAACTTGTCGAGACCCTGACGGGTCAGGCGTTCGATGTACGAAGCGGTGAGCACCGTGCCCGCCGGAAGCAGCACGTTGCCCGTGGTCGGGTGGACCAGCGGCTTGAACAACTTTTTGCCGGGTGTGATGACGTCCTCGGACACGGAGGTTCCTTCAAAACTCGGCCCGGCGTCCTGCAGCCGGGCCTCCCCAATATACCAGCCAACGGGCATGCCTTAACCGCCCGCCAGGTGCGGACGTGCAGCGGACGATCGTGATAAGATTGCCGGCGCCTGAATGTCAGCGAGGAAAGATGAGCTCGGAAGTCTATTTCGCGCAGCGACGCGCCACCCAGGGGGGCGGCTTGCTGGAGAAGCTGGAACAGCTTTGCGACGCGGCCGGCTTCGGGACCATAACCGGCCAGGGCGGCCTGGTGGCCGTGCTGGCGTCGTTCGGCGAGATCGGCAACACGACGTTCCTGCGCCCGCAGTATGCCCAGCGCGTCGTCCGCAAGCTACGTCAATACGGCGGCCGACCGTTCCTGACGGACACGCTGCCGCTGCCGCCGAGCCGCCGCCAGACCGGCGTGGACCTGATCGCCGCCGCGATGCAACATGGCTTCGATACCTGCGGCCTCGACGCCCCGCTCGTCGCAGGCGACGGCCTGTTGGGCCTCGACGAGATGGTCCTGGCGGCGCCGGGGCGGCACCTCGGCGAGGCGCACGTCGCCGCGGCGGTCGCGCACGCCGACAGCCTGGTTTCCGTCGCGCACTTCACCGGCCATGACCTCACGGGGTACGCCGGCGCGATCCTCAACCTCGGCTTCGGCGGCGCGTCGCTGGCTGGTAAGGCCGCGATCCTCGGCCAGAGCGGCCGCAACGGCGACGCCGAGGAGAGCCAGCGCATCCGCACGGGCAACCGTCCCGTGCAAGAACGGCTCGTGGAATCGATGGGCGCCATGCTGGCCGCCAAGGGTCGCAAGGTGGCGTTCGTGAACGTGCTCGTCGACCTCGTCCCCGAGTGGGATCAGCAGGACTGGAGCGACGCGGCCGTCGTCGCGGACATCGGCGTGCTCGCCTCGCGCGACCCGGTGGCGATCGACCAGGCCAGCGTGGATCTCTTTCAACAGGCGCCCGGCATCGTCGGCACGCGGCTGGGAGACCCCGGCAGCAAGGACAAGCTGCGCGAGCTGTATCCGCTCGTCGAGTGGGACGCCCAGCTGGCGTACGCCGAGGAGCTCGGCCTCGGCAAGCGCGATTACGAGCTCATGATCATCTAGATCCATCCAGGACCCACCAGGGAGGTACCCATGTCCGAATCGCCCCGCATCGATGGCCGCTCGCACGACCAGCTCCGTCCGGTCACGATCCAGCGCGGGTATACGCGCTATGCCGAGGGCTCGGTGTTGATCACCGCCGGCGAGACCAAGGTGCTCGTGACCGCGTCGGTCGAGGACAAGGTGCCGCCCTTCCTGCGCAACACCGGGCAGGGCTGGCTGACGGCCGAGTACGCGCTGCTGCCCCGCTCGACCCACACGCGCAGCCAGCGAGAGTCGGCGTCCGGCCGCGTGGGCGGCCGGACGCACGAAATCCAGCGCCTGATCGGGCGCTCGTTGCGCGCCTGTGTCGATCTCTCGAAGCTCGGCGAGCGCACGATCCAGGTGGACTGCGACGTGATCCAGGCCGACGGCGGCACGCGCACGGCCGCGATCACCGGCGCCTATGTCGCCGTGGTCGACGCGCTGCGCTGGTTGCGCGATCGCAAGCTGATCCAGGGCCTGCCGATCGTGGCGCCGCTCGCCGCGATTTCGGTCGGGGTGGTGGATGGTCGGGAGTTGCTCGATCTCTGTTACGAGGAAGACTCGCGGGCGTCCGTCGACATGAACGTGATCGCGCTCGAGGGCGGGCGCTTCGTCGAGGTCCAGGCGACGGCCGAGGGCGCGCCTTATGATCGGGCCTCGCTCGACCGCCTGCTCGATCTCGCAACCGGCGGCATCGACGAGCTCATCCGGATCCAGCGGGAGGCCCTGGGCCCGCTGGAACTCCCGCTGGCGCACCTCTCTTAATCGTCCGTTAACTCAACCTTTTCGTTCTGTTTACCGATTGAACGGGGGCATGCGGCGACAACTCCTTTGCATACGTGAGTAGAGGAGCCGTTCCCCATGCTAGTTTCCGGCAACCGCCCGATCGCCGCCCGCCCGCTCAAGGCCACCGCCGCGCCGACGGCAAACAAGCCCGCCGAGGCGCCGGCCAAGCCGCGCGCGCCCAAGGTCGAGGCCAAGGCCGAGGGCCCGCGCGCGAAGTACGGCATGTGGGGCGGCGCGATTGGCGGCGGCCTGGCCGGCGCTATCGGCATCGGCGCGCCGGCCGCATTCATCAACTGGATCGCCGCCGGCTCGCTCTTCACCCCGCTCGGCCTGATCGGCGTCGTCGCGGGCGCCGCCGTGATCGGTGCCGGCGTCGGCGCGGGCTTCGGTTACTTGACCGGCTCGGTCGAAGACAAGGTGCTCGACAAGGTCGCCAAGAACCCGACCTCGCAGTGGGGCTTCTACGTTTCCGGCTACGGCCTGCTGCACGCCGGCAGCGCGCTGCTCAAGGGCGCGGCCACTGGGCTGAACGGCGCGCTCACCGGCGTCGGCAGCATCGTCGGTGGTGTCTGGCAGACGGCCGTCGAGATGAAGGGCCTCAAGGAAGGTGGCCCGCTCACCGACAACAAGCTGCGCCTGGCGGGTGCCGCCGCTGCGACCGTCGGCGGCGTCGCGGCCGCCTCGGCCCTGGTGCCTGCCATCGCCACCGCTGTGCCGTTCATCGTGCCGGTCGGCATCGGCCTGGCAGCACTCGGCTGGGGCGCCAACCTGGTGGGTCAGTTCCTGAACGAGAAGCGCCACGAGGTCTCGAAGTAGCCTGAACGGCTAAGTCGCAGCCAGCGGCACGATTTCCCGGTGGTAGAAGACGTCGCCGTCTTCAACCTCGAACCCCAGCTTCTTGTACAACTCCTGCGCGACCTCGTCGTCGCCCGACACCTCGAGCCGCACGGCTGTGCGGCCCGCGGCATGGGCGTCGGCGACGGCGCGCTTCAGGAGGTAGGTCGCGACGCCGCGCCCACGTTCGCCAGGCTTGATGCCGAGGAACTGGATTTGCGCGTGCGCGAGCCCGCCCGGGAAGGCCTGGAAGCAGAGCCCGACCACCTCGCCACCGTGGCGGGCGACAAGGAAGCTCCGCTCGGTGTAAGCCTCGAGCGCGGCCCAATTGCGTAGCTCGTCCTCGGTGAGCACATGGCGCGTGGTGAGCGGCTCATCGAGGATCGCCCGGTAGGCCTCGATCACCTCGCCGTGATCGGCGCCGGGTGCCAGGTAGGCGAAGTCGTAGCCCGCGGGCGGCTCCCCCGCCACGACCTTGCCAGGGGCGTGATTCACCATGCGCCAGAAACGGCGGTCCACCGTGAAGCCGAGCCGCGTCGTCAGGAAGGTGTGGGCCGCCTGGTTCGAGGGCGCGAGACGCGTCTGCAGCCGCTTGCCCGGGTAACGCTCGCCGACGTCCTTCGCGAGCGCCTGGATCAGCGCCTCACCGACGCCCTGTTGGCGGAACTCGGGCAGGACCGACGGTCCGACGAAGAAGACGTAGCCGTCCTCGAGGTGGTTCGGCCAGGGGAACGCGGCGATCATGCCGAGCGGTCCCTGCTCGTCGGCGGCGACCAGGATGTCGCGACCCGGATCCAGCGCGGGATCGCCGAACCAGCTCCAGAACCGCTCCTCGCTGAGCGGCGCGACCTCGATCGGCCGAGCCTGGTTGTAAACGTCGACCAGGGCTTGTGCGTCGTCGTCGACGAAGTTGCGGATGCGGAACGCCATGGGCGAAATCATGCCATGGCGGCTCGCCTGGCGCTAGCTGGGCAGCGCCACGTAGAAGACGAAGAGGCCTGAGGAAAGCAGCATCGCCACGGTGTGGCTGATGCGCTTGCGGGTCGTGTCGAGCAGCTCTTCACCGTAAAAGAAGCGATAAAGCGACGGCGAGAGGAAGACGACGGTGGCGAGGCCGACGATCATGCCGGCTTCGAGGCCGAGCGTGGGGCGGGCCAGGCCCACGAGCACGCGCACGAGCATCGCAGCGAGGAGGATCGAGAAGAGGTAAGCGTGGCTCTTGACGCGCTCGGACAGCTGCTCGTTCACAAAACCTCCTGTAAATGCTCGGGTTGCAGTCCATTGCGGCCGGAAAGCCGCATCTGGGGCGCTCTTTCATGATACCCCACCCCGAATGGCGCTGGGCTCCGATCCACTTAACGATTCGTGAACGAGCGCCTGCTCTTAGCAGCTTGGACAACCCCCTTCGGTGATCCCTCCTTTGTCGGCGGCCGCGGCCAGCCGGCAGAATGGGCTACCGGCGGAGGGGCCGGCGCCTGGCAATGGAGCCGGCGATCTACTAGGAGGTACGCGGTGTCGAATCTGGACGGGCAGAAGCGCGCCCACTTCAACGTGACGTTTTACAAGGACGCGCCGAAACGGGAACAGTTCCTCATTTTCGGTGCGCCGTTGATCGAGGAGGAGGAAATCGCCGAGGTGGTGGCGACGCTGCGATCCGGCTGGCTCGGCACGGGCCCCAAGACCAAGCTCTTCGAGCAGCGGTTTTGTGAATTTACGGGTGCGAAGCACGCCGTGGCGCTCAATTCGTGCACCGCGGGGTTGCACCTCGCGCTAGACACGCTGGGCGTTGGCCCGGGTGACGAGGTGATCACCACGGCGATGACCTTCGCCGCCACGGCCAACGTCATCTGCCATGTGGGCGCGACGCCGGTCTTCGTCGACTGCGAGCCGCTCACGATGAACATCGACACCGAGGCGCTCGAGGCAGCCATCACGCCGCGCACGAAGGCGATCATCCCTGTGCATTTCGCGGGCCGGCCGTGTGACATGGATGCGGTCATGGCGATCGCCCGTAAGCACGACCTGCGCGTGGTCGAGGATGCGGCGCACGCCACCGAGTCCTATTACCACGGCAAGAAGGTGGGCACGATCGGCGACATCACCGCCTTCAGCTTCTACAGCACGAAGAACATCGTGACGGGCGAAGGCGGCATGATCACGACGAATGACGCCCAACTCGCCGAAACGTTGCGCATCCGCAGCCTCCACGGCATCAGCCGCGACGCCTGGAAACGTTACAGCGCGTCGGGTTACGCGCCCTACGAGGTGCTCTACCCTGGCTACAAGTACAACATGATGGACCTGCAGGCCTCGATCGGCCTGCACCAGCTCGCCAAGGTGGATCGCTTCTGGGAGGTGCGCGACACGTACTGGCAGATGTACCAGAAGGCCTTCGCGCCGCTGGCCGAAATCGTCACGCCGGTGCCCGACGAGCCGGACACCAAGCATGCCCGCCACCTCTACACCATCCTGCTCGACCTGACTCGCCTCACCTGTGACCGCTACGCGTTCATGGAGCGCCTGCGCCAGGAGAACATCGGCACGGGCGTCCACTTCGTGGCGCTGCACCTCCAGCCCTTGTATCGCGACCGCCTGGGCTACGCGCGCGGCGCGTTCCCCAACGCCGAATTCGTGTCGGACCGGACGGTGTCGCTGCCGCTCTCGCCGAAGATGACCGAGCAGGACGTCCGAGACGTCATCGCGGCCGTCTACCGCGTGCTCGATCAGGTCCGCAAGTAGGCCGGGCGGGATGCGCGGGCGAACCACGATCAATCTGGACGTCACCTGGAACCTCCCGGCCGACGCCTGGACCCGTGCGCTGGCCGAGTGTCCGGGGGCGACCTGGTTCCACTCGGCGGCCTGGCTCGCGGTGGCTCGTGAGGCGTTCGGGACGCGCGTCGAGCGGGTCAGGATCGGCTTCGGAGACGGGCGCTGGGCGCTCCTGCCATTGTCGATCCGGCCACTCGCCCGCGGCCTCGTGCCGATGGCGGTGGCCGGCGAGACGGGCGCGTATAACGGCCTGGTCGGCCCGGAACCGCTGCGCTCGGCCGAGGTCGAGGCGATCTTCGAGGCGGTGCGCGCCCGCCACGGCGCGGTCAGGGCGACCGGCAGCCCCTTCGCCACCGGCCCACACCTGCCGGCCGGGCCGGGGTGGACGCGGCGCGCGGAGGCGACGCACATGCTCGTGCTCAAGCCGTTCGAAGAGCTGCGTGCGGGGTTCGCCCGCGGCTGCAAGGCGCGCGGCAACAAGGCGCGAAAGCTGGGCATGCGGCTGGTGGTGAGCAGCGATCCGGCGATCACCGAGGTGTTCTACCCGCTTTACCAGGACAGCGTCGCCCGGTGGGGCGACAAGCTGACCTGGGCCCGCCCCGAGGGCTTCTTCCGCGCCATGCTCGCCCAGGGGGGCGACGCCGTGACGGTGTTCATCGCGCTCCGCGACGAGGTGCCTGTGGCCGCGCTGTTGTTCGCGGCGCAGGGCCGGGTGGCCCATTACGTGGCGGGCGCCACCCGCCATGATCAGCTCGAGGCCTGTCCGAGCAACTTCCTGATGGAGGAAGCGATGGCCCACTATGCGGCGGCGGGCTTCACCTTCTTCGATTTCGGGCCGAGCAACGGCCTCGAGGGGGTGGCGCGCTTCAAGGAGTCGTTCGGAGCGACGCCCGCGCCGTTCGTGGAGGTGGAACGGCTGAACGCCGCCGGCCGCGCGTACTTCGCGCTGAGGGATGCGTATGTCGCGCTCCGCGAGCGCGGCGCGGGAGGAGGTCAGGCCGCGGACGCGGCCTGACGAGAGGGGGCCTATGAACTCAGAACCGAAGCACCGCCGGGCGAGTGGTGCAAATGCGCCACACCCCCATGCCCCACCGGGCGGAGCCGGCGTGCGGCCCATCGTGTTGCGGCCGGTCGTGGTGCACGCGATGCGAAAGTTCCTGCCGCTCACGGAGAACTGGGTCTACGAGCAGATCCGGCAGACCACGGGCTTCTTCCCGGTCGTCGTGTGTGACGAGAAGACGGAGACCGCGGCCGCCTTCCCGCTCGCGGACATCCATGCGGCCACGGATTTGCCGCTCGCGCGCGCCTACCACGAGCTGAACCGGTTCCACCGACGCTTCCTTTACGCCAACTGGCCGGGGACGTACGCGCGGGTGTTCGAGGATTTCCGGCCGGTCGCCCTCCATGCGCATTTCGGCGACCGTGGCGTGCTGATGCTCGGGACGGCGCTCAAGCATCGCGTGCCGCTCATCACGACGTTCTACGGGTACGACGTGTCGAAGATGCCCCTCGAGGCGAAGTGGCTGCCACGCCTCGCCTGGCTCTTCGAACACGGCGACCGCTTCCTCGCGGAAGGCCCGCATATGCGCGAGCGGCTGATTGTGCTGGGCTGTCCGGCCGAAAAGGTCTTCGTCCACCACCTCGGCGTCGCGCCCGCCGCGATCCCCTTCAGGGTACGCCATCCCGCGGATGGCCCCACGCGCGTGCTCATGGCGGCGAGCTTCCGTGAGAAGAAGGGGCTGGCGTTCGGCCTCGAGGCCTTCGCGCGCGTCGCCGCGCGGCGGCCGGGCCAGCTCCTGCTCACGATCATCGGCGATGGCCCTTTGCGCGACGATCTTCGGGCGATCGCCGAGGCGCACCGGATCATGCCGGCGATCCGCTGGTTGGGTTACCAGCCGCGCGAGGTCTTCCTCGCCGAGGCCCTCGCCGCGCACATCTTCATGTCGCCGAGCGTCGTGGCGGCCGACGGCGACACCGAGGGTGGCGCACCCGTGACGATCATCGAGGCCCAGGCCACCGGCCTGCCAGTCCTCGCGACGACCCACGCCGACATCCCGGCGGTGACGGTGCCGGGGCGCAGCGCCTACCTGGTGCCCGAGCGCGACGCCGATGCGCTCGAGGCCCGCCTGGAGTGGCTCGTCGACCACCCCGAGGCGTGGGCGGGGATGAGCCGCGCCGGCCGGGCGCTCGTCGAGGCGGAGTTCGACTCGACGCTGCTCGGCAAGCGCCTGGAAGGGCACTACCGGGCGGTGATGCGCTGACCCGCCAGGACCGAACGGGTGCGGTGCTCAGGCCAATGGGCGGCGGTAATCCACGAAATCGTAGGTCAAGTCGCGGTTCCGCTCGCCGATCACCCGCGCCGGCACCCCCCCCACGATCGTGAACGGCGCCACATCCTTCGTCACCACCGCCCCCGCCGCGACCACGGCGCCCTCGCCCACCGTCACGCCCGGCAGCACCATGGCGCGCGTGCCGAGCCAGGCGTGATCGCCGATCGCGACCGGCGCCAGCCGGCCCGCGAAGGTCGGAGATTGCGGGTCGTGCTCGGCGGTGAGCAAGCAGACGTCGAAGCCGGTCGTCACCGCGCGGCCGATCGTGAGGCCGCCTCGTCCATCGAGCAACGCACCCTGGTCGATCGTGGTGCCCGGGCCGATCGCCACGCCACCGATCGTGGTGAGCCGGAGGCCCTGGTGGATCGAGCTGCCGCGCGCCAGATCGATTTTCAGCAACCCGCGCCAGAGCGCCTCGCGGGCCGCATGCGCAGGCAGCCAGGCGATCCAGCGGTTCGCCAGGTACATGATGATCGCGAATCGCCAGTCGGCGAGGGCCTTGCGCATGGGACCTTCCGGGGCCAGGGGTGATATACCAATACCCAGACACACCCATGGAGGACGGCCGGTGAAGGTCCGCGGCGAGGTTTCGGGCGCGAAGCTCCGCGGCGGGTTTTACTCGCCGGACGGGCTGGTGCACGCGTGCCTGGACCGCGTCGCGGCGCTGGTCGGCGACCGGGCCGGCCTCGCGGTGCTCGAGCCCAGCGCGGGCGACGGCGCCTTCGTGCGTGGGCTGGCCGCCCACCCGCTCGGCGCGCAGGTGGGCGAGCTGACGGCGGTGGAGCTCGAGCCCGCGGAAGCCGCCACATGTGGGGCGGCGATCGCCGCTGCGGGCCTGCCCGGCCGGGCCGAGGCCGGCAGCTTTCTGCCCTGGGCGCTGGCCTGCCCGCCGCGCTTCGACGTGGCGGTCGGCAACCCGCCGTACGTGCGCTATCAGTTCGTCGACCCGGCCGAGAGGGCGGCGATCGCGGCCATCGCGGACCTGGCGGACGTGGCGCTGGGGGGGGTGGCAAACCTCTGGATCCCGGTGCTGCTCGGCGCCCTGGCTTGCCTACGCGAAGGTGGCGTCTTCGCCTTCATCGTGCCGGCCGAGCTGCTCACCGGCGTGTCGGCAGGCGCGGTCCGCCGCTGGTTAGGCACGCGGGCGGATGCCGTGCGCGCCGACCTCTTCCCGCCCGGCTCCTTCCCTGGCGCGCTGCAGGAGGTGGTCGTCCTGAGCGGCGTGCGGCGGGCGCCCGCGGCTGCGCGGCTGCGCGTGGCCGAGGGCGGATCCGCCTGGGATTGCGACCTGGACCCCGACGCGCCGACCTGGACGCGTTACCTGCTGGCGCCGCGCGAGCGCGCCGCGCTCGACGAGGCCCGCGCGCTGCCTGCCGTGGCCGCGCTCGGCACGGTGGCCCGCTTCGAGGTGGCGATCGTGACGGGCGCCAACGACTTCTTCTCACTCGACGCGGCCACCGTGGCGGCCTACGACCTGGCACCCTGGACCAAGCCGCTGCTGCCGCGCATCCGGCACGCCGGCGGGCTGGTGTATGCGCCCGCCGATCACGCCGCGATCGCGGCCGCCGGCCAAAAGGCCCACTTGCTCCACTTCGCCGCCGAGCTGCCGGACCCGCGCGGGGCGGCGCGGCCCGCGAAGTACCTGGAGGTGGGCGAAGCGGCCGGGCTGCCGGCGCGTTACAAGTGCGCGATCCGCGACCCCTGGTTCCGCGTGCCGCACGTGCGCGCGGGACGGCTGCTGCTCTCGAAGCGCTCGCACCGATATCCGCGCGTGGTGCTGAACGAGGCCGGGGCGTTCACCACAGACACGATCTACCGGGGCGCGATGAAGCCATCCCACGCGGACCGCGAGGCGGACCTCGTGGCGGGCTTCCACAACTCGCTCACGCTGCTCACCGCCGAGGTCGAGGGACGCAGCTTCGGTGGCGGGGTGCTCGAGCTGGTGCCGGGCGAGGTGGCTCGGCTGGCCGTGCCGGGCGCGCCGGGGCTGGGATCGGCGTTGCCGGATCTCGACGCGCTGGCGCGGAAGGGAAACGAGGAGGCGCTCGTGGCGGCGACGGACCGGTGCCTGGCGGCGGCGGGAATCGGGCTCACGCCCGGCCTGCTCGCCACCCTCGCGGACGCCCGGGCGTCGCTGCTCGCCCGGCGCCTCGCGCGCGGCTGAGCCGCGCGCGGCCGCGGTCCGCGTGCGGCGGGCGGTC
>JAKFEW010000151.1:0-44448 GCA_036675505.1 Candidatus Sericytochromatia bacterium
CCACGAAACGCCGGAGCCGACCTTTTTGCAACGCCAGGTTATGTTCTGATAAAACCAGCAGAAGTGCGCGGGGCCTCGTTCGAGGCCCCGCGTCCGTTTTCATTCAACAGGAGAAATGTCTGCACATGTCACCAGGACGGCGCGGGCGGCGTGACGACGCCGTAGCAATAAAACATCTTGTCCTCGTAGCTGCCGTTCTCGCACTTCTCCTTGGCCTCGGCCGACCAGCTGTCGCCCCCGGAACCCGCCGGCTTCCCGCCGCGGCCGGTGAGCTGGGCGGCGCTCTGCTCGCCGACGGCGATCGCGAGCACGCCGTCGACGAACGCCTGGCGGTCCGCCGCGCTCGTGGTCGGCCAGTTGGCGCGGGTGGCGGTCCAGGTCTCGCGGGCCTTGACGACCTCTCGCTGCGCCTCGGCGGGCTGCGTGGCGAAGTTCTGGGCGAGCCCCTGGATCAGCTGCTCACGCTCGCTCTGTGAAAAGGTCTTCGGGCGACCGATCTCGCCCAGCGCGAACTGAAGCGCGTCGACGAAGGCCTCGGCGTTGTCGCGCGTGAGGCTGTGGCCATTCGCGCTGGCGAGCACCGTGCCTCCGCCCATCGCGCCGCTACTCGCCGCGGCGCCCGGCAACGAAGGGGGCGTCGTGGTGCCGGGCAACGGTGTGGACGTATTGGCGCCAGTCGGCATACCGCTGGTCGGGTTCGCGCACCCGACCAGCGCGCAGGCGCTGAGCGAGGCTGCGAGCACGCGGATGCTGAGAGGCGAAAAACGGCGCATCGTCGGGACCTCCGGAAGTCGGGCGTGTGGACTGGGGGCATCCTAGCACCCATCCAGACGTCGGACCTCCGTCGCCTACCCGGATATCCCGCTGCCCCGGTTTTCGGGATAGCTAAGCCTTCTGGTTGATGAACATGCCCTTCGAGGACACCTGCAGCTTCTCGACGTACGCCCGCAGGGCGTCCTCGAGCGCCGTCCGGTCGGCCTGACGCGCGGCCTGGCCGGCCTCGCCGCGGCCGCGATGGCCCTTGAGGTCCTCGAGCACCTCCTTGAGCCTCAGCGCCTCGGGGCTGGTGTCCGCCTGGATCTTCGAGGCCAGGGACCTGGCCCAGCCGATCGGCGCGCCCTCGGGCCTGGCCTCCGCGGCGCGGGCCTCTGCGGCGCGGGCCGCCGCGGCCTCGGGGCGCGCGTCGCCCGCCAGGCGATGGGATGCACCGTACGCGTGGCCGTTGCCGCGGATACTCTGAATGGTGTTCATGGACCTGGACCTCTCTGGGGACGGTTGGACGTGAGGGCGATCCGACAGACCGATCGCCCATCCTGATCATCGGCCTGAATACTTTTCACTTTAGTATTATTTTAAATATATACTACAGGCCTCCCGGAAGTAATCCGGAAGGCCTATAGTACTTCGCTCGCCATGTTGGTTGGGGTGGTTGGAGCTGGTTGAGATTGAACAGAGATGGGGTGTTGGTTGATTGGGGGTTGGTTGGGGGTTGGTTGGGGAGGTGGAAGAGAAAGGAATCCGAGTGAGCCACTTCGTTGTTTCCATAGTCACACTACCAAGGTGATATGACGGGCGTTTTTTCGCTGCGTGAATCGCAGAATAATCATCCCCTGCTCGCCTTTTCAATCAATCGCTCAAGCAGCCGATACCTCGGGCGCGAACCCGCATTTTCATTGCCTGTCCTTTACCTGAGCTTGGAGCGCCGTTAGTCCGATCGCGACAGTTTGTCGACGCTCAGGACCTATGATCAACCTCGAAAGTCGACGCTCGAAATCGAACTCGAAAAGGAGCCTGACCATGACCCGCCTTGGCCGCCTCACCGCCCTCACCGCCACGCTCGCCCTGCTGGGTGCGATGGCCGGCTGCGGCACGGGCGCACCGGGCGCGTCGGAGCTCTCGCTGCGCAGCGTGACGGGCGCCAGGGCCGGCACCAAGGCCGCGGGCAAGGCAGCCGGCAAGAGCGCAGCCACGGCCAAGGCCCCGGTCGCCGCCGCGATCCCGCCGGCCGCGGCCGGCGCGGGCACGTTGCGCGTGGCCTTCGCGAGCCTCGGCGCAGCGCGCTCCTTGATGGCGCTCGACGACGTCGCGAGCGTGCGCGTCACCCTTACTGCCGCCGGCGGCGCCACCCAGGTCCAGACCCTCGATCGCGCAGCGCTCACCGCCGCGAGCCCGGCGGTGGCCTTCGCCGGCGTGCCGGTCGGCCAGGCGACGCTCCTCGTCGAGGTGCTCGACGCCGCCGGCAACGTGATCGGCCAGTCGCAAGCCAGCGCCGCCGTCGTCGCGCGCCAGACCGTCGAGGTGGGCCTCACGGTTCGCCTCGCGGCCACCGGCAACGTGGCGGCCACGGTCGCGATCGTCGAAGACGCCACCGTGACGCCGGCCGCCACGCCGACGCCCGCGCCCACGGCGGCGCCCACCGCCACGCCGGCGCCTTCGGCCTCGCCGTCGCTGCCCAGCTTCCTCGCCTCCACCGCGCCGACCGCCGCCCCGTCGGCGACGCCCTCGCTGCCCAGCTTCCTCGCCTCGACCATGCCCACGGCCGTGCCGACCGCGACCTATGGCGCGACCCGCGAGGTCTGGGGCCGCCTGTACGACTACGCCGGCACCCAGATCACCAGCGGCAGCGTGCGCTACACGTCCACCGACGTGGGCGTGCCCTTCGACGTGACGGCCGACCTGCGCGCCGACGGCTACTACTACGTGCCGGGCGTGCCGACGGGCGTGACCGTGCAGGTCTCGGCGACCGCCGGCAACCTGGGTGTGACGGCCTGGTACATCTTCTCGGAAGACAACCAGACGTCCTACGACTGGCTCGACCTCTTCGTCAGCGCGATCTAGCATCCCGCAAACCGTGGCGAAAGTTTCGCAGGCGCGTTAAGCTCTGCTGGAGCGCCCCACGAAGGAGGCCCGCGTGGCCGAGCGAGACCCCCGCTATCCAGTTCCGCAAGAAGAGTCGCTGTTGCCCGTGTTCCGGGCGCTGGCGATCTGCAACCAGCGCACCGAGCGGATGCTCGACCGCTTCATGGAAGCCAAGGGCCTGACGCCCTCGCAGTTCGACGTGCTCGCGTCGCTCGGCGACCAGCGCGGCATGACGTTCAAGGAGCTGAGCGAGCAGTCGCTCGTCACGGGCGGCACGCTCACCCCCGTGCTCGGCCGGCTGGAGACGAAGGGCCTCATCCACCGCTGCAAAGGCCCGCAGGACGCCCGCCAGACCATCGTCAGCCTCACGCCGGAAGGCCAGGCCCTCTACGAGCAGACGTTCCTGCCCTTCGTCGACCACGCGCGCGCGCGCCTCGCCGGGTTGACGCCCGCCGAGCAGGCGCAGCTCACCGCGCTGCTCCAGAAGCTCGCCGCGGCGCTCGAGTAACCGGCCACTGCCTGGTCGGCTGAAAACACGCCCTCAGCGGGGCGAGGAAGCGGCCCAGCGGGTGACGATCGCCCGGATCGCCGCCAGGCCGTCCGTCAGCGCGGCTGGGCCCGGCTGCAGGATCAGCGACGACTTGATCTCGTGCACCTCGCCGTCCCGCACCGCCGGGATCGCGTCGAAGCCCGGCCGCGCCGCCACGTGCTCGGGCCGGAAGCGCTTGCCGCACCACGAGCCGATGATGATGTCCGGCGCCCGCGCGATCACATCCTCGGGCGCCACGAAGCGCTCCTTCGCGGCGCGCCCTGTGGCCTTCTCCGGGAAGATGTCGATCCCGCCGGCCGCCTCCACCAGCTCCGAGACCCAGCCGATGCCCGAGATGAGCGGGCCGTCCCACTCCTCGAAGTAGACCTTCGGCCTGCGCGGCAACGCCGCCGCCGCCGCGCGGGCCTCGGCCACGTTCGCGGCCAGCTGCTCGGCCAGCGCCGCGCCGCGCTCGGGCGCGCCGACGAGGGCCCCCAGCGTGCGCACCACGTCGAGGATCTCCGCCAACGTGCGCTGGTTGAAGGTGTAGACGTTCAGGCCCTGCCGGATGAGGCTCGCCGCGATGTCGGCCTGGATGTCCGAGAAGGCCAGCACCAGGTCGGGCGCGAGCGCCAGGATCTTCTCGACGTTGGCCGAGGTGAAGGCCGAGACCTTGGGCTTCGTCTTGCGCGCCTCGGGCGGGCGCACGACGTAGCCGGAGACGCCGACGATGCGGTCTTGCTCGCCGAGCAAGTAGAGCGTCTCGACGGTCTCCTCGGTGAGGCAGACGATGCGTGCGGGTGGGAACATGGGCTACGCCTCCGGGCCGAGCAGGGAGCGGCGCTCGAGGGCCGCGAAGCCTTCCTGGGCCGCGGGCTCGGGCCAGAGCCAGGAGACCACGACGCCGGTCACGAAGGACAGCGGCAAGGCCACCAGCGCCGGGTTCTTGAGCGGGAACCAGGCCGCCTCGTGGTGCAGGATGTCCACCAGCACGGTGGGCGAGAGGGCGATCAGCACCAGGCTCGCGAGCGTGCCGGCCCCCATCGAGGCCACCGCCCCGGCCGTCGTGAAGCCGCGCCAGAAGACCGACAGCACCAGCGCGGTCAGGTTCGCGCTCGCGGCGATCGCGAAGGCCAGGCCCACCATGAAGGCGACGTTCTGGCCCTTGAAGACGATGCCGAGGGCGATCGCGACCACGCCCAGCAGCACCGTCGCCACGCGCGCCACGCCGAGCTGCTCTGCGGCCTCGGCCTGCCCGCCGCGCACTACGTGCACCCACAGGTCGTGCGAGAGCGAGGCGGCCCCCGAGAGCGTGAGGCCGGCCACCACCGCCAGGATCGTCGCGAAGGCCACGGCGGCGATGAAGCCCAGGAAGCCGGTGCCGCCGACCGCGGCGGCCAGCAATGGCGCTGCCATGTTGCCGCCCTTGTCGATCGCCAAGATCGCATCACGCCCGACGATCACCGCCGCGCCGAAGCCCAGGATGAAGGTGACGAGGTAGAAGTAGCCGATCAGGCCGGTGGCGTAGAAGACCGACTGGCGCGCGGCCTTGGCGTCCGGAACCGTGTAGAAGCGCATCAGGATGTGGGGCAGCCCGGCCGTGCCGAACATCAGGGCGAGGCCGAGCGAGACCGCGTCCCACGGGTTCGCGACCAGCGAGCCCGGCCCGAGGCTGGCCGCTCCGTAGCGGACCGCCGCGGCGTCGAAGAGCGCGAGTGGATTGAAGGCGAAGCGGGCCAGCACGAGCGCCGCGAGCGCCGTGGCGCCGCCGAGCAGCAGCACCGCCTTGATGATCTGCACCCAGGTCGTCGCGAGCATGCCGCCGAAGAGCACGTAGGCGAGCATCACACAGCCCACGATCAGCACCGCCCACTCGTAAGGCAGGCCGAACATCAGCTGGATCAGGTTGCCCGCGCCCACCATCTGGGCGATCAGGTAGAAGGCCACCACCGCGAGGCCGCCGCAGGCCGCGGCGATGCGCACCGGCACCTGGCGCAGGCGGAAGGCCACCACGTCCGTGAAGGTGTAGCGCCCGAGGTTGCGCAAAGGCTCCGCGACCAGGAACATCACCACGGGCCAGCCGACCAGGAAGCCGATCGCGTACATGAGCCCGTCGAAGCCCTTGAGCGCGACCATGCCCGCGATGCCGAGGAAGCTCGCGGCGCTCATGTAGTCGCCGGCCAGCGCGAAGCCGTTCTGGACCGCGGTGATGCCGCCGCCCGCGGCGTAGAAGTCGTGCGTGCTCTTGGTGCGGCGCGCGGCCCAGTAGGTGACGCCCATCGTGAGCGCGATGAAGAGCAGGAAGAAGCCGATCGCGACGGGGTTCGGCTGGCCGAGCGCCGCCGTGCTCATGGCGCGCCTCGCTCGCCGCGCAGGCGCGTGACCTCGGCGTCGTAGCTGTCGTTCGCCCAGCGCGCGTAGGCGCCGGTGAGCAGCCAGGAGAGCACGATCAGCGCCGCCCCGAGCAGGATCGCCCAGCTCAGCCCGGGGGCGGCGAGGGCGCCCACGCTGGCCGGGGCGAAGGCCACGAGCAGGACGAAGCCGAAGTAGGCCGCGACGACCAGGGCCGTGAGGCCGAGGCCGACGCGCATGCGGCGGGCCGCGAGGGCTGTGAGGGCGGGATCCAGCTTCGCTGGTTCGCTTCGGTCATCGGGTGGGGACATGGGAGCCTCCGTCGGCCCGCCATTGTACGCTAGCGCCCAGTCTCCGTCTGCTGAGATGCTGAGATCGCGATTGTTAGATGCTGCCGATATTCGCCATCCGCCGTGAAGCCCGCGGCCTGCGGGCCGTCCTCGACGACCTTGGCCAGCTCGTGGCGTTGCGCTTGGGTCAGCTTGGGTGCGAGGCACGGCGCCTTCGTCGGGCGCAAGCCCTCCGCCCCCACCGTGTCGTATGCCTTCAGCCAGGTGTTGGTGGCGGCCCGGCAAACGTCCAGATCCTCGCACAGCGGGATGACGGCCCGACCTTCCAGATGCCGGACGACGGCTTGCGTCCGCCGCCAAGTCGCCAGGTCGCCCTTGGACTTCGACTCGCTCCGCAATGCCTCAAAAGCCTCCCGAACCGGCCCCGTACGCCGCTCAACGCGGATGGCCTCCCCCTTCTTCGAACGCGCCGCCGGCTCCTCCATTCAAAAGAGCCAACATCTTGATCCTCTCTTGCCCGGTACGCAACCCCGGGGTTTGGCTATCAGGCCTTGAGATCCTGTTTAGCAGGCTGACCAAGTCGGGTTCTCTTGATGGTGTCGGTATTGGTCACCCATTTTTTAGCTTTTGCCGCCTTTTAATCTCATTGTCAACCATTGTTCGGAACTTGGAAACTATGGATACCGCCTTCGGATCCACCTCGTCAGAGAATGAAACTAAATATTCAAAGTGGCTCTTAACTTGATGATAGCTTTCCAATAGGCGTTCTCTCGACATCTCTTCAATTTCGATTTTTTCTGAAATGAGGTCGCTAAGTGTTTCAAATCCAGAAAATCTAACACCGTCAACTTCGCTCCCCCGGTGAAGCTCAGTAGCTAGTTTGATGCTATAAAGCTCTTCTTCTGTGAAGCCACTCTTGCTGTCTGCGTTCATCAAATCGATACCCCTTTGGCAAACGGGAATGAGCGCGCACTGGCCGGCAAAGCAGATTTACTGCTACGTGCCGACATGATGCGCGCTATGACGTGGGAGCTAGAGATTGACTATGCGCTCGAAAGGAGTGTTTGTCTTAAGTTTGATCCCCTGATAAATTATCCGGGAGAATCCTTGGGTCTTTGCTAGAGCTTGTATCTCCAGAAACAGCTGGGCCATTGCGTCAACGCCGGCGGTCGATTTTATATCGACGTGCTTCAAGAAGAGGGTGCTGCGCTCAATTTCGACCAACGCGGTGAAGTGGGCCGAGGTGCCGTCCGGGCCGGCGACGTTCCGCGAGAACATTTTACCGTCCTCAAAGGTGCTTCCTGGGCTCGGCGATGGCGAGGGCTCAGGTCCAGGCCGAGGATTCGGATTTTTGGGCGGAGGCGGAGGCGGAGGAGCAGAGGCTGGGTCATACTCCGTTCCCGCTTCCATCAGCCAAATCAGGATGCCGAGCCAGGCTGGAGCCTTGAGGCCGCCGGGCTTAGTTCCGGTTGGGGGCTTGGTTTCGGTTGGCGGTTTCCCCCCTGGCTTGGTGCCGGCCGGCGGCGCTTCTGGCTTCACCTCAGGCACAGGACGCTCTTGAACCACTGCCGCTACCTGTCCAGACTGAGCAAGCCCAGTGGAATTACTCGGATACTGGAACGCATAGCTGTTTTGCTTGCCGATGCGGTTGCTGACAAGATCATAAGCAGAGATGTTTATTGCGACCGATCCTGCCTCGAATTCATCGGTCACATCTACCGCGCTCAAACGGTAGGCAGCACTCTTGTGAGTGGGCGGGGTGACCGTAAAGGTGAAGCTGATTTGGGTTCCATCGGCAGAGATTGTCGGCTCTGGGGCGCTGCTGACATGATTCCCGACAACCTTGCATTTCGTCTTCGCGGGGTCGAGACCGGCAAGGCCAACATCCCGGACTGACGCGGTACCCGCCATGACGAGGCCGGTTCCGTCGGTTGTCCACGACTCAGCCTTGAGCGAGGTGACTTCAATCTCGGGTTTGGCGTTGTCGATGATAACGGTAGCCACTTGTTCCTGCGCGCCGGCCTTGAGGCGCAGGGCGTGCTGGCCGTCAGGCAAGGTAACACCATTTACCTTGCCGTCCCAAATGAACTCGATTTCGCCAGAGTCTTGACCGGCTCCGGACGTGATGAGCCCAATCACACCATCAGCGGAGAGCGTCCAGGCCTCACCTGCGCCAATCGTAAGGTGGCAAGTATTCTTGGTAGTGTCTCCATTCGGTGAAAATGCCGTTTCGGCCGCTGCCAGCGTGAGCGGGCGCAGAGTCGGACTCGGACTGGGGCTCGGCACCTCGGAAGGGGCGAGCGAGGGCGCGGCCGTCGGCGTCGCGGTAGGCTCCGGGCTGGGGGAGGCAGCCACGCTGGGGACCGGACTGGGGCTCGGAGCGGGAGCCGGACGGACTCCGCTGCCCGGAGCGGCCCCAGTCGTCTTCTTGAGTTCACCCGTAACGGGGTCCCTGTACATGGTGGTGCGACCACTCGAAGGCGCGGCTACTTTCTTGGCGCCCTTTGACTTGCTCGCGCCCCGGGCTGTCTCATCCGGGGTTAGCAACGCGTTCGCCTGCAGCTTGCCCTCCTTGTTTTTAGGCTTGGGATTGAACTGCATGGCGATGGAACAGTCGAACCAGCCGGTCAACGAGGTCGTGCCGCCTCTGACCGCGGCGCCCTTCACGACGGTGTAGGGGCCGGGGTAGCTGAGCGAGGCGTAGTAGTTGCCGCTGCCTGCCGCGGCTCCGAAGCCGCTGACCCGCGTCCCGTCGGGAAGGGTGTATTGCTGGGTCGGGAAGAGCTTGGCGCATTCGACGAACGGGTCAGGCGTGCCGCGTCCCCAGCAGAACCCGGTATGCGTCGCGGAGCCGGATTGGACGAGAAACTGTTGATACGAAAGGTTATTCGGGTCGCAGCCAAAGACACTCGCCGCGTAGCCGTAACCCACGTACTCAGGCATCGGGATGCGCGTGTAACCGTACAGCGACTCGCCGATGGAGCTGCTGTAACTCACGCTGAACGGGGCGAGAGTCGTGGCGGCCTGTTGGAGCTTGTAGCCTTGCGCGGCGGGGGCGCTGGCCTGCTGTTGCCGAGCCACGTCCGTTTCCAGCGCGTAAGTGCTGACGGGATCCGAGTTCTCCTGGTAGACCCAGCCCGTAGGCGTGCTTACCGCGAGAGACACAGCGGCTTCGGTCCCTGTCGCTGTCAGTGAGGCCGTAGATTGTTGCAGCTCGTAGGCCTTGAGGTCGACCAAGTCATCAATCCCTTCGGCCCCCAACTCTGGCCAGTCGGCCGCGAGCTCGTTCCAGACGCCCTGGGAGACGCTCATCAACTTCCGCCTCGGCGCGACAGCAGCTGTCGCCTGAAGGGGCGCTTGCTGCGCCGTCGGTGAAACGACCAGCTTGGCGGTCGGGACGGGTTGCTGACAGGCCAGCAAGGCCATAGCTAGGACCAGTGGAGTTCCCCGGGATAAAATCCGGTTCGCAAACATGAGCCTTGCCCCTCTGCCAGACATCGGTTTACCCTCGCTATTTCGACAAGGTTAATTGCATATGCCACCAGACGAGCGTTGGTAAACATTAAGATCTGGCGATATTTACGGTTATCTCCTTATTGGGGGAGAATTTCGTACCCGAGCCCCCACCTGAAAATTCCGTAGTCAGCTCTTTTCAGCATCTGTGGGCCATGTAATTTGCGTTATCAGGCTCCGATCTTGGCAGAAGCACGGTTCCCCTGGACTTGTGGCAAACACCGGCTCGTGAGCATTCACCAGACAGAATCACCACCTGAGCCAGGCGACCGCCGCGATAACAATCCTGCCGCGCATTGAAACTTCGTCGCCCCCCATCACGTAGTCGACGCAGCGAGGGCCGTGCACGCTGCCGGCCCGGTATGATGTGAGGGCATGACCATGAACCGACTCCCCCTGCTGGCGGCCGCGATCGCCGCAGCGACCACGCTCCTCGCCCCGGCCGCGCTGGCCCATGAGGGCCCGGGCAAGGGCGGCTGGAAGCCGATGCCGGCCTTCGAAACGATGGACACCAACAAGGACGGCGCATTGACGCTGGCCGAGTTCAGGGCCGGCCTCGCCGGCAAGCCGCGCATGCTGGCGCGGGCGGACAAGATGTTCAAGCGCACCGACGCCAATGGCGACGGCAAGGTCCAGAAGGCCGAGCTCGAGGCCTGGAAGGCCCGGCGCGCCGAGATGCGCGGCAAGCGCGGCGGCGGCAAGCCTGGCGCTGGCGACAAGGGCAGCGAGATGTAAAGCCGCGATGGAAGCACCCCACCTCAGCACGGCGCCCACCACCGAGCCCGACTGGCCCAGCGAGCCACGCCGGGGCGGCGGCCTGAAGCGCGCGCTCGCGTGGGGTGGCCTCGCCCTCGCGCTCGCCGGCGCGGGGTACGGCGGCTGGGTCTGGAGCTCGCGGCAGGCGCCTGTGAAGTACGTGACGGTCGCTATCGACCGCGGCGACATCGTCGCCAAGGTCACGGCCTCGGGCACGCTCGCGGCCTCGCGCACCGTCGAGGTCGGCAGCCAGATCTCGGGCCGCATCCAGCAGCTCTACGTCGACTTCAACTCGCCCGTGCGCAAGGGCCAGGTGCTCGCGCGCATCGACCCGCAGCTGCTCGTGGCAGCCAAGCAACAGGCCGTCGCCAACCAGGCGGCGGCCCGCGCGGCGCTGCGGCGGGCCCACGCGCAGGCGGGGGTGGCCGTGCGCGAGGCCGGGCGCGCAGGCTCGCTCGCCCGCCAGGGCTTCATCGCGGCCGCGGACCTCGACACCTCGCGCACCAACGCCGAGGTGGCGCGGGCCCAGATCGTCTCGGCCGAGGCCGCGCTCGCCCAGGCCGACGCCGCGGCGCGCCAGGCCGCGGCGAACCTGGGCTACGCCGCGATCGTCTCGCCGATCGACGGCGTGGTGATCACGCGCAACGTGTCGGTGGGCCAGACCGTGGCCGCCTCGCTGCAGGCGCCCACGCTGTTCGTGCTGGCGGAAGACCTGCGCCGGCTCGAGGTCCAGGCCAACGTCGCGGAGGCGGACGTCGGCCGGCTGCGCCCCGGAATGAAGGCCGGGTTCACGGTCGACGCCTACCCGGGCGAGCCGTTCACCGGCACGATCCGGCAGATCCGCAACGCGCCGCAGACCGTGCAGAACGTGGTCACCTACCTGTCGATCCTCGAGGTCGCGAACCCCGATGGCCGCCTGCGGATCGGCATGACGGCCAACGTGGGCTTCGTGGAGGAGGCCGCGGAGGACGTGCTGCGCGTGCCGAACGCCGCGCTGCGGTACCGCCCGAGCGAGGCGGCCTTCCCGCGCGGCGAGCGCCGCTGGGGCGGGACCGCGGGGCGGGAGGGCGAGCCACAGCGCGCCGGCGAGGCCACCCCGGGGCCCGAAGCCGGCGCGGAGGGCGAAGGCCAGCGGCGCTGGCGCGGCCCGCGCGTCTGGGTGCTCGACGGCGAGCGCATCCGCCCGGTGCGCGTCGAGACGGGGCTGACCGACGGCGCCTACACCGAGGTCGAGGACGGCGACCTCGCCGAGGGCGATCAGGTGATCACCGACGAGCTGGGCGCGGGCGCCTCGCCGCGTCCGAACGGCGGCGGTGCTCGCAACCGCCGCAGCCCGCGGATGTTCTAGCCATGACAGCAGTGCCCCCGCCGCCGCTCATCGCGCTCGCGGGCATCACCAAGGCCTACCGCATGGGCGACCAGACCGTCTGGGCGCTGCGCGGCGTGGACCTCACGATCCGCCGCGGCGAGTTCGTCGCGATCATGGGCGCGTCGGGCTCGGGCAAATCCACGCTCATGAACGTGATCGGCTGCCTCGATCGCCCCACCGCAGGCGTCTACAGGCTCGCCGGGCGCGAGGTGGGCGACCTCGACCGCTCGACGCTCGCCGACGTCCGCAACCGCTGGATCGGCTTCGTGTTCCAGAGCTTCAACCTCCTGCCGCGCACGAGCGCGCAGGAAAACGTGGAGCTGCCGCTGGTCTACGCCGGCGTCGCCGCGCGCGAGCGCGCCGACCGGGCGCGCCAGGCGCTCGCGCGCGTGGGGCTCGAAGCCAGGCGCCACCACCGGCCCAACCAGCTCTCGGGTGGCCAGCAGCAGCGCGTGGCGATCGCCCGCGCGCTGGTCGCCCGCCCGCCGCTGCTGCTGGCCGACGAGCCGACCGGCAACCTGGACTCGCGCACGAGCCTGGAGGTGATGGCGCTGCTGCAATCGTTGCAGGCGGAAGGGACCACCGTCGCGCTCGTCACGCATGAGCCAGACATCGCGGCGTTCGCCTCGCGCACGATCGTCATGCGCGACGGCCGCATCCTCACGGACCGCCTCCAGACCCCGCACGACGCCGCCCAGGCGCTCGCCGCGGCGCCGCTGCCGCAGCCCGCGCCGGAGCCCGCGCCGGAGCCCGCGCCGTGAACCTCCTGGTGACTTTCCGGATCGCGCTGCGCGCGCTCATGGCCAACCCGCTGCGCTCGTTCCTCACCGTGCTCGGCGTGGTGATCGGCGTGGCCGCCGTGGTCGCGATGGTGGCCATCGGCGAGGGCGCCAAGGCGCAGGTGGAGGCGTCCTTCGCGAGCATGGGCACGGACATGCTGATCGTGACCTCGGGGTCCTCCCGCGCGGGCGGCATGCGCGGCGGCGCCGGCTCCCAGCCGTCGCTCACCTGGGACGATCTCACCGCCATCCGCGCGCAGGCGCCGGCCGTGCGCGCGGCCACCGTGGATCTCCGCGCGAACGCGACGATCGCGAGCGAGGAGACGAACTGGTCGTCGCAGATCCACGGCACGAGCCCCGAGTTCTTCGAGGTCCGCCGCTGGCCCGTCGAGCGGGGGCAGGCGCTGACGCCCGCCGACGTCACCGGCGCGAGCAAGGTCGCCGTGCTCGGGCGCACGGTGGTGACCGAGCTCTACGGCCCTGACGCCGACCCGGTCGGGCGAACGATCCGCATCAACAACGCGCCTTTCGCGGTGGTGGGCGTGCTGCAGGCCAAGGGCCAGTCGCCGATGGGCCAGGACTACGACGACGTCGTCTACGTCCCGTACACCGCGTTCCAGAGCAAGATCCAGGGCAGCCCGTCCAAGTACGTCACCGGCCAGATCCTGATCGCCGCGGCCGGCGGCGACACCACCCGCGCCCAGGCGCAGGTCGAGACGCTGCTGCGCGAGCGCCACCGGCTCGGCGGCGAGGAGGAGGACGACTTCTCGATCCGCAACCTCGCCGAGATCGCGAGCGCCCGCCAGGAAGGCACGCAGACGATGAGCCTGCTGCTCGCGAGCATCGCCGCGGTGTCGCTGCTGGTGGGCGGCATCGGGATCATGAACATCATGCTGGTGTCGGTGACCGAGCGGACGCGCGAGATCGGGCTGCGGATGGCGATCGGCGCGAAGCCCAACCACGTGCTCGCCCAGTTCCTGGTCGAGGCGGTGGTGCTCTCGATGGCCGGCGGCATCCTCGGCGCGGCCCTCGGCTGCGCCACGGCCCTGTGGGTGGCCCGGCAGTTCGAGTGGTCGGTCGCGCTGCGGGCGGACGTGCTGCTGATGGCGATGGCGTTCAGCATGCTCGTGGGCGTCGGCTTCGGGCTCTATCCGGCGCTCAAGGCCTCGCGCCTCCAGCCGATCGACGCGCTGCGCTCCGAGTGACCGCTCAGGCCTGCGCCGCGGGCAGCCGCAGCGCAGCCACCGTCCCGCCGCCGGCCTGTGAAGTCACCGCGACGCTGCCGCCGTGCCCCTCCGCGATCCGCTTCACGATCGAGAGCCCCAGCCCGGCCCCGCCCGTCTCGCGGCTGCGCGAGGTATCCGGCCGGTAGAACGGCTCGAAGATGTGCGGCAGGTGCTCGGCCTGGATGCCGGGGCCCGTGTCCTCGATGCGCGCGACGGCGTAGGCGCCCTCGCCGCGCGTCGCGACCCGCACTTGGTCGCCCGGCGACGTGTACTTGATCGCGTTGTCGAGCAGGTTGCCGATCGCCCGCGCGACCAGCTTGGGATCGCCCACGGCCGGCGCGGGCGCGAGGTCGGCCTCGAGCGCGACGCCCTTCTGCTCGGCGAACAACCCGCGCTCGGCCACGAGCGCCCGCGCGATCTCGGCGAGATCGAGGCGGGTCCACTCGACGCGGTCCTGGTAGCCGCCGCGCGCGAGCGCCAGCACGTCGCCGACCAGCTCGTCGACGGCGCGCAGCTCGTTCTCGAAGATCTGCGTCACCGGCCCCGGCGCGCCCTCGCGCTGGATCAGCGGCAGCGCGATCATCATGCGCGCGAGCGGGCCGCGGATCTCGTGGGAGACGTCGGTGAGCAGGCGCTCGCGCTGCTCGAAGGCATCCTTGAGGTCGACGCGCATCTTCTCGAAGGCGCGCTCGAGCTCGCCGAACTCGTCGCGGCGATCGATCGCGACCGGCGTGTCGAGGTCGCCGCCGCCGAGGCGCTGGGCGATGCCCACCATGTCGCGCAGCGGGCGCAGCACCCACAGGTACAGCGGCGGCACGATGATGAGCATCAGGAGCAGGATCCAGACCCAGGCCAGGTCCGGCGCGAAAGGCCCGAAGACGCCCGGGCGGGGCGGGCCTCCCGGCCCAGCGGGGTGGCCCGGGCCGCGGCCGAAGTGCGGCGACACCTCGAGGGCGCCCACCGGCGTGCCGCCATGATCGATGCGCGCCCAGTGCCGGGGCCGCTCGCCCGGCAGGTGTGGATCGACGATCAGGTTGTCCGCGCCGAGCGCCGCCGGGATCGCGGGGTCGCCCCAGGGCACGAAGCGCAGCTCGTGGCGCGAGACGCCCTCGAACTCGGCGAGTCGCGCGCGGGTGGGCGGCGTCCCTTTCCATTCGCGCTCGACCTCGCGCTCGAGGAACGTCAGCGTCGGCAGCACGAAGGCCGGCGCGTCGAAGCGGCGCCCGATCTCGAAGAGCTTGCGGGCGACGAAGATCGTGGGCGGGATGGCGAGGAAGAAGACGATCGTGGCGTAAGCGGCGGTCTTGAAGACCAGCGAGCGACCTACCACTGGAAGCGGTATCCCATCCCGCGCACGGTGAACAGGTGCCTGGGGTTGCGCGGATCGAGCTCGATTTTCGAGCGCAGGCGGCTCACGTGGGAGTCCACCGCGCGGTCGAAGGCCTCCACGGCGCCGGCCTCGTCGAGCACGTCCATCAGCTCCGCGCGCGAGAACACCCGGCCCGGCGCGTCCGTGAGGGCCTCGAGCAGGCGGTACTCGGTGGCGGTGAGCGCGAACTCGCGGCCCGCGAGCCTGAGCGTGCGGCGATCCTTGTCGAGCGTGTTGCCGGACGTCTCGAGCGGCGGCCGGCGGCGCAGCACGGCCGCGACGCGCGCGAGCAGCTCGAGGTGGTTGAAGGGCTTCGGCAGGTAGTCGTCCGCGCCCAGGTTGAGGCCCTTGATGCGGTCCGTGTCGCCCCCCTTGCCGGTCAGCATGATGATGGGCGTCTGCTCACCCGCCTCGCGCAGCTTGCGCACGACCTCGAAGCCATCGAGCTCGGGCAGCATCACGTCGAGCAGCAACAGCTCGGGCTTGTCGGCGAGCAGCGGGATGCCCTTCGACGGGCGGTCGGCCCAGACGAGGTCGAAGCCCTCTTCGGCCAGCACCGATTTGAGGAGCATGGCGAGGGTCTGGTCGTCGTCGATCAAGAGCAGCTTGCGCATGGGTGGTTTCGGGGGATCGGGAGGGGGATCGGGAGGCGGCTCGACCAGCATAGCGAAGGTCCTTGTCAGCAGTATGTCCGGCGGTGGATCCACCAAGGTTGAGGCCATCCATGGCAATGTTTCCGAAATATCATGTGGGTTTAACTTCGAAATAACCATCCTGCGAAATTGTCGCCACAATCCTGACCTACATTGTGGACATTGCCCGTTACCCCGCTGGATGGTCCCGATGGAGGATGCCCCGATGAACCGCGTTTCCCGTCTCGTCGTTTCGACCCTGAGCCTGGCCGCGCTCGTCGTTTCGGGCTGCGGCACCTTCCCCGACACCGGCGCCTCGGCGTTCGGCGTGCGCGGCGAGCGCGGCGAGCGCGCCGGGAAACACGCCTTCCAGGGCGGCATGCACGGCCCCCGCGGCGGCTTCGGCCAGGCCGGCTTCGCCAAGGGCGGGTTCGCCAAGGGCGGCTTCGGCCTGCCCGGCCTGCCGCTGCTCGGCGTCGAGCTGACGGACGATCAGAAGGCCTCGCTCAAGGCGATCGCCGAGAAGTACAAGCCGACCGAGGCCGCCAAGCCCGACCAGGCGACCATCGAGGCCATGCACACAGCGGCGAAGGCCCGTCACGAGGCCCTCAAGGCCGCGCTCACCGCCGAGACGTTCGACGCCGCCGCGCTCAAGGCCGCGCTCAGCGCGCCGGCCGACCACCCGGCCGGGCCGAAGTTCGACCCGCAGCTGCTGGTCGAGGCGCGCGCGATCCTGACCGACGACCAGCGCGCGACGGCGATCGCGAAGCTCAAGGAAGCCCCCGCGGGCCGGCCCGCGAAGGACGAGCGGCAGGCGAGCGACCACCCGAAGCCCGACTTCACGGGCAAGATCGCCGAGAAGCTCGCGCTCACCGACGACCAGAAGGCCAAGCTCGCGGCCGTCGTTGCGGCCCACGGGGCGGCGAAGCCCGCGGACGATCGCGCGGCGCACCGCGACGGGCTGATCAAGTTCCTCGAGACCGGCGACACCGCCAGCCTGGCCACCGCGCCGACGCCCCCGACGCCGCCGATCGACGCGATCGTCGACTTCGTGGGCAGCCTGGACGCCGCCCAGCGCGCCAAGCTCGGCGACGCCGGGTTCCTGTTCGGCAAGGGTGGCTTCGGTCACGGGGGCGGGTTCGGCCGTAAGGGCGGCTTGGGTCACGGGGGTGGGTTCGGCCACAAGGGCGGGTTCGGCCACAAGGGCGTCATCCGCCACACGGGCGGCTTCGGCCACTAACGCCCAGGCACCCGTCTGCGGCCGGGCTCATCAGCCCACCGACCGGCCCTGGGCTTGCAGCTCCGCGCGGCGCTCCGCGTTGTAGGCGTCGAACTCGGCGAGGCGCGCCGGATCGAGCTCGGTCAGCTTCTTGCGCGCATAGGCCAGCTCGGTGGCGCTGATCTTGTCGAGGCCGTCGACGCGGGCGACGGCCGACAGGGCCTCGACGGCGCGGCCGTAGTAGTCCTTGGCGTGATCCGGCTGGAGCCGCGCCAGGTGGAACCACTTGCGGCCGGACATCACGTGGCCGCGCTCGTAGCTCGCGATCGCCTCCTCCTTGCGGCCGAGCCGCTCCAGGCACAGCCCGCGGTCGATATGGACCTCCAGCTCATCGTCGGCGATCGCCGCGAGGGCCTGCAGCGCCTCTTGCGGCTTGCCGAGGGCGAACAGGCAGGTGCCACGCAGCCGCAGCAGGTGAGGATGGGTCGGCTCGAAGCGCGCCAGCGTGGCGAGCGCGGCCTCGTAGTGCCCCAGGCGGTGCTGGAGATCGGCGAGCATCCCGAGCGTGTCCGGGTCCGCGGGCCTGAGCGCGGCTAGGCGCGTGTAGGCCTCGAGCGCCTCCGGGATCTGGAGCCGGCGGCGGTAGAGCTTGGCGAGCACTTCCCAGCTCAGCGCCTGGGCCGCGTCGCGGGCCACCGCCTCGCGCAAGAAGCGCTCCGCCTCGGCCTCGCGGTCGCGGCGCAGGTACATCATCGCGAGGTTGTGATACAGCTTCGCCGCCTGCGCGGGCTCGGCCGCGATCGCACGCAGGTAGAGCGCCTCGCCTGCGGTCAGGTCGTCTGCCGCCGCGCGGGCCTCGGCCTCGCGCGCCAGCTGCTGCCACGCGGCCTCGGCCGGCTGGGCTTCGAGCGCCGTGAGTTGCTTGCGCGCATGCGCCACGAGGTCCGCCCGGTCCGCCGGGGCGAGCGCCAGGAAGCGCCGGTACGAGACCATCGCCGCGTCGCGCATGCCGAGCACACGTTCTTGCTCGGCGCGGTTGAACCAGGCCTCGAACTTGTCGGGCGCGATTTCGAGCGCGCGCACATGGCTCGCGAGCGCCTCCTGCGGACGCTTCAGGCGGCCCAACACATGCCCGCGATCGACCCAGGCCGGCGCCATTTGCGGGTCGCGCGCGAGGGCCTCGTCGTAGGACGCCAGCGACTCGGCGAGCCGGCCCGCGACCTCCAGGCAATCGGCGCGCTGGAACCAGAACTCGGCCTCGTCGGGCCGCAGCGCGACCAGCCGGTCGTAAAACGGGATCGCCTCGGCGTGACGGCCCAGGTGCCGCAGCGTCATGGCCTGGCCGGCCCAGCCGCCGCCATCGTCGGGATCGAGCTGGGTGGCCCGGCCGTAGCACGTCAGCGCCAGCGCGGGATTGGTATCGAGCAGGGCATGGCCGCGCGCGATCCAGCCGTCGACCGTCACCGGCTCGTCGCCGGCTGCCGGCGCATCGCCGACGACCGCCGCGTCGCCGGCCACCGCCACCTCGCCGGCTGCCCCTTCCTCGGCCATGCGCGCGCGGCAGACTTCCATCGCCATCCGGATGCGCACCCGCCGCGCCTCCGAGCGCTCGTCCGTCGCCGACTCGGGGATCATCGCGGCGGCCAGCTCGAACAGGCCATGGGCGACCGCGGCCTTGCCCGGCAGGGTCATTTCATGAACCGCGACCTTGATCATCTTGCTGATGGTGTCGTCGCCGTCGCCCCCACGGGCCCTGGCGGCGAGCGCGCCGTCCAGCCCGGCGATCACCAGCAGGGCGCCCGGGTGCTGGCCCGCGACCTGGGCGGTCGGCGTGGCCGCCCGCGTCATGAGATCGACCGCCTTCGCGAATTCCTCGACGCGCGCCGCCTCGACGGCTTCCTCCACGAAGGCCTGGATCACGGGCGCCACAGGGGCCGGCAGGTGCGGCCGCACGGACTTCAGCCAGGCGGCCGTGAGCTCGCCCATGATGATCGGGAGGTCGGCCAACGCGGCCTCGTCGAACACGCGGCCCATGAGCCGGGTGACCTCGTCCTGACGCCCGGCCCGGATCGCGTTCGTCGCCAGGGTGATGAGCGCGAAGAGGTCCTCGATCCGGCTGATCACCTTCGGCTCCGCGGGCGCGGGCGCTCCCTGGCCGAGGCGCCCGGTGGGCGTCCGCGCGGCGCCCGGCAGGCGGCCGGTGCCGCGTCGGCCGACCGGGCCGCCCGCGTCGGGCAGGGGCGCCTGGGCGGGGGCCAGGCGCATGGCGACGCGCGTCATGTACAGGTAGCCGGCGAAGCCGAAGGCCCAGAAGAAGAAGGTGAAGAGCGCCCACGGGATCCCGTGCGGCGCGCGACGCCGCGTGGCGTCCTGGTAGACCCAGAGCGCCAGACCGGTGCCGATGATCCAGTTGAGGGCGTAGTAGACCATCCCGGATCCTTTATTCCCAGCGCCGCCCAGCTGCTCGGTGCGGCATCCGAACAGCCCCCGCGCCGCAGGCGGTTCAGCCCAGGCCGACCGCGATCGCCGGCGCGCCGCCCTTCCAGGCGCCCGCCCCGTCCACCAGCCGCAGCCAGACGCGCGCGCCCGGCGGCGGCGCCACGTTCAAGGGCCGCCGCCCACCGGCCCGCATGAGGTCGGCGAGCTTCACGCGGGCCCGCGGCGCGGTGGGATCGTCGACGTAGAGCTCGAGCACGAGGCCCGCGTCGAGCGCACCCGGTGCGCCGCCGGGAAAGGCCAGGGTCAATAGCGTGAGCCTGCGGGCGTGGGTCGTCTCGTAGAGCAACGCCTCGCCGCCCGACAGGTCCGGCGTGCCGGCGTAGACCGACGGGGCGTCAGGCTGTTCCGCCGACGGCGCCGCTTCGGCGGGCGCCGACGCCATCGCCATGGGGGCGAGGTCGTACGCGCCGGAGGTGGCGAATTCAGCGTCGGCGAGCTGGTCCGCAGCTACCGCCAGCGCCTCGAACGCGGGCGGCGCACCGAAGGCCTGCGATCGCCGCTTGGCCATTTTGGGGCGCGGCGCCCCGGCCGGCATCGGCGCCGGCATCGCCAGGCCGGCAGGGCCCGAGCCGCCGCCGCCCGCGAAGCCCTCGCTCCAGCCGACCGGCAGGGCGTTCGCCACCACCACGGTCTCGCCGACCGGCTCGCCCTTTTCCCGGCGCGTCGCGACGAACGCCGTCTCGGTGGTGGGCAGCCCGTAGTACAACGACTCGGCCACGAGCGTCTCGACGATCTTCCGGCGCGCCTCGCGGGCGGCGTTCTCGTGGTAGACCGCGTCCTCGCCGCCCGCGAGCTCACCGGCCAGGCGCTTGTAGCCGAGCCGCGCGAGCGCGTCGGCCAGCGCGGCGCCTTGCCGGCCGCTCGCCATCAGGTGTTCGAGGCCCGCGAGCTGGCGCGCGCCGAAGCTGGCCCGCAGCGCGGCTCCCATCTCACCGGCCGGCAGCGGCGCGCCGGTGGCCGTGAGGCGCTGCGCGAGCCCGCTGCCCATGAGCGTGAAGCCGAGCGGCTTGCCGGCCGCGTCCGGCACCCGGCCGACCACCCAGAGCGAGCGGCCGGCGGGCAGGTCGCCGAGGTCGATCGCCGTGCCGGCAGCGTCGTTCGTCGCCTGGCGGCCGGCCGCGCGCGCGTCGGCCGCGTCGACGACGAGCCGCAGCCCGACGTGCAGCGGCGCGCTCCATTCCTCGAGCAGCGCGTCGAGCGCCGTGGTCACGTCGGCCTCGTCCGGGTCGCTCGTGAGGAAGCGCGAGACCCCGCGCCCGGCGTCGGCCAGCGCGTTCACGAGGTAGCTGTTCGGCGCGGCGTCGATGCACAGCAGGCTCAGCCGGCGGCTCTCGGCGCCGCGCGCGGCCTCGCGCTCGGCGAGGCGCAAGAGCCGCCCCTCGTCGGTCACCTCGGCATCGGTCAGGACCAGCACGTGGCGCGCACGCGCGCCCGCCGCACCCGGTAGCCCGAAGGCCTGCTCCAGCGCGACGCCGAGCTCGGTGCCGCCCCAGGGGTGCTCGGCGTGCAGGTAGGCGATCGCCGCCTCCACGTTCGCGGGCGTCGCCTGGACGGGCGCCTCGTTGAACCAATAGGTGGCGTTCTCGAAGAGCCCGAGCGCGAAGGTGTCGTCGGGCCCGAGGCCGCGCAGGAAGGCCTGGGTGGCCCAGTCCGCCGCGGCCCACTTGGCGCCCTCCATCGACCCTGAGTGGTCGACCAGCAGCACCACGTCGCGCGGCATGGCCTGCGCCGCACCCGGCTCGGCAGGCGGCGCCACGCGGGCGAGGAAGTAGGCCTGGCCCGTGGCGTCGTCCTCGCGCAGCACCGCGAGCGTCGCCTGGTTCGCCGCCTGGGCCGGTCGCCAGCCTAGCACGAGGTCGCGATCCGGCACGACGGTGCCGTCGCGCAGCTGCACGCGCAGCCCCGCGCCCGCGGCCTTCGTCGCGAGCGCCAACGAGCCCACCGCCGCGTCCGCGTCGACAATGTGCACGTCGAGCCGGAAGCGGTGGCCGGGGTCGCGCCGCACGGCGAGCGGCTGCGCGTGCGCGCCGCGCGTAGGGGCCTCGTCGCCGCGCGTGTAGCGCGGCGCGGTCGTGAGCGGGACCCGCAGCGACCAGCCAGGTCCTTCGGCGGTCGCGAGCTGGACGTAGGTCGTCTCGACCGCCACCGCCTCGCCCGCGCGCACGCCGGCCAGGTGCAGGGTGAAGACGCCGCTGGCCTCGCGCGTCACGAGCGCGGCCTGGCGGCCCGCCCCGCGCGCCTCAGCGTAATCCTGCTCGGCGGCCGCGCGCGGCGCGAGCTTCGTCACGACCTCGGCCTCGCCGAAGCGCACCACCACGCCGAGCACCGCGGCGTCGCCCGGCAAGGGGAAGCGGTAGAGCGCCTCGATGGGCGCGGCTCCGGGGTCGGCCGGGCCTTCGAAGCGCTGGACGAGGCGCAGGGTCGCGAGCGGGCCCGCGATCGTGCCGGTCAGCTCGGACTCGCGCAGCGGGACGTAGACGCCGCGGCAGCCCGCGACCTCCAGGACGCCATGGCCCTCCGGGCCCGAATTCTCGAACACGCGCGGGTTGAACATGGACACCTCCGGGCAGGCGGAACGGACGGTTGGTTGTCTACCCGGGCGACATAACTTCATCCCCGCGTCGGGATATCAATCCAGCTTGTGCTTGGTCGCGTCGACGAGATCGAAGGTCGAGCCCGGCGGCGCGGGCGGCAGCGGGTGGCCTTCGGTCGAGGTGATCTCCAGCCGGGTCTCGCTGTTGCGATACTGCCCCGAGACCGGCGTCGGCGTGCCGGGATACAGGTGCTTCACGGGTTTGTGGTGCGACATGGGTCCCCTCCTTCATCGCTACTTGCGGTCTTTCGGCTCCTTGGTGCCGTCGCGCTCCTCCACCTTCGGGCCGCCGCCGGCGCCGCCGCCCGGCGGCCGGCTGAACTCGAGCCGGCCGGTCGCCACAATGACGAAGTCCGCCGGCAGCTTGTTGCCGGCGGCCAGCTTGACCTCCCTGAGCGCCACGCGCAGCTCCTCGGCCCAGCGTTGGGCCAGATCCTGCAGCTTGCGCCGGTTGATCTGCGCGTCCTGGGCCGTGACGGCGACGACGTTCTGGTTGCGCAGGCGGACGACCGGCTGCGCGTCGACGCTTTCGACCGTGACGTCGCTGGGCTGGACGCTCCGCCACTTTTCGCCGGGGTCCGGCTCGAGCACGCTGCGCAGGCGCTCGCGCAGCCTCGCGGCGCGGTCGTTCGCGGTCAGGCCGCCGCTGTCGGCCAGCCGGAAGACCTCCTGATCGTTGACCATCACGACGGCGAACTCGATGGTGGTGGGCTTGCTCGCGGCCGCCTGCGGCCCCATCGCGCCCCAGGGCGCCGCGACGAGCGTCGCGACCAGCGCCGCCGTCCACATGATTCGCATCTGCCAGGCCTCCTCCGCACGGGGGAACTCGGTTTCCCGCCTCACCCACTTAACACCGGCCCAGGGCCACGTCCAACGCTCCGGCAGGCTTCCCGGGCGGGGCGATCGTGTGCTACCGTGCAAGGAGCACCCGGCGGAGGATCCGCCGCGCGAGGCGTCACCCATGTTCGCCAACCTCGTCCAAGCGCGCCTCGGCGCGGCAGCCCGGATCGCCACCACGGCGATCCTGGCGTTGCTGCTGCTGGTCGCCGGCTGGACGCCCACGCGGGTCCTTCCGACCCTCGCGGCAGCGGGCGCGGCGCAGGCCTCGGGAACACTCACCCAGCAGGACGCGTCCGCGACCGCCTGGGGCACCCGCGCCACGGCGATCGAGGCAGGCACACCTGACGGCTCGCTCGATGCGAGCACGCCCGCACACCAGCGGCTGGCGATCACCGGCACGCTGGCCCAGGCGACCAGCCGACGCCCCGCGCGCGCTGGCGTCCGTCTCCAGGCGTCCTTCCGCCCGCGCGCCCCTCCGACGACGGTCTAGCTTCGACCGTCACCCAAAGGCCTCCCTCTCCCCCTGGGAGAGGCCAGCGCTGCTGCGCCCTCTCCCTTGTATGGGAGCGGGGGGTCCTCCCTCGGAGGAAAACCCATGAACTGGCGAAAGCTCATGCTGGGGATCGTCACGATCCTCACGCTCGCCTGCGGCTGGATCGTCGCCAACGACGGCGACCGCTGGCCCTACGCATTCAAGCGTGGCCTCGACGTCCAGGGCGGCGTGCACCTCGTGCTCCAGGCCCGTCCCACCCGCGAGGTCCCCACCATCACCCCGGAGGTGCGGGAAAAGGCGATGGCCGTCGTGCGCGCCCGCGTCGACGGCCTCGGCGTCGCCGAGCCGCTGATCCAGGCGCGCGGCGAGGACCGCGTGATCGTCGATCTGCCCGGCGTGGCCGACAAGGACGAGGCCCTGCGCGTGCTCGGCACGACCGCCGTGCTGACCTTCCGCGCCCACGCCGCGGACCTCGCCTCGCCCCCCGGCGCCCCGCCGGCCCCGCCGAGCCATGTGCCGGACTGGGTCGAGACCGGCCTCACCGGCGGCCACGTCACGCATGTGAGCGTCGAGCCCGAGGGCAGCCACTGGGCCGTCATCGCGGACTTCGACGCGCTGGGCGCCAGGAAGCTCGCGGAGGTCTCGCGCCAGCTGGTCGGCAAGCCGATGGCCATCTTCCTCGACGACCGCCTGATCTCGGCGCCGACCGTCCAGCAGCCGCTCGACACGGGCAACGTGCGCATCTTCGGCGACTTCACGGCGAAGGCCGCCCATGAGCTCGAGGTGGTGCTCGAGGCAGGCTCGCTGCCCGTGCCGCTCGACGTGGTCGAGAACCGGGCGATCGACGCGAGCCTGGGCGCCGAGGCGGTCCAGCGCAGCGTGCTCGCAGGCGGCGTCGGCGCGGCGCTCGTGATGGGCTTCATGGCGGCCTACTACCGCCTGCCGGGCGTCGTCGCGAACGTGGCGCTGGTGGTCTACGGGCTGATCGTGCTCGCGATCTTCAAGCTCGTGCCCGTCACCATCACGGTCCCCGGCATCGCCGGCTTCGTGCTTTCGATCGGCATGGCCGTCGATGCGAACGTTCTCATTTTCGAGAGAACAAAGGAAGAGCTGGCGAGCGGCAGGCCGCTGCACGCCGCGATCGAGACGGGTTTCCAGCGCGCGTTCTCGGCGATCTTCGACTCCAACGTGACCACGCTGCTGGCCTGCGGCGTGCTCTTCCAGCTGGGCAGCGGCATGATCCGGGGCTTCGCGCTCACGCTCGCCATCGGCGTCGTGGCCTCGATGTTCACGGCGATCGGCGCGACGCGCCACATGCTGCACGCCGTGCTCGCCGCCCGCCCCGCGCGGGCTGCGGCGCTGTTCGGCGGTCCCACGAAGGAGGTGATTCGATGAACCCGTTCAAGATCCAGGCCCCGGACTTCCAGGCCTTCGATTTCATGCGCCGCCGCAAGCTGTGGTTCGGCATCTCCGCCGCGCTGCTCGTACCCGGCCTCGTCGCCATGCTGCTCTCCTACCTCTGGCTCGGCGCCCCGGTGCGGCTGGGCATCGACTTCACGGGCGGCACGCTGGCCCAGCTCACCTTCAGCCAGCCGGTCACGGCGGTCGCGGTGAAAGACGCGATCACCAAACGCGGCTTCGACGGCGTGCAGGTGCAGATCGCGGACGGCCGCACGGCCCTCGTGCGCCTGCGCGACCTCGATCTGGCCCAGCGCCAGCGCCTGCTCGACGGCGTGAAGGCCGACGTGGGCGCGTTCCGCGCCGACCGCTTCGAGACCGTCGGGCCCACGGTCGGCCGCGAGCTGCTCAACGGGGCGCTCGGGGCGATCGCCGTGACCCTGCTCGGCATCTGCGGCTACGTCTCGCTGCGCTACCAGCTCGACTTCGCGCTTTGCGCGATCGCCGCGCTCTTCCATGACGTCGTCTTCCTGCTCGGCGCCTTCGCCGTGCTCGGCCTGACGCTCGGCGTCGAGGTCGACAGCCTCTTCGTGACGGCCCTGCTCACGGTGCTCGGCTTCTCGGTCCACGACACGATCGTGGTCTACGACCGCCTGCGCGAGAACATGCAGCGCGCCGGCGCCCGCGAGGCCTTCGACGACGTGGCGAACCGCAGCATCCGCCAGACCATGGCCCGCTCGGTCAACACGTCGCTCACGGTCATGCTCACGCTCGGCGCAATGGCCGTGCTCGGCGGCGAGCCGGTGCGCTGGTTCACCTGCGCGATGCTGCTCGGCGTGGCGGTCGGCACCTACTCGAGCATCTTCAACGCCAGCCAGCTGCTCGGCTGGTGGCGGATGCGCGGCCTGCAACGGCCAAAATCCTCACCTGCGCTTTAACTAGAGCTAACGCACCGTTAACGCGGTTGGCGGGGAGATCGCCGATAGTTACGACAGCACTGTGAGTAGAGGACTCCACCCATGTCGTTTCCGACGATCCCCCAGCCCACCGGCGGCAACTATTACTACCAGCAGCCGCAGCCGTACTATGGCTACCCGCAAGGGCCCAGCCTGGGCGACCAGCTGTCGCAAACGGTCGACAACTTCACGCGCTCGATCACGGATAGCAGCAACGACATGCAGCGCTCGTTCCGGCGCATGCAGCGCACCTGGAACGGCGAGCCCGAGTACTCGGTGGCCCGCATCGCAAGTTGGGGCGGCGGCGCCGCCCTGCTGTGGTCGATCTGCGACTCGTCGATGCGCAACAGCCCGCAGGGCCTGCTCGCGCTGGGCGCCCTCGGCGTCGGCGCGCTGGCCGGCAACTGGGTGTACGACCTGTTCATGGACAAGTACGGCCAGCACTTCGGCTACTGATTCCCGCGCCCTGGGGCGGGGATTTCTAGGCTACAGGCATCCCCGCACTCGTCGTGTCGATGTTGCGCCGCATGCAAACCCGCTCGCCATGCCGGAACACCAGGCTCACGCCGCCGTCCTGCGAGACCACGAAGGCCGCCACGTCCGGTGCCGTCGCCACCAGGCGCATCGCCGAGCGATGGCGCATGCCGAACTGCTCGCTGTTCAGCGGCGCCGCGGTCACCAACGACGCGCCCAGCACCTCGTGCACCGGCGCCGGTGCGGCGCGGTCCAGGCGGATCTCCACGCCGAAGCCCAGCAGCGCGAGGTCCGTGCGCAGCAGAATCGCCCCATCGGTGCCCGCCAGCCCGCCCACGAAGCCGATCGCGCCGGCCAGCGCGTCGCTCGCATCGCGCAGCTCCGCGTAGCCCAGGCGCAGGCCGGCGAGGGCCGGGGCGACGGGCTCGGTGGCCGCGAAGGCAACCTCGTCGACGGTCTCCTGGTGCCACTGCAGATCGGCGAGCGCGTGGCGCTTCGCGAGCAGCATCGCGTACCGGTCGGCCAGGTGGGTCGCCTGCTCGCCGAGCCGATACTTCGGCGAAAGCATGTTCGCGCGCGGGTCCACGATCGGGCTGCGTCGGCCGGCGATCAGCAACGCACCGCCATGGCCGCTGGCCTTGATCGCGTTCAGCAGCGCGAGCAGCACGTTCACGTACGACGTCCAGGCGAAGTTCTGCGCGAACGTCGCCGGCGCGCGCTGGGGACGACCGACGAGGCCCGCGAAGTGGGTGAGGCCCTCGTCGACGAGCGTCTGGACGCCGTGCAGCGCCTCGGAGGCGACGCGCACCGCGCGGATGCGGCCGCTCGCGAGCGCCGAGAGCGCGATCTGCCCCTGGTAGACCATCAGGCAGCCCGGCGCGTCGGCGCGCACCGTGAGCGCGTCCGGCAGCGCGTCGTAGTGCAGCGCGAAGCCGTCGCGCGCGTGGGCCCAGGAGTTGCCCAGGTTGAGCAGGCCGCGGATCATCATGGGGCCGTCGGGATCGGTCGGGAACTGGATCCAGAGCGCCGCGCTGTCCACGTTGGTCGTCATCGCGAGCCGGCGCAGCTCGTCGATGTCGTAGGGCCGCGGCTGGGCGAAGGGCCAGGCCTCGACGGGGTCGTCCTGCTGGAAGCGATGGACGGTGTCCTGCTCGGGGGTGCAGCAGAGCATGAGCCGGACCGGCCGGCCCTCATCGGTCTCCAGGGCCGCCAGGTAGGCCACTTCGAGCAGCATCCGCAGCTGGTTCCGCGACGGCAAGGGCGGGCGCCGAAAGACGCCGACGACTTGCGTCGACCAGCGGGCGATCACGTCATCGGCTAGATCGGCGGGAAAGGCGTGGGGCACCCCGGTATTGAACCCACAATCGGCCGCCGCATCACGGCCGAGCGGGCATTCCAGCCCGCTCGGGCCGGAACACGTCGGGCGGCAACCGCTCGGTCAAAGGCTCCAGGGCATCCTCGGCGAGCAAGCGATGGACCTGGAGCGGCAGGCGCGTGCGCGCGGCGAGCGCCGGCGCCGCCGCCGCGTCCGCCACGACGAGCGCCGCGTGGCGCAAGGCCGCCCGCACGCGCGGCTCGTCGTCGGCCGCGGCCACGTGCAGCCGGTCTTCGGGCAGCACGCCGGCAAGCAGCTGGCCGATCAGGAACCGGAAGCGCTCGGATCCCGAGACGAGCGCCACGCCCGCGTCCGGCGCCAGCTCTCGGGCGCGCTCGAGCAGCGGGCCCGCCGGGGCGAGCCGCATCACGACGGGCGCGCGCTCGTCACCGAGCATGGCCCGCAGGGCGGCCTGGAAGTTCGTGGAGGTGAGCAGACAGGCATCGTCGAAGGCCGCGGCGCCGGCGGCCTCGACCTCCTCCGGCGTGAGGCCGGCGATCGGCAGGTCGAGGCGCTCGGCGAGCTCGAAGGCGTAGAGCGCCTGCAGGTCCGGGTGCGGGTTCACGACCACCAGCCGCCGCACCGGCACGGGCGTCAGCGCCGCCCGACAGGCCGCGAGGATCGCCTCGTCGCCATGGCCGCGCGCGCGCGCCTGGCTGACGAGCCAGGCGGTCATCGCGCGCAGCGCGAGCCCTTCGCGCCAGCCGCCTTCGTGGGGCACGAGGTCGGCCACGCGCACGCCGCTGCCCTCGCGGATCGCGAGGATGCCGCGGTCCGCGAGCGTGCGGTAGGCCGCGAGCACCGTGAGGTGGTGCACGCCGAGGCGCGCCGCGAGGCCGCGGATGCTGGGCAGCCGCTGGTCGGGCGTGAGCACGCCGGCCGCGACCAGCTGGCCGATCTGGGCCACGAGCTGGTCGTGCAGGGGCACCGGGCTGTCACGGTTGACGAACAAATTCATGGGGAGCGCCTGGCCGATCGAACGATCGCACGACCGTTATAAGCCGCGTTGTGCCCGGGGTGCGCGGTTCTCTATCCTGGGATCATCGATTCGAAACGGAGCAATGACCCCATGAACGCCCACTTCTTCCCGTCTATCCTCGCCGCCACCGCCCTGCTGGCCGGCTGTTCCCACACGTCCCCCCTGCGCCCAGCCCCCGCGGCTCTGGCCGCCAAGGCCCCGCGCACCGCGGCGATCGCCCCCGAGAAGTTCTACGCCAACGCCGCCACCCAGGGCCGCCTGCCCGCGGCCTTCGTGCTCACGCCCGAGGGCTTCCCAGCCCACGAGGCCGCCGAGCGCGTGGCGGCGCCGCAGCGCGCCGCGCTGGTGGCCGCGATCCGCCAGGACCGCGCGCTGCGCGAGGGCGTGGCGGCCTGGGCCACGCTCGGCTGGGACCGCCAGCGCCCGCTGCTCGAGAAGGTCGTGAAGCTGGAGAGCGCCGTCTTCGGCGTGAAGGCCCCGCCGCTCGTGATCCACGACGAGCCCGGTCGCGGCCCGGCCTTCTTCGAGTTCGACGTCGCGAAGCCGGGCACCGGCACGGTCCACCTCTGGCCGAAGCAACTCGCCGAGGAGCCCTCACCGCACGCCGCGCTGCTGCTCGCGATCCACGAGACCCGCCACTCCTGGCAGTTCCAGACCGCCTTCGGCGGGACCAGGGGGCGCGACGCGACGCTGGCGGCCGGCCTGGCGGCCGGCTTTACGGCCCAGACGGCGCTCGCCGGCAAGCTGAGCTTCTGCGACTTCTGCACGATGCACCACGAGCACGAGGCCTTCCGCACAGGCAACGAGGTGGTCGGCGCGCTCACCGGCTTCACGGCCGACACCGCCGGGATGGGCTGCTGGAGCAGCCAGCTCGACGGCACGGGACGGCCGAAAATCGACCTGGCGGCGCTGGCCGCGCAGGTCGGCCCGGTGGGGTTACTGGCGGCGTTCAACGAGCGCTCGAAGGCGCAGATCGGCGAACTGGGAGAGTAGCCGGCCGGCAAGCTACTTCGAGATTGAATCAAGGTAGTCTGCGTTTGCGATCAGAATGTTGGCTGTTGTAGGTGAAAGATTCTTGCCCTTCTGAGCCTTTACTTCGTTGATGAACGCAGAAATCTGGTTCTTTGCGCTATTGGTGTTTCCTCTCGCTAGAGAAGAGCGGCATGCTTCCAACTTGACTTTCAGCGAGTTCAGGATTGAATCGTCTCGAAACCATTTGAACTCGTAAAGATTGTCGATCAATCCAATTAGCGATTTCGCCATGCCTGATGCATCCGCTGGCGGCGGAGTACCCGGCCCAATGATCGTTTCGCTATTCGAGTTATGAAAAAAGTGGTCTAAGCCTTTATCGGAGATTTCAGTTTCTTCCGCTTCGCTTTGCGGTTCATATTTGTATGAACTCGCGGCATGCCAAGACTGGATGGATGGAAGATTGGGCGAAGTGAAAGAAAATCCCTCAAGGGAACGGCCGGGAGGGATCGGATTCTCGCTGTTTCCATGATACTCCCAAAGAATTAGCTTATCCTGCGAGAAATCAATTGCGTAATCCCATTCGGACGGTGAGCCAATGTTTCGGATTTCGCTCGAGTCGTAAGAAACGCCAAATTTCTGAATGCTCTGTTGGCTAGAGCTTCGATTGGCAACCTTATAGACATATCGAAACAGTCTTGTCGATTTCTCGTAGGTTGCCGAGGCGGAAATATCAGCCTCAAAGAGAGTGGATGGCACAAACGCAAGTGCGCGGGTTGGCAACAAGCAGATGCAAGCTGTCAATAGAATTGCAGAGCAATTTTTTTCAATATGGGTCATTTTTTTAATCTCCGCCTCAAACTATTTCCTAGTCGGTTCGTCACCGTATGATGGAGGCCGCGCACCAGGGCGAGGGCGGGAGAACCCAGCACGCTTGCCTGTATAGGTATAATGCCAATTAGCCGTTGGCTCGACACTGCTCGTCAGCTCCGAAACGCCTGCTCGATTAATGATTCTAAACAACCGGAAATTTAGCTCCGAAATGAAGGTTATCCAGTACAGACCTCTGCGATATCCAGCGCTTTGGAGGCCGCCCAGAAGTAACTGCACGTAATCAACTGTTATTTCTGGCAGTTGCGACGCAGCGGTGATACCAGAAACAACTCAGCAAGAACCGGAGTTCAGCCCGCGAGTGAGTTGACCAGCGCCTGGCCGGCCTCGGCCTCGAGTGGCGCGTCGCCGACATCAATCGCATACAACAACAAATTGACGCCGTACCGCGCCAGCCCGATCAGGCGCGCCCGCGCGCGCGTCGCCTCGTCCACCTCACCGTACGCCGCCCAGAAGGCCGGCCGCGCGGCGGGCGGCAGGAAGGTGAAGGCGATCGAGAGATCAATCGCCCGATCGCCCATGCACACGTCGCCCCAGTCGATCACGCCCGAGAAGCCACGCGCTTCATTGAAGAGCAGGTGGCGGGCGTACAGGTCGCCGTGCAGCACGACCGGCTCGGTCACGGTCACCGGCGGCGGTGGGGCGGCGAGCACCGCCCGCACCGCCACTACATAGTCGGCCATGCGCGTGCCCGCGAGGCCGTCAAGGCGGGGCAGCGTGGCGGCGGCCGTCCGGGTGGTCAGCCGGCGAAGGAGGTCGCAGGGAACGCCCTGGCGCGCGGCCTCACCTGCGTCGAGGCCGTGCAGCGCGCGCAGGAAGGCGGCGATCTTCGGCGCCACGGCTGCCCGCTCCGCCGGGTCCAGCGCCACGCAGTCGCCCGTGTACCCGGGCACCAGCGGGTGCGCCCAGAACGCATACGGGAACGCCGGCGAGGGGACCCCATGCCGCGCCGGCACCGGCACGGCCACGGGCAAGCGCGGGCCGAGCCAGGCCAGGACCCGCGCCTCGGTCTCGACGAGTTGCACGGCCATCGCGCGGCGTGGAAACCGGAACGCCAGGTCGCCGAACCGCCAGACGTCGGAATCCCAGCCCTCACCGACACGCTCGGGGGCGATGCCCGCGAGGTCAGGGAACTGCTCGCCGACGAGCCGCGCGGCAAGCGTGGCGTCGACGGGGTGCTCAGGGGTCCAGGGCTGGGTCGTCATTTGACCGGACAGTGTCGCGGAACGACGCCCCGGCGTCAACCTCCCGGCGATCCGGTGTCCCGGCGATCTGGTAGACTGGGCGCGCGAGAAAGGAGGCCCCCTTGGAAACGTTCCAGGTGCCCACCACCCAGCGCGAGCAGTTCGTCGACGTCACGGCGCAGGTGCGCGAAGCTGTCGCGAAGAGCGGCGCCACGGACGGCCTCGTACACGTCTACAGCCCCCACACCACAGCGGGCGTGACGATCAACGAGAACAGCGACCCGGACGTGCCGCGCGACATGCTCGCCTGGCTGCGCGCCGCGATCCCGCAGGAAGGACCGGCCCACGACCGCTTCCGGCATGGCGAGGGCAACGCCGACGCGCACCTGAAAACCAGCCTGATGGGCGCGGGCCAGCTCGTGCCGCTCGCGGGCGGTCAGCTCGCGCTCGGCAGGTGGCAGGCGATTTTCCTGGCAGAGTTCGACGGCCCGCGCACGCGGACCTTGCACGTGACCGTGCTCGGACCGCGGATCGGCTGAACCCTGGTAGCCTAGCTGGCGGGTGAAGCCGTCGGCGACGGTGCAGGCGCGGTCGAGGCCGCAGGCGCGGGGTCCGGGCCGAACAGGCCGCTCAGGTCGATCCCCTGCGGCACCACGAGCGTGCCCTCACCGCCGCCCGCCGCCACCGTCTGGCCATCCTGCGAGACCGCGCCCGAGCCCGCGACGTTGATCGTGGGCAGGCCGTTGAGCACGGACTGCACGTCCGCCGCGCTCACGCCGGTGGCCTTGATCTGGCCCTTGAGCGCGTCGAGCGAATCCGTGACGGCCTTGCCGTCCACCGTGACGGTGGCGAGGAAGCCCGTGATCGCCTTCGGGTCGTTCAGGTTGGGCAGGGCGTTCACGTCGAGCTTGGCGTCGACGGCCACGACGGCCTTGCCGAACGCGTTCCAGTCGACCTTGCCGAGCTGGTTGCCGAGGTCCTTGAACAGGTCCTGGACGACCAACGTCGAGGCGAAGGAGATCGTGACCGGCCTGGGCGGCTGGTTGGCCGGCGGCGGCTGCATGATCGTGCAGAACGGCTGCGGCGGCGGATCGATCGGCGCGTTCACGCCGCCGTTGGAGACCGTGACCTCGCCCTTCGCGTTGACCACGCTGGTGTACACGACGTAGGAGAGATCCCGCGGAACGCCGGTGATCACGAACTCGCCCTTGGCATTGGTGGTCGCGACCGTGGGGCCCTTGAAGCGCTCGCCTTTGGGCGTGCCGAGCCACACCTCGACGTTGGCGACGGCCTCGCCCTTCTCCATCAGCGAATACTTCTTCTTCGCGGCGTCGATCGCCGTCGCCGGCGCCTTGTCGCCGGCCTTCCAGCCGGTCGGGGCGATCACGTTGCCCTTCACCTCGCCGAGCTTCAGCGTGCGCGTGGTGGCGCCAGCCGGCGCGTTCGCGCCGGTGCGGCCGGACGTGCTCGAAGGCGACGGACCGCAGGCGGCCAGGGCCACGACGGCCACGAGGGGAAGTACGAGGGCACGCATGCGAGGTCCTCCGGAGCAGGCGAGTAGGATACTGTGTTGATCCGCCATACCCGCCGGGCGGCGTCGCGCCACGCCGGCGCGAAGCGACCGAGCGGACAAGACGGTGGACGAGCCTGCCAGGCGAAAGGTTCCGTCGCCTCGCCCTACGGCTCCTTGCGCGTCACGACGGGCGGCCTGCCGCCGCCGACGCCGGCCGCGACGTGCGTGTCGACGTTCACCGGCGTGCCCGTGCGTGCGCGCCACAGCCAGCCGAAGTGGCGGTTGAAGAAGCCCGAGACGTCGTCGACGAACGTATAGGCCACCGGGATCACGATCAGCGTGAGCGCGGTCGAGGTGATCAGGCCGCCGATGACGGCCATCGCCATCGGGCTCAGCCGCTCGGTGCCCTCGCCGAGCTGCAGCGCGATCGGCAACATGCCTGCGATCATGGCGATCGTGGTCATGATGATCGGCCTGACGCGGTCGTGGGCGGCGTGGAGCAGGGCCTCCTGCCGGCCCATGCCCTGGTCGCGCGCGCGCAGCGCGTATTCGACGAGCAGGATCGAGTTCTTGGTGACCAGGCCCATCAGCATGATGATGCCGATCAGCGCCATCATGCCCATCTCCTTGCCGCCGATCAGCAGGCCGCCGAACGCGCCGCCGATCGCGAGCGGCAGCGCCAGCATGATCGTGAACGGCTGCATGAAGCCGCGGAAGATCAGCACCAGCACCACGTAGATCAGCAACACGCCGGTGCCGAAGGCGCGGCCGAAGCCCGCGAAGATGTCGGCCATGATCTTGGCCTCGCCGATCGAGCCCTTCTCGACGCCGGCCGGCAGGTTCTTCACAGTGGGCAGGGCATGGATCTTGTCCATCGCGCCGCCGAGCTGGGCGCCGGGCGCCACGTTGGCCGCCAGCGTCACCTGGCGCTGCCGGTCGTAGCGGTTGATCTGCACAGGGCCCGTGCCCATCCGCACGTCCGCCACCGAGCGCAGCGGCACCATGCCGCCGCGGCTCGGCACCATCAGGTTGCCGATCGCCGCGATGTCGTGGCGCACGTCCTCGCTGAGCTGGACGCGGATGTTGATCTGCTCGTCGCCGGCGTTGAACTTGGGCAGCGCCACGTCCACGTCGCCCTGGGTCGCCACGCGGGCCGTGCGGCCGATCGTGGCCACCAGCACGCCCTGCTCGGCCGCGCGGGCGGTGTCGGGCCGGATGTGGATCTCGGGGCGCAGCTCGGCCGAGCTGCTCGAGACGTCGCGCAGCTCGGGCATCGCGCGCATGTCGGAGAGCACCTTCGCCGCAACGCGGTCGAGCGCCTCGCCGTCCGCGCCGCGCAGCAGGAAGTTGACGTTCTTGCTCGCGCCGCCGCCCGCGGCGCCGGCCAGGTTGATCGCGATGCGCGCGCCGGGGATCTTGCGGAGCTCGGGCGACATCCGGCGCACCCACTCGGTGATCGGGAAGTCGCGCTCGTGGCGGGGCGAGAGCGTCACGAAGAGCGTGGCCTTGTTCACGCCGCCCGCGCCCTCGCCGCGCATCGCGCCCATGCCCGCCGCGCCCGACGAGCCGGCTTTGGCGTACACCGTGCGCACCTGCGGGTCGGCCTCGAGGACCTTCGTGGTCGCCTGCGCGACGCGGTCGGTCTCCTCGATGCCGGCGCCGGTGGGCAGCTCGATCGTGACCAGCGCCTCGCCCGTGTCGCCATTGTTGATGAAGCCCTTGGGGATCAGCGGGATCAGGGCGAGCGAGGCCACGAACACGGCCGTCGCGCCGCCCACCACCAGCCAGCGGTGCTTGAGCGCCCACTGCAAGAAGGTCATGTAGGCCTGGCGGTAGAAGGGCTCCTTCTCGTCGCCATGGCCGCGCTCCGGCAGCATGTAGGCCGCGAGCAGCGGCGTCAGCGTGCGCGCGACCAGCAGCGAGAAGACCACGGCCACCGCCACCGAGATGCCGAACGAGCGGAAGAACATGCCCGGGATGCCGCCCATGAATGAGACCGGCACGAAGACCGCCACGATCGTGAGGGTGGTCGCGATGACGGCCACGCCGATCTCGTCGGTGGCCTCGAAGGCTGCCTGCCAGGGGCTCTTGCCCATGTCGATGTGGCGGTGGATGTTCTCGAGGTCGACGATCGCGTCGTCCACCAGGATGCCGACGACGAGCGTCAGCGCCAGCGTGGTCATGCCGTTCAGCGAGTAGCCGAGCAGGCCCATGATCCAGAAGGTCGGCAGCACCGAGAGCGGGATCGCGAGACCGCTGATCACCGTGGACTGCCAGTTCCGCAAGAAGGCGTAGATGACGACGACCGAGAGCGCGGAGCCGAACAGCAGCGCGTCGATCGAGGCGTGGAACGCCGCGCGCGTGAAGGTGGCCTGGGTGCGGACCATCGTGACCACGACGTCCGCGGGCAGCGCCTTGCGCAGCTCATCGACCTGCTTGCGCACGCCGTCTTCGGTTTGCACCAGCGGCGCGCCCTGGGCGCGCACCACCGAGAAGCCGACGACCGGCTCGCCGTCGAGGCGGGCGATCGACGACACGTCGGCGTAGGCCGAGTCCACGGTGCCCAGCGCGTCGAGGCGGACCATGCTGCCGCTCGCGAGCGGGATGCGGACCGCCCGGAGGTCGTCGACGGTCCTGGCCGAGCCGAGCGTGCGGATGCCGATCTCGCCGCCGCCGATCGCGCTCTTGCCGCCCGGCAGGTTGAGGTTCAGCTGGCGGAGCTGGCCCGAGACGAAGTCCACCGAGGTGCCCAGCGCCTGCAGCCGCGAAGGCGAGAGCCGCACGCGGATCTCGCGCTTGAGGCCGCCGTCGCGCTGCACCTCGGCCACGCCCGAGACGGTGAGCAGCGAGCGCGTGATGTCCTCGTCGACGAGGCGCGACAGCTCGCCCACCGTGCGCGTCGGGCTCGCCACGGTGTAGGTGGTGAAGGGGTCGCCCGAGCCGTTCGGGTGGCTGATGATCGGCTCGTCGACGTCGCCGGGCAGCTGCTGGCGGATGCGGGTGACGGCGTCGCGGGCGTCGTTGAGCGCCGTGTCGGTCGGGTGGCCCACCTCGAACTCGAGGATCGTGGTGCTCGCGCCCTCGACGACCGTCGAGCGGATGTGGTCGAGCCCGTTGATGCCGACCACGGCGTCCTCGACCTTGCGGGTCACGTCGGTCTCGAGCTCGGCCGCCGCCGCGCCCGGTCGGGTCACGGTGACCACGATCATCGGGAAATCGACGTCCGGCCACTGGTTCACGCCCAGCTGGCGGTAAGACTGCCAGCCCATGAGCGTCAACAGCAAGAAGAGCAGGAAGATGGGGATCGGGTTGCGGATCGCCCAGGCCGAGACGTTCATGGAAGGTAGCTCCCGTAACGTGCAAACGTTCGAGTACAGAATATTTTCACTACCAAAATATCATGGCAAGGAAGCGACTGTAAATCCCGACAGGTGATCTTCAGCCGCGGCTCAGGTGGCGGGTGAAGCCGCGGTTCACCTCGGTGACGGAGTGGTGGCCGGCGCCGAGCGCCACCGCCAACCGATCGACCGCCTCGGCCGGGTCGATCGTCTCGCCACACGTGAACACGTCGATCGCCGCGTAGCCGTATTCCGGCCAGGTGTGGATCGTGAGGTGCGACTCCGCGATGATCACCACGCCGCTCACGCCGTGCGGGTTGAAGAGGTGGAACACGGACTCCACGATGGTTGCGCCCGCCTCGCGCGCGGCGTCGTTCATGGCCTGCTCGATCAGCGTGCGATCGGTGAGGCGCTCGCGGTCGCAGTCGTAGAGCTCGGCGATCAGCTGGCGGCCGAGGTAGCGAGGGACGGCGGGGACGTGGGCTTCGAGGCGGGGTTCGAGCGGGGCGGTCACGCTCCCATCATACCGCGCCCAGCTCGTCTCCCGCCCCCCGGGCGGGACGAGTCAGATCGGCAGATCGCGCCGCGCGAAGGTGATCGTCGCCCCGACCACGCCGAGCAGCATCAGGCCACCCAGCACGGCGACGTCCCGCGCCGCGAGCGCCGTCCCCTTGAGGATCGCCGGCGCGTCGTAGTAGTGGAACAGCGACAGCCAGCGCCACTGCTCGAGCACCTCCCACATGCCGCCCGTGTGCTCCAGGATCAAGGACCCCAGCACCAGCCCCGCGCCGAAGAACGCCGGCGGCGCGGCCCGCGTGCTCAGCGCGGAGGCCCAGAGCACGAGCGCGCCGATCGCCCCATACAGCAAGAAGCCGCCGAGACCTGCGTGCAGGTAGGGGGTCCAGCCCGCGAGGGTCACGTGATGGTACCCGCCCCAGGCGCGCAGCGCGCCGATCAGGACCACGTGGAGGACCGCGACGCCCGCCAGCATCACGGCCGCCCGCGCGAGCAGGAAGGGCGCGCGGCCGACCGGGTAGGCCAACATCCAGCCGAGCGCGCCGCGCTCGAGGTCGCCCGCCACCGCGCGCACGCCGCGCGTGATGGGCCAGAGCGACATCAGGGCCAGGGTCACCGGGTGGAAGAAGGCGAAGCCGACGTAGCCCTCGAAGGAGATGCCGCCGGTGCGGGCCTCGATCGCCTTGCGCATGAACTTGGGCGCGTGCTTGCCGACCTGCGCCATGCGTTCCTGGAACATCGGGAAGCCCCAGGCCATCAGGTACGCCACCAGCACCAGGCCGACGACCGAGAGCATCAGCAGGCGCCAGGACACGCGCAGCTCGCGGCCCGCGACCAGCAGCGGCGGTGCGATCATCGTCCGACCTCCCCGCTCATCGGTAGAACTCCAGAAAAGCGTCCTCGAGCGGCGCGGCCTCGAGCGCGAAGTCCGCGACGGGCAGGCCCGTGAGGGCGGCCGGCAGGCCGGCGGCGGCGCCTGCGAGGCGGAAGGTGGCGCGGTCCGGCGCGTCCTGGCGCTCGAAGGCCGCGCCGGGCAGGGCGATCGCCGCCGCGTCGAATGGCCCCCTGAACGTCAGCCGCAGCACGCGCCGCTGCCGCGCCCGCAGGTCCGCGATGGGCTCCACCGCGAGGATACGCCCGCGGCCGATCACCGCCGCGCGGTCACACAGGCGATCGACCTCGTCGAGCTGGTGGGACGAGAAGAAGACCGTGCGGCCGGCCGCCGCGACCTCACGCAGCGTCTCGTGGAAGTGGCGCCGCATGAGCGGGTCGAGGCCCTCGGTGGGCTCGTCGAGGATCAGCACCTCGGGCGCGTGCATGAGCGCCTGGATCAGCGCCACCTTCTGCTTCATCCCCTTGGAGAACGTCTTGATGCGCCCCGCCCGCCCGTCGATCGGCAGCTCGAGCCGCTCGGCGAGCACGCGCGCGCGATCCATCGCGCCGGACTCCCGGTAGCGCGCGAGGTCCCCCAGGAGCGCGGCCGCCGAGCCCTCCTCGTCGAGCTTGAACTCGGCCGGCACGTAGCCGATGCGCCGCCGGATCGCGACCGCGTCGCGCCAGCAATCGAGACCCAGGATCGACGCCTGGCCGGCGGTGGGGCGCAGGTAGGCGAGCAGCACGCGGATGAGCGTGGTCTTGCCGGCGCCGTTGGGGCCGAGGAAGCCGAAGATTTCGCCGGGCTGGACGTCGAAGCCGACGTCGAAGAGGCCCCGCTCGGGGGCGAAGGCCTTGGTGACGTGCGCGATGGCGATCGCCGGCGGCATGGCGGGCTCCAGGGTTCGACTCGTCCGCATCATAGCCGCACCGCGCCGGCCAGGCAAATCGAAGGCGGGCGGGGTCAGTCGTAGGCCACCACGTCCAGCTCGGCGACGTGGTCGGAGAGCGCGCCGGCGTTCAGCCGGGCCGGGCCGAGCGAGAGGCGATCGCCCGTCTGCATCTCCCCGCCGAGCGCCTTGAACCCCTTGCCCAGCACGTAATCGATATTGACGCGACGGCCAGGCAGGCTCACGCCGGCCACGCCCGTTGGCCCGAGGTCGCGCAGCCCGGCCTTCGCCATCGCCGCCCGCGAGCGGCGGAACTCCGGCCTGTCGGCCTCGACCGTATCGGTGGTGGGCGTGTTGAGGTCGCCGAGCACGAGCACCTTGCCTGGCACGCGCCCCACCGTGGCCATCAGCTGCTCGAGCTGGGGCGCCGTGAGCTGGGCCTTGGAGGAGACGTGGGTGTTGAAGACCGTCACGCGCTCGCCGGTGACGCGGTCGCGCAGCGCCAGCCGCTGGACGGCCGGCGGGACAAAGGCTGCGCAGGCGGCCAGCGCGAGCTCCTTGAACGACTTGCGCGCGCGCCACATGTCCTTGAGCCGGCTCCATACGCCCCGCGCGTTGCCGCGCCAGAGCCGATCCGTGCCGCTCGACTCGACAGCGAAGCGCCGCGGCACCACGAGCAGCAGGCCGGAGTTCACGGTCATGCGCGACCAGCGCACCGTGAAGGTGCCGCGCGCCTTTGCGAGCTGCTCGAGCCTGGCCTTCAAGGCGTCGCCGGTCTCCTGCAGCGCGACCAGCGGCGCGTCAGGCGCACCCGCAACCACGGCGCGCAGAGGCGCCAGCTCCGCGAAGTCGGCCTGCGGGGCCCGCGGGCCGCTGCGGGCCGCGGTGTTGTAGGTGAGGATGCGGAGCGGCGGGCGGGCCGGACCGATGGATGGGACACCGAGCTGCATATCGGTGTATCGGGCGATCCAGACCTGAAAATTCGTTAAACTGCCGTTAAATCAGGCCTCGCCGAGCCGCAGGCGCACCAGCAGGTCGTGGAGTGCCGGCCCGGCCGTCGGCGCCTCCGGCAGCCTGCTCGCCTCGTGGGCCGCCTCGAGGGCCTGGGCCAGCCGGCTGAAGCCGTCCTGGTAGAACGCGAGGTCCGCGGCGTCGAGCGTGGCCTTTTCCTTGCCGGCGCGCTTGAGCGCGATCAGCTCGTCAACGTAAGGCAGCCCGAACTCGGCGTTCAGCGTCGCGAGGTTCGCCTCGACCTCGCCCGTGCGCATGAGCCAGATGCCGGTGAGCAGCACGCGGAAGACGTACAGCAGCGGCTTCACGCGTGGCGGCTGGCCTTGCATGAAGAGCCGCCACTGGTTGGCCGCGAAGCCGCGGTAGTGGTGGATGTGGTGCCGCGTCACGCAGCCCTTCGCGATCGCCCGCAGCTCGGCGTGCGCCGGGGTGGTGTGGACGACGAGCGGCGAATGGAGCTGCTCGAGCACGTAGCCGTTCTTCCTGAGCATCAGCTGGAAGAACTTCCTCGCGTCGTGGGTGACGAGGTCGAGCTCGAGCCCCGCGCGATCCTCCGCCAGCTCATAGGTCTCGGGCCCCGTCTCGAGGCCGACCAGCTCCGGCAACGGCAGCAGGTGCACGCCGCGCAGGTCCCAGTCGCTGTCGGGCGAAGGGAAGCCGTAGAGGTGGGCGCCGCTGACGGTGGCGAAGAGCAGCGGGTAGGGGTGGCTCGCGGCGATCGCCGCCAGGCGCGCCTGGACGAACGGGTCGACCATGGGCTGGGCGGGCTCGATCATGGGCGCGGTCCTCCGGGCGGTTGCTTACCCGCCCCGGCCGGGAAGGTGACCGGCATGCCCGACGATCGATCCGCCCAGCCCGAAGATCGCTCCACCCGCGCCCAGCGCGCCCGCCTGCCGATCGCGCTGCTCGACGAGCGGCTCGAGGGCATCCGCGTCGACTGGACCGACGACCTGCGCTACGACCGCCAGGAGACCAACGCCGGCCTGCGCACGCGCGCGGTGGCCTGGCGCCTCGGCGCGAGCGAGTTCCACGTCACCTACCACGAGGTGCCCGACGTGCCCGGCACCGCGGTGGTGCGCGTGCGGACCCAGCCCTACCGCCCGGGCGAGCCGCAAGAGGTGTGGGACGAGGTGCCGACGCTCGGCCACCTCGAAGGCCTGCTGCGCGCCGCGCGCAAGCAGAAGGCCGAGACGCCGGTCGACCGCAAGGCGCGCGCGAACTGGCGCAAGCACGAGGCGCCGACGCCCGCGGGCCTGATCCTGGTCGGCATCACGGGCTCGCGCGCCTACGGCCTCGCCCACGCGGGCTACGCCCACCCGGACACCGGCGAGGCCGTGCCGCCATCCGATACGGACGTGCGCGGCGTCTACGTCGTGCCGACGGTCGAGTTGCTCAGGCTGGTGAAGCCCGCGCCGCTCGTCGAGCAGCGCGACGCGGAGACGGCCTACGACGAGGTCGAGCGGTTCTTGACGCTATGCCTCAAGGGCAACCCCGAGCGGCTGGAGATGCTGGCCTCGCCGAAGACGCTCGAAACCGAGGAAGGACGCTGGATCGTGGAACAGCGCCAGATCTTCATGAGCAAGCAGCTGATCAAGACCTATGGCGGCTACACCAAGCAGCAGCTCTACCGCATCGAGCGCAAGCGCGCGGGCTGGCACAAGCCGGCCATGCACCTGATCCGCCTGCTGGTGGTCGGCACGCATGCGCTGCGCGAGGGCGTGGTCGACCCCGACGTGTCGGCGCTCCGCGACCGGCTACTCGCGATCAAGCGCGGCGAGGTGCCGCTCGAAGCCGTGTTGGCTTGGCACCGCGAGCTCGAGATCGACTTCGCGCGGGCCGCCGAGACGACCCGCTTGCCGGAGCTGCCGGACACCGCCGCGGCGGACGCGATCCTGCTCGCGATCCGCCGCCGGCACCTGGCCTGGCCCTAGCCGAGCCCGACCGTCGAGGTCAAAGGCTGCAGTCGTTCACTTCATCGACCGTGAAGTCGTTGAGCGCGTTGCTGCCCTGGAAGCGCTCCGATTGCAGGCCATACGCCTCGCAGATGTCGATGGCGGGGTTCAGCCGGACGGTGAACAATTGCTCATCCCCGGTGCCGATCGTCTTCACGTCGGGTTCGGCCGAGTTCAGGCCAATGAGCCCCACCGTGGCCAGGAGCGCGTTGTTCTCGATGCGCAGCCCGTAGCTGAGGGTCTTGATCGCCTCGGTGTTGACGAAGCCGAGGGTCGTGAGGGCGTCGCAATCGTCCACGACGAAGCTGACCATGTTTTCGGCGAAGATCGGGCCGTCCAGGCTGGTGAGGAGCGGCTGGCCCTGCACCTTGAAATCGTCTGAGATCGTGACGGGTTCCAGGTCTTCCAGGTTGCTGAGCAGATCAGCGCCGACTGTTTCGCTCTGGTTGCTGACGTTGAATTCGTCGATCGTCGTGAGCGTGGTGGGCACGCTGTCGAAGGTGGTCAGGCCGGTGGCCTCGAGGTACAGCTCGTCGAGGTGTGCGATGTCGCCGGTGCCGAACAGCGAGTCGAGCCCGGGGCAACGATCGAGCGCCAGCCGATGGACCTGGCCGCTCAGGCCTTCCAGGCCGGTCAGGTCGGCGATCAGCGGCAAAGATACGAGCTCGATGTCCGCGGTCCCCTGCGGGAAGGTGACGCCCTCGAGGCCGGTCAGCGAGGTGAGCGCCGGCAGGCTCACCAGGGTCAGGTTGGCGACGCCCGTGAGGGCCGGGAACGCATCGAGGCTGGTCAAGGCCGCCACGTCCTCGATGTACAGTTCCCCGCCGATGGCGGTGAGGGCCGTGAGCGCGCCGAGCGAGGTCAGGTTCCCGGATTCCAGGCTCACCAATCTGAAGTCGTTCGTGACCTCGGCCAGGGCCGCGAGCGCCGAAAGGCTCGCGAGCGCCGGCAAATTCTCGAGCGTCACGGAATCGGCCGACGTGAGGCCGTCCAGGCCGTCCAGGGACTCCAGCGAAGCGGCGCTCGAAATGGCGAGCCCGCCGGGCAGCGCCGTCACGCCCTCCAGGCCGGCCAGGCTGGTGAGCGAGTCGTCGTAGACCAGCAGCGAGAGGCCGATCGTCTCGAGGCTCGCGAGCCCGGCGAGATCGGTGGCGCCCACGCCGTCTTCCACCACCTGCTGGATGGTGACGGCGCCGCCCACCTCTTCGAGCAAGGGGAGGTCGAAGGTGGTGGCCCCCACGTAGTTGATGTTGAGGTTGCCGGTGATGACCTTCGCGTTCTTCAGGAGCGCGAGGTCCGCAGCCGTGGCGATCGTGACGCTGCCATCGATGGTCTCGCCGATGATCTGGTTGGGGTCGACGTTCTCGGCCAGCTTGGCGACGATCTCGGCTTCACGCCCCTGGATGTTTTCGACGGTGAAGTCACCGAACGCCGTGACGTCCGTGCCGCTGACGATCCCGATCACGTCGGCCGGGCCGACGGCGCCGTTGGCCGCTTCGAGCTGGGTCACGGCGGTGGTCAGCGCCGAGACGACGACCGTGGTGCCGCTGATCGAGGTCCAGTCCGTGCCGGTGTACTGCATGATCGTGCGCAGCGACAGCAAGGTCTCCGAGCCGTCGGTCGCGCCGCGCCGGGTCACCTCGAGCGTGAAGGTCTCGTCCGCCACGGGCGTGAAGGGCTCGGTGCTCTCGTACAACGTGAAGTCGCCCGACGAGTCCGCGAGGCCCGCCACGACCGGCGTGCCGGCGTCGTCGAGCAGCGTGACGGTGGCCGATTGCGAGACGTCGGTGGAGGTCGCCATCAGGCGGCGCAGGTCCGACCACTGGACGCGGCCCTTGAGGATCACGCGCTTATCCTGCGGGCCGATCGCGGCGCCGCGCGACGCGGCGATGTTGGCGCCTGCGGCGCCGGGCGCGAGCGGCGCCGGGTAGCTCTGGCAGGCGGCCAGGACGGCGGCGACGGCCAGGGTGAGCGGGAGACGGAAGGTGGGGCGGGTCATCGGGCGGCTCCTCATTGAATCGTGCCGGAGAAGATGGCGGTCGGGGTATCGGTATCGTCGGTGTCATCGGTGTCGTCGCCCGATGAGTCGCCGCCGCCAGAAGAGCCACCGCCCGAGGAGCCGCCGCCGCCCGAGCTTCCCGTGGTGGTGGTCGTCGTGGACGACGTGTCGTCGCCCAGGCTCGTCACCAGCGCGTCGAGAGTCTTGTCGCTCTTGATGAGCTCATTCATCGCATCGGCGATCGCGGCCGGATCGCTCAGATCCACGGCGTCGAGCCGATCACTCCGCAATGCCTCATCGAGCCTGGTCACCGCCAGGACAAACTCGCTGATCACCAGGGTATCGATGCCTGCGACGCCCTGCTCCTGCAGCATATGGGTGAAAAGCAGGGTCGTTGCCAGGCTGACGTTTGCGCCGTCCACCCGGGCACTCTCGGCAGGATTCGACCTGGGAACGCGCGTGATGGTGGTCAGTTCAATCGTCTTCCCGTTCGGGTCCTTCGCTCCGACCGTGATCATCAGGGCTTTGCCGCCCGGCGCAACGGAAACGGCGAGGGTCATCCGATAGCGGCCGAAATTGTCGGTCTGCGCCGTTCCGAGCACCTTGCGGGTGTTCGGGTCGCGGACCTGGACCGGGGCATTCGCGAGCGGCCGCTCGCCGGCAGCCGCGACCGAACGGTCCGCGCCCGGCGCGCGCACGCCTTCAGGGGCCATCACGACGCCCGTGAGCGTGACCTCCTCCGCGGCAGCGCCGGGTGCGGACGGCGCCGCCGGCGCGGCCGAGGCCGGCGGGGTCGGCGGCGAGCCGACGGG
>JAKFEW010000046.1:0-138340 GCA_036675505.1 Candidatus Sericytochromatia bacterium
GGGTGGGCAGCGAGAAGATGATCTCCGAAGCGCCCGAACGGAGGGCCTTCTCGACTTCGCCGTACAGGCGGGTCTTCACGTGGGCGGGGTTGGTCTTCTTGGCGCGCATCGTCTACCTCCTACTGGTCTCTCACTCACTCGCGAGCACCGCTCGCAAGAAGTCTATCCAGCGGAAGGGTTGCACCAGAGTTGCAAACGGACCATCTACCCTTAACTGTCGGTTAGATGTAGAGGCGATTTTCTTAACCAGCGAGGCGAAGGCCAGGAATAGGTTTAAGGCGCATTAACCAGGCCACAACCAAACACCCCCATGGAGGGTCTATTGGTTATCCTACAGTTATGAGCGCCTTCATTTCGCCCACCCCTCCGCAGGTGGGCTAGGCTTCCTCTTCGAACTCGAATTCTTCTACTTCGAGTTCCGGCGTCTCGGTGGTCATCGCCCGGATCAGCTCCTTCTTCCCGCGCCCCGTTCGGCTCGAGAACAGAATCGGCTCCTGGCCGGTCGCGTCGACCACTTGCTTCGCCGCCCGCGCCAGGTCGCCCTGCTTCACGTCGTCGACCTTCGTGAGCACGATCATCAGCGGAACGTCGTGGGCCATCAGGAACTCGCGCATCTGCATATCGTTGTCTTGCAACGGCCGGCGGGCGTCCATCAGGTGGAACACGCCCTGCAGGGCCTGGCGGCCCGACAGATAGCGCGAGAGCTCGCGACGCCAGCGCGCCTGGATCCCCTGCGACACAGCGGCGTAGCCGTAGCCGGGCAGATCGGCGATCAGGAACGCGCCGAAATCGAAGTAGTTGATGCCCTGGGTGCGGCCCGGCGTCTTGCTGACCCGTGCCAGGTTCTTCTGGTTGGCGAGCGCGTTGATCAGCGACGATTTGCCGACGTTCGAGCGACCGACGACGGCGTACTCGCCCCGACCGAAATCGGGACATTCTTCGAGCTTCATCGCGGTGGTGATGAACTTGGCGGGCGGCAATTTCATGCCGCCCACGTTATCACAGCTTCGGCGGCGGCAACAGAGGCGGTGCCCCCGCCTCGGAGCTGCCCTTGGTCGTGGTGTCGTGGCCGGCCGCGCCGCCACCGGCCGCGCCACCGGTTTCCAGCTTCAATGGCTTCTCGTCGACGCGGTTGCCGATCGCCTCCATCTGGGCGCGGATCGCCTTGTCGCGCGCGCGCAAGGCGGCCTCCAGGTCGCTCTCCTGCTTCTCCCGGACGCCGCCGACTTGCTTGTTGATCACCTCGTCGAGGCGCGCGATCCAGGCCATGACGGTGATGTCCCTCGGCTTGATGGCGTCGGCCTTGCGGAAGGCCTCGCGGGCTTCGAGCGTCTTCTGCTCGTAAACCAGCGCGATGCCCTGCAGCCGCAGCCGATCGAACTCGCGGTTGCGGGCCGGCTGGGGGTTGGCCGAAACCCGCGTGAGGTCGTAGCTCGCCATCGGGGTGGGCACGAGCGTGACGGCCTGGCCGGCCATTGTAGGCGGACCGGGCGGCGTCACGAGGAGCACCAGCGGCACGGCGGGCACCTTGTATCCGCTGGGATCGGGGCCGCCGGCAGGCGCCGGCCTGGTCGCGCCGTTCGGCACGCCGGCCACGTTCGGTGGCCTGGTTACCGGCGTCGTCGCGCCCGCGGGTCGCGTCGTCGCGGTGGGCGGCTTGACGGCCTGTGGCGGCTCGCCGTCGGGCTTCGCCGCGGCGTCAGGCGACGCCGGCGCTGCGCTCGCAGGCTTTCGCGGCGCGAGCTCGGGCGACGGCTTGGCGGCCGCGGCCAGCATCGCCTGATCCAGCACGCCCTTCACGACGAACTCTTCTTCATTTTCCTTGAGCGGCTTGCCGTCCCGACCGGCCACGCGGATCACGTAGTCGCCCTTGCCGAACTGCACGGCGACGGCACCCGGTGCGCTCGGCGTTTCGCCGAACTCGACCACGAGCGGCTCCGTCGCGTCGTACGGGTTCATCTTGACCAGCTTGAGCTGCGAGAGATAGAGCTCGATCGCGCCCGTCGAAGCCGGCATCTTCTTGCGCTCGGCGTAGTACGCCTTGACGGCCTCCTCGACCGCCTTGGCGTTCTCCTTGTTCGCATCGGTGATCGCCTGGGAGTCATTCATAAAGGGAATGCTCTCGGTCAGCCCCTTGAGGTTCAAGCCGGGCAGTTGCACGTCGCCCGAGACGATCAAGTAGCCGCCCACGCCGACGCCCGCAAGCACGGCAGCGGTGGCGCCGATCAGCGCGACTGCACGGCCCGAGGGGAATGGCAGGCGGAAGCCACCACGCGCGGCCGGCGCTGCTTCGGCTTCCTCGTCCTCGTCCTCATCCTCGGCTTCGGGTTCCTGGACGCCATCGTCCCAGAGCGCCGGGTCGCCCAGCGGATCGTCGTAAACCGCCTCGGCATCCGCTTCGATCGCATCCTCGGCATAGGCTGCCGCAGACTCGTCGCCGTAAGTCTGTTCACCGCCACCGGCCTGGTCGTCGTACGCGGCGTAAGCCGGCTGGGCGTCTTCGGCCGCGGCACCCTCGTCGCCGTAGACCTGTTCGTCGCCGTCGTAGCCGGATGGACCCTCGTCGCCATATACCTGGTCATCGCCTTCGTAGCCGGAGGGACCTTCGTCGCCGTAGACTGCTTCGTCCTCGTAGGCGGCGGTCGACTCGGCGTAAGCAGGCTCCGGCTCGGCGTGAGCAGGCTCCGGCACCGCGTAGGTGGGCTCCGGTACCGCGTAGGTGGGCTCCGGCGTCGCGTAGGTGGGCTCCGGCGCCGCGACGACGGGCTCGGGCGCGTCGAAGGTCGCGGGGCTGTCACCCGTGCCCTGGAGATCGTTCAGGAAGGCGTCGAAGAACGCGGCGTCGGCGCCCCCGTCGGCCGGGCCCGCGGCCTCGAACGCCGCGAGCGGGTCGAAGCTCGTCGCGGCGGGGGCTTGCTCCGTGGGCGTCGCTTCGAACGCCGCGAGGGGATCGAATGCCGGTACGGCGGCCACGTCGGGGCCAGCGGGCTCGACGGGGGCCGCGGCCTCGACGGGGGCCGCGGCCTCGAAGGCGGCGAACGGATCGAAAGCCGGCTCGGCGGGCGCGGGGGCCGCTTCGTAGCCGGCGTAAGCCGGCTCGGCGGCAGGCGCGGCGCCCCAGGCCCCTGCGTCGGCGGCGGGGGCCGCCCAGGCGCCGGCATCCGGCGCGCCCCATTCGCCAGCATCCGCCGCGGGGGCGCCCCAGGCGCCCGCGTCCGTGGCCGGGGCCGCCCAGGCGTTCGGATCGGCTGCCGGCGCGCCCCAGGCACCAGCATCGGCCGCCGGTGCGCCCCAGGCGCCGGCATCGGCTGCGGGTGCGCCCCAGGCGCCAGCATCGGCCGCAGGCGCGCCCCAACCGGCGTCGGCCGTGGCAGCGGCGGGCGCACCCCAGTCGGCGGCCGTCGGCGCGCCCCAGGCGGCCGCATCGGCGCCTGCCGGTGCGAAGCCTTCGAAGCCTTGTGAATCAGTTGGCGGCACAGCGCCCGGGGGCGCCGCCCACGGTCCAGTCTGCTCGCTCATCGCGTCCTCCTATCCGGCGACCGCTGGTCAGAAGACCAGTCGGGGGTCGACCTGGACGGGGGATGGGACAGCTTGCGGGGGCGAAAGGAAACCACGTCCACCCGGCGGCGTGACGGGCGGCGCTTCGTTGTTCTGCACCTGGGAGGTCGAGTTCTTGAAGTTCGAGTTGGAAGCAGCTTTCGCCTTCTCCCCCGACTTCTTGATCGCATCCATCCAGAGCTGAACACTCCGGTCCTTGGGCTTCATTCGCTGCGCGCTCTGGAACGTGGCCAGAGCGGGCTTCGTCTTGCCCTCGTAGACCTGGGAGATGCCCCGCGAGCGCAGCACGTCGAAGGCGACGTTGCGCTTCAGCGATCCCGGAGGCGCGGGCGGCGTCGGTTTAGGCGTCGGGATCGGGGTCGGCGGGGGCGGCGGCGGGGGCGGCGGGGGCGTGTCCTCCACGGGCGGGTTGGCGTCACCGATCCCGAAGATCGTCGCCATATCCGTGCCTTCACAGCCTCCCGCGAGGGAAGCGATGAAAGCGAGCCCGATTGTGAAGGAGATAATTCTGCCTGCAGCCATCGTCGTCGATTCCCGGATCCGGACCGTGGATCCGCAGTCGCGCCGTAGGGGCGAACACTCGTTTCGTACCCGTGGCGTCGTGTCATTTAACCGAGCGGCCCATGCCGCCTATGTTATGGTCCCCTTGCTTCTGGAATGTTGCCTGGCTCCTTTCTTTCGCGGTGGCGCAAGAGCGAAACCGCGTTGTCGTAACCGATGCGGCGCAACTGCTCGGGCGGGATCGCCTCGAGCAGGACGGCCAACGCGCTTTGCTGGCTGAAGAGTGGGAAATCGGAGCCGAAGAGCACCCGCTCCACGCCCATCGCCGAGATCGCCTCGCGAATGATCGCGGGCGGCTGCCAGGACGTGTCGGTGAAGACGTTGGGATAGTCGTGGCCGAGCGCGAGCACGTGATCGTGCTGATCCCAGCCGATGTGCGCCAGCACGATCGGGACGTCCGGGAAGTCGCGAATCACGGGCTCGAGGGCCAGGGCGTTGTCCGCGCCTTCGCACAGCGGGAACGGAAACGTGCCCGTATGGATGATCACGGGCAAGCAGTGGCGCCGCGCGAGGTCGATCAGCTGGAACATCCGCTCGCTGGTCGGCAGGGGCCCCGCCAACGACGGGTGGATCTTCATCCCGTAGACCTGGCCGGTCGCCACGTACGTGTCGAACTTGGTCTCGTATTCAGGCTCCTCGGGATCGACCGAGGCGAACACGGCGAAACGCTCGCCATACGGGGCGAGCGTCTCGAGCAGATCCAGCGTCTGGAAGAAAGGCTCGATCGCGCAGATCACCGAAGTCTCGATGCCGGCCTGATCCATGCTCGCGATCAGGGTGTCGGCCTGGTACTTGTTGAACTGGCGCAGGATCTCGTTGAAGCCGAGGGCCTTGAAGCGCGGATAGAGCTGGGTCAGCACGCGGTGGCGCCCGAAGCGCGCGAACAGGCTGATGCCTTGCACCAGCACGGGCTCGAGGGCCTCGGCGGCCACGCGCAGCGCGGGGATCTCCGGCACCTCGGGGTGGGAGAACTCCTGGCTGCCCTTCAGGTGGGCATGGAAGTCGATGAACAGACCACGAGCGAGGCGCTGGTCCATGTCGACCTCCTTTCCGAGCGTGGCTGCGCCCGGTCAGCGTAACAGGCCGTCGGGGCCTGTCGCGGTAATCGGTATCACCCGGCCTTGTCGTCCTCGTCGTCGGGCTTCATTTGCGTCTCGTAGAAGCGCTGGAAGTCCGTGGCGGTGACCTTGTTCACGAAGGACTGGAACTGGCGCGCGTCTCGCGAGTGGGCGTCCTGCACGCGGTCCATGTCCTGGAGGAGCTGGGCCACGTCGAGCTGGAGCAGCGACGCCTCGGCCATCATCGGCAGGCCTTCGCGCAACGCGAGCTGGATCGCCTCGGTGGCCGTCACGGCCATACGGCGAGCCTTGCGGCCGGCGGGACGGAATACGAGGTAGCCCTGGACGAAGGCGCCATAGCCTTCCTTGTGGTCTTCAGGCGCGGTCGGCAGCGGGATCAGCTCGACGCGCAGGAGCTCGCAGCCGAGCTCTTCGAGGGTCTCACCGAGCGTCGCCGTGAGGCGCCGCGGCATGCCCGGGCGCGGCGGCGCAACGAGGGCGACGATGTGCTCGATGCTCTCGCGGCTCGTCTCGATCACGAAACCCAACTGCTCGCGCCGGGATCCGAGGATCAACCCGTCGCGAACCGGCGGCTCGACTTCGGCCTGAATTTCAAAGGCGCCCAGCAGGGAGACCCGTCGCATCTTTGCGGCCATCGGCGTCCCCCTCCTCTCTCGAGCCGTTACTTATCATAACACCGGGGGTTTCGGCCACTAAACCTTTGAGAAACGACCGGCGGTGGTGGATCGTCGGGCCGAGGCGACGCAGCGCTTCGTAGTGCGCCGCCGTGCCATAGCCCTTGTGGCGCGCGAAGCCGTAACCGGGGTACGCCTCGTCGAGCGCGACCATCACGCGATCACGCGTGACCTTCGCGATCACGGAGGCCGCGGCGATCGACCACGAGAGCCCATCGCCACCCACCACGGCTACCTGCGTGCAGGCCATGCCCGGGATCGTGAGGTTGCCGTCGACCAGCAGGTGGCGGGCGTCGGGGGTGCCTTCGTGGGCCCGTCGCATGGCGAGAAACGTCGCTTGCAGGATGTTCACGTCGTCGATTTCGGTCGTCGTCGCGACGCCGACGCCGACCGCCAGCGCGACCTCGTGGATGATCTCGAAGTACACCTCGCGCGCGGTGGCCGACAGCTGCTTGGAATCGGTGAGGCCCTTGAGCCTGCGCGGCGCGGCGGCAGGCAGCATGACGCAGGCTGCGACCACGGGGCCAGCGAGCGGGCCACGTCCCGCCTCGTCTACCCCGGCGATCCCCGTCAGTCCGTCTTTTCGACAGGCGCGCTCGAGCCGATACACCGCTTGGTTCCTCGTCTTTCCGGGCTCCATGGTATATCATGGAGGCCGAGATGACGAAGCCCGCGACAACGAAGCCCGCCAAGACCCCCAAGCCCGAAAAGCTCGCAGAGGCCCCGAAAGCGGCCAAGACGACTCGCGCGGCCAAGACGACCGAAACGGCCGTGAAGACGAAGGCGGCGGCGACCGCGAAGGTGGCGAAGCCCGTCAAGGTGGCTGAGCCGGCGAAGCCGGCAGCCGCGAAGAAGGCCGTGGCGAAGAAGGCCGTGGCGAAGACGCCGGCCAAACCGCCCGCCAAGGCGCCGGCGAAGACCGCGGCCAAGACGCCCGTCGAGGCACCGCCCAAGGCACCCAAGGCGCCCAAGAAGCCCGCTGTCGACGTCGTCGCGCAGTTCGCGGCGAAACAGAAATTCCCGCTCGACGAGTTCCAGCTCGAGGCCATGCGCGCCCTCGAAGAGGGTCGCTCCGTCCTCGTTTCGGCGCCGACCGGATCCGGCAAGACGATCGTGGCCGAGTTCGCGATCTTCCTCGCGCGGCACTACGGGCGCCGCTGCATCTACACCACGCCGCTCAAGGCGCTCTCGAACCAGAAGTTCCGCGATCTCCGCCAGGACATGGGCGACGACGTCGGCCTGGTGACGGGCGACGTCGTGATCAACCCGCAGGCGCCGGTGCTGATCATGACGACCGAAATCTTGCGCAACATGCTCCAGGTGGACCCGACGCAGGTCGACGACGTCTCGCACGTCGTGCTCGACGAGGCGCACTACATCGGCGCGGACGGCCGCGGCACGGTGTGGGAGGAGACGATCGTCTTCCTCGGCAAGGACACGCGCATCGTCGCTTTGTCGGCCACGATTCCGAACGCCGACGAGCTCGCGACCTGGGTGTCCGAGGTCCACATGCCGATGGACGTGATCCTCCACCTCGAGCGCCCCGTCCCGCTCGAGCCATTCGTCTTCATCGAAAAGGCGGAGCCGCTCTTCGACAAGCGTGGCCGCATGCGGATCAAGTCCTTCGGCCGCGAGCGCGACGGCTGGGTGGAAGAGCCGATGTCGAGCGCGGTGGTGCGCGACCTGCACCAGAAGGGCATGACGCCCGCGATCTTCTTCGTCTTCTCGCGGCTCGGCTGCGAGCGCGAGGCGATCGAGACGATCCGCACGAGCGGCGACCTCACCTCCAAGGCCGAGAAGAAGGCGATCGAGAAAGCCGTGCAGGCGGCGATCGCCCACACGCCCGGCATGATGACTTCCAACGCCACCAAGGCCTGGCTCGAGCGCCTGCCCTCGGGCGTGGCGCCCCACCATGCGGGCCTGCTGCCGCCGCTCAAGCTCCTGATCGAAGAGCTGTACCAGGCCAACCTCCTCAAGGTCGTCTTCGCCACGGAGACGCTGGCGGCCGGCATCAACATGCCGGCCCGCACGGTCGTCATCACGAGCCTCTCGAAGCGCACGGACGAGGGCCACCGCATGCTGACGGTCGGCGAGTTCGCCCAGATGACCGGCCGCGCCGGCCGGCGCGGCATGGACACGGTCGGCTACGGCGTGGTCTACGGCAGCCACCGCTACAAGGTGGAGGACGTGGCCGCGCTCTTCAAGGGCCAGGCCGAGCCGCTGCGCAGCCGCTTCACGCTGAACTACAACATGGTCATCAACCTGACCCACCAGTACGATGAGCTCCAGGCCCGGCGCATCGTCGAGCAATGCTTCTCGCAGTTCCAGAACAACGCGACGGTGGGCCACCTGCGGACCCTGCGCGACCACGCGAAGACCAAGCTCGCGGGCCGCGACACGCGCTGCCCGAAGTTCCCGGAGGAGCATGAGCGCAGCGTCATTCTGCCCCAATACCTCGCGAACAAGCGCCGCTGGGACGAAGGCTCGGACAACGTGAAGGACCTCGAGAAGGGCCTGCGCGGCCAGAACGAGAAGGAGGCCGATCGGGCGATCCTCGCGGCGCCTTTCAACTCGTTCGTGGTCGTGAAGCGCGCCGCCGCGCCGCGCGCCGAAGTCGCGATCCTGCTCGACAAATACAAATCGAAGAAGGGCCTCCAATTCGGCGCCTTGCTCGGCTCGGGCCACGTGATCCGCCTCGGCGGCCGCGACCTCGTGCTGGCCACCGGCGCTGCCGTGAAGGGCGTGCCCGACGACCTTCGCTTCGCGGCCGAGCCGATGAGCTACCTGCAGCTCAAGCGGGTGAAGCTCGATCCGAAGACCTGGAACAGCTGGCTCGACCAGGCCGGCATCGATCCCGAGGCGCTGATCCCGCCCAGCAAAGAGCCGCCCAAGCTGGTGGCCGCACGGCGCGTGCTCGAAGAGGCGGAGGCGGATTGGCAGGCATCGACCTGCTACAACTGCAACAAGCTCAACCTCTGCAAGGCCGAAGAGAAGGACCTGTTCCGCCTGCGCAAGGACGTCAAGAGCTACGAGGAGCAGATCGAGGCGATCCGCGGCAAGTTCTGGCACCAGTTCAAGGCGCTGCGGACCGTGCTCGAGCGTGGCGATTTCCTGCGCGGCCGCGAGCTGCTGCCGCGGGGCGTCGCCCTCGCCAACCTGCGCACGCAGAACGAGCTCGTGGCGGCCGATACCCTGGCGTCGGGCCTGCTCGAGGGCCTCGACCCGGCCGAGCTCGCGGCCGTCGTCAGCGTGATGATCGCCGAGCCGCCGCGCGGGCGCATGGCGTGGCGTCCGCTGCGCTACAGCCAGCGCGTGTACAACATCACGGAGCAGATGGTCGATCTCGCGACGCACCTCGACAAGATCGAGGACCGGGTGCAGAAGGAGTTCGGCGACCCGAACCCCTCATGCATGGTCGCGACCGAGTACGCGGGCATGGTCCAGGCCTGGGCCTCCGGCCACGCGTGGGCCCACGTGGTCGAGATGGCCGGCATCGACGAAGGCCAGCTGGTGCGCCACCTGCGCCAGGTGATCGATATGCTCAACCAGATCAAGGACGTGCCGGGCAACAGCCGGTCATTCGGCGATCGCGTGATGGAGGCGATTGGCGCCGTCGACCGCGACATCGTGAAGGAAGTCTTCTAAGGAATCAGAAGTCTTCCTGCGGCAGCACGAGGCGCGGCACGGCCAGCGCCTTGAGGCTGCCGGCGCCGGTCAGCGTGAAGCGTGGCGCGAGCAGGCCGTCGGGCAGGCGGAAGTAGCGCGCGGTGTAGGGCCGCAGCGCGAAGCGCTCGCGGCCGGGCAGATCGAGCGGCGCCGTATCGAAGCCCGTCAGCGAGGTCGCGCCGTTGGCGCCGCGCATCTGCAACGAGGCGTACTCGTGGTGCGGGTTTTCGGCCTGGGGCAGGCCATCGAGCAAGTTGGCCATCGCCCAGTCGTGGAAGACCCGCGCGAGCGTCAGGCCCCGCTTGCCGAGCACCTCGTCGAGGTTCTTGATGCCCAGCTTGGCGCTGGTGACGATCTCCTTGATGATCGACTCCGAGAAGCGATCCGCGAGATAGACCATGAACAGGTAGACAGGGCCGTAGCCGATGCCCTCGGGGTTGTTCTTCCAGTCGACCAGCGAAAAGGCGTCCGGCTCCTGCTGGTAGCGCTTCACGTGGTTGGCGAGCACCTCGCCGCCCGCCTTGAGGCCGAAGCCGTTGGCCTCGATGGCGTACATCGCCATCCCCTCGTCGATCCAGAGGTCATCGGAGCTCTTGTTCCGGCCCACCATCACCTTCTGGTTGAAGTTGATCATATGCTGGAACTCGTGGGCGATCGTGCCGAGGTAGTCATCCTTCGAGCCCTGGAGCACGATGCGCGACGAGACGTAGAGCATCTCCTTCACGTTGCTGTGCTTGAAGACGGCCGGCGAGTCCGGCTTGGGGGCGAACTCGTCGCGCTGCGAGAAGTAGCCGAGCGTGGTGTCGCGGCCATAGTTGCCCACGGCTGGCGTGAGCAGAATGAAGACGCGGCCGTCGTTGTCGATGCCGGGATTGGGCTCGCCACCGAACAGGCGGGTGTTGGTGGGGTAAATCGCCTCGTCGAAGGCCTTCGCGATCTCCCTGGCGCGCGTGGCGATCGGCGAGGCCTCGAGCGGGTTCGCGAGCGTGTCCTGGTCCACGACCACGTAGCAGTGAGCGCCGACCTCCTGCACCTTGGCGGTGATCTGCGCCTCCTTGAACGTCTCGCCTTCGAAGGACGTGATGACCCAGAAGGAAAGCGCCGTGCCCTTCGCGAGCCCGCCGGTCTGCTGTACCGCGTAGCGCGGGGCCTGTGCCATGGGCGGGATCGGCAGCCCGGCCTGCCAGCGCCGGAAGGCCATGTGCGCGTCCGCGTCGCCCACGCTCCTCACCCCGTAGGCGCGCGAGCCGCCGCGATAGGCCAGGCCTGACGCGTCTTCGCCGGCGAGCGCGAGCTCGGTGACCGGCGAGGGCATGACGGCGCTCAAGACCAGGAAGTTCTGGGTCTCGGCGGCGAGGCCGATGCTGCCCATCGGGTTGATCGCGACAGGCTGGGCGGCGATGTCCGGGAAGGCCGCACCGGGCGTGCCGAGCGGCGGCGTCTGGCCAGGTGCCATCGTGGGGAAGGCGCTGCGCCTCACCGACGGCGTGCGGCCGGCCGAGGGCCCGGTGAGCCGCGCGCCGGTGGCGCCGCCACTCAAGGTGGCGAGCGGCGACGGCTCGGGCGTGGAGGCCGCGCTGCGCGGCGCGCCGCGCTTCTTGGTGCCGGCCCCGGCGGACACGGAGCTCGCGGGCGAGCCGAAGCAGCCTCCCGCGAGAAGCGAGGCGGCCAACAGGGCAGCGAGGAGTGGGCGTCCGGGACGGTCCATATCGACCTTTATAGGCCCCGGCGGGCGGGGCCTTGTCGGCCATGTACCCTTCGAGCGGGCCGGCTAACCCCCGGCCGCCCCCTGAAGACGGGCGCCCCAGCCTTCGTACGCGAACATGTCCGTGAGCGTTTCGAGGCCCGGAGCGAGCCCGAGCGCGCGCGGGTTCGTCGTCGCATAGCGGAAGTGGCGCTGGGCGAGACAGAAACGATCCCATGACGTCATCCGATCGCCCACGAGCGAGGCGACGAGCGGAGCGAGCGGCGTCAGGTCGATGCTCGTTCCGCGCCTCCCTTCGGTCGCCGGCTTGCCGCGCGGGAGGCCGTGGAGCCCGCACAGCTCGCCGAGCACGGCCTCGACGGTCTGCGCCGCGTTGCCCGCCACCAGGTCGGCCGCGGGGCGTGGGCGCTCGAGCAGCGCGAGGACCATCCGCGCGAGGTCGCGCGCGTGGATCAGGTGAAAGGTGCCGTCGAGCGTGAACCGGCGCGCGATCCAGAGCCAGCGCCCGACGTCGGGCAGCGCCCGGCCCAGGTGCGAGGCCGGGTGGCGCCCCTCGCCCGCCACGATCAGCGTGGGGAAGAGGGTCATGACGTGGTCGTGGGCCGGCAGGGCGCGCAGCCCGCTGTAGGCCAGGTACTTGCTGCGGATGTAGTCCGTGCCGAGCGTCACGGCCTCCGGCAGCGGGCGGTTGGTCTCATCGAGGATGCTCGCCGTCGAGAAGTACACCATCGGCTTGCCGAGCCGGGCGAGGGCGAGCGTGGCGTCGACGTTCACGGGGTAGGCTACGGGGTCGCCCCAGGCCGTCGCGAGGTGGACGATCGCGTCGACATGGGCGAAGGCCGCGGCGCTGCCGGCGAGGTCGGCGACGTCGCCCGTCACGAACGTCACGCGGTCTTCCGGCACGGCCCAGCGGAACCTGGCCGGATCGCGCACCAGCGCCTCGATGCGCCAGGCGCCGGCCTCGAGCAGGGCCTCGACGACGTGGTGGCCGACGCAGCCCGTGGCACCGGTGACGAGGACGGTCTTCATTCGGACGTGGCCGCCATCAGCCGGCGCCCGCCTTGACCGCCTCGAGCTCTTCCCAGCGGGCGTAGAGCCGGGCGATCGCCGCCCGCATCTCCTCGCCACGCGCGATGAGCGCCGGCACCTCGTCGCCGCGGCGGGCGTAGAGGTCCGGATCGCCCAGCGTGGCCTCGAGCTCGGCGAGGTCGGCCTCGGCGCGCTCGATTTCGGCGGGCAGGACCTCGAGCTCCTTGATTTCCTTGTAGGCCAGCTTGCGGGCGCTCTCGGGCCTGGCCGCAGGCCGCGCGGCGGCCGCCACGGCCTCGCGGGCCGGCCGGGCCGCCTCGGCCGCCTCGGCGTCCCGCAGCGCCTTCCGCTCGAGGTAGACGTCGTAGTCGCCCTCCGAGCGCACCACGCGGCCGTCGCCCTCGAAGGCGAGGATGCTGGTCGCCACGCGGTTCAGGAAATAGCGATCGTGGCTGACCACGAAGGCGCAGCCCGGGTAGTCGAGCAGGCCTTCTTCCAGCGCGCGCAGCGTGGGCAGGTCGAGGTCGTTGGTCGGCTCGTCGAGGATCAGCACGTTGCCGCCCTTGGCGAGCAGCTTGGCGAGCTGGGCGCGGTTCTGCTCGCCGCCCGAGAAGGTCTCGATCACCTGATCGTGGCGGTCGTCGTCGAAGAGGAAGCGGCGCAGGTAGCTGCGCGCCGTGATCGGGCGCTCGCCCACCTGGATGTACGACGCGCCTTCCAGCACCTCGTTGAGCAACGTGCGGGACCTGTCGAGGCGATCGCGGCCCTGGTCGGCGTAGACGTAGCGCGTGTTGGGGCCGATGTCGACGATGCCCTCGTCGGGCGGCTCGAGGCCCTGGATGACCCGCATCAGCGTGGTCTTGCCCAGGCCGTTGGCGCCCACCACGCCGATGCGCTCGCCGGGGCGCAGGCCTAGGTCGAGGTGCCGGAAGAGCCAGCGGTCGCCGATGCGCTTGCCGACGTCCTTCAGCTCCAGCACGTGGCGGCCGAGCCGCACGTCGCCCGTCGGGATCGCGAGCTTCATCTCGTCCGACAGCGGCGGCGGGGCCTCCGCCGCCAGAGCGTGGTACGCGTCGACGCGCGCCTGGCTCTTGGCCTGGCGCGCCTGCGGCTGCTTGCGCACCCAGGCAAGCTCCCGCTTGAGCAAGTTCTGGCGGGAGCGCTCGGAGTGGGCCTCGGACTCGGCCTTGGCGGCCTTGGCCTCGAGGTAGTCGGAGTAGTTGCCCTCGTAGCCCGTGAGCACGCCCCGCTCGAGCTCGATCATGCGCGTGGCGACGCGGTCGAGGAAGTAGCGATCGTGCGTGACCAGCACCAGGCTGCCACGGTAGGCGGCCAGGAAGGCTTCGAGCCAGGCGATCGTGGCGGCGTCGAGGTGGTTCGTGGGCTCATCGAGGATCAAGAAGTCCGGGTGCGCGGCCAGCGCCCGGGCCAGCGCCACGCGGCGCGACTCGCCGCCGGACAGCGTGCCGACGGGGCGATCGGCCGCCGGGAGGGCCAGGTGGAACATGATCGACTCGGCGTCGCGCTCGAGGCCCCAGGCCCCCGTGTGCTCGAGCTCCTCGTTGAGCGCGGCCTGGGCCGCGACCAGCTCGGGGTCCGGGTGCTCGGCCGCCGCGAGCGCGGTGGAGAGCCGCTCGTACTCGGTGATGCGGGCGCGCGCCTCGGCGAGGCCGTCGAGCACCGCTTCGCGGACGGTCTTGTCGGGCGGCAGCGCGGCGTCTTGGGGCAGGAAGCCTGTGCGCAGGCCGCGCTTCATCACGATCTCGCCGGCGTCGGGCTTGAGCTCGCCCGCCATGATGCGCAGCAGCGTGGTCTTGCCGGCGCCGTTCGCGCCGATCAGGCCGAGGCGATCGCCCAGGTGCACCGTGAGGTTGACGTCCTGGAGGACGTCCAGGGCCGCGTGGCGGTGGCGGATGTGCGATACGGTGAAAACGGGCTCGGTGCGGGTGTCCATGCGTGCCATGGTACCATCCGGAAGGCCGAGGAGGTGGACGATGGCCCGAGCCTGCCTTTGGATTACCGCATTCATGCTCGGCGCCTGCGCCGGACCCGGCGGCGACAACGGAGGCGCCGCGGCGCCATCGCCTGCGGAAGCCATGGTGGGCGATGCCGCCGCCGACCCGCCGGGTGGCGCACCGGCGCGCGCGGTCACGCTCGATCGCGTGTTTCCCCGGCTCACCTTCGCCCAGCCCACCGACCTCCAGGCGCCCGCCGACGGCAGCGGCCGCCTGTTCGTGCTCGAGCAGGCGGGCACGATCCGGGTCTTCGCGAACGACGCGAACGCGACAGCGGCCCGGATCTTCCTCGACCTGACGGCCAAGGTGGCGTCCGGCGGCGAGATGGGCCTGCTCGGCCTGGCGTTCCACCCGCAATTCAAGACCAATCGCCAATTCTACGTGAACTACACGGCGGATGGCCCGCGCCGCACGGTCATCAGCCGCTTCACGGCCAAGGCGGACAACCCGAGCGACGCCGACCCGGCCAGCGAGACGCTGGTGTTGACCTTCAACCAGCCCTACGCCAATCACAACGGCGGCCAGCTGGCCTTCGGCCCCGACGGCTTCCTCTACGTCGGCACCGGCGACGGCGGTTGGGCCGGCGACCCGCACGGGAACGGCCAGAACAAGGCCACCCTGCTCGGCAAGCTGCTGCGCCTCGACGTGGATCGCCCGGCCGGCGGCAAGGCCTATGGCATCCCGGCCGACAACCCCTTCGCGAGCGGCGGCGGCAGCCCCGAGGTCTTCGCCTGGGGCCTGCGCAACCTCTGGCGGTTCAGCTTCGACGCAGAGACCGGGCGGATCTGGGGCGCCGACGTCGGCCAGAACAAGCTCGAGGAGGTCGACCTCCTCGAGAAAGGCAAGAACTACGGCTGGAACGTGATGGAAGGGACCAGCTGCTACCGGTCGCTGGGCTGCGACAAGTCGCCCTACGTGCTGCCGGTGGCCGAGTACGGGCGTGACGATGGGCTTTCGATCACGGGCGGCTACGTGTACCGCGGCAAGGCCGCCCCGGCTCTGGCGGGCCAATACATTTACGGCGACTACGGCTCGGGCAAGATCTGGGCGCTGCCGTATGGCGGCAAGCCGCGCCTGCTGCTGGACAGTGAGCTCAACCCCTCGACGTTCGGCGTCGACGCCAACCGCGAGCTGTATCTCGCCGACCATAGCGGGGGAGGTCTGTGGCGCTTCAAGCCCGAATGACGGTCAAAGCGGCGGGAACGATTCTCCTGGCCGCTACTTTGGAGGGACCTCGACATGGAGAAAACCCTGCGCGTTTGTGTCGAAGGAAGCCGATGCGCCCGAAAGGCGCCCGCCCTAATATGACCCCTCAGTGGTGTTTGACCACGAGGGAGGAAATCAGGTGACACAAACGATCCGGACCGCCCTGGCCGCGGCGGCCGCCACGGCATTGGTCGCGTCATGCGGCACCTCGCCGCAGCCTCGCACTGCCGAGGTCGGCGGCGCGGCCCACAAGGCGGCGCGCTACCACACGCTGCAGACGGACGCCGCGTGCGCGTGCAACGCCGCGTTCGCCACGGCGGAGGGCCTGGGCATCGGCTCCACCACCCACACCTACGCGACCACCTTCGGCGTCGTGGACGCCAGCTCCGGGGACCTGGCGCAGGTGCAGGTCGCCATCTATGACCGCTCCAGGACCCCGGCGGACCTCAGTCTCTTTGGCAACAGCGAGGGGGATGTCACCATCGCCGGCCCCATTGTGACGATCACCAGCGTGCTCATCAGGAGCGCGGGGCAATACCCGGGGCCCAATCTTGTTCCCGTCGTCATCACCCTCGACGCCTCCACGGGCGTCTTGAACTTGACCTTCAACAACGTGCCGACGTTCACGGGCCCCGCCGTCCCATACGGCGTGATCCCGGGCTCATGCCTGCGGCCGCCGTTCCTGCCGATCCCGGAGCCGCCGGACGATACCATGTAGGAATGTGGGGAAGAAGTCGACGCTGCTGAGCGCCCGCGCCTAGTTCGCCGTCGCCCAGTGGCCCGGCCGGTTGATCGCCCGCACCGGCGCCCTGGCCGTCCGCGACGCCGCGGTGCGCGCCGCCTTCGCGAGGCCCGCCCGGCCGAGCCCGGTCGCCTCGGCGAGCGCCAGCAGCTTCTCCTGGGTGTACGCCCCCTCGACGACCTGGTTGTAGTAGACGAACTTCTCCGGGCTGAGCCGCATCGCCGTCACCGGGTCGTTGTAGAAGAACCGCGTGAACTCCGCGAAGTCTTCGACCGGGTCGGTGACGGCGTAGGCCGTCGCCACCTCGTGGCGGGCGCGCACCCGCACGGCCGGGTCCTTGTAGTACCGCGCGTCGCCCACCCAGCCGTCGGCCAGCGCGCCGTCGGCCTCGTGCCAGCCCGACAGGCTCGACCACTCGGCCACGAGCTTCTTCTCGGCCTCCATCCGCACGGCGAACTTCTTGCCGGCCGGGCCGCCGAGCTGGATCGCGTGGCCAACCTCGTGGACCACCGTGCCCTCGCCGGCCGACACGCCCGCGACCTCGTCGGCGTTCGGCACCTGGAGCGCCGTGTCGTACAGCACCACGATGTCCTTGCCGCGCGCGTTGGTCATCGCCTCGCCGAACGTGCCGCCCGGGTAAGCTTCCGCGCCTGGGCGCGCCAGCGTGGGCGTGGCGGGCCCGGTCGGCCGCAGCAGGCCGGGCGTCATCGAGGTGCCGGGGGCGTCGCCGTCCATGCGCACGAAGGTCGTGCCCCGGACGGCCTTCGGCAGCTTGCCGCCCACCGCCATACGGTCGAGGCCGTTGTGGAGGTCGACCATGCCCTGGACCGTCCAGTCCTTCACGTACGGGTCGTAACCCCAGCCCTTGTCCGGGAAGGCGCCCTGCTGGCGGTGGACCTTCACGTCCCACTTCGCTTCGATCAAGGTCGCGAGGCGGTCGAGCGCCGTGCGGGCCTGGCGCGTCGGGTCGCCCGCCAGCTCGGCGAAGATCTGCTCGCGGACCGGCGCCGGCAGGCGCTCGAGGCTCGCGACGAAGTTCGCTTGCTGCATCGGGCTCATCTCGGCGCGCAGGTGGGCGGCCAGCGTGCGGTTGTTCAACAGGCCGGCGTCGATGCGCTGGCGCAGGAAGGGCGTGAGCGCCGTCTCGAAGTCGACCAGGCTCGCTTGTTTGGCGAGCAGGCGCTCGACCGCGGCGGCCCGCTGATCGGTGGGCAGCACGCGCAGCGCGTCGCGCAGCAAGCGGATCTGGACGGCGCGCGCCTCGGCCGGCGCGAGGTCCGGGAAGGCGGCCCGCAGGGCCTTGTCGCTCACCTCGAGCTCGCCGACCGCACGGGCCGACAGGCCCAGCTGGCGCAGCACCGCGCGGTTCGCGAGCGTGTTGAGGCGGTGGTAGTCCGTCTCGCCGCGGCCGATCGCCTGGTTCACGGCCTCGATCACCGCGCGGCCGGAGCGCGGCCCTTCGGGCTCGAGATCGCGCACCAGCGAGAGCAGGGTCTGGTGGTCCGGGCCACCCCTGGCGGGCAGGGTGATCCCCATGTCACCGGCGAGGCGGCGGGTCACGGCCGCCTCGATCGCGAGCGCGTCCTTGCCGCCGACCTCGGCCGCGACGCGCAGGTAGCGGCCGGTCTGCGAGGTCGCCCAGCCGTCGGTGAAGCGCCGCAGGCGCTTGAGGTCGGCGGGCGCGAGGGTCTTCGCGAGCTTCGCGAAGTCGCCCGCCGGCACGCCACGCTCCGCCCACAGGTGTCGCTCGGCCGCGATCGCGACCCCCCGGCCGTCGCGAACGCCCGCGGCCAGGCCCGTGTTCATGCCCTTGACCGCGTCGGCGATGTCGTAGGCGTCGTCCAGGTCCTGGAGGTGGCGGCGCATGCCGGCGAGGTCCGCCGCGGCGACGTCCTTCGCGCCCTTCACACCATGGGCCTCGAGGACGTGCAGGTGGACCCGGCGGCGCACCTCCTGGACGTATTCGAGGCGCAAGTCCCGGCCGGCCGCGGCGCGGAGCTGGCCCTCGAACTTCGCGCGGGTGAGGCCGGGCGTCTCGGTGCGTCGGGCCGCGAAGAGCTCGTCCTTGACCGACGCGCGCACGTCGGCCACCATCTTCGCGCCGGCCGCGCGGTCGTTGCGGATGCCTGAATAGTCCAGGGTGTCGGGATCCACGTCGGCGCCGCCCTTGCGCACGCGGCTGGTCTGCTTGGCGCCGCGCTCGGTGGAGAAGCCGGCGGCCTCAGGCGGCTCGGCCGGGCCGCGCAGCTTCGCGATCCCCCAGCGCGCCACCTTGCTGCCGGCCCACCAGGCGGCCATCGTCGCGCCCGTGTGCACGACCTGGCGCGAGGCCTCGTCGGCCGTGGCGTCGAGCTCGGCCGCCGAGCGCGCCCGCGCGAAGCGGATCGTGGGCAGCACGGCGATCGAGGCCGTCATGGCCCAGCCGACCACGCGCATGGCCCGCGGGAACACCACGCCGAGGCCGATCATCCCGACCATCATCGCGACAGGCTTGAGCGCGGCCAGCGGGTCGGCCTGCCAGGCGGCCCAGGCGGTCTTCGCCGATTTCACCGGGTGGACCACGGCCGAGGCGGTCTTGCCGGCCAGCTCGAGGGCGTCGCCGGGCATCTGGGCGATCGCCTTGCCCCAGCCGGCAGCGACCTTGCCCGCGGCGCTCCGGCGGGCGAACGCCGGGTCGACGACCCGCGGCGCGGGGCGGCGGGTGGCGAGCAGGCGATCGGGCGTGATGGGCAAGACAACTCCTCCTCCGGGAGGGGTTATCGCGCAATGGGGTGGTGGAGCGGGTAAATGGGGCGTTAACGACGCGCGGGCGCCAGGTTAAAACTTTTCAGCCGCGCGGCCAGTGCTTGAGGAACTTGCCGAGCGCGCCGAGCCTGACGTCCAGGCTCGGGCCGTGCAGCAAATCGATCCCCGCCTCGAAGAACGCCACAGCGCCCGGCCAGGTGGGGTACCACCAGGGCGGCACCTTGCCGTGCCGCTGCACGTCGACGAGCTTGGCGTCCACCATCTCCATCAGGCCGGCCTCGCCGCCGATCTTGCCGATGCCGCTCTCCTTGAAGCCGCCGCGCGGCGTGAGCGGGTTGCCGTAGCTCGCGATGCCCGTGTTGACCCAGACCGAGCCCGCCTTGAGCTCGCGGGCGAGCCGCTCGCCGCGGGCCAGGTCGCGCGTCCAGACGGTGGCCGAGAGGCCGAAGGGCGAGTCGTTCGCCCGGGCCACCATCTCGGCCTCGTCCTGCACGACCACGATCGGCAGGAGCGGGCCGAAGGTCTCGTCCTGCATCACCAGCATCTGGTCGGTCACGCCGGTGAGCACGGTGGGCGCGTAGAACCGGCCGGGGCCCTCGAGGCGCTTGCCGCCGGTGCGAACCACGGCCCCCCTGGCGATGGCGTCGGCCACCTGCGCCTCGATGCGGGCGAGCTGCGCGTCGCTGATGATCGGGCCGATCTCCGAGCGCGGGTCGAGCCCATTGCCGACGCGCAGCGCCTCGACCCGCGCCACGAGCTTCGCGACGAAGGCCTCGGCGACCGCCGCGTGCACGTAGACCCGCTCGGCCGAGGCGCAGACCTGGCCGGCGTTCACGAGGCCGGCCCAGGTGATGCCGCGGGCCGCGAAGTCGAGGTCGACGTCGGGCAGCACGAGCGCGGGATCCTTGCCCCCGAGCTCGAGCGTGGTGGGGACCAGGCGCTCCATGGCGGCGATCGCCACCCGCTTGCCGGTCGCCACGCTGCCGGTGAAGCACACCCGATCCACCGGGGCCGCGGTGAGCGCGGCGCCGGTGTGACCGTCGCCGGTCACCACCTGCATGACGCCTGGCGGCAGGCCGGCCTCACGCGCCAGCTCGCCGAGCAGCTTGCCCGTGAGCGGCGTCAGCTCGGACGGCTTGAGCACGGCCGCGTTGCCGGCCGCGAGCGCCGCCGCGAGCTCGGCCATCGCGAGCAGGATCGGGTAGTTCCAGGGCGAGATCACCGCGATCACGCCCTTCGGATCGTAGGCCATGAAGGTGCGCTGGCTCGCCATCAGCGGATTCCAGACCCGGATCGGCCGATCGGCGAGCAGGCGCCCCGAATGCTTCGCGTAGTAAGCCAGGAACTCCGCGGCCGCGAGCACCTCGGTGAGCGACTCGGCGAGCGGCTTGCCGTTCTCGCGGGTGAGCAGCCGCGCCACCTCGTCCTTGCGGCGCACGAAGGCGTCGCGCCAGGCGATCAGGTGGCGCGCGCGACCGGCATGGCCGATGGCTTTCCAGCCGGGGAACGCCTCGCGGGCCGCGGCCACGGCCGCGCCGACCTGCTCGACGCCCATGTTGGGCACGCTGCCGAGTCTTTCGCCCGTCGCCGGCTCAAAGGATGTCAGCTCGGGCGACCGGGCGACTTCGCGATCCAGCTCTTGCATGACCACCTCCTCGGCAGGCCCAGTTTATCACGCGAACAGGCGCTCGGTGCGCATCGCAGCCGCGCCGGAAATGCTAACATGGCGGTTTCGCAAAGGACCCATCGCCATGACCTTGAAGTACCTGCCCGCCTGGCTCGACCTCGCCGGCATCCCCGCCCGCCTCGCCCACCTGTTCGCCGAGCACCAGCGCCCGATCACCGTGAGCGGCGTCGCGACGCCCGCGCGGCCTTTCGTGGCCGCGGCCGTCGCGCCGAAGCTGCCCGGCGGCATCGTCGTCGCCCGCGACAGCGAGTCCGCGCGCCGCTGGCTCGCGGAGCTCGAGGGCTTCGGCATCGACGACGCCTGGCTGTTCCCGGCGATCGAGACCTCGCCCTATGAAGGCGTCTCGCCGGACGACGAGCTGCTCGCGCAGCGCCAGGCCGCGCTCGCGTCGCTGGTCACGGGCGAGGCGACGTGGATCGTCACGACCCACAAGGGACTCGGGCTGCGCCTCCCCCGCCCGGCGGACTGGGGCGGTGCGATGCGCCGGCTCGCCGTCGGTGAGGCGATCGAGCCGACCACGCTGATCGGCCACCTCGTGCGGCTCGGCTACCGACCCGCCGCCCAGGTCTCCGAGCGCGGCGAGTTCTCGCGGCGCGGCGGCATCGTCGACGTCTTCCCGCCGCACGCGGATCAGCCGGTGCGCATCGAGTGGTTCGGCGACGAGGTCGAGCGCATGCGCGCCTTCGACGTCGAGACCCAGCGCTCGGACGAGGCCGTCCAGGCGCTCCAGCTCTTCCCCACCCGCGCGCTGGTGCTGCCCGAGACGGGCTGGCCCGCGATCGAGGCGCGGATCCGCCAGGCCTTCACCGCCGCCCAGAAGAAGCTCGACTTCGTGGCCGGCCGGCTCAAGTCCAGGACCGAGCAAGACATCCAGCGCTTCGCGGCCTTCGGCTACTTCGAAGGCTGCGAGACGTACGCGCCCTTCATCTATCCCACCATGGGCACCCTGCTCGACTACCTGCCGGCGGGCGCCGCGGTGGTCTGGGACGACCGCGAGCACCTGCTCGGCGACCTCGGCAAGTGGGCGCGCGGGCTCGACGAGTCTTACGCGAAGGGCCTCAAGGAAGGCACCATGCTGCCCTTGCCCTATCCGCTCCACATCGGCCCCGATGAGCTTCCCGGGCCGCGCACGGACCTCGTGCAGCTCGATTTCACGGCGCGCACCGACGGCGACCTGAGCATCGAGGCGCCGGCGGCCACGCGCTTCCACAGCGACTTCGACCAGATCGCGATCCGCATCAACGAGTGGCAGCACGCCGGCGAGCGCGTCGTGATCGTCACCCAGCAGCCGCAGCGCGCCTTCGCCATCCTCGACGAGCGCGGCGTGAACGCGGCGCTCGCCACGCCGCCCGAAGACCCGACCGGCGAGGTGGGTGGGGTCTGGGTCGTGCGCGAGGGGCTGCTCGAGGGCTTCCGCTCCGCATCGCTGCGCCTGATCGTCCTCACCGACCTCGAGCTGTTCGGCCAGCAGCGCCGGGCGAGCAACAAGCACGTCAAGAAGTTCTCCTACCAGGGCGCCTCCTTCGCCTCGGCCGCCGAGATCAAGCCGGGCGACTTCGTCGTGCACGCCAAGCACGGCATCGGCCGCTACACCGGCCTCACGCGCCTCGCGATCGACAACCAGGAGCGCGAGTACCTCGGCCTGGTTTACCACAACGAGGACAAGCTCTTCGTGCCGGTCGACCAGATCGGCCTGCTGCACCGCTACCGCGCGAGCGGCGAGGGCACAGCGCCCAAGCTCCACAAGATGGGCGGCATCGAGTGGGACAACGCCAAGAAGCGGGTCAAGAAGGGCCTCAAGGAGCTCGCCGAGGATCTGGTCAAGCTCTACGCGGAGCGCGCCAAGCTCGAGGGCTACGCCTTCCCGCCCGACACCATCTGGCAGCGCGAGATGGAGGAGGCGTTCCCCTACACCGAGACGATCGACCAGATGAAGGCGATCGAGGAGACCAAGCGCGACATGGAGCGCGAACGGCCGATGGATCGGCTGGTCTGCGGCGACGTCGGCTTCGGCAAGACCGAGGTCGCGCTCCGCGCGGCCTTCAAGTCGATCATGGCCGGCAAGCAGGTGGCCGTGCTCGCGCCCACCACGGTGCTCGCCCAGCAGCACTACCACGTCTTCCGCGAGCGGTTCGCGCCCTACCCGGTGCGGGTCGGCTTGCTGTCGCGCTTCCGAACGGCCAAGGAGCAGCGCGAGGTCGTCGCCAAGCTCAAGACCGGCGAGATCGACGTCGTGATCGGCACGCACCGCGTGCTCGGCAAGGACCTCGGCTTCAAGGACCTCGGCCTGGTCGTGATCGACGAGGAGCACCGCTTCGGCGTGGCCAACAAGGAGCGCCTCAAGCAGGTGAAGCGCCTGGTCGACGTGCTCACGATGAGCGCCACGCCGATCCCGCGCACGCTCTACATGGCGCTCTCGGGCGCCCGCGACATGAGCCTGATCGCGACGCCGCCCAAGAACCGCCAGCCCGTGCGCACCTCCGTCGGCCCTTACGACCCGGACGCGGTCCGCACGGCGATCCTGCACGAGCTCGAGCGCGGCGGCCAGATCTTCTTCCTGCACAACCGCGTCGAGTCGATCGGCCGCATCGCGGTCGAGCTCGAGCAGCTCGTGCCCGAGGCGAAGGTGCGCGTGGCCCATGGCCAGATGAACGAAGACGACCTCGAGGACATCATGCTGGCCTTCAAGGACGGCGAGTTCGACATCCTGCTCTGCACCACGATCATCGAGAGCGGCCTCGACATCCCGCGCGCCAACACGATGGTCATCGACGACGCCGACAAGCTCGGCCTCGCGCAGCTCTACCAGCTGCGAGGCCGCGTCGGCCGCTCGGAGACCAAGGCCTATTGCTACTGCTTCTACACCGCCGGCAAGCAGCTCACCGACGACGCGCGCGACCGCTTGAAGGCGATCCAGCAATTCACGGCGCTGGGCTCGGGCTACCAGATCGCCCTGCGCGACCTCGAGATCCGCGGCGTCGGCAACCTGCTCGGGCCCGAGCAGCACGGCCACATGATTTCGGTCGGCTTCGACCTCTACTCGCGCCTGCTCGAGGAGGCGATCGAGGAGGCCCAGGGGCACGAGGTGGCGCCGGCCGCCGAGGCCACCACGGTCGACCTGCACGTCTCGGCCTTCATCCCGGACGACTGGCTCGGCGAGGGCGGCGACAAGATGGCGCAGTACCGCAGGCTGGCCGGCATCACGTCGGAGCGCGAGCTCGAGATCCTCGCGGCGGAGTGGAAGGACCGCTTCGGCCCGGCGCCCACCTCCGTGCGCAACTTGCTGCGCGTGGTGAAGGTCAAGATCCAGGCCACCGAGCTCGGCATCGCGGCGATCCGCTCGGACACGAAGTTCATCCGCGTGCAGGGCGCCATTCCGCCGTCGGCCTTCTACAAGGCGCAGGCCGCGGACAAGGGGCTCGTGAACTGGAAGTTCACGCCCGCCGAGCTCCAGCTCGATCGCACGCGCCTGTTGCCGGAAGACCAGCTCAACGCCCTCGAGCGATTGCTCAAGCCCCTCGCCGCTGGTATGCTGGCGGCGACTTGATCACCCGGAGGAACGCGTGGAAGAGCCCAACAAGCCCGAGTCGAGCGACGAGCCGATCAACGAGTCGATCAACGAGCCGATCAACGAGGTCGTGAGCGATGAGACGTCGGCGCCGGTCGAAACGCCCGAGGAGCCGGAGGCGCCGGTCGATCCTGTCGCGGCGCGCAAGCGGGCGATCGTCGGGCTGATCGCGGCGATCGCCATCGGCGCCGCCGCCACCGCCATCGCCTACTACGCCGAGGCCTACACCGGGCATGTGGCCAAGGTCGACGGCGCCCGCATCTCGAAGGCCGAGTACGAGCAGCAGCTCCTGATGACCAAGCGGTCCTACGCCCAGCGCTTCAACGTGGACTTCGCCTCCGCGCAGGGCCGCCAGATGGAGAATGACCTCCGGACCGGCCTCATCAACCAGCTGGTCGAGCGCGAGATCATCCGCTCGGAGGCCAGGCGTCGCGCCATCAGCGTGCCGGACGCCGCGGTCGCGGCCAAGATCGCGGAAATCAAGAAGGGCTTCAAGTCCGAGGCCGAGTTCCAGGACCGGCTCAAGGGCAACGGCATCGACCAGGCCGGCTTCGAACGCCAGGTCCGCGACATGGTCGAGGTCGAGCAGGTCGTCAGCGCGATCACCGCCGACGCCAAGGTCACGGACGACGAAGTGAAGCGCTACTACGACCAGAACCGCAAGATGTACGACCGGCCGCAGGAAGTGCGCGCCCGCCACGTCCTCGTGAAGGACGAGATCACGGCCAAACTGGTCCAGCAGAAAGTGAAGGGCGGCGGCGACTTCGCGGCGATCGCGCGGGAGTACTCCGAGGATCCCGGCAGCAAGAACGACGGCGGCGACCTCGGCTACTTCGGCCGCGGCAAGATGGTCAAGGAATTCGAGGATGCGGCGTTCACGACCCCGCCCGGCCAGCTCTCCCCGCTCGTCAAGACGAAGTTCGGCTGGCACCTGCTCAAGGTGGAAGACCGCAAGGCGCCGCGCACGCAGCCGTTCTCGGAGGTGAAGGACGAGATCCGCGAGAACCTCGCCTCCGAGCGCCGCCGCGCCGCATTTAGCCAGTGGTTGGCGAAGCGCAAGGCCGACGTGCGGGTCGAATACAAGCCTGGCTACGCCCCCGCCGCGCCCCCGCCGGGCGGCAGCCAGGGCGGCGACGACGGCCATGGCCACGGGGCCGACGACGGCCACGGCCACTAGGCATCCACCCCGGACCGGAGGCGACGCTTTGGGACATCCTATCACCGTCGTGGGCCTGGGCCCCGGCGACCCCGACCTGCTCACGATCGCCGCGCGGCGTGCGCTCGAGGCCGCGCCGCTCGTTTACCTGCGCACCCAGCGCCACCCCACCGTCGCGTTGCTCGACGATTGGGGCAAGGCCTACCAGGCCTACGACGCGCTCTACGACCGCCAGGAAGACTTCGACACGCTCTATGAGGAGATCGTCGCCGATCTCGTGGCGAAATCGGCCGAGGGCCCGGTTTGCTACGCCGTGCCCGGCCACCCGCTGGTCGCCGAGTCGACGGTCCAGCGCCTGCTCAAGCGCGACGACGCCCAGGTGGTGATCCTGCCCGGCCTGTCGGGCGTCGAGGCCACCTATGCGCTGCTCGGCGTCGACCCGACCCACGGCCTCCAGTTGCTCGACGCCCTCGCGCTCGACGACGTTCGCGTCAACCCGACGATCGGGGCGTTGGTCGTCCAGGTCTACAACAAGCGCGTGGCCGGCCAGACCAAGCTCACGCTGATGCGCTTCTGGCCCGACGACCACCCCGTCACGATCGTGCGCGCGGCCTCGGTGCCGGGCGCCGAGTTCGCCGTGACCGTGCCGCTCTACGAAATCGATCGCCGCACCGACATCGACCACCTGACGAGCCTCTACCTGCCGCCCGGCCCGCCGGTGGGCCTCGAGCGGCTGCGCGCGATCGTGGACCGGCTGCGCTCACCCGGCGGCTGCCCGTGGGACATCGAGCAGACCCATGCGTCGCTGCGGCGGTTCATCCTCGAAGAAGCCTACGAGACCGTCGAGGCGATCGACGAGGGTGACGACGCGATGATGGCCGAGGAACTCGGCGATCTGCTGCTGCAAGTCTTCCTGCAGTCCCGCATCGCCGAGGAGCGCGAAGCTTTCGACCTCGACGAGGTCGCGGAGAACATCTCGGACAAGCTGGTCTTCCGGCACCCCCACGTCTTCGGCGACGTCACCGTGGCGGATTCCGAGGAGGTGCTCAAGAACTGGGACCAGCTCAAGGCCGCCGAGAAGGAAGCGGCTGGCATCGCGCAAGCCTCGCGGCTCGGCCAGGTGCCGCCGATGGCGGCGCTGATGTACGCCGAGAAGATCATGGGGCGGGCCGCCAAGGCCGGCTTCGATTGGCCGACGCTCGACGAGGCGGTCGGCAAGATCGAGGAGGAGTGGGCCGAGTTGCGCGAGGCCCTGGCCACAGGCGACCAGGACGGCGCATTCAGGGAGCTGGGCGACTTCATGTACGCGCTGGTGAACGTGGCGCGTCGCCTGAAAGTCGATCCCGAAGACGCGCTGCGCCAGGCCGCGCGCCGGTTCATGGCGCGTTTCCATGCGATGGAGGCGATCGTGACCGAGCGGGAACAGGACTGGGACCAGCTGGACCTCGACGCCCGCAAGGCCCTCTGGAGCGACGCCAAGCGCCTGGAGGCGGGCGCTTAGCGCGCCCGCCCGGCGCCCGAGCTCAGGGCGTCAGTGACTGTTGCAGCGGGACTCCAGGAGCAACGTGTCATAGCTGTCGAGGTCGCTGACGAAAATGCTGTCGGTCGCATAGATCGACAGGTCCGTGCCGTTCGGCTGTGACTGGATCGTGAAGTCGCTCACCACGGCTTCGTTCGTGACGGGGAGGAATTCGCTGCCGGACCGCGGCGTGAAGAGGATCCCGGCCCTGAGCGGCACGCCGGTGGCCGTGAAAATGCCGGACACCTCGACGATGGCGTTGCTGACCGGCGGAGGCCAGTCGAAGATGCTGAACGGCGGGCTGCCCATCTCGAAGGTGAACCCCGTGGCCGTCCCGCTGAAAATGCCGCTGATCGTGGAGCCCGACGGGTACGCCGCGATCGGCGGACCGAAGCCATCGTAGTCGACGCCGAAGTAGGAAAACGCGCCGGTGACCGTGCCGTCGGGGTTGAAGAGGATGTTGATGACCGGCCGGCTGGCGACGCCGACCTTGAAGTTGTTCACGACCAGGTCGACCTTCGGGGCACCGATAGAGCCGCTCAGGTCGAAGGCAATCGGGCACGCGCAGAGCTCGTTCACGGTCAACGTGCGGTAACGCTCGGCCTTGCTGGTCGGGACCAGGCCGGCCTTCGCCGCGCCCCCGTTCGGCGCGGCCAGGTGGCACCCGGCGACCAGCACGACACTGGCGGCGATCGCCGCCCGACTCAAACTCTTCATCTTCGCGGTCCCTCCCGGGCGCCCGGCCATCCCCGCCAACCACGGGGACGGCGCGCCCGACCGATGATAGGCGGAAGGACGTCGATGGACATTGGCCGAAACGCCAAAGGATCAGCAGGCGAGCGACCCGCAGGCCATGGTCAGGCGGTCGGCGCCGCAGCCTCGGCCTGCACGTCCGTCGCGATTCGGCGCAGGATCGCGGCCTCGCCGCAGGTCCACGGGTCCGCGCCTGTGTATTCGCCGGTGTTCACGAACGTCACCCCGTTGCTGCGGCGGCAGAACCCGCGATCCGGGCAGGTGCCACACTTCGGGTAGTCTGCCAGCCCCAGGCCGCGGATCCGGTTCAGCGTCTCCGACTCGCGCCAGACCTTGAGGAAGCCGCCATCGCGCACGTTGCCCGACGGGAGGGGCGCGCCGATGCACGGGTAGACCTCGCCGGTCGCCGACACGGCGGCCACGGCACGCGCACAGGAGCATTGGAGGTCGGTGTCCTTGCGGCAGGTCGGCTCGCCGACGGCGTCGGCCAGCGGCCCGCGGTAGAGCGCCTCGAGCGTCTCGTGGTCCACCCGGTGGTCGAGCGAGCTCGTCGTGCCGTCGTAGCGGGCGGTGAGCTGCGGGTCGATCGTGTAGCGCATGCCCTCGGCCTCGGCCAGCGCCACCATCGCGCCGATCTCCGGCGCGTTGTGGCGGGTGAGGCAGAAGCTCAGTGACACGCGCATGCCCGCGTCGCGTGCCGCCCGGGCGCCCGTGAGCGTCTTGGTGAAGCTGCCCGGCAAGGTGGTGAAGTCGTCATGCGTGGCGGGAGAAGCGCCGTAGAGGCTCACGTCCACGCCCGTCACGCCGAGGTCGGCGAGCCTGGCGGCGCGGGCCGCCGTGAGCGCCATCGCGTTGGTCTTGAGGCGCACGGCGCACAGGTGCTCACGCGCCCGGATCACAAAGTCGTCGAGGTGCGGGTGCAGCAGCGCCTCGCCGCCCGAGAGCGAAAGCTCGAGGCAGCCCGCCTCGGCGAGCTCGTCGATCAGCGCGAGGATCTCGGGCGTGGTGAGCTCATCGCTCACCGGCGGCGGCGCCGATCGATCGAAGTTGTAGCAGTGAACGCAATGCAGGTTGCAGCGCAGCGTCAGCTCGAGCGTGGTGAAGAGCGGCACGAAGGCCGCATAAGCGCGGTCGACCGGGGGGATGGCGCTTCGCTCGTCGCGGTCGTCGGGGGTTGGCATGCGGGTCTCCGTGATCACATTGTACCCTCGACACCGCGCGGGGACGGCTTGAGGCGTAGGATGGTAACGCTGGGTATATTGCCGATATACGAGCGCCCGCTATCCCTTGCTTGGCGCCAGTTTTCAGGAAACCAAGACCCGAATAGGAGCTCCTGGCGGTGAAGCGCTTCGTTACACATCTCGTCCTCGGAACCATGCTCGCGCTCGCGATCGCCCCTGCGGCGGCCGACGCGTGCGGCCGGCAATCGCTGCCGGACGAGCCCTACGAGGAGTTCCTCAAGGAAGGCTACTTCCGCGATCGCCAGGGCGACTACCGCGGCGCGATCGACATCTTCAAGCGCGCGATCGCCATGCGGCCCACCAATCGCAAGGTGCGCTACCTGATCGCGAACACCTACTGGCGCGACAACCAGTGGACGAACGCCCGCTACGCCTGGGAGACCGTGCTGCGGATGGGGCCCGATGACAAGATCGGCAAGGAAGCCCGCGCCTGGCTCAAGGAGTTCGGCAAGGAGGCCTGGGTGCCTTCCGTGCAGACCGTGGCCGGCGGCGTGGGCGGCTTCGCCGACGGCCCGGGATCGACGGCGCGCTTCAACAACCCCAACGGCATGGCCGTCTCGGGCGCCGGCAACATCTACGTGACGGACACCGGCAACCACCGCATCCGCCGTGTCCACCCCGACGGCCACGTGACCACGATCGCCGGGCACGGCGAGCCGGGCTGGGCCGACGGCGCATCCACGTCGGCGCGCCTCTACGCGCCCGTCGGTGGCGCGCTCGACCCGGTCGGCAACTACTACTTCGCCGACGGCAACCGCATCCGCTTCGTGACCCCCAACGGCCTGGTCGGCACGCTCGCGGGCGACGGCGCGCCCGGCTGGTCGGACGGCATCTACGGCCAGGCCCGCTTCGCCCGGCCGCTCGCCGTGGCGACGGATTGGCGCGGCTACGTGGCCGTGGCCGACAACGGCACTGGCATCCGGCTGGTCTCGCCGCAGGGCGAGGTGACCACCGTCGCAGGCGGCCCCGAGCCCGGTTGGGCCGACGGCGTGGGCAGCGAGGCGAAGTTCCGCTACGTGACCGCGATGCGCATGCTCGACAAGAACACCCTGCTCATCGTCGACACCGGCAACAACCGCCTGCGCGAGCTGCACCTGCCGACCGGCCGCGTGAAGACCCACGTGGGCTGCAGCGTCGCGGGCTACGTCGACGGGCCGCTCGAGATCGCGCATTTCAAGGAGATGAGCGGCATCGCCGTCGATCGGTACGGCAACTTGTTGATCGCGGACTCGGGCAACAAGGCCATCCGCCGCATCACGGTCGGCCAGGAGGTGCAGACGCTCGCGGGTGGCTTCGTGATCGGCAGCGCCTTCGACGGCATGGGCATCTGGGCGCGCTTCCAGGATCCCTCCGACATCGCGATCCACGGCCAGACCCTCTTCATCCTCGACCGCAAGCAGCACGCCGTGCGGAAGATGGTCCTCGGCCGGCTCTACATCTGATCGCGGCCCGTGTCCGAGCCTGCGGGCGGGGATGACCTCGCGCCCACGATTCCGGACGGACACGAAGGGCCCGCGCCCCAGGCGTTCGACCCCGCCCTCGGCGGGGTCCACCACCTGCTGGCCGACATGCGCGTGGCCGACCAGCGATCGGCGCGGGCCCGCGCGCTGATCCGGCTGGGCCGGGCCGGCGACGCCAAGGCCAGGCCGCAGCTGGAGGCGGCGGCAGCCGACCCGGACTGGGTGACGCGGAAGTACGCGGTGAGCGCGCTCGGCGCCCTGGGCGACCCGGCCTCGCTGCCCGTGGCCTGGCGCGCGCTCGCGGATCCCCATGTAGAAGTGCGCCGCGCCGCCGCCCGGATGCTGGGCGGGGCCGGGCTCTCGATCGATGAGCTGCTGCGGCTCGCCGGCGACGATGACTGGCAAATCCGCGCGGTGGCGCTCGAGCACCTCGCCGGCTGTCCCGCCCAGGCCGCGCTGACGGCGCTCGTCGACGCCGTGCGCGACCCGGTCTGGCTGAACCGCTGGCTCGCGATCGCCGGGCTGCGGGAGCTCCCGTTCGGCGTGCCCGCGATGTTGGGCGCGCTCGACGACGATCCGGCCCTCGCCGCACATGCCGCGACCACGCTCGCGGGCTTCGCCGCCGGTGGCGGCCCCCACGCCTGCGGCGAATGGACCGACGATCAGGCCGCCGCGCTGCGCGCCGAGCTCCTGGGCCGGTTGCCGGGGGCCTCGCCCTGGAAGCGGCTCGCGCTCGCCCAGGCCTTCGGCCGGCTCGACCACGAGGCGGCGCGCGACGCCCTCACCGGGCTGATCGGGCATCCCGACGCCGAGATCGAGGATGCCATCCTCGCGCACGGCCCGTCGATGGCGGCGCGGCTGCGCGCGGCGCTCGCGGCCCCCGACTGGATCCGGCGCTGGCACGCCTGTCGGCTGCTCGGGCGGCTGGGCGACCCGGCCAGCGGCGTCGCGCTCCTGCCGCTGCTGCGCGACCCGCGCGGCGAGGTGCGGCTCGCGGCGCTCGAAGGAGTCCGGCGGCTCGCGCCGGCCGAGGGCTTGCCGGACCTGCGCGCGGCGCTGGCCGATGCGAGCTGGCACACCCGCCTGGCCGCGGTCGAGGCGATCGCCGCCCGCGCGGACGACGCCGGCCTGCCCGACGTGGTGGCCGCGCTCGCCGACCCGCGCGCCGAGGTGCGACAGACCGCGCGGCGAGAGCTGATGCGGCTCGGGCTGGCGCGCCCGGCCGCCGTGCGCGCCACGCTGGACGCCGCACGCGGCGTGCCGTCCGACGAAGTCGATTGGCTGCGCGGCCGCCTGACACCCTGACCTGCTAAAATGAACCGCCGTTCATCGGCATTCACGGAGACGCCGCCCCTTGTTCAAGCCGTTCTCGCGCTCATCCGACGAGCTCTTCAACCACCTCGCCCGCCTGGGCCAGAACCTCGAGGAAACGCTTTTCCGCTTCGAGTACATGGTCACGCACTGGGACGAGCGCGAGGGCCGATTCCAGGCGATCCGCGAGAAGGAGCACGAGGGCGATCGGCTGCTGCGCGAGCTGCAGCTCTATCTCAAGGAGACCTTCTTCGTGCCGGGCGATCGCGACGCCATCTACGCGCTCACGGCCGAGCTCGACGACGTGGTGGACTGGGCGCTCAAGATCGCGAACACCTTGCTGCTCTACCGCGTAGACGAGCCCCCCGCGGCCTTCCTGCAGATGGTGCTGATCCTGCGCGATTGTTGCACCAACCTGCGCGCCGCGCTGGATCTGCTGCCCCACCGCGCCAAGCGCGGCGAGATCGATCAGGCCTGCCTGCGCGTGATCGCGCTCGAGGATCAGGCCGATATGGTCTACCGCCAGGGCCTCGAGGTGCTCTTCGACAACCCCACGGACGTGCTTGAGTTGTTGAAGTGGAAAGACATCCTCGACGCGACCGACGACGCCGTGGACCACGCCAACCACGTGGCCTACCGGGTCATGCAGCTGAACGGCGCCCTGCACTAACAAGCGAAGCGGGATCTAGCTTCCCTACGCTAAAAAAGCGTGTCTTCTTCCTGAGGGAGCTTCTCCACCGCCTTCTCGACCGTCCGCGGGCGGTCCGGCGTGTAGGGCGTCAACGGCGCCTCGACCGTATCGATGCGGTGGATGCCGTTCTTGTCGAGCACCACGCGGATGCGGGTGTACTGCGACTTGTCGACGCGGTCGAGGTCGTCCCAGCGGGTCAGCTTGAACACCACGTTCAGGTGGTAGACCTTCGGCGCGCGCAGGCGGCAGAAGATGCGGCTCTCGGGGTCGTAGAACTGGGCCTTGGCCGTCGGGTTGTCGAGCCTGGCGAGCAGATCTTCCACGCCGAACCTCAAGATGTGCTTGATGTGCGTGCGCCGCTGGTGCTCGCTCAAGATTTCGCGGGCGTACAGCTTGAGGTCGTTGCGGTAGACCACCACGGTCTCCTTGCGCTCCTGATCGAGGTCGATCGCGTGGCTCGCGTTGCGCACCTTGAGCACGTTCGGGGGCACCTGCTTCTTGGTCAGGTAGCGCACCTTCTCGTGGCAGCGGCCCACGTCGACGCCGTTGGTCGGGTCGGAGATGGTGAGCTTGTTGTCGGGGAAGTAGCGCGAGACGTGCTCCCAGACGTACTCGCGCAGGACCTCCTTCATGCGGTCCTTGAGCACGTAGAACAGCGCGAAGAGCGTGAGCGCGAGCCACATGCTGTGCTGGTAAAGCGGCAACGTGACGGTGCGGTCGGAGAAACCCGCGAAGAACGCGGCCGCCATCGCGCCGAACATCGCGGCCAGGCTGCGCCAGCGGCTGGTTTCCTGCACGGTCTTCACGTCGAGGTAGAGCACCTGGTCGATCAGCTTCTTGAGGGCGCTCGACCGGTAGGTGTAGAGCGCCAGGGCCTGGTCGTCGCCCGGCGATAACGTCACGTAGCCCTGGCGATCGCGGTACTCGCTCTCGGCGTCGGCCGCCGCGTGGATCAGCTCGCTGACCCGATCGAGGCGCACGGGCGAGCTCCAGGCCGCGGCGAGGTGGAAGTGCAAGGAGGCCAAGGTGTGGTCGAAGCGGTAGGTGAGGAACTCGTCGACGTGGCTGAGCCTGTCGATCAGCTGCGCGCTCACGCGCGGCACGAAGCTGCGGTAGTCGGCCACCAGCGCCCTGTACTTCGCGAGGATTTCAGGCAACGTGTTCAACATGTCCGAGACCTGACCATCGAGCTCACGCCAGATCAGCGTGTCGCCCTGCGCCTTGGCCCGCTCGAGCAGGTGCTCGATCTCGATGGCGCGCGTGCGCATCACGTTGCTGAGCACCGTGCCGAAGAGGCGCGCCTCGGCGCTCGCGGCGTCCTCGCTCAGCCCCTGGCCCATCGCGAGGCGCTTGAGGAAGAACGAGAGCACGTTGAGCGGTGACTGGCGGTTCAGCGGGTCGAGCAGCGCGAGCTCGGACATGTCCGGCGTCTTGAACCGGATGTAGGCGTTCAGGCTGCGATAGAAGGCCTCGCGCGGGTAGTTCAGGGCGGTGATGCCCATGTTGGACGGAAAGAAGTAGAAGGCCTCGATGCGGTAATGCTCCGAGTCTTTGCCCATCGTCAGGTGCTCGGGCGAGATCCCGTATGTGAACTGGACCTCGAACTGCGACCGATCATGAATGGTGACGTGGGCATCGAGCGACTCGATCCCGGTGTCATGCCGCATGGCGTCTGGCCTTTCCGTCTGCGAATCTTCTTATGCCCAGGCGCGCCGGACAGATCGCACAACTTCTCCTAGCAAGGGTGCCTTTCGGCATCCTTCATATAAATTTACAATAGACACTATGGCGGGGGCGGGGCGCGACCGTCGCCTGGTTGTTTGACGCGCTCGCGAGCGGGAGGACGTGGCCGATTATGAAGCTGCGTGAGAACGGGAAATTCAATTTCGCCGGGCACGTCGCCCGCATCGCCTGTGCCGCCCTCGCGGTCGCCGTGGTTACCTTCGGTAACCCCGCCCCGGCCGATGCCCAGGTGGGCATGACGCTCGAAGAGTTCGAGAAGATCAGCGGCAAGGCGATCGACAAGTACAAGGGCCAGAACGGCCAGGCCGGCCACATCTACCGCGACGTGTGGGTCTCGGAGAAGTCCAAGAAGCAGTTCGCCGGCCGTACGGCGATCGAGATGGGGCCCGACAACCGCGTGGTGAAGGAGGTCTTCTTCTTCGACGCGCCGCTGCCCAACACGCCCGATGGCGCCGTGGATGCCGTCGGCATCGCCTTCAACCTGATGCCCACCGATACGCCCAAGAAGTTCCTCGACAGCGGTCGCCGGCCCTACGAGCACGGCTGGGTGCTCTGGTTCGACTACGGCAACGGCCGCTACATCAACTTCTTCCTGAACCAGGAAGAATCCCAGATCGAGGCGGTCGTCGGCGGCATCGAGGCGACGACGATTTAGCTCACGCCGGGGTCAGCGCGTGCCCTCGTCGTGGCCGCCATCGCTCGGGTCCTCGGAGGATCCGGGCGTCGGCCTGGTGGGCGATGGCATGGGCAGATCGGCGACGATGCCGCGGCGCAACGCGTACTCGACGAGGAAGCCGAGCTTGAGGCGGTACTGGGCGACCCGGTACAACAAGTTCGTGGCGGCCACGTCGGCCGGCAGGGACTCCCCCGCCACCGGCAGGCGGGCGGCGAAAGCCTCGCGCAACGTCGCGAGCTTGGCGCTGGCCTCGGACGGGCCGAGCCGACCTGAAATCGCCACGGTGGCCGCCTCGAGCTTCGCGACGATCGGCAGCAGGCCCTCACGGACGACCGGCTCGCGCTTCGGCGTCAGCTTCCGGCCCGCGGCCGTGTTCAGCCCGAGGCGCTTGTAGCCCGCGTCCGCCTCGAGCAGCGCCCCATGCGCCTCGAGCGCGAGGGCGCGGATCAGCGCGGCCTCGTCGGCCACCTCGCGGGCGTAGGCCTGCCCGGGCGCCTTGCGGGCCGCCTGGCCCGGCGCGCCATGGCCGCACGCCGACACCGTCGTGATGACGACGAGCGCGATCAGGCCGAATGGCAAACGGGACATGGGACGCCTCCTGTTAACGGTATGTCGGCGATCCCTGCCCGGGGCTTGCGTGAAATTTAGCCCCAGTTTTAACAGTCTTTTACGTGTGCCCCGCCAGGATGATCGACAGCACGGTGTCGAGCAGCTTGCGGTCCGCTTCCGCGGCGCAGAGGTCCTCGAGCACCTGCTTGCGGCCGCCCGGCGCGGCATACTCGATGAAGGCCTTGCCGCCCTCCTCGTGGCGGCCGACCAGCTGGAGCTTGCCCTGCTTCTCGAGCAACGCCGAGAGCAGCTGCTTGAGCACGCCCTGCACCACCTCGCTGGTGGCGGGGCCCATGGCCGGCGGCTGGACGGGCACAGCCGCTGGATGGCCCGGCTCGAGCTCGACCTCCGTGCGCAGCTTCTCCAGGCGGTCTTGCAGATCGCCGCGGGCGGCCAGGTAGCTGTCGAGCACCTCGCGGTGCTTGGCGATCATCGCGTCTTCCTGGCTTTGCAGCTCACGCAGCCGGCGCACGCCGTTGCGCAGCTCGAGCCGCGGATCGTATGGTCCTTCGCCCTGGCGCTCGCGGCGGAACTCCTTCATGGAGTTGCCGGCGTCGAGCCAGGCCTTGAGGTTGCGCAGCTGCTGCACGTCCTCGTCGGCGAAGACCCGGTGCCCTTCGGAGTTCCGGCGGACCTCCCAGCTCATGTAAGCGATCCAGGTGCGGATGAGCGACGGCGACACGCCCAGGTCGCGGGCGACCTCCGAGGTGCTCCACTGGTCCTGCGATTTCGGGGCTTCGTCCATCATGATCACCACGGGTACGGTTGCGCGAATCGGCTCGGCGGCGGGCATACGGGCCTCCTTGAGGGGGTCGTCGATCGCTTAGCTTACATAATTCCGGTCCGCCTGGCTGTGACCGATTCACCCCGGCTCCCCACGGCTTCCCAGGAACGCCGCCAGCTCGGTGGTCCGCGGCAACGCCGCGATCGCCCCCGCGCCCGTGCAAACCAACGCCCCGACGGCGTTCGCCCGCCGCAGCGCCGAAGCCCAGCCCGCCTCGTCGCGCCCACGCCAGCCCGGCCCCAGGGCGCTCAACAAGCCCGCCAGGAAGCCGTCGCCGGCCCCCGTCGCATCGACGACGTCGACCGCGAACCCGGGCAGGCTCACCAACCGCCCGTCGCCGGGCAGCACGATGGCGCCCGCCGGACCGAGCGTCGCGACCAGCGCCGCGAGCCCATGCCGCGCCCGCACCCGCTCCGCCACCGCGGCGACGTCGTCCGCCCCCGCGTACCACGCGAGCTCGTCGTCGCCGAACTTCGCGACGGTCGCGACCGCGAGCCCCGCCTCGACGGCCTCGCGCAGCGCGGCGCCGTCCGGCCACAACACCGGCCTGGCGTTCGGGTCGAACACCACGAGCCCGCCCCGCGCCTTCATCGCCCGCGCCGCGCCGAGGATCGCCGTGCGGGCCGAGGGCGAGGCGAGCGGCAGCGTGCCGAAGACCAGCGCGTCGAACGGCGCGAGCGCCGCCTCTGGCAGATCCCGCGCCGAAAGCGTCTCATCGGCCGCGCCGCCGCTGAAGTGCGCGAGCACGCGCTCGCCGTCCGCCCGCGTCACCACGTAAGCCATCCGCGTCGGCCGCCCCGGCGCGATCGACGTCAGGGAAGCATCCACGCCCTCGGCCGCGAGCAGCGCCCGCAGCCAGGCCCCGAACGGATCGTCGCCGAGCCGTCCCGCGAAAGCCGCCGCGCCGCCCAGGCGCGCCACCCCGACCGCCACGTTCAGCGGCGCGCCGCCCGCGGCCTTGCTGAACGTGCCGGCCCGCGCGAGGTCGAGGCCCCGCTCGGTGCAGATCCAGTCGACCAGAGCCTCGCCGACCGTGAGCACGCGCAAGCCGGCCATGGTGCTCAGCTCGCCGGGGGCTTGAGGGGCGTGGGCGGCGGGCTCTCACCGGCCGAAGCCAGCCAGAGCGTGCGCTGCGGAAACGGGACCTCGACGCCGGCCTCCTTGAACCGGCACCAGACCTTTCGCCGGAACGCGCGGCTCACGGCCCACTGCGCGAGCGGTGCGGTCTTGAACTGCAGCTTGATCACGACCTCGACGTCCTTGAAGGCCTCGACGCCCAGGATCTCGATCGGCTCGACGACCTTGTCCGGCATCTCGGCCTGCAGCTCGTCGCCGACTTCCCGCAGCAGCGCCATCACACGATCGGGATCCTCGTTGTAGCTGATGCCGATCTCGAGCACCGCGCGGGCCCACTCCTTCGAGTGGTTGGTCACCGTGGTGATCGACCCGTTCGGGATCGTGATCAGCGAGCCGTGCTGGTCGCGGATCTGCGTGATGCGCAGGTTCATCTTCTCGACCAGGCCGGTGCTCGTGCCGACCTCGATCACGTCGCCGACGCCGTATTGGTCCTCCATGATGATGAAGAACCCGCTGATGACGTCCTTGACCAGGCTCTGCGCGCCGAAGCCGACCGCGAGCCCGACGATGCCGGCGGACGCGAGGATCGGCGCCACGTTCACGCCCATCTTCGAGAGCACGATCATGAACCCCAAGAAGATGATGACGACCTTGCCGAGGCTGCGCAGGATCGCGCTCGAGGTGGTGATCCGCTGCGAAAGGCGCACGGCCGAGTCCGGCTTGAGGTTCGCCTGGACCAGGTTGAAAACGCGCGCGAGCAGCGCGTCGTACGCCCTGAGGCCGATCCAGGTCAAGAGCACGACGAGCAGGATCGTCCAGCCCGTGCCCCACAGCCAGGCCAGGATCTGGGCGCCGAGCTCGCGGCTCCACGCCACCTGGCCGGTCAGCAGGCCCGTGACGTTGGCGTCGAGCAGGCCTTCAGGGGGTATGGTGGGCGCTGGAAAAGGGCTTGGCATCACCCCAAGTTTAGCAACTTTGGCGACTTTAGTCCGCGAGCGGGCCCACGTCCGTGGCGTCGCCCGCCGAGAGGATGTCGACGCGCAGGTCGCGCACCGAGAGCGGGGCCTTCGCGGGCTGGCGCCCGGAGCGCACCACCGTCACCGTGCCGCGGCCGAGCACCTCGACTTGCCCGTCGGCGGTCAGGATCGCGCCGGTCTGCGGGTCCACGCCGATGCCGACGCCGCCGCCCTGCCTGGCGAGCGCGAAGGCGAGCCGCGGCAGCCGACCGCGCTCCGAGAAGTGGGTGTCCGCCACCAGCCTGGGCCACAGGCCGAGCCCGGGCGCGACGCGGATCCCGGGCTGCTGCGGGTCGTCGCCGTGCCAGCCGGTCGCCATCGGGTCGCCGCCCATGATCGTCGACGCGCCCCAGACCATCGCCCCGGCGCTCGTGCCGGCCACAGCGGCGCCGCGCTGCCAGGCGTCGCGCAGCAGGCCGCGCCAGGCGGGCGAGAGCCCCGCGAGGATGCGAGCCTGGTCGCCCCCCGAGAAAAAGAAGCCGCCGGCCGCGCCGATCGCCGCCCGGTCCGACTCAGCCGGCTCACCGCGCGGAATCAGGGCGCTCGACCGCTTGAAGCCGAGCTCGGCCAGGTAGTCCACGTACGCCTTGCCGCTCTTGGCCGGGTCCGCCGAAGCCAGCGGGAAAACGACCAGCGCGGCGGACGGGCCGCCGGCGAGGCGGCCGAAGGCCTTCATCACGTCGTCCTGGTCCGCGCCGCCGCCGATCAGCAGCAGCGGCCCATTGGCGACCGCGCGGGCGGACGCGCGCTCGAGCGCCGTCGGCTGGGCCGCGCGGGCAGGCAGCGGGGCGCCGCAGCCCACCAGGGTCAGGGCCAGGATGACGAGGGGGATCGGGCGGAGGGAGATCATGAGTTCCCCTATCGCCGAGGAGGGCCCGCGGCTTGCGTCACTCGACCCGGGGCACGTCCCAGTCGTCGAGGTCGGCTGAACGGCCTTCGGCCAGCACGGCCACGCGGGCCGTCTCGCCCTGGTCGCCGCCGTCGTGCCGCACGAGCGTCACGGTGCCGGGGCCGACCGCCGTCAGGCGGTGGTCGGCCGGCGTCCAGACGGCTGCCGTGTTTTCGTCGATGCCGATGCCCGTCAAATCGGTAGCACCCGACGCCACCCACAGGCGCGGGAAGCGGCCACGCTCGTTGAAATGGGGGTCGACCAGCACGCCCGGCATGAAGGCCAGCCCGACCTTCACGTCGAGCCCGCCTCCCTCGGCCCAGACGCCCTTGGTCACGGCCTCGCGGGCCTCGCCTTTCACGATCAAGCGCTCACCCCACACCATCGCGCCGGCGCTCGTGCCGCCGATCGCGGCGCCGGCGCGCCAGGCTGAGCGCAGGGGCTCCGCGTAGGTGGTGAGCTTGCGTGCGGCGATCTCGGCGACGCCGCCGACGAGGTAAATCCCGTCGGCCCGCGCGATCAGCTTCGCGTCGGCCTCCACGTCCTGCCCGTCGAGCACATCGACGCGCGTGACGCCGAGGTCCTGGAAGGCTTTGCGGGCCTCCGCCCCGGCCGGTGCGCCGCCGGCGAAGGGGCCGATCACGATGTAAGCGCCGGTGCCGCCCGCCAGGTCGCGGAAGCGCTGGATCTGGCCCGGCGGGTGATCGCCGCTGCCGGCGAGGAAGAGCGGACCAGGGCCGGCCGCCTGGCCTTTGATGCGGTAGCCGCCGCGGCGCCCGTCGTCGGGTTTCGTGAGGAACGGCAGCTCGGTACAGCCGGCCGACCCCGTCGCCAGCACCAACCAGACCGCCCAACCACGTCCGCGCATCACGTTTCCGCTCCCGGCCACCAGGCCAGGGCCTTTTTACCCCGCGAACGGCGCCTGGCTCACTCGGCCGGTTGTGGCCGCCAATCCGCGAGTCGCGCCCTGTCGCCCGGGCCGAGCACCGAAACGCGCGCCGGGGAGCCTGCAGCACCTCCGGGACGGATCAGCGTGACGGCGCCCGTGCCGTACGCGGTCAACAGGCCATCGGCGGTGCAGACCGCCGCGGTGCCGGGGTCCACGCCGATGCCGAGGCGGTTGGTCGCCCCGGTGGCGATCCACAGGCGCGGGAAGCGCGCCCGCTCGCCGAAGTGGGTGTCGACGATCGCCTGGGGCAGCAGGCCGACGCCCGCGCGCAGGTCGAGCCCGCCGGCGCTCGGGTCCACGCCGTGCGCGAGCGCGGCCGGGCCCTCGCCTTTCACGATCACCTGGTCGGCGCAGATCATCGCGCCGGCGCTGTGCCCGCCCACCGCGGCGCCATCGCGCCAGGCCGCACGGATCGCGTCAGAGAAGGGGGCCACGCGATCGACCAGGATGCGCGTGATGCCACCCACGACGTAAATGCCGTCGGCGCCGGCGATCGCCGCCCGGCCAGCCGCGAGCGCATCCGGCTCGAGCACCGCGACCTCGCCCGCGCCGAGGGCCGTGAAGGCGACGCGGTAGGGCTCGCCCGCGCCGGGTCCGCCGGCGAAGGGCACGATCGCGATGCGGGCCCCGCGGCCGCCCGCGAGGTCACGGAAGCGGGCCAGCAGCGGGGGCGGGTCGTCGGCGCCGCCGCTGAGGAACAGCGCGCCCGGCCCCCGGTCGAGGGTGCGATAGCGCGGCGCCAGGTCGCCGCGCGACCCGCTCGCCGTGGACCCGCAGCCCGCCACCATCGCCAGCATGAACGCCAGCGCCAGCCTTCCGGCCCCATGCGCCATCTCCGGTCCTCCGTCCCCAATGTAGCCGGGCCGCCGAACGGGCGGCAGGTCGGTTGCGGACGGGAAAGGCTAGCCAACCTGGCTAGCTGGCGCTCAGCGGCCGGGCGTCAGGCCGATGGCGACCGTGGCGCCGGCCTTGGCCGTCACCGTGGCGGTCGCGGCACGGCTCTGGTAGCCGGCGCGCGTCGCGGTGAGCTTGTACTTGCCGGGCGGCAGATCGGCCACCACGTAACGGCCGTCCGAGCCCGTGATGGTCAGCACGGTGAGATCCTTGCCCTCGACCACGATCTTCACGCCGCCGAGCGGCTTCTTGGTCGCCAGATCGGTGACCGCCCCACCGATCGTGCCGGCCCGGTTCGCGGCCTCCTCGGGCGGCGAGGTGGTCACGTTCTCCGTGGCCGTCTCGTCGGACCGAACCCGCACCACGGTGGTCGCGAGGCGGCGCGCGCCCTGGGAAAACACCACCTGATGCTGGCCGGGCGGCAGCTCCGGGAACTGGTAAGCTCCCAGGCGATCGGTGGCGGTCTCGAGGCGCAACGCCTGGATCGCCACCGTCACGCCCGGCTGGCCGGTGCCCTTGAGGCTCGTCACACGTCCGGCGAGCGAGCCGGGTTTCGGCACCAGGGCCACGATCACGCTCGCCTCGCGCTTGGCGGTGATCGTCACGTTGCCCTCGTAGGGGCGGTAGCGCGCCCGCGTGACCACCAGCCGGTACTCCCCGGCCTGGAGGTCCGCCACGTAGAAGGCACCGTTGTCGCGGTTGCTGAGGTTGTAGCTCTCGCCCGCCCGGAACAGGCGGATCGCGACGTCGCCGAGCGCCAGCTTGGACTGGCCGTCGATCACCATGCCTTTCAGCTCGCCGACCGGCAGCGAGACCACCAGCGGCAGCTCCATCCCTTTCGGGGTGACGAGCCGGATGGTCTTGGTCAGGCTCACGACGCCTTGCGGGTCCTTGACCGTGAGCTCGTAGGGACCGAGCGGCAGCTCGAGCCGGTAGCGGCCCTTGAGATCGGTGGTCGTCCAGCGCTCGGCGCCTGACACGCCCACGCTCCAACCTGCGAGCGGGCGATTCTTGTCGTCGAGCAGGGCGCCGTGGAGCGGGGCCACGGCGTTCGGGTCGTAGCTCTCCTCGGTCGGCTCGGGGCTGGGCGTGGCCGACGCCGCGGTCGGGACGGGCGTCGGGACGGGCGTCGCCGATGGCGTGGGCGCGGGCGACGTTCGGACGAGCGGCTGGGGGGTCGGCGCCCTTGAGGGGCGGACCGCGATCCCGGGGGTAGGACTGGGCTTGGAGGTCGGCCGGCTCCCCGGGCGATCAGCGACCTCCGCCGAATTTCCCAACATGTTGCCTGTGTAGCTCACGCCCAGGCCGAAGTCGCGGTCCGTCCAGGACACCCCCACGCCGGGCGTGCCCATCGTATACGCGCGCAGCTGCCATTCGCGGAATGGTCGGTACGTGGCGCCGACGTTGAAGAAGCCGGTCTGCGTCCCCAGCGGCCCGATGTAATCGGCGAGCAGGCTGGCCTTGTCGCCCAGCGGCAGCTCGGCGCCAGCCATCATCCGGGCGCCGAAGGTCAGGTTGCCGGCAAAACCGAAGTGGCCGACCAGCAACGTGAACGGACGGCCGTTGATCACCGTGTTCAGGTCGTGGCTGAGCACCAGGTAGAGGTTGTTGCCGTCGATGTACCGCTCGGTGCCGCCCACGCCGATCATGCTGAGGCCGACGGCGACGCCCGTCGGGCGGTCGCGCGTGGGCCGGATCAGCTGGTACTTGGCGTGGCCGGAAAGCCCGGTGAAGCCGGTCAACGGGACGCCATAGAGCACGCCGGCCTCGAGCCCTTCGAAGATGCCGGCGGTCGCGTAGGGCACGAATGCCGGCGCCAGCCCCTTCGTCAGGCCGTGCAGGCCGACCGAGAAATCGCGAAAGCCATGGACGGTGGCCGTCGGCATGACGATCAGGCCGGAGTAGCCCCAGATCGACGTGGTGGCAGGCGGCGCGTCCGCGCGCGCAGGCGGCGCGGCGACGGCACCGACGAGCAAGGCGGTGAACAGGGCGGTGGTGCGATGGGGGGCGGCGGACACGGGATACTCTCGGCGATCAGGGCTTGGGCCGTGCGGCGGGGGAGGGGGGCAAGGAGGAGGGGCTGGGCGCCGGCGCGGCTTGTTGGTAAGCGTCCGTGACGGACCAGGCCTTGATGCCCATGTTCGCCGTGAACGCGAAGAGCCGGACGTAACTGCCGCCCGTGAGCGAGTCGAGCCCCCAGGCGAGTGGGTAAGCCAGCCAGCCGGCCATCATGCCGAGCCCCTTTTCGGTCTCTCCGTTGTAGAGCTGGCCGGAGCCGTTCCAGGCGAGCGAGAGCCCACCTGCGATCAGCGGGTTGCCCCTGGGCAGGAACAGCCAGGTGCCCTCATGGGGCGGCGTCGGCGGGGGCTCCGGCCGCTGCGCCTCGGCGGCCCCGGCGGTGAGGACCGGCGCAAGCACGTCCGCCGCGGCGGGAGACGCCGCCAGCGTCGCGACGATCAGGGCCGGCGCGAAGGCGCGAAAGGGCGTCGACATGGCGCCCCAATTCTACCAGCATTCCCCGGTGCTGGGGCGGGGCGAGGGCTAGAACCGGTAGGAGAAGCCCAGGATGTCGCCGTTCCCGTTCAGGCCCGCGGTGACTTCGAGCCCCGGCGCCAGCTGGTACCCGGCCTCGACGCCCGTGGACGGCGGCCCGCCGATGAAGCCGAGGGCCTCGGTGCCGTAGGCGAAGAACGGGCTGTAGGCCAGGTTGAGCCGGATCGCGAGCTTGTCGAGCGGGGAATAGGCGAGGCCGAAGCCGATCGCCGGGGCCAGCGGCACCCCCATCGTGAAGCGCGGATCCGGGCCGAGGCCTCCCGCGGCCCCCCACAGCCCGACGATGCCCGCGATCGCGGGCCCCTCGCGGCTGCCCTCGACGAAGCGGTAGACGCCACGCACGTCGAACGTGACGCCGCCAGCAAAGGTCGAAGCAAGGGCGCCGCCCACGGCCAGCTGATCCAGGACCGGCCAGGTCACAGCCAGGCTGCCCCCAGGCCGCCAGCCGAGGCCCGCGCCGAGCCCGACCCCGAGCACCGGGCGCTCGCCATAATCCGCACCCGGCAGGCTCGACGCGAGCGCGGGCGTCTGGGTCATGACCAGCGCAGCCGCGATCGCAGCCGCGAAAGTTGTCGCGCGCATGGCCCACCTCCAGTCGCCGTGCCGTGAAGGCAGACGTGAAGGCGAGTATAGGCGGGATGCCGACGCGCGGAAAGCGCCGGGCGACGGTTCAGGCCTTGGGAGGCGACTCGGCCGGCGGCTCGGCGCTGGACCCCGCACCGGGCTCGGCCTGGGGCTCGCCGGCGGGCTCCGCCTGGCGCTCGCGCCAGGCCCGCGCCAGGGCTGCGTGTTGGTCGTCGGCGTAGGTGCCAGCAAGCTCGAAGACGACGTTCTGCCACCAGCCGCGCTCGTCTTCATAGCGCACGCGCACGAACGCGGCGTCCGGCGCGAGCTCTTCGAGGGCGCCGGGCGCCAGGCCGCGGACGCTGGCCGCGGCCATCGCCATTTCCCTGGCATCGAGGCGCGCGATCTTCTCGACCTTGGCCCAGGGCACGGCGAAGACCAAAGCCCCATTCTTGCGGGCGAAGACCGCGAGGTCGCGCGGCGTGAGCAACACGTACGGCGACGGCAGCGGCATCCCGCGATCGGGGTGGCCGCCCACGTAGCGCGTCGGCGTGAGCGAAACGGCATCGCTGCCCACCACGGCGTAGCCCAGCTCCTGGCCTGCGGGCCGCGGGCCACGCACCAGGCGCCCGGCACGGCCGCCCGTGAACAGGATCATGATCGCCACCGCCATCAAGGCGATCACGAACGGGGCAAGCAGGACTGAAAGCGGCAAACTGGACTGCATGACGGGCGTGCTCATGATAGCACGCGCCAGGCCTCGCTCAGGGCGATTTGGGCTTGCCCGGCAGCTTCCAGTGGTAAACGGTCGGTTCCTTCCGCGTGCTCGCCGCCGCGAGCGAAATCGGATCGATCGAGCCGAAGCGTTCGAGGTCCATCTCGGGCGACATCTGCGCCACCATCCCGAGCTGGAAGCGGGCGCGCAGCAAATCGTTCTGTTGGAGCATCACCTGGGCGAGGTAGAAGCGCGCCACCACGCAGTGCTGGTCGAGGCTGACGGCCTTTTGCAGGTGGGGCGCGGCTTCCGTTGGCCGCCCTTCTTCGTAGAGCGCCACGCCGAGCTGGGCGTGGGCGTCCGTCATCGAGGGTTGGCGGGTGATCGCGGCGCGGAACGACAGGATGGCCGGCGCGTTCAGGCCCTGCTGGACGTACAGCTCGCCGAGCGCCATATGGAGATCGGCGTCGCGCGGCCGGAGCTGCGACGCCGACAACAAGGCCCATTCGGCCTCGGCCCAGTACCCTTCGTCGGCCAGCATGCGACCGAGATCGCGCTGGATGCGCCAATCCTGCGGCGCCTTGTCGGCCGCCGCCTCGATGTGGTCGAGGGCCTGCTCGGCCTGACCGGTCACCCAGAGCTTGAGCGCCTCGCGGTGAAGCGCGCGGGCATCGCGCGACGTCGGGCGCACCCAGTCGAGCAGCCGGTTGCCGAGGGTGTCCGGCCGCTCGGTCGGCTTGGCGACGCGCGGGCCCTCATCATCGAGCGACTCGCCCGGCACCAGGTTGCGGCGCATCATCCGACCGAGGGCCGCGTCCACCTTGGCGACCTGGTCCTTCAGCGTGCCGCTGCGCTCGGCGCCTGAGGCTTGTTGGTAGAACCACTGCCGCAACCGCTTCCGCGCCTCGCGGAGCGCGTGGACGTTGGGCTTGCCCTCACCGTCGAGCACACACGTGGCGTCGTGCAGCAGCCGGAACATGCGCTCTTGCTTGCCGGCGCGACCGGCGAGCTCCTGCCACTCCTTGCTGAGCTGCAGGGCGTCCGTCTCGTTGCGGCGCACGCGACCGCGACCGCCGACGTGCTCGAGCTCGAGGCGGGAGGGCGGCCCCTGGGGGAAAGCCGTCTGCTCGCCGACCCATGGCGCCCGCCTGGCATCGGCCGAGCCGCCGTGCTCGAACGGCTGCGGCTCGACGAGCGGCGTCGTGGGCGATGGCGGGACGTAGTGGATCCGGATCAAGCCGCACCTCCCCTACTTCCTGCATACCCGGCGAGCGTGGATTCAATGATAAGCGGTCGAGCTGGAACGCACGAAATATCTTCGTGACACGCCCGGCTCAAGTCCAAGGGCAGGCCGACCGACACATGAAACGGAGACCGCCGATCCCCTTCCCCCGCTGGCGGCTTCCACCAGGTGACATCTATGACGTCCACCGCCATCCCCGCCAGTGTCTCGTTTTTCGGTGGTCAGTCCGGCGCCACGCCGGCCCGGCCGCCTGTCGACGCGCCACCGCCACCGCCGCCGCCGCCGCCTGCCTTCGTTCCGCTGCTTCGCGAGGATATGAACCTCACGGGCATGACGAATCGGGCGTTGTCGATGGCGATCGGGAGCAAAATCGACCTGATCGTCTGATCGAGTCGAGGCACCTGGGACATGAAGGCCCTCCGGTTTCCCGGAGGGCCTTCGTGCGAGGAGGGCCAGCACCGCGAGCGCGAAGATCCCAAGCGAAGCAGGATCAAAATCTCCCCGGTTGGGGTGGGCGGGCGGGCAGCTGAAAATCGAAGCTCCTGAAGGTATCATGCGGCTCGCTTGCCTACGATTTTAAGGAATGACCCTTGATCCCCTATCCGCAGATCAGCCCGACGCTCATCGCCCTCGGCCCGATCCAGGTCCGTTGGTACGGGCTCATGTACATCATGGGCTTCGTGTTCGGTTACTTGTTGCTCAAGAAGCGCAATGAGGAAACCGGCCTCAACCTCGACAAGACGCTGTTGATGGACTTCGCGTTCTACCTGTTCGTCGGCGTCCTGCTCGGCGGGCGGATGGGCTACATCCTGTTCTACAACCCGCTCATGTTCCTCGCCAACCCGATGGAAATCGTCGCGCTCTGGCACGGCGGCATGTCGTTCCATGGCGGCCTGATCGGCACGATCATCGCGGGCTGGGTTTTCTGTTGGCAAAAGGGGATTCACTTCTATACGCTGGCCGACGCCGTCATGCCATCGATCCCGATCGGGCTGGCCCTTGGCCGAATTGGCAACTTCATCAACGGCGAGCTCTGGGGCCGCGAGTCGAACGTCCCGTGGGCGATGATCTTCCCGATGGATCCGCGCCAGGTGCCGCGCCACCCGTCCCAGATTTATGAATTCCTGCTCGAAGGCGTGCTGCTCTTCACGATCCTGATGGTGCTGCGGCGCTTCAAGCTGCCGCATGGCACGCTGTTCTGGACGTTCATCAGCTTCTACGGGCTCTTCCGGATCATCGGCGAATTCTTCCGCGAGCCGGACGCCCACCTCAGCTTCATCTTTTCGCAGATCACGGCCGGCATGATCCTGAGCCTGCCGATGTTCCTGGGCGGCCTCATCATGATCGCGGTCGGCTTCGCCCGGCGTGCGCCGGCCGCACCAGCCCCGCAAGCCGGATGACGGATCGAACCCGAGCGCCTATAATCAACTTTATGAAGAAGATCCTCGTCGTCGAAGATGAAGTAACCAACCAGGAAGTGGCGGAAGTCATCCTGAAAAATCAGGGCTTCCTGACCTTTGTTGCCAGCAACGGCAAAGAAGGTATCGAAAAGGCCATCGCCGAGCAGCCGGACCTGATCCTGATGGACATCCTGATGCCGGTCCTCGACGGGCTCTCGGCGACCGAAATCCTCAAGAAGGACGAGCGGACGCGCCACATCCCGATCGTGGCCGTGACGGCGAAGGCGTCGAACACCGACCGCCGCGAGGCCGAAACCGCCGGCTGCGACGGCTTCCTCACGAAGCCTTTCCGCAACCGCACGCTGGTCGAAGTCGTCCGCCAGTTCCTGCCGGAAGAGAAGGTGTAGCTTCTCTTCGCCCTTACGGCACGCCGTCGGTTTCCTCGTTCCCCTTCAAGCGCAGCACCGCCACCGGCGCAGAAGGCGGCTCGCCAACCTGGCCGAGCCACCCCGCACGCCTGAAGCACCATGCCCCCGCCCCCAGGCTCGCGAGCGACGCGACGGCCACCATGCCGGGTCGGGCCGTGATGGCGTCGAGCCCCGCCAGGAGCGCCACGCCCCAGGTGTTGTTGAGCGCGTGCGCCCAGGTGCTCGCCCACAACGAGCGCGTGCGCCAGGCGAGGTAACCGAACCAGACGCCCATCAGCACGCGCGGCACCAGGCCGGCCGGCTCCATGTGGAAGAACGAAAACAGCGCCGCGGTGACGCCGATGCCCCACGCCGCGCCCCAGCGGTGGGCGATCGCCGGCTGGATCACGCCGCGGTACATCAGCTCCTCGGCGATCGCCGGCAGCAGCGCGAACACCAACCAGAGCCCGGCGAGCGCGCCGAGCGTGAAGGCCGGCACGGGCGTGGCGCCGGGGGCCGTGGGCGTGGCCTTGCCCGGATCCCACGCGCCGGTGGCGAACAGCATCGCCGCGCTCAATGCGTAGAGCGGCAGGGAGACGAAAAGCGCGCCCAGCATCACCTCACGTGATGGGGCCTGGTAGCTCGGCAGCCGACCCGGTGCACCGGTGCGGGGCCAATAGCAGGCGATCGCCGTCGGCAGGAGCACGGCACCGAGCGACTGGGCCGCCGAGAACCAGAGCATGGCCGAGTCCCGGCCGGTGCGCGAGCCGTTGACGTAGAACCAGCCGAAGATCAGCAGCGTCAGCGCGACCGAGACGCCGAGCAACGCCAGCGCGCGGCCGAGCGCGGGCGCGCCGGGCAGCTGATCGGCCGGTGGCGTCGCGGATGGCTCGGGCGCGCCCAGGGTCGTGGCGGTCATGCCGCGCCTAACTCGCGTGGGTGGCCGGCCGCGCGATGGCGGCCTGCAGCCGGCCGGTGGTCGCCGAGTCCCGGCGCCAGGAGTAGAACAGGTCCGCGTCGCAGGCCGTGCACAGCCGGCTCGCATGGACGTTGGCTGGATCCAGGCCGCTCGCCACGAGCTGCGCCACGTTCGCCGTGAAGAGATCCGCGTGGGCGCGCGGCTCCCGCCGGACGACGGCGTCGGCCATGCCCGGCCACGGTGCCGTGCTCAGCGCCTCGACGACCTCGTCGCCGACCTCGAAGCAGCAAGGGCCGATGGTCGGCCCGATCGCCGCGCGCACCTCGACCGGGTCCACGCGATGGCGCTCGCAGATCGCCCGCACGGCCGCCGCCGCCACGCCGGCCACCGTGCCGCGCCAGCCCGCGTGCACCGCCGCGACGACGCCGCGCTCGGGCACGGCGAGCAGGATCGGCGCGCAATCGGCCGTGAAGACGCCGATCGGCCGGCCGGGTGTGTCCGTGACGATCGCATCGCCTTTGAGGTCCGCCGGCGGCGTTCGATCATCCGCCTCGAGCACGTGAACGTCAGGCCCATGGACCTGATGAAGCGTGAAAAAAGGCGCGGGGAACCCCAGCGCGGCAGCCCAGCGCGCGCGGTTCTCGCGCACGACGGCCTCGGCGTCGCCGCTCGAGAGGCCGAGGTTCAGCCCCGCGAAGGGCCCCTCGCTGGCGCCACCGAGGCGAGTGGAGAAGCCATGCGGTACCCCCAGCGCGGGGCAAGCGAAGTAGGTGACGCCGTTCGCGGCGGTGCGGCGCTCGAATGCCTCGGCCATGGCCGGTATTATAGCGCGGTCGGGCTACGGTACCGATGACGGGAACGTGAAGATTTCGCATGAGAAATCCCCCCGGTCAGGCGGACCGGGGGGATACGGATCAGGACTTCCTTGGTTGGGGTGGGTGGGCGGGGCGGCCCTTCCCGGCCTCTCCAGATCTCTGAGCCGCAGGCGCTGGCCTCCAGGGCATTCCTCCGTCCTGGAGATCGCTGGAAGCGGCCGAAGGCCCTGAAGCTCGCTCGCTAGAGCGAGAACTTGTCGGCGCTGATGCTGGGGTTCACCTGGATGCCGGTGAAGCGCTTCTTGTAGACCACCTGGCCACCCGCTATCATCTCGATCGAGACAGGCAGCATCTTCTGGGGATCGAGCGTGGCGCGCACCAGCTCGATGCTGCCGTTGTAGCGTGCCGGGCGCTGGAGATCGAGCGTCGGCGCGCCGCCCGCCGGGCCCTGGGTGACGGCCGCCCCCTGGGCGAGGAACATCTCGACCTGGGTGGCGTAGTCGGTCTGATCGAGCGTCCAGCCGCGCACGGACTTCGATCGCGCGTCGTCGAGCGTGCCCTTGATCGGCACGAAGCTCGCGATGCCGCCCAGGCGGGAGGTGATCTGCCGGCTGCGCGTGTCGAAGACGGAGGTGCTGCCATTTTTGATCGACGCCGTGTGTTGGGCGACCTCGTAGCGGTACTTGCTGGCCTTCTTGAAGTAGAACTTGACCTTCGCGGTCTCGACTTCCGCGCCCTTGGTCTCACGCAGCTCGTACTGCGCGGCGAGCGTGTTGACGGCCTGCCAGGCCTGCCCGAGGCCTTGCAGCACGGGACCTGCCGGCGCGCCGCCGGGGCCGCCGCCGACCGGGTTCGGGCCGGGGACCGCGGGGCCTGCCCCGGTCGCGGGCGCGCACAGATCATCGGTATCGGCGCTGGTGGGCGAGCCATGGCTGCCACAGCCGCTCGCCAGGGTGGCGACGGCAATCAGCGCGAGGGTGGGGGCGACGACGAAACGACGGTTCAACATGAATCACCTCGAGGGCGGGGGTTGATCGTTACTTAACCTGAAATTTATTTCCAGTTAATGCTTTATCGCCCCTGCGCCGCACGAACTTGCGTCGTTCCAAGGTCGCCGGGGCCTCGCCGGGTGCCGCGAAAGCCCGTCAGGGCCCACCTTGCCCGTTTGGTTAAATTTAGATTTAGGGATTGCAAAGTTTCCCTTAAGGGTTTAGGATGGCTTCACTCTCTCTCCCCCCCACACCAGGAGGATCCCCCCTTGAACAAGCTGATGGGTCTGACCCTCGCCACCGCCCTGCTCGTCACCGGCTGCGGCGTCGCCAATAACCGCCACCTTCCTGCCGGCACCGCGAAGACCGCGTTCCCCGCGTCCGATTTCTCGGCCCAGGGCCTATCGAACAAGCAGGTCGTCGTGAAGCTGAAGGGCCGCTCGATGCCCCAGGCCCTCACCCGCCAGGGCCGCAGCGCCCCGCGCGTGACCGCCAAGATCCAGCCGCTCCAGACGCTGGTCGTCGACGTCGCTCCCGGCCAGGCCGTCCAGGATCTCCTCTCGAGCCTCCGCGCCGACGCCGCCGTCGCCTATGCCGACGCCGTGCAGCTCGCCGAGCTCGAGAAGGACATCAACGATCCGAAGGCCGGTCAGCAGTACTCGCTCAAGGTCACGAGCGTCGACAAGGGCTGGGACGCCCAGATGGGCACCAAGGACGTCGTCGTCGCGATCATCGACTCGGGCGTCGACACGACCCACCCCGACCTCAAGGCGAAGCTCGTGCCGAGCTGGAACACGCTCGACAAGAACGACAACCCGAAGGACGACCACGGCCACGGCACCCACTGCGCGGGCATCGCGACGGCGATCGCCGACAACGGCGAAGGCATCGCGGGCGTGGCCCCCGGCGTCGGCCTGATGTCGGTGAAGGTCCTCGACGCGAAGGGCCGTGGCTCGGACGCCACGATCGCCGAAGGCGTTGTCTGGGCCGCCGACCACGGCGCGAAGGTCATGTCGATGAGCCTGGGCCTCTACAAGCGCTCGAAGGTCCTCGAGGATGCGCTGCAGTACGCCCTCGACAAGGACGTCGTGCTCGTCGCCTCGGCCGGCAACAACAACGCCGAGAACGATCACCAGTCGGCGCCCCACCTGCCCTCGACCCACCCCGGCGTGATCGAGGTGGCGGCCACCGACGCGAAGGATCAGAAGGCCCGCTTCTCGAACTTCGGCAAGACCGTCTCGGTCGCCGCCCCCGGCGTCGACATCCTGTCGACCCTGCCCACCTACAACGTCGGCCGCGACCTCAACTACGGCCTGATGAGCGGCACGTCGATGGCCTCGCCCTTCGTGGCTGGCCTCGCGGGCCTGGTGCGCAGCCAGTTCCCCAACCTCAAGCAGGCGGAAGTGAAAGCCCACATCGAGAAGATGGCCGACGATCTCGGCAACAAGGGCTTCGATCCTTACTTCGGCAACGGCCGCGTGAATGGCCTCAAGGCCGTCACCTCGGCCCGCGGTCGGCGTTGATCGCATCCCGGTCGCAAGCCGCGATCAAGCAGTCGGACGGCCCTCCCCGCCAGCGGGGAGGGCCGTCACCTTATGTCAGGTTGCGTTTTCTACTATAATGAGATCGGCAACCGGCACGGACCCATTTCCCCTTATTCGCAGACCATTCGCAGAATTACATAATGCATTCCCGGCAATCGGTCGGCAGCGCATAGCATTACATAATACATTTAGCCACATTCTTGCCCGCCCGAGCCAGCCGCCCGCACCTGCAGACGAAACCGTCTTGCGGATCTGCGGGGGCTGCTTCGTCGTATTTGGGCCCGAAAGCCGCATCGCCACGAAACCCAACACAGGTTTCAAGCGATATGCATGTTATGTCGCAGATCGGCCTGGGACCTCGATCACAACCCCCGCGGCGAAAAAGGGGATCGCTGTCACATAAGGCCATGGGCGCGATCGGGCAATTCAAGCCGCCATGCGCCTCGGAACCCTCTCCCGAAAAGTCTCAGATCTAGTGTCGGAGCACACTTAAGGCCCCTGCCCCCCGGTGTTAGGATGGGTCCACGTTCGGTTCCCCCACTTCCAGGACGCTTACCCATTGAATAAGGCCTCCACACCTCGGGAAAGGATTTTCCCCATGCCCCGCACGGCTCTGGCTTTGGTCCCAGGCGATTGTGAGCAGGTGAGATTGACAAGGATGCAGCACAAAATTCGAGAGTTCCTGGACCACCTGCTGGTGGACCGTGGGCTGGCCGAAAACACCATCTCCGCCTACCACAACGACCTGACTCAGTACTTCCACCACCTGGAAGGGATGGGCATCGCGGCCTGGGCGGACACCACCCAGGAAGCCATTCAGGACTTCCTGCGCTCGCTCAAGGACAAGGGGCTTTCGAGCTCCAGCGCGGCGCGGAAGCTGGCGGCCCTCAAGACGTTCTACCACTACTTACTCCAGACGAACATCATCACCGACAACCCGACGGTGTCGCTCGAACGGCCGAAGACCGGCCGCTACCTGCCCAAGGTGTTGTCGCAGGCGGAGATCGACCAGTTGCTCAACCAGGCCTCGCTGGCCCCGCGTGAGCGCGCCATCCTCGAGCTGCTCTATTCGGGCGGCCTGCGGGTCTCGGAGCTCACGAAGGTGAACATCGCCGACGTGAACCTCCATGAGGGTCATCTGCGGATGGTCGGCAAGGAAGGTAAGGAGCGCATCATCCCGCTCTCCGAAACGGCGATCCAGGCGATCGAGGTCTACCTCAAGCAGGTGCGCCCGACCCAGAAGAGCCGCCCGCAAGAGCGTGCCCTGTTCCTGAATTACGCAGGCCGGCGCCTCTCGCGCCAGTGCATCTGGAAGATCGTGAAGGAAGCGGCCCGTACGGCCGCCATCCAGCTCGACATCACGCCGCACACCCTGCGCCATTCGTTCGCCATCCACCTGCTCGAGAAGGGCGTCGACATCCGCTCGGTGCAAGAGCTGCTCGGCCACGCCGACATCTCGACGACGCAGATCTACGCCCACGTCTCGAAGCGCCGACTCAAGGGCGGGGTCGAACGATCGGCCTGATATCAATCAACACCACGTACGAATGTCAGCGCCGGGGTCCTGCAGGACCCCGGCGTCGTCGTTCGAAGGGCAGGTGCCTAGTCGGCGGTCAGGCGGTCGACGAGCGCCTGGTAGAAGCCCGAGAGCGACTCGCCCCGGCCCAGCTGGAAACGTCTACGCACCAGGTGCAGCGGGAAGGCCTCGAGGTCCATGCGCGAGAAGTGCACCGACGCATGGTCGAGGTCCTGGCGGAACGTCCACGACCCACCCAGGTTCTCGATGATCATCTGGCCGAGGTAGGCGCCCCAGTTCGCGACGATGGCGTCGAGTACTTCATCCTCTTCGAGCGGCGCGGGCCATTGCTGGTCGATGAGCAAGTCGAGCTCGTCGAGGCTCTCTTCGGAGAAGTCGAGCTCGATCTCGAGGTCCTCGAACAGCGCCATGACCTCGAGGATCATCTTGTCGGTGAGCTCGGCCATCTCACGCTCGAAAGCCAGGGTCTGCGCAGCGGCGATGGCCGGCTGGCCGTAGAGGGCGGTGGCTTCCGTCCGCATGAGGAGATCGGGCAGCTGCTCGACGCGGTTTTTATCAGTCTGGTTCATCTTCAGGTCTCACCCATGGGGTGTGCGGGACGGGGCGGCAGGATCTTGAGCAACGCGTCTTCGACCCGATCGACGTCGATGTCGTTGAGGCAGTGGCGCTCATCGCACGACGTCGACCGCCGATCCCACAGGCAAGGGCGGCAGGCCAGGCCATCCATGAAGACGGGCAGGTGCACGGTGCCTGGGGGCAGCAGCTTGGCCGGGTCGGTCGGGCCGAAGATCGCGATGGTTGGCGTCGCGACGGCCACGCCGACGTGCATCGGCGCGGAGTCCACGGCGACGACCGCGTCGGCCTGCTCGATCAGCGCGGCGAGCTGCCCAAGGCCCTTGGTCTGGCCGAAGGCCTCGACGAAGGGAAAATCGCCGGTCTCGCGGATCAGGCGGATGACATCCTCGTCATCCGGGCCGCCCGCCAGTACCACCTGCATGCCGGCCGCGGCCAGGCGCCGGCCGAGCTCGACCCAACGCGCGGGCTCCCAGCCCTTGATGATCTTCTTCTCGATCGAGAGCTTGCTGACGCCCGGGTGCAAGACCACCACGGGACGGTCCGAGCGGCGGCCGTGCGCCTCGTAGAAAGCCTTGGCCCACTCGCGGTCGGCGGGCGGCACGGACATCTGGGGCGGCCGCGGCTCCTTGCCGAGCCAGCCGACGAGGTCGTGGTACATGTGGGCGGCGTATTGCTGTTTGTTCAGCGGCACCGCGCGCGTCAACAGGCGTGTCCACTGGTGCGACGCGTAGCCGACGCGATGCCGGGCGCCCGTCAGCCAGACCAGCAGCGCCATGATCGGGCTGGAACCCGCCGTGATGGCCAGGTCGAAATTCTCGCGGCGCAGGCGCGCCACCAGCCTGGCGAAGTCTCGCTTGCGGGGCCTGTGCTTCGCGTCGAAGGTGAACACCTCGTCCACCGCCGGGTTGAAGCGCATGATCCCTTCGCAGCGCGGCTCGACCAGGGCGGCCAGGCGGGCCTGGGGGTAGGCCTCTCGCAGCGACTGGATCACGGGGAAAAACAAGATTTCGTCGCCGATCCCGCCGAAGTTCACGACGAGAATCTTGCGGATGGAGGCATCGACCGGAATTTCGCTCATAGCGCTACTATTTTACCGCGTTCGCGGGGTTTTCGGCGTTCAGGGCGGGTTCGTTCCGCGGTGCGACGGCGATCGTCATCGCGAGCAGCAACCAGAACTGGAGCTGTACGGCCGGCCGGTAGAATACGGTGTCGACCATGCCCATCACGAAGGTGCCGGCGAACGCCGCGAGGATCGCGGCCGCCCACCAGCGCTGCGCGCCCTGGCCACGCTTGAAGGTGTCGAGGTTGCGGGCCGTGAAGGCCACGATCAGCCAAACGAAGATCAAGAGGCCCACGACGCCCATCTCGGCCAGCACCTCGAGGAAGATGTTGTAGGCGCCGAGCGCCTCGAAGCCGCTGACCATGTAAAGCCCGTACATCTTACGGAAGGCCGTGTTGCCGATGCCGATGCCGATCAGCCAGTTTTCGCGCACCATATCGAACACGCCGATCCAGACGTTCATGCGGAACGAGTTCGACGAGTGCCCGCGCAGCGTGAAGATCGAGGCGATGCGCTCCTGAAGCTGGGGTGAAGTCGCGATGCGCAGCACGAGCAGCCCGAAGATGCCGACCACGCCGGCCGCGAGGGCGGCCATGGTCGTCTTTTGCTGCTTGAGGCGCGGCCAGGCCAGCCAGGTCGCCATCAAGCCGAAGACCGCCACGGACGCGGCCAGCCCCATGTAGGCGCCCCGGCTGTAGGTGAACCACACGCAAATCGGCGAGAACACGGCGGCCGCGACGCCGAGCGCTCGCCAGGGCCCGCGCCAAACAGCCGCGGCGGTGAGCGCCAACGGAAAGACCGCGAGCAGGTAGCCAGCCAGCAAGTTCGGGTTCATCAGCGAGCCGTAGACGCGCGTGAGCGGATCGAGCGTCTCGGGGTCCTCCCAGTTGGCCAGCGGCTCGACGCCGATGATCCACTGGTAGACGCCGTACACGCTCTCGACGCTCGCTGCGGCCAGCAGGCAGCCGATCACCGCCATGAAGGCGAAACGGCTCTGCAGCACCTGGCGGAAGACGAAATAGGCCGACCAGTAGATGACCATCTTCGCGACGCCCTTGATGCTCGGCACCAGGTAGTACGAGAAGCCCGCGGAAACGATATGCACGGCGATGAAGGCCAGCACGGCGAGGTCGAGGGCCGAAAAGGGCGCGCGGGTGTCGGGCTGGCAGAAGAGGCGGAAGCAGACGAAGGCCAGCGCGAGCAGCACCAACGCGGCGTTGATGCCGGTGCCCACCCAGGGCGAGAGCAGGAACAGCAGGCCGGTCGCGAAAAGCGCCATGAGCTCGCCGTGCCTGGCGAATTCGCTGCCCTGGATCCAGCCACGCAAGGAATCATGCAGCTTGTGGCTGAGCCCGAGCGCGCCGCCGATCAGGCGGCTCTCACCGAGCGCGCGGCCGAGCCGGCCCTCACTCGTTGCCAGGCCGACCTGCGCGAGCAAGCCGTTCGGTGCGGGATCCCGGATTTCACCGGTGCTCATCTCAGCGCGTCGCCGCAGCCTGTTTCGGCTCGACCATCCGCACGTCGATCACCGAGCCCTTGAGGCGGTACTTGTAGCCCTCGACCTCGATCGGCACGCCCAGCTTGAGCTTCTGGCCGCCCCAGACGATGCCGTCCTCGGTCTCCATGCCTTCATCACGCAGCGTGAGGATGACCTCGGAGGCGTACGGCGAAGTGGGATCTTGCATGAGGCGGATGCCCTTGCCATCGTTGATCGGGATCATCGTCTCCTGGCGCTTGGTCATCGCCGCCACGATATCGACCTTGTCGTAAGGCTGGTTGCGGATCGTGATGAAGGCCTTGTCGCCCACCTTGAACATCGAAAGGTCCTTGATGGTCGCGCGGATCATGAGATCGATTTCGGCTGGACCGGTGCGCTGGGCGATGCGGGCGACCGAGCTGTAGCCACTCTTCACGGCGACCACGCCGACCACCCCCGCCACGACGGTGGTGACGATCAGGGCGTCCAGCACGTTGAAGAGGCCGAAGAGCTTGCCGCGGGAGTCAATAATCATCGATTCTGGATTTCCATTTCTAAAGCGCTTGGATGCGTTCAACCAGGCCGGTGGTCGAGCGACCAGGGACGAAGGTGATGATTTCGATTTTGCCGCCGTAGGCCCTCACGGTGGGCGCCTCAGGCAGGCTGTCGGGTGTGTAGTCGCCGCCCTTGGCGTAAATATTCGGTTTCAAGGAAGCAAGCAAGGCATCGGCCGTGGCTTCGGGAAATAGCGTAACATAATCCACGCATTCCAGGCCCGCCAGCAGCTCGGCGCGCTCATCTTCGTCGACCAACGGGCGCGTGGGGCCTTTCAAGCGGCGCACGGAGGCGTCGTCGTTGAGGCCGATCACGAGGCGATCGCCCAGCGCCCGCGCCGCGTGCAGGTAACGCAGGTGGCCGACGTGGAGGAGGTCAAAGCAGCCGTTGGTGAACACGGTCGTGCCTGGCAGGCCGGCCAGGTGCTCGGCCAGCGCCGCCCGGCCCCAGACCTTGGATCGCGGATCGCGGACGAACGTCATAGCTCGTCCACCACGGCGCCCGCCGCCGCCAGCGAGCCCTTGGCGCGCGCGCGCAGGAAAGCGTCGATGAAGGGGTCGATCGCCCCGTCCATCACGGCCTGCACGTTGCCAGTCTCCTCGGCCGTGCGGTGGTCCTTGACCATCGTGTAAGGCTGGAAGACGTACGAGCGGATCTGGTGGCCCCAGGCGGCCTCGGTCTGCGGACCCTTCAGGTCCTGCAGTTTGGCGGCGTGCTCCGCCATCATGCGGTCGTAGAGCTTGGCCTTGAGGACGCGCATGGCCGTCTCGCGGTTCTGCAGCTGCGAGCGCTCGTTCTGGCAAGAGACCACCGTGTTGGTGGGAAGGTGCGTGATGCGGATGGCGGTCTCGACCTTGTTCACGTTCTGGCCGCCCGCGCCGCCGGATCGGAAGGTGTCGATGCGCAGGTCCTTGGTGTCGATCTCGACGTCAACGTCCGCCTCGATCTCGGGCACGACGTCGACGCCGGCGAAGGCCGTCTGCCGCTTGCCGGCCGCATTGAATGGCGAGATGCGCACCAGCCGGTGGGTGCCTTTCTCGGCGAGGAGCTTGCCGTAGGCATACGGACCGGTCACGATCAAGGTGGCACCTTTGATGCCGGCCTCTTCGTTCTCGGAGTAGTCCGTCAGCTCGGCCTTGTAGCCGTTCTGCTCGGCCCAGCGCGAGTACATGCGCAGCAGCATCAGGGCCCAGTCGGCGGCGTCCGTGCCGCCCGCGCCTGCGGCCACCGAGATGATCGCCGGGCTGTTGTCGTACTGCCCGTTGAGGAGCTGGGTGAGCTCCCACTGATCGACCTCGCGCGTGATCGTGGCCAGGGTCTCGGTGAGCTCGGCGGCGAGGGACTCGTCCTCCTCCGCGAGCTCGATCATGACTTCCATATCCTCGATCGCCCGCGACCAGCGCCCCACCTGCTCAGACTGCGACTTGAGCGAATTCAGCTCCTGCATCGTGGCCTGGGCCTTCTTCTGGTCGTTCCAGAGCGAAGGGTCACCGGCCTTGTGTTCGAGCGCTTCGATCCGCTGGGCTAGCCGAGACGGGTCAAAGATGCCTCCTGGCCGAGGCCACACGCTCCGCGAGCGCCTTCACGTCTTGCTTGGTCTCGTAGGCGAGCATCTAGGGCTGCGTCCTTTCGTCGTTGGGGGCAGGCATAACCGCTCCGGCGTCGGCATCAACGCCGTCCGTCGAAGGCGCCCGACCAACCGTGCCCCCCTCTTGCGGCGCCTGCGCGTCGAGGAATTTGCGGCCGAAGCCGAGCACGACCGGCTCATCGGCGTACTTCATTTCCTCTTCGGGACCTTCATCCATCCCGCCCTGCTCGTCGATCGGCATGTCCGGCATCGGGATGCCGAGCGCGCGCATCTCCGCGGCGAGCGCCTCCGGCGACTCCATCGCCGCGATGTCGGCCTCGTCTGCGCCGAAGAACTCCGGCATGATCATCTGGAACGGGGTCGGCGGTGGCTCGTAGACCACTTGCATGTGGAAGATCTGGGCGATGAAGTCCGCCTGAATCGCGCGCATCAGGGCCTGGAAGGTCTCGTACGCCTCGCGCTTGTACTCGAGCAGGGGATCCTTCTGGCCATAGGCGCGCAGGCCGATGCTCTCACGCAGCCCGTCGATGTCGTGCAGGTGGGAGATCCACTTCTGGTCGATGATGCGCAACAGGATCTGGCGCTCGAGCTGGCGCATCATCTCGAGGTCCAGGGTGGCTTCCTTGGCCTCGTAGGCGGCGTGCGCCTGCTCGATCAGGTGCCCCGCGAGGGACTCCGAGCCGAGGCCCTCGAGCTCCGACACCGTGATCATCTTCATCAGCGGGATCACGTCGCCCAACACAGCGAGCAGGCCCTGGAGGTCCCATTCGGCCACCGGCACGCCAGGGTTCGCGAACTGCTGGGTGGTATCGCGCACGAACTTCTCGATCATGCGCAAGACCACCGGGCGCATGTCTTCGCCCTCGAGCACCTTGCGGCGCTCGCTGTAGACGATCTTGCGCTGGTTGTTCATGACGTCGTCGTACTCGAGGACCTGCTTGCGGATGTTGAAGTGGTAGACCTCCACCTTCCGCTGGGCACCCTCGATCGAGCGGCTGACCATGCCCGAGGTGATGTCCATGTCGTCTTCGGCCTGCATCTTGTCCATGAGGCTCTTGATCCGATCGCCGCCGAACATCCGCATCAAGTCGTCTTCCAGCGACAGGAAGAACTTCGAGCTGCCAGGGTCGCCCTGGCGGCCGGCGCGGCCGCGCAGCTGGTTGTCGATGCGGCGCGACTCGTGGCGCTCGGTGCCTATGCAATGCAGGCCGCCGATTTCGACGACTTCACGGCCGCCGGCCTTGCAGTCGTCGACGAACTTGTAGATGGCCGTCTTGATCTTGTCGTAGGTGTCCTGGTCGAGCTCGGAGAACATCTCCCGGTGCACCTTGTCGGCCCACTCCGTGTCCTTGCGCAGCAGCGCGCGCGTCAGGTCTTCGTAGGGATAGGGCTCCAGGCCGAGCTGGACCAGGAAATCCTTGGCCATGAACTCGGAGTTGCCGCCGAGGATGATGTCCGTGCCACGGCCGGCCATGTTGGTCGCGATGGTGACGGCGCCCTTCGAGCCCGCCTGCGCGATGATCTTGGCTTCCTGCTCGTGGTACTTCGCGTTCAGCACGCTGTGGGGAACGCCCATCTCGGTGAGCAGGCCGCCCAGGTATTCCGATTTTTCGATCGAAATCGTGCCGACGAGCACCGGACGGCCGGTCTGGTACATCTCCGCGACTTCCTTGGCAACCGCCTTGAATTTCGCGGGCACGCTCTTGTAGATCGAGTCCGGCACGTCCTTGCGGATGCGCGGCTTGTTGGTCGGGATGACGGTGACTTCCAGGTTGTAGATCTTGCCGAACTCGGCCTCTTCCGTGGCGGCCGTGCCGGTCATGCCCGCGAGCTTGTTGTACATGCGGAAATAGTTCTGGAACGTGATGGTGGCGAGGGTCTGCGTCTCTTCCTGGATGCGGACGTTCTCCTTCGCCTCGATTGCCTGGTGCAGGCCGTCCGAGTAGCGGCGACCGATCATCAGGCGGCCGGTGAACTCGTCGACGATGACGATCTCGTCGAACCCCTTCTCCTCGTTGTAGCGCACGACGTATTCGACGTCGCGCCGGTACAGCTCCTTGGCGCGCAACGCCTGGACGAGGTGGTGGGCGAGCTCCGGGTTGTTCGGGTCATAGAGCTCCTCGACGCCGAGCACCTTCTCCGCGTGCTCCACGCCCTCCTCGCTCATGAGGATGTTCTTCGTCTTCTCCTCGACCTTGTAGTGCGCTTCCTTCTGCATCTTCGGCGCCATCTGGGCCATCTGGACGTAGATGTCGGTGCGCTGGTCGAGCTGGCCCGAGATGATCAGCGGCGTGCGGGCCTCGTCGACGAGGATCGAGTCGACCTCGTCGATGATCGCGAAGTGCAGGCCGCGCTGGACGCATTCCTGCAGCGAGGTCGCCATGTTGTCGCGCAGGTAGTCGAAGCCGAATTCGTTGTTGGTGCCATACGTGATGTCGGCGCCATAGGAGATCTTGCGTTGGCCCGGGTGGTAATGGTGCTGGACCAGGCCGACCTCGAGGCCGAGGAAGCGGTGCAGCTGGCCCATCCACTCCGAGTCACGCTTGGCGAGGTAATCGTTGACGGTGATGACGTGGACGCCCTTGCCGGTCAACGCGTTGAGGTAGGAAGGAAGGGTCGCGACGAGGGTCTTACCTTCACCCGTGCGCATCTCCGCGATCTGGCCGCGGTGCAGGATGATGCCGCCGACCAGCTGGACATCGAAGTGGCGCATGTTCAAGACGCGCCGGCCACCTTCCCGGACGACCGCGAAGGCCTCGGGCAGCACGTCCTCGAGGATCTCCTTCTCCACCGCCTTGCGGTCCTCCGGCGACTTGCCGCGCAGCGCGTTCTCGATCCGCTGCTTGAACTCCGCCGTCTTGCCGCGCAACGCGTCGTCGGACAGCTTCATCATGTCCTCTTCGAGGCCATTGATGTGGCGGATGATCGGGTCGAGGCGCTTGACCTTCCGCTCGTTGGGGTCGCCGAGGATCTTCGAAAGGAGCTTGAGCATGCGCGGGAGAAACCTCTCTAGGAGCCGAAAGCCGGGCCTTGGGGCCGGTACGGCATGTATCGTCTCAGTATACCAAGACGCTACGGGGATCGCCAGGATTGGCCGCCTTGACGGGCGTAGCGGCGTCGGCTAACATGCCGGACCTAGGCGGGCGCGATTTTGTGCCCGACGGCTGCTTGGAAACCAGCCACATCTACGTCTCGATTACGGAGTCAATTGATATGAAGCCGGGCATTCACCCCAAGTACAACCAGGTCACCGCGTCTTGCGTCTGCGGCAACGTCTTCACGGTCGGTACGACCAAGAGCGAGAACCTGCGCACGGAAATCTGCGCCGCCTGCCACCCGTTCTTCACGGGCACGCAGAAGATCGTCGATACCGAGGGCCGCGTCGATCGGTTCATGAAGAAGTTCGAAAGCCAGAACAAGAAGCTGGCCGCCCGCGCCGCCCAGTCGGCTGCGACGGTAAAGCCGGCCGCCGCGCCCGCGGAAGCCGAGAGCAAGGGCTAAACGAGCTAGTGAGGGCGCAGGACCGAAAGGTCCTGCGCCCTTTTTTGTCGAGACCGATGCCCGAGACGATGACCAAAGGGAACGAGCGTAGCTCGATCATCCGCCATGCCCTTCCCGACGAGGCCGGTGCCATCGCCGATCTCTGGCTCCGCTTCCAGCGTGAGCACAACGCGCGCTACGTGCGGCAGGTGCGGCAGACTCGCCGCAACCGCGATGCGGTCGCCGAGCACTACGTGAAGCTCGCCGGTCAACGTCAGCTCTGGGTGGCCGAGGCCGCGGGTGCGTTGGTCGGCTACGCCGCCGTGTCGCCCCATCTGGTAAAGGTCGAGCTCTACTATGCCTCGGCGGCCTTGACCGACCTGTGGGTCGAGCCGGCCTGGCGCGGCCGGGGCCTGGGCCGGGCGCTGATCGACCGCGTCAGGACGGAGGTCGCCGAGCGCGGCCTGCACGCGCTCACGATCAGCGTGATGGCCGGCAACCCGGCCCGCGCGCTCTACCGCGCGGCCGGCTTCCAGCCGTTCACGGAGACACTGGTGATGCCCCTCGTGGCCGGGATGGTCAAGACGGGGCCGGACTACCCGGAGGACTGAGCGACCCATGGCGCGCTTCTTCGTCGACCCGGCCGCGATTGCCGGCGACCACGTCACGCTCGATGGCGGCGACGCCCACCACGCGGCGACCGTGCTGCGGCTGCGGCCCGGCGCGGCCGTGACCGTGCTGGACGGCCAGGGTCGCATCTTCGAGTGCGTGGCCGAAACCGTCGAGAAGCGCCACGTCACGCTGCGGGTCACGCGCGCCACGATCGCCGCGCCGCCGGCGGTGGGCGTCACGCTTTACCAGGGGCTGCCGAAGGGCGACAAGCTCGAGCTCGTGATCCAGAAGGCCACGGAGCTCGGCGCGGCGCGGATCGTGCCGCTGGCCGCGGTGCGCTCGATCGCGAAGGTCGAGCCGGCCCGGGTGGCCGCGAAGCGCGCACGCTGGCAGGCGATCGCCAAGGAGGCCGCGGAGCAGAGCGAGCGCCCGACCGTGCCCGAGATCGAGGCGCCGACCACGCTCACGGGCCTGGTGCTGCCGCCCGGCGCGATCGCCTTCGTGCTCGCCGAGCGGGAAGGCGGCCTGACCCTCCCGCGCGCGCTGCCGCCAGCGCCGCCGGCCGGCATCGCGATCTTCGTCGGCCCCGAGGGTGGCTGGGACCCCGCGGAGCTCGACGCGCTGGTGGCCCTCGGCGCGACGCCGGTCTCGCTCGGCCCGCGCATCCTGCGCACCGAGACCGCCGGCCTCGCGGCGCTGGCGATCGTGATGGCGGCCTACGAGCTGCGCTGAACGCGCCTTACTTCAAGAGGTTGAAGGCAGGGTCGGCGAGCGGGTCATCCAGGTCGGGCAGCGGTGGCAGGTTCGCCGGCATCTGGTCCTTGGTGGGCAAGGCCGGCCCCAGCTGCGCGAGCGTGGCATCGCCCGCGAGGTACGTGCCGTCCTCGTCGTTGTCGACGAAGAAGCCCGTGCCCGGCCCCGGCTCGGCCGCTCGCACGCCGTCGAGACCGAGGAAGACGAGAGGCGTTCCCTTCGATTTCGCCTGGGCGATCTGCATGGCCGCCCGGCCGTCCGGCAGGTAATGAATCGCCAGCGCGACGCGGCTGTCATCGCAAGGCGGCCGGCCCTGGTTGGCCACGCTGCCGGATACCAGGCGCGTCGTCGGCGAATCGGGGCCGCCGGCCGGCAACTTCGTCACCTTGAGCTGGCGCCGGGCGAGGAGCGGCGGGGCGTCGGCGAAGGCCTCCATACCAGGGAACTTGAGCTTCATCACGAAGTCCGAGGAAACGTCACCTTTGCCGTGATCGAAGACGACATGCATGCCGAGCGTGAACCCGAGCTCGGCGTTCTTGAGCCGGTACACCGCTTCGCCCGTCTCGGTCGACATGAAAGCCAGGGTGACGAGGGTGTTGTCGGGCGTGATCGTCTCGCCGTCGGCGACCGTCAACAAGCCGCCCTCGCCGCGCTGTTCGAGCAGAAAGGTATTGCTCACTTCCCGGCCGCCCATGCCAGGCCGCTTGTCGGTCATCGGCACGCCTGGTTGGAGGCCGAGCGCCGAGGCGTCGGCTAGCAGCTTCTCGATCGTGCGGCAGGTTTGGACGAAATCCCGGAACTCGTCTTTGATCAGCTTGCCGGGCGTCAGCGGGATGTCCGGGGGAGCGCAGGTCGCACCGGGGGAGGGCGCCGCGAACTGGGCGAGGGCGTAGGACGCGCCGTCCATGCCGATCAACGACCCGCCATCCGGGCCGATCAACGACGCGCCGTCCGGACCGACCAGGGACGCGCCGTCTGGGCCGACGAGGTTGCCGCCGCCGGCCGCGACGAGCGAGGCCGGGAGGTCGGGCAGGATCCGCGTCGGGATCTTCAACGCCGAGAGCGGCGGCTTGGCCGAAATCGCCGGCGCCAGCGAGGGCCCGACGGACGGTAACGAAGCGACCGGCGCGGTGCTCGGCCCGGCGGACCCACCTGCGACGTCGACCGCCACGGGTTTCGCACTCACTTTCGCGCGAGGCGCCGTCGACCGGCCCACGCCCGCCGGCGGCGCCACGCTCACGGTGCAGCCGGCCAGCAGCAGGAGGATCAAGGCGGTAGGTTTCGATGGTGTCATGGGCAACCCCCGGTTGATCACATACCCGGTTTCCGCACGCGCTGCGACAATCTCGTGAGCGACGCCTCAATTACTCGGGGAAGGCGAAGAGAGGGTCGGCGAGCGGATCGCCGGGTCCCGGCGCGGCCGGGAAAGGTCGGTAAATCTGGTCCTTGCCGGGCACCAGCGCCTTGAGCGCCTCGTCGGCCGTGGCCGCGTTCATCGGATCGCCCGTCTTCTCGATATAGAAGGCCGTGTCGGGCCCAGCGTCCGCGGCGTAGCCCTGGCCGTCGTTGCGCGTGTAGGTGAGGTCCGCCTTGCCGGGCTCCACGCGCCCCATCCGCGCCGCGCCGCGGCCGTCTGCGCCGTAGTGGATCGACATGACGCGGGCGCCGGATTCGCAGGGGTACGTCGGGAACAGGAAATTGGCCGCCACCTGGGCCGAGAAGTGGGGCGCGCCCGCGGCAGGCTGCCTGGCCGCCCGGAACTCCCAGTGGGCCCGAATCTTGGCGTTGGGCTCGGCCGTCTTGTGGCCCGTGCCGTCGGCGGTGGCCGAGCCGGTCGCGAGGTCGAAGGTCGTGGCGAACGCGACGCGGCCGTAGGTGTCGTGCACACCCGGCGGGCGGGTGACGACGCGGCCGCTGGTCGCCGACGCGAAGGACATCCCCAGGAACAACTTGTCGCGGGTGAGGGTCTCGCCCTCGGATACGAGCAGCACGCCGCCCTCGCCGCTCTCCTCGCCGCCGCTCCGCAGCAGGGCGGTGAACTTCCCGCCGCCATCCGCCCGCTCGAGCGTGAGCGGCTCGTCAGGCACGATCCCCGCCTCGCGGACCTGCCGGAGCACCCGGTTCACGAGCACCACGCTCTCGACGTAAACGTCCATATTCGCGGCGACGAGCTCCTTGAAGGCGATCGCGCCGGTCGCCGCCGGCGGCGGGCAATCGGCCTGCTGCGCGAGCCGAAACGAGGACGTGGCCGGCTTCACCGCGTTGCCCCCGCCCGCCGCGACCAACGACGCGCCGTCCGGGCCGATCAGGTTGCCGGCGCCGGCCGCCACCAGGCTGCCCGCGTCGTTGCCGATCAGGCTCGCGCCGTCGAGCCCGATCAAGTTGCCGGACCCCGCCGCCACCATGCCGAGCGCGGGGGGAAGCAGCAAGTTCACGCGCTCCGGCAGCTTCGGCGGCTTCTTGGCCGGCTTCACGGATGCCTTGACGGCCGGCTTCGCTGACGCCTTGACGGACGACGTGGCTGGCTTCGTGCTCGGCCCGGCGACGGGCGGCACGCCCAGGGCGCAGCCGGCGGCGAGCACGGCGGCGACGAAAAGCGGAGCGGGCCTGGCGCGCATGGATGGTCCTCCTGCAGGTCTCATACCCACGCCTGGCCGCTGGACCGCGGCGGGGCGGGCCGCGTCAGTGACGAATCGTGACCGCGTAGCCGCGGTTGTTCACCTCGTCGGCGACCGACAGGGCGCGGGCGCGGTCTTTGAACGCGCCGAGCTGGGCGCGGTAGCTACCGCCGTCCCAGACCACCACCGCGTTGATGCCCTGGGTCTGCAGGTCCTCGACCTGCTTCTGGGCGGTCTCGCGCGAGTCGAAAGCGCCGACCTGGACGCGGTAGGTGGGTGCACCGGCCGGCGATGCCTCCGCAGCAGGGTCCACGCCCGGGTCGCTCGATTCCGCGATGCTCGCGAACGCGGCCGGGGTAGGCGTGGCGAACGCGTCGGGCGTCGGGCTGGCCGGCGCCAGCGAGACCGGGATCGGTCCAGGCGCGAGCGTCGGCGTCGCCGATGGCGACGGCTTGACCGAGCCGCGCGGCGTCGGCATCGGATGCTGCGTGGTCCGCACCGGCTGCTTCACCGGCACGTTAGCGGTGGCGCCGTGCGTGTAGTAGAAGCCGGCGCTGAAGGCGGCGCCGGAGGCGACCACCAGGGCCGACCAGAACAGGGCGCTCATGAGGATGTCGCGACGCTTGGACATCAGGCAGCTCCCTTCAGGGGGACGACGGAGGCGGGCAGGAGCAGCGCGCGCGCGGCGCCCACCAGCCAGAGAGAACCCGTGACGACCCGAACGCCGGCAGGCGCGACGGTCCGGGCCCTGCCGAGGGCCGCGCCGAGGTCCGCGGCGTCGACCACCGGACCACGCGCGAACGGCGCGAGGTCGCTCGCCGACCAGCTCGGCGCGCCGGGGATCGGCGAGACGATGAGCGTGGCACCGCCCGACGTGAGGATTTCGACCATTTGGCCAGCCGCCTTGTCGGCGCGGAAGCCCGCCACGACCGCCGCCGGGCTGCCCCAATCGGCGATCAACGCCGCGGCGCCGGCCGGGTTGTGGGCGCCATCCAACAACCAGGCGCCGCCCGCGTCGTCGGCGAGCGTCTCGAGGCGGCCCGGCCAGGTCACGCCGGCGAGCCCGGCCCGCAGGTGATCGGGGTCGATCGCCCAGCCGCATTCACCGATCGCCTGCGCGGCGGCCACGGCCAGCCCGGCGTTCTCGAGCTGGTAGGTGCCCGGCAGGGCCAGGTGCGCCGGGCCGTCCGGCAGGGCGAGCGTCCAGCCGCCTTGCGTCCTCAGCTGGCCGGTGAGCGGCTGCGTGACCGCGAAGGGCGCGCCCACGCGCGCGGCCACGGCACGCATGACCTCGGCGGCCTCGCCGGTGGCCGAGGTGAGGGCCGGGACGCCCCCCCGGAAGATGCCGGCCTTGTTGCGGGCGATCGCCGCGACGTCGGCCCCCAGGCGATCCTGGTGGTCGAGCCCGACCGAGGTCACGAGGGTCGCGAGCGGGCGCTCGAAGACGTTCGTCGCGTCCGTCGCGCCGCCCACGCCGGCTTCGACGACCGCGATCGTGCAGGCGTGCTCCGCGAGCCAGGTCCACGCGACCGCGCACCAGCGCTCGAACGGCCCCAGCGGCGGCAGATCCGGGTGGTTCGCCTCGGCCGCCGCGAAAGCCGGCGTCAGCATGGCTTCTCGTGCCGCGAGCTCGGCCGGGGCGATGAATTGGCCTGCCAGCCAGAACCGTTCGTGCGGACCTTGCAGGTCCGGCGACGTGAACCGGCCGACGCGGTGGCCGGCGGCCTGCAGCATCGCGGCGAGCATCGCCACGGTGCTGCCCTTGCCGTTGCTGCCCGCCACGTGGACGACCGCGAAGGCGCGCTGGGGCTCGCCAAGCGCGCTCAGGAGTTCGGCGCGGCGCGCGGCGCGTGCGGTGTCAGCCGGGGTCAGGGCCAGCTCCCCTGCTCTCAGGTCCACTTGGCGAGCTGCTGCCGGATCGTCTCGAGCTGGGTGCCGATCTCCTCCTGGCGGGCCCGCAGCTTGTCGACCACGGCCGCCGGCGCCTTGCCCACGAAGGCCTCGTTGCCGAGCTGGCCGTGCACGCGGCCCTGTTCTTGCTCGAGGTTCACGAGTTCCTTCTGGAGCCGGGTCACTTCTTTCGCGATGACGTCGCCGAAGCCCTCGAGCGGCAGGATCACCTGGTTCTCGCCCGCCAGACCGGTGGCCGCCTTGCCGGCGTCCGGCGGCGCGTCGAGGCCCGCCACCACTACCTCTTCGGCCCGCGCCATGCGCGCGATCAGGCCGCTGATGCGCTCGAGCGCCGCGCGATCGGCCGGCGTCGCGACGATGAAGACCTTCGGCGCGAGCTTGGCCGGCTCGATCTTGAGCTCGGCGCGCATGTTGCGCAGCGTGCGGACCGTTTCGATCAGCAAGCCCATCTCGGCCTCGGCCTCCGGATCCGCGGCGGTCGGATCGGCCTGCGGCCACGCGCGGTGCTGCAGCGTCTCGGCCGCCTCGGACCAGCCGCGGGCGACCAACAGCTGGTGGATTTCCTCCGTGATGAACGGCATGAACGGGTGCAGCAGGCGCAGCAGCGTGTCGAGCACCTCGCGCAGCACCCAGCGGACGCTCTCGTCACCGGCGTCGAGCCGCGGCTTGGCGAGCTCCAGGTACCAGTCGCACAGCTCGTTCCAGGTGAACTCGTACAGCGCCGTGGTGGCGTCCGAGAAATCGAAGGCCTCGATGTGGCGGGTCACATCGGCGACCACGGCGTGCAGGCGGCTCACGATCCAGCGATCGACCGCGCTCTCGAGCCTGGCCGGCCGTGCGGGCACGCCCGAGCCTTCGGGCGCGGCCTTCATCAGCACGAAGCGGCTGGCATTCCAGAGCTTGTTCGCGAAGTTGCGGTAGGTCTCGATCTTCTCCTCGCGGAAACGCACGTCCTGGCTGCTGGTGCCGGCGCCGGCCATCCAGAAGCGGGCGGCGTCGGTGCCGAACTTGTCCATGACCACGAGCGGATCCACGCCCGTGCCTTTGGACTTGGACATCCGGCGGCCTTCCGGGTCGAGGATGGTCGCGTGGATGATGACGTGCGAGAACGGGATCTCCTTGCGGAACGCGAGCGACGTGAAGATCATGCGCGCGACCCACAGGTAGATGATGTCGCGGGCGGTGGACAGCACGGTGGTGGGGTGGAACTTCGCGAGCTCGGGCGTCTCGTCGGGCCAGCCCAGCGTGGCGTACGTCCAGAGCGCGGAACTGAACCACGTATCCAGCACGTCGTTGTCGCGCGTCAGCTCGGTCTTCTGGCACGTCGCGCAGGCGGTGGGATCGGTCTCGCCCGTGGTGTAATGCCCGTCCGGGCAATACCAGATCGGGATCTGGTGGCCCCACCACAGCTGGCGGCTGATGTTCCAGTCGCGGATGTTGCGCATCCAGTCGAGGTAGACGCCGCCCCAGCGATCCGGGTGGAACTTCACCTCGCCGCTTTCCACGACGTCGATGGCGGGCTTGGCGAGCTCGTCCATGCGCACGAACCACTGGTCCGAGAGGTAGGGCTCGAGCACGGTGTCGCAGCGCGAGCAGCGGCCGACGTTGTGCGTGTAGTCTTCGATCTTGGTCAAGAAGCCCTGCTCCTCGAGGTCCGCCACGACCAGCTTGCGGGCCTTGTCGCGGTGCTGGCCCGCGTAGGGGCCGGCGGCTTCGTTGAGGATCCCACGCGGGGTCAGCGTGTTGCGGACCTCCAAGTTGTGGCGCAGGCCGATCTCGTAGTCGTTCATGTCGTGCGCGGGCGTGATCTTGAGCGCGCCCGTGCCGAAGTCGACCTCCACGTGCTCGTCCGCGATCACGGGGATCGTGCGATCCGTCAGCGGGAGCTTCACGAGCTGACCCACCAGCGCCTTGTAACGGTCGTCGTTCGGGTTCACCGCCACCGCCATGTCGCCGAACATCGTCTCGGGACGAACGGTCGCGACCACGAGCTCGCCCTGGCCCGAGGCCAGCGGATAGCGGACGTGGTAAAGCTTGTCGGCCTGCTCCTTCTGCGTGACCTCGAGGTCCGAGAGGCTGGTCAGGCACGACGTACACCAGTTGATCATCCGGTTGCCGCGGTAGATGTAGCCCTTCTCGTAGAGCGCCACGAAGGCCTTGCGCACCGCGTGGCTGTACGACTCGTCCATCGTGAAGCGCCAGCGGTCGTAATCCAGGCTCGCGCCGAGGCGCTTGTACTGGCCGTGGATCGTGTCGCCGTACTCCTGCTTCCAGGCCCAGACGCGCTTGAGGAACTCCTCGCGGCCGAGGTCGTGGCGCGTCTTCTTCTCCTCCTTGTAAAGCTTCTTCTCGACCACGAACTGCGTGGCGATGCCGGCGTGGTCCGTGCCCGGCTGCCAGAGCACCTCGAAGCCTTGCATACGCTTGGTGCGGGCGAGGATGTCCTGGACCGTGCCGTTCACGGCATGGCCGAGGTGCAACGAGCCCGTCACGTTGGGCGGCGGGCAAGCGAGCGCGAAGGCCGGCTTGGTGGAGGTGGGATCGGCATGGAAGACCCCGAGCTCGGTCCAGCGCGCGACCCAGCGGGCCTCGACCTCATGGGGCTCGTAGGCTTTGGCGATCTCGGTCGGGGTGGTCGTACTCATAGGTTTTCTCCGATTTTCAGCCGCGGGCGCTTCCACGGGAAAACCGGGCTTCGGGCGCCGGACCTTTCGGCCCGGACCACGAAACCCGGTTGCTACTAGGTTAAGCGGTTTCGCCCTTGGGCGCCTTGGCCGGAGCCGGCGTCGGAGCCTTCTTGTCGCCCATGACCAGCAAGGCGCTGGACGACTTCTTCTCGATCAAGTCGCGCGTCACGACGCACTTCTTGAGGTCAGGGCGGCTCGGGGCTTCGAACATGACGTCGATCATGACTTCTTCGACGATCGAGCGCAGGGCGCGGGCACCGGTCTTGCGCTTGAGCGCTTCCTCGGCGATCGCCTGCACGGCGTCCGGCGTGAAATCGAGCTCGACGTCGTCCATCGAGAGCAGCCGCTTGTACTGCTTGAGGATGGCGTTCTTGGGCTCTTGCAGGATCTTCACCAGCGCGAACTGGTCCAGTTGCTCGAGGGTCGCGATCACGGGGATGCGGCCAACGAACTCCGGGATCATGCCGTACTTGAGGAGGTCCTCCGGCGACAGCTGACGCAAGGTCTCGCCGATGTCCTTGGACTCCTGGCTCACCACGTTGGCGCCGAAGCCGAGCGACTTCTTGCCGACGCGCGACTCGATCACCTTGTCGAGGCCGACGAAGGCGCCGCCCACGATGAACAGGATGTTCGTGGTGTCGAGCTGGATGAATTCCTGATACGGGTGCTTGCGGCCGCCCTGGGGCGGCACGTTCGCCGTCGTGCCTTCCAGCATCTTGAGCAGCGCCTGCTGGACGCCCTCACCGGAGACATCCCGCGTGATGCTGGGGTTCTCCGACTTGCGGGCGACCTTGTCGATCTCGTCGATGTAGACGATACCGCGCTCGGCTTTCTTCACGTCGTAATCCGCAGACTGCAGCAGCCGTAGCAGGATGTTCTCGACGTCCTCGCCGACGTAGCCGGCCTCGGTCAGGGTGGTGGCGTCCGCGATCGCGAACGGCACGTTGATGACCTTGGCGAGCGTCTGCGCGAGCAGCGTCTTGCCGGAGCCCGTGGGGCCGATCAGCAGGATGTTGCTCTTCTGGATTTCGATTTCGTCGTCGCCGGTCGACGCGCTGATGCGCTTGTAGTGGTTGTAAACCGCGACCGACAGGACCTTCTTCGCCATATCCTGGCCCACGATGTGCTGATCCAGAATCTTCTTGATCGTGTGCGGCTTGGGGATGTCGCGGATTTCGAGCGGCGGGGCGTCCGCCGACTTCTGACCTTCGTAGAGCTCCTCGTCGAGGATCTCGTTACACAGATCGACGCACTCGTCGCAGATATAGACCCCAGGCGCAGCGATCAGCTTCCGCACCTGTTCCTGGGTCTTGCCGCAGAACGAGCACTTGGGGTGCCCTTTCGAGTCGTCGTATTTGGGAGCCATCTACTTACGATCCTCCGGTATCGGTGCTGCCCGCCTCCGGCATAGGGACCTTGTCCGGCCCAATCCGGGGCGTGAGCACTTCGTCGATCAGACCATAGGTCTTCGCATCGCTAGGCGACAGGAAGAAGTCCCGGTCCGTGTCCTTCTCGAGTTTCTCGAGCGGCTGCCCTGTGTGAATGGAAAGCAACTCGTTCAGGCGCTTCTTGATCCGAAGAATCTCGGCCGCCTGGATTTCGATGTCAGTCGCCTGGCCCTGCGCGCCGCCGAGGGGCTGGTGAATCATGATACGCGCGTTGGGCAGCGCGATGCGCTTGCCCGGCGCGCCGGCGGCGAGCAGGAAGGCCCCCATCGAGGCGGCCTGTCCGAGACAGATGGTCGAAACCTTTGGCTTGATGTACTGCATGGTGTCGTAGATCGCGAGGCCCGCCGTCACCACGCCGCCCGGGCTGTTGATGTAGAGGCTGATGTCTTTCTCGGGGTCTTCGGCCTCGAGGAAGAGCAACTGGGCGATGATGAGCGAAGCGATCGTGTCGTCGACAGGCGTGCCCAGGAAGATGATGCGCTCCTTGAGGAGCCGCGAGAAGATGTCATATGCGCGCTCACCCCGGCTGGTCGATTCCACGACCATCGGAACGAGACCCATCTTCAGGCTGTGACCCATCGGGTGTCCCTCCACCTTCTAGTTTAACGGATGCAACGATGATACTACGACGTGTGCTCGGGTGACGGTGACGGCTGGAACTGATTCCTAGCCTTCCTCGGAGGCCTCTTCAACGCCCTCGGCGGGCGCTTCGGCTTCCTCGGTCTTCTTCTTCTTGGGAGCTGTCTTCTTCTTGGGCTTTTCCTCGGCCACCGCCTCGGCGCCTTCGGCTGCATCGCCCTCTACGGCTTCACCTTCCGGCTTCGGCGCGTACTTCTCGGGGATCGGGCCTTCGGTGACCTTGGCCTTCTCGAGGAGCCAGTCGAGGATCTTGTTCGACAGGACCTCGTCGGCGAGGGTGGTCCAACCACCGCTCTGGATCAGCTGCTCGCGGACGGCCGAGGGATCGACGCGATACATCGCGGCGTACTGGACGATTTCCTCGTCCACTTCCTCGGACGTGATGCTGATGCCTTCCTTCTTGGCGATCGTGCCGAGCGTGAGGCTCGTGCGGATGCGCTTGACGGCCTCGTCGCGGAGGCTGTTGCGCCAATCGGCGAGCTTCTCGCGGGTGAACATCTGGTTGACGTTCATGCCCTGAGCCTGCATCACCTGCAGGTACTGGCGCATCAAGAACTCGATTTCCTTGTTGATCATCGACTCGGGCAGCTCGACGTCGGCCTGCTCGAGGACCTGGTCCAGGATCTGCTGACGGAGCAGCAGTTCGCGGTTGTCCTCGGCCTCCTCCTGCAGATCCTTGGTGATCTGCTCCTTGAAGCCGTCGAAGGTGTTGAAGTCGCCCACGGTGGCGGCGAAGGCGTCGTCGAGCTCGGGGAGCTTGCGGGCCTGCACTTCGTGGACCTTCACCTTGAACACGGCCGGCTGACCGGCCAGGTTCGCCGCGTGGTACTGCTCGGGGAAGGCGACCTCGAATTCCTTCTCGTCGCCGGCGTTCATGCCGACCAGGTTCTCCATGAATCCGTCGATGAAGCGGCCAGGCGCGATCTCAGCGCGGAAGTTCTCCGCGGTGCCGCCCTCGAAGGGCTCTTCCTGGTCCTTGAGCCGGCCCACGAAATCGATCATCGCGACGTCGCCCTGCTCGATGGCCTTCTCGGCCTTCTCGTAGCCGGCCTTCTGCTCGCGCAGCTCGCTGATCTTGCCTTCGACCGCGGCGGGGTCGAGCTCGACCTTGGGCGCCTGGGCCTCGAGCTCGGTGTAGTTGCCCTTGAACTCCACCTCGGGGCGGACGGGCACGGTGGCCTTGAAGATGAGCGGCGACTTCTCGTCGTTGAAGCTCACGACCTCGACGTCGGGGCGCTCGATGACCTCGAGCGACTGCTCGGCGACGGCCTTTTCGAGGGCCTCGGGGATCAGCTTCTCGAGCGCTTCACGCTTGATGTAGTCCGCGCCGACGGCCTTCTCGACGAGCTGCCGCGGGGCCTTGCCCTTGCGGAAGCCCGGGATGTTCACCCGCTGACTCACCTGGCGGTAGGCCTGATCCACGGCCCTCTTCACCTGTTCGGTGTCGACTTCGACCTCCAGGTGGACCTGGTTCTTTTCCTTCTTCTCGAGGGTGACCTTCACGACTGGAACTCCTCATCCCGAGCGTTCGGCGCGGGGCCGGTACAACCCTCCGGCAGGGTTTGGATGACTAGCGGGAGCGCGGTGTCAAAACGCCCGCTCCCGCTGATGGCCGATGGCTCCGGGTAGTATAGCACAGGCGAACGGCCTTTTGCGGAAAAGCCCATCGTGAGCTAACATGGAAGATATCTCGGGGCGTCGTCCTCGACCAGACCTGAATTCAAGGAGCACCGGTGAACCACAATATCCGCAACGTCGCCATCATCGCCCACGTCGACCATGGCAAGACGACCCTCGTCGACGGCCTGCTGAAGCAGGCCGGCGCCTTCCGTGCCAACGAGCAGGTCGTGGACTGCGTCATGGACTCCAACGATCTGGAGCGCGAGCGCGGCATCACGATCCTGGCCAAGAATACGGCTATTTCTTATAAGGAAAACAAGATCAACATCGTCGATACCCCCGGCCACGCCGACTTCGGCGGCGAGGTCGAGCGCGTGCTCGGCATGGTCGACGGCTGCCTGCTGCTGGTCGACGCTTTCGAGGGCCCGATGCCGCAGACCCGATTCGTGCTCCGCAAGGCGCTCGAGCGGGGCCTCAAGCCGATCGTGGTCCTGAACAAGATCGACCGCGACGGTTGCGACCCGGCCCGCGCCGTGGACAAGGTCCTCGACCTGTTCATCGAGCTCGGCGCCGACGACGATCAGATCGAGTTTCCGGTGCTCTACGCCTCGGGCATCAACGGCTTCGCCGTGAAGAACCTGGAAGACGAGCGCAAGGACCTGACCCCGCTCTTCGACGCGGTGCTCCAGCACGTGCCGCCGCCGCTCGGCGACGAGTCCAAGCCGCTCCAGCTGCAGGTCACGACGCTCGATTACTCGGAGTACCTGGGCCGTATCGTGATCGGCCGCATCCACAACGGCGTGATCAAGCAAGGTGAGCAGCTCGTGCTGATCACCGCGGAAGGCAAGCACGTGAAGGGCAAGGTCGCCAAGCTCTTCTCGTTCTCGGGCCTCAAGCGCCTCGACGTCGAGGAGGCCAGGGCCGGCGACATCGTCGCCGTGGCGGGCTTCCCGGAGGCGAACATCGGCGAGACGCTCGCTTCGGCGTCGGACCCCCATCCGCTGCCGCTGATCCGGATCGACGAGCCGACGCTGCAGATTCGCTTCTCGATCAACGACTCCCCCTTCGCGGGCCGTGAAGGCAAGTTCGTCACGAGCCGCCAGCTGCGCGATCGCCTCACCCGCGAGCTCGAAAGCAACGTGGCGTTGCGCGTCGAAGAGACCGACTCGCCCGACACCTTCTTGCTCTCGGGCCGCGGCGAGCTCCACCTCGGCGTACTCTTCGAGACGATGCGCCGCGAGGGCTTCGAGTTCCAGATCGGCAAGCCGCGGGTCATCAACAAGGAGGTCGACGGCCAGACCTACGAGCCCTACGAGACGCTGGTGCTCGACGTGCCCGACTGGGCCGCCGGCACCTGTATCGAGCGCCTCGGCGGCCGCCGCGCGATGATGCAGCACATGCACAGCGACGGCAGCCGCACGCTGATCGAGTTCCTGATCCCCGCCCGCGGCCTGATCGGCTTCCGCAGCGAGTTCATCCGGGCGACCAAGGGCGAAGGCATCATGAACCACTCGTTCTTCGACTACGAGCCCTTCGCCGGCGACCTGCCGCAGCAGCGCAACGGCGTGATGATCTCGTGGGAGGATGGCGAGGCCACGCCTTACTCGATCCAGAACTTCGAGGATCGCGGCGCGTTCTTCATCAAGCCGGGCGCGAAGGTCTACTCCGGGATGATCGTGGGCGAGCACAACCGCCCGCAGGATCTGGACGTAAACGTCTGCAAGGCGAAGAAGATGACGAACATCCGCTCCGCCGGCGCCGAGGTGCTGACCACGCTCCAGGCGCCCATCGAGATGACCCTCGAGCGGGCGATGGAATACATCAACGAGGACGAGCTCGTCGAGATCACCCCGACCACCGTGCGCTTGCGCAAAGCGAGGCTCAGTCGTCACGACCGGTAGGAGACGCCTCGCGCGGCTCCTCCACGAAAGGCGTGCTCCTGATGCGAAGTCGGGAGCGCGCCTTTCTCTTGGAACGGCCTTCCGGCGCCATCAGCGAGGCCACCACCGCCACGGCGACCAGGCCCGCGATCACGGCGAGCGAGAACGGGATCGGCACCGGATACAGGTCGGAAAGCAGCATCTTCACGCCCACGAATACGAGCACCGCGGCCAGCCCGAGGTTGAAGTAGCGCAGGCGCTCCATCAGGCCTGCGAGCGCGAAGTACATGGCCCGCAGGCCGAGGATCGCGAAGACGTTCGACGTATAGACCACGAAGGGGTCGGTCGAGATCGCGAGGACCGCCGGGATCGAGTCGATCGCGAAGAAGAGGTCGGTGGTCTCGACGGCGACCAGCACGGCCACGAGCGGCGTCGCCACGAGCCGGCCGTCGAGCCGGGTCAGGAGTCGGCCGCCCTCGTAAGCCCGGCTCATGGGCACCATGCGCCTGAAGAGGCGGATCAAGGGGTTTCGGCCGGGATCGACGCCGGGTCCGCGGTGCAGCGCGAAGCGCAGCCCCGTCGCGATCAGCAGGACGCCGAAGACGTAGATGATCTGGTGGAAGTGGTGGAGCAGCGTGAGGCCAGCGCCGATCAGCACGGCACGCATCGCGAGCGCCCCGATCACGCCCCAGAACAAGACCGTGTGCTCGAGCTGGCGCGGGACGCGGAAGTACGCGAAGAGCACCAGAAAGACGAAGAGGTTGTCGACCGAAAGCGCCTTCTCCACGAGGTATCCGGCCAGGTAGGCCATCGCGGTCTCGGCGCCGCGCCAGACGAACACCAGGCCGCCGAACGTCAGCGAGACGGCGACCCACCCGACGCTCCACGCCATGGCCTCTCGGAAGCCCACGACATGCGCATTGCGGTGCATCACGCCCAGATCGAGCGCCAACATGCCCACGACGAACAGCGCGAAGACGAGCCACGGCACCATATCCATGGCCCAAGCTTAGCCGCGCGAGCGCCCTATTGCAGCGAGGAAGCCAGATCCATGAACCACTGGCCGTGCTCGCCCTTCTTCCAGTAAAGCAGGATCTCGGGGTGCTTCAGCTCGTTGGAGTTGAGCAGCTTCACGTCGGTCTTGAGCTTGGTGCGGGCGCGCTTGCCGGTCGAGTCCACGTCGGCCGCGACGAGCTCGATGTTGTCGATTTGCAGGAGCTCGGGCTTCACCTGGAACAGCCGCTCGATCAGCTTCGGGATGTCCGCCTTGTCACGGTCTTCAGGCGTGCTGTACTGGGCGGCCGCCTTGAAGTCCTTGAACTTGACGTCCTCGAGGAACGACCGCGCCAGCTCGCCGAGCTTGCGGGTCTCCGGGTCGAGCAGGACGCCGATCGGCGAATGCGCGGCCGGACCGAAGGTGAAAAACCAATAGCCGGCACCGCCCACGGCGAGCAGCAGGATCAGCACGAGCTTAATCATCGATGAGCTCCTTCGCGCGCAGCACGAGCCCCGCGGCGACGACGAGGCCGATCGACGCCGCCACCAGGGTGGCGAGCGCCTTGGCCAGTATTGCCCAGTCCGGCGGCGAGGCTACCACTTGCTCCATCGCCTGGTAGCTCCACTTGGCGAGGGTCATGTTTTCGAGGACGCCGACCAGGCCGTCCAGCGACCGCTGCGGCATGATCAGCTTCGAGAAGAGCAGCTGGGGAATCAGGAACACCGGCACGAGGGCGAGGGCGACCACGTCCGAGCCTACCACCGCCGAAATCAGCAGCCCCAGCGCGGTGCCCGCGAGCAGGCCGGCGTAGAGCACCAGCACCATCAGCACGGGCGAGCCGTCGAGCACGAGGAAATACCGGACGCCCGCGTAAAACAGCCCGGCCTGGCCCAGCCCGAGCAGGGCGAGCACCCAGATCTTGCTCGCCACGTAGGCGGGAATCTGCAGATTCACCAGCCGCTCGCGCTTGAAGATCGGCCGTTCCTTCACGATCTCGCGGCAGGCGTTCACGCAGCCGAAGAAGATCGTGGCGAAGGTGAGCACGAAGTAAAGCGTCGGCGTGGGCCGGGTGCCTTGCCAGACCAGGCCTGCGCAGGCGGCCACGGCGAGCGGCTGCAGCACCAGGAAGCCCAGGCCCTTGAGGTCGCCGAAGAAGACCTCCATATAACGGTCGGAGAGCACCGCCGCCTGATGGCGATCGACCAGGCTCATGCCACGCTCCCCTTCAAGCGCCCAAGCACGTACTGCCTGTACAGCGCGCTGTTGCGGAACTTGGATGCCCAGTCGAGCGGCGAGCCTTCGACCAGGCGCTTGAAGATGCCCTCGTACGAACGGGAGCCGAAGTGGTCGAGCAGATCGGCCGGCGGGCCGGCGTAGACGAGCCGGCCGCCGGCGAGCAGCACCACGAGATCGAGCAGCTCGATGTTCGCCATCGCATGCGTCGTGACCACGATCGTCGTCCCGCCCGCCGCGAGCTCGCGGAAGAGCTTCATCATCGACTCCTCGAGGTGCGGGTCCTGGCCGGAGGTGGGCTCGTCGAGGAAAAGCACGGCCGGCTTCGCGAGCAGCTCGACCGCCACGCTCGCGCGCTTGCGCTGGCCCCCCGAGAGCTTGCCGATGCGAACGCTCGCCCGCTCGGTCAGGCCGACCTGCCGGATCGCGCGATCGACGATCGCGTCGCGATCACCGGCCGCCAGGGCGGCGGGCAGCCGCAGCCGGGCCGCATAGCCGACCGCCCGACGGACCGTCAGCTCGGTGTGGATGATGTCCTCCTGCGGCACGTAGCCCATCCGCGCCCGCCAGGCGTCGCGCGCGGCATGGAGGTTCTCGCCGTCGAGCAGGATCTCGCCTTCGGCGGGCCGTGTGAGGCCGCAGCAGGCCTTGAGCAGGGTCGACTTGCCCGAGCCCGAGGGCCCGAGCAGCCCGACGCACTCGCCGGGCAGCGCCGTGAAGGTCACGCCTTCGAGTAACAAGCGGCCGCCCGCCCGCTGCGCGAGGTTGCGCACGTCGAGGCGGGCGGGGCCGGGCTGCCGAAGGCTGGAGGGGGATTTCGCCAAGGCGTCTCCTAGCGGATCCCCTCGATGTAGACCGTCTTCCACTCGGTGAAGAACTCGATCGCCTCCCAGCCGGCCTCGCGGCCGCCGAAGCCCGAGTCCTTGTAGCCGCCGAACGGCATGTGCGGCTCGGAATAGGTCGTGTTGACGTTCACATGGACCATCCCGGCCTCGCTCTCTCGGGTGAAGCGCAGGGCCTTGTTCAGGTCGGTGGTGAAGATCGAGGACGAAAGGCCGAAATCGCAGTCGTTCGCGAGCGCGATGGCGTGCTCGTAGTCGCGCGCCTCGGTGATGGCGAGCAAGGGGCCGAAGGCCTCCTCGCGGAACAGCTTCATGTCGGAGGTCACGCCCGTGATGACCGTCGGCTCCACGAAGTGCCCATGCACCAGGTCGCCTTCGGTCGCCGCCGCGCCGCCGGTCAACACCGTTCCGCCCTGCGCCTTCGCGGTCTCGATGAAGCGCAGCACCTCCTTGCGGCGGTTCTCGTCGACGCAGGGGCCCATCGCGGTTTCGGGGTTCATGCCGTTGCCGACGACGAGCTTCGCGACCTCCGCCACGAGCAGGCGCTCGAATTCGGCCCGGGCACCCGCCTCGACGATGATGCGCGAGGTGGCCGTGCAGCGCTGGCCGGTGCTGCCGAAGGCGCCGAGCGTGGCCTGCTTGGCGGCCAGCGCGAGGTCCGCGTCGGCGAGCACCACGAGCGGGTTCTTGCCGCCCATCTCCATCAGGCAGCGCCCGGTGTGCGCCGAGGTCTGCTTGTAGACGGCCTTGCCGACGTGGGTCGAGCCGGTGAAGCTCACGGCCTTCACGCCGGGGTTCTCGGTGAGCTCGAGGCCCACGTCGGTGGCGCCGAAGACCAGGTTCACGACGCCCGCCGGCACGCCGGCGTCGATGAAGCAATCGACGACCAGCTTGGCCGTGATCGGCGTGAGCGGCGAGGGCTTGAATACCACGGTGTTGCCCGTGACGAGCGCCGGGGCGATCTTCCAGGCCGGGATCGAGACGGGGAAGTTCCAGGGCGTGATCAGGCCGATCACGCCGAGCGGCTCGCGCACGGTGTAGTTGAAGGCCGTCGTGCCGACCGACGGGATCGTGCGCCCCACCAGGCGGACCCCCTCGCCCGCGGCGAACTCCATGCAGCCGATCGCCCGATCCACCTCGCCGCGCGACTCGACCAGGGTCTTGCCTTCTTCGCGGGTCAAGGCCAGGGCGATCGCCTCGCGGCGCTCGGCCATCAGCTGGGCGGCCTTCGCGACCAGCTTGCCACGCTGCGGGGCGGGCACGCGCCGCCAGGTGGCGAAGGCACGCTCGGCGGCGGCGATCGCCGCCTTCACCACCTCGCGGGAGGAGTCCGGCGACGTGCCCAGAAGCTCGCGGACGTCGGCGGGGTTGCGATTCTCGATCAGGGAACACCCGTCGGGTACCTGCCATTGGCCATCGATGTAGTTGGCCAGGTTGGCGGTGGCGGTGGCGGTCAGGCTATGCGTCATGGTTCCTCCGAGGGGCGCGGGATCACGGTCAGTGTGATGTACCCGGCCGACAGCAGGAGGGCACGCCTGGTACGTTGGGGGCGTGCGGCGGCCGGGAATCTAGATCATGCGGCCTGCGCCGCCTGGTTGGAGATCGAACCCGTGACCGCCCGTACCATGCGCTGCGCCGCGCTGATCACCCTGCTCGTGACCTTCGGCGGCTGCACCCGTCTCAAGGAAGTGCCCGCGCCGGCGACCTCGGTCGTGCCGGCGGGCTCGCCGGCGCCCGACGACGCGACGCCGGTGCCCTTCCCGAGCGTGACCACGCCGCCCCCGTCGCCGACGCCGACGCCGGTGCCTGGCCCCGCGATCACGATCCTCGAGCCCACAGCGGCCACGGACTTCTCGGGCACGGCGGTCGACATCGTCTTCACGGCCACGCCCGCGGCGGGTCGCAAGCTCAAGGACGCGAAGATCCTGTACGACGGCCGCGAGCTCGCGGCGTTCGAGGGCGAGGGTCCGTCCTTCCGGCTCGACGACTGGGACCCGAACGTCCAGAACAGCAAGGCCGAGCCGCCGCTCACCGAGCCCGTGCGCACGGGCAACCACACCCTCACCCTCGTCGCGACCGACGAGCTGGGAGGCGAGGGCAAGGTCGAGGTCGGCATCTTCAAGCAGCTCAAGCTCACGGGCTGGACCGAGCTCACGGCGATGCCGAACCCCACCAGCCACCATGCGGTCTTCTCCGACGGCGCCGTGCCGCCTTCGTTCGTGTCGATCTGGGGCAGCGTCGACGGCATCGAGACGACCGTCATCCCGCGCCCGAACGTCTATGGCTTCAGCCCGGTGGGCGAGGGCCAGTGGACCACGCTGACCATCAACGGCAACAGCGCGCCCCGCGCGGGCTACGCCGGCGCCGTGCACCCCAGCGGCCAGCTCTTCTACCTGATCGGCGGCCGCACGGCCGCTCAGGATCTGCGCTCGGTCGACGTCTACGCCCCGTTGCGAAAGGTGGCCGAGCAGTCGCTGGTGAGCCTCGGGGTCGCCCGCACGGACGCCGCCGCGGCCTTCGCCGGCGACGCCCTCTACGTGATGGGCGGCCGCTCGGCGGGGGCTGCGATCTACTCGGTGGAACGCGTGGCGATCGGCAAGGATGGCAACCCGGACGGCGAGTTCAAGGCGATGGCGGACATGCAGAACGCCCGCGTCGGCGCGAACGCGCTGGTGCAGGGCAACGAGATCTGGCTCTTCGGGGGCGGTCACCGCCCGATCGAGGTTTACGACACGGCGGCGAACACCTGGCGGTTCCTCACGGACCCGACCGGCCAGACGATCGGCACGCCGGAGGCCTGGTCACACGCGCTGATGACCCCGGTGGGCGATCGCGTCTACTTCTTCGGCGGGGAGAAGGAGGATGGCCAGGCGACCGACCGCATCTACGAGTTCAACCCGACCACCAAGAGCTGGCGCGACATGGGCCCGATGCCGTCGATCACGGGTGAAGACCCCGAAACGCGCCCGCTGACCCGCGTGGCCGGGTTCTTCCATGATGCCGCGTTCTACCTGATCGGCGGCCAGACGGTGCCGGGTCGCAAGACCTCGGCCCGCGTCTTTAAGGGCGCTACGCTATAGCCGCAGGCGCCGGCGCTACGCTATAGCCGCAGGCGCCGGCGCCACGCTTCAGCGTCGGCCGCGGCGGCGATCAATAGTACTCCGTCATGGTGACAGAGCCGCGCACCCGGTTGTCGTTCGGGTCGACGTTCGACGGCGAGCCCGTCACGTCCATCCTGACCTGGATCTGCAGCCGGAAGAAGGCCGTGGAGTTGGTGTAAGGCAGGAAGCCGTCGATCGCGACCGAGGGCGCCCAGCGGGTGGTGAACTCGCCGGCGACGGTCTCGTCGACGATATCGCCGCCGAGCGCCGGCACCGCGCCGAGCTTGACCTGCACCCGCGCCACGCCTTGCGACGCCGCCGCCAACGCCCGCGCGTTCAGCGTCACGAAGCCCGTCACATGGACGCCCTTCCCGGTGCTGGTCGCCCGGTAGGTGCTGTCGTCGATCAGGATGAAGCCGGTCGCCTGGCCGAGTCCGAAGTTCGTGGCGAACTGGGCCGTCGTTTCCGGCGCGTCGAGCATCTCGGGGTCGTTGAGGCTCGAGAAGGTCACGAAGTTGGAGTTGCCGGGCACGCCTTCCTCGCCGGAAACGCCGATCACCGAGCCGACCGCAAAGGACTGGCCGATGGCTTGATCGCCGGCCAGGATCAAGCTCAGCACGGTGATCGAGGTCGTGGTGTGGGAGACCAGGCGCATGTGGGTGCGCCGGGTGCCGTCGCTCATGATCAGCACGCTGCCGTTCACGAACGAGTCCGCGTTGGCGACGGCAATGGTCTGGTTCACGGCGAGATCGGGGTCGCCGACGTTGTACACCTGGTTCGTCGTCGTCACCGAGCCCATCGGCCCCTGGAGTCCCTGGAGGCCCTGGGGACCCGTGGGCCCCTGAATACCCTGGGGCCCCGCGGGCCCCGTGGGACCCTGGATGCCCGGCGGACCGGCAACCGCGATGAACGAACCGGCGTTGAAGGTGAAGCCGATGTCCTTGTCGCCGTTCGCCCGCAGCGGCGTCATCGTCAGCTGGTTGGCCGCCACGCTGTCGATCTTCAAGTAAATGCGGTCGGTGCCGCTCGCGAGCATCACGGTGGAAGCCGGCACGAACGGCGTGCTGTTCTCCACAGCGAGCACGACCTGGGAGGTGCCCACGGTGTAAGGCACGGTCGTCTTGGTGAGTGGTGAGAGGCCGATCTCGCCCTGGACGCCCTGTGGGCCCTGGGCGCCCACCACGCCGATCGTGGCGGTGGCGTTGAACACCGTGCCTCCGTTGGCGTTGCCGGTCGTGGTGATCGGCGTGAACGTGAGCGACGTGGCGGTCTTGCCGTCGAGCCGCACGTACAGCCGATTGGCCCCCTGGCTGAGCAGCAAGATGCTGTTGACCACGAAGGCACTCGTGTTCGCCACCGGTACGGAGGCCTGGGTCGTGCCGACCGTGTAGTCGGCCGTGGTGTTGGTGATCGGCGACGGGCCGGGCGGGCCGATTGGGCCCTCGGGGCCGATCGGCCCCCGCTCGCCGGCGGCGCCCTTGAGGCCGGAGACGCCCACGGAGGTGCCGGACGGGTAGTTCGTGCCCACCGGCGAGTCTTCGGCGTAGCCGAGCGGCAGGATCGTGATGGTGCGCTCGCCCTTGGCGGTGATCACGGCGTGAAAGGCCCGGCCCGCATCCGAGAAGACGACCACGCCGCCCTGCACGAAGGCCGCTTCGCTCTCGACGGCGACGACCGTCTCGGCGGTGCCGACGGTGTAGCCGACCGTGGTCTTGGTGAGCGGCGTGGCGCCGTTGGGGCCTTGCTGGCCGATGCCGACCGGGCCGCGCGGGCCATCGGGGCCGGCCTTGCCTTCAGGGCCGATCGGACCCTGCGCACCGGTGTCGCCGCGATCGCCCTGCGGCCCCGCAGGCCCATCGGGACCGACGTCGCCTTTGGCTCCCTTCGGCCCGATCAGGCCGGTGCCGCCGGCGCCGCTGCCCGATTCGAGCGAGCCCGGCAGCTTCGCCGTCTTGATCGTGGTCGAGGAGGGGTCGAGCAGCGGCAGGTCGGTCGCGCACCCCGCGAGGAAGGCGCTGAACAGCACCGCCGACGTCAGGTTGGACCGTTTGCGAGCCACGGGGATCCTCCAGGGAGCGACCGAGTTTTCAAGATATTTATACCTGCCGGGCAGGACGTCGAAACGCCGGGATTGCCCATCAGCCGAGGGTCGACACCCTCAGACGCCCTGAGGGCCCCGTGGTTGCCAGGGTACCGTAGGGGCGGAATATTCGTCTGCGATCCCGAACACGGGCACGGCGGGGGCGCCGAGGCGTGGCGTCCGCTACGGTGCGACCAGGACCAGGTTGGCACCCACCCGCAGCGGGGCCCCGTCGTACAACACGACCACGAATGGTGTCGCCGTGCCGACGTAGGTCGCGCGGGTCGCCGTCACCTGGTACTCGCCCAGGGCGATCCCCGCAACCGTGTACGTGCCGTCCGGCCCCGTTTCGACCTGCGCTTCGCGGGTCGGGTCGGTCATCGAAACCACGCGCACCGTGGCGCCCGCCACCGGCGCGAAGCCATGCGGCGGGTCGACCACGACGCCCGAAATCGCGCCGCCGCCGGCGGGTAGCGAGGTGAACACCAGGCCACCGCCGGGCGTCGGCGTCGGCGTGGCGGTGGGTGCCGGCGTGCCGGACGGCGTTGGTGTGGACGTCGGGGAAGCGCTGGGGGTGGCGGTGGGAGTGGGAGCAGGCGTGGGGGGCGGCGTCGAGAAGGGCGTTGCGGAAGTCGTCGTGCCCGTGCCACCGCTGCGGCTCCCGCCGCTCACGCTCTGGAAGACCGGCAACGGCACGGGCGTCGGTGTGGGCGTCGGGGTAGGTGAGGCCGAGGGCGCGCCCCTGCTCTCCGCGCCGGGCCCGGCAGCCGGTGACGCCAGGGGCGGCGTATCTGCCGCGATCGCCGGCGCTTTCGCCGCGATCACCACCGGCGCCGTGGACGCGCCGCCCACCGCCGCCAGCACGAACGGCTGGCCGTTCAGCAACGCACGGGGCACCGTTGCCGCTTCCGGGACCTGGCAGGCCGCCAGCATGGCGCAGGCGAGCACGGCGGCGAGGGAAACGTGCGATGTGTTCAAGGCGCGGCCTACAGGCCGACGATCGCGGCGGGGTCCGCCGCGGCGCCGCCGATAACGACGTCCCTGGTGGCGTCGGTGAACGGTGCGAGCAGGTTGGCCGCGGTCACCCGCGCGCCGAACCCGGCGCCGAAGTCGCCCCCGCCGAGGCCGAGGTTGGTGCCCGCCTTCACGAGCTGGTATACGACCGTGAGCGGCGTCGTCGGGCCGTCGCCCGCCGCATATGCCGCGGGCGGCGTGAGCGTGAACCCGACGCTCACCGATCCGTCGCCGTTCAGCGCGCTGGAGGTGGCCCCGAACGTCCAGGTCGTGCCGCCGGCCTGCGACGCCGTCGCGCCGGCGAAGCTCGCCAGGATGTCGTCCGTGCCGCCGATCGCCCGATCGGTCAGCGTCCGATCGGTCACCTTGAATGCGCCGATCGCCCCGGAGCCGGTCGCCGTCAGCACGAGCCGCACCTGGCCGGTGCCGTTGCCGGCGGTCCCATCGTCCAGGAACGCCTTGGTGACCGTGAAGTTGGCGGTGTCCACGCCCTGGACCGTCAGCGCAGTCGGGATGCCGGGCGCCACGGTCTTGGTGAACGACGAGCTGGGCATCCGCACGGCCGGTGCGGTGACCTGGAAGGCGCTGCCGGCGGTGAGGGAGGCCGGCGTGACGAAACGGATCGCGATCGGCACGGGCGAGCCGCCGGCGGGCACGGTGACGCCGCTGACGGCGAAGCGGCCGCCCGCGTCCGGCTGGGTGAGGCTGCCGGCGGCGAGCGCGTTGCCGCCGGCGGTGGCCGAGGCGATCGCGGCGCCGACCGGCACCGTACCCTCGAGTTGTACGTCCTGGCTGATCACCGGGTTGGCGTTGGCCAGCGTGATCGTGTACTCGGCCGTGTCGCCCGCGACGAAAAGCAGCCCGTTCAGATCGAGCCCGCCGGTCGAGGTGTCGCGCAGCGCAGCACCCACACTATAGGTGAGGTCGTTGTCGAAGTCCGCCTGCAGGTATCGACTCGCGAAGGCCGGGCTGGCCGGCGAGGCGCCCGCTGGCTTGCCAAAGGGCACGAGCCGCGCGGTGAACGTGGACGCGGGCAAGGTGAAGGGCGCCTGGAAGGTCACGGTGCCGGTCGATACCGCACTCGGCAGCACGGTGTAAACGCGGCCGCCGCTCGTCACCTCGACGTAGAACTCGTCGGGCCGGCTGCTGAGGCCCGTCGCCGTGACGTTGGCGAGGCCGCCGGGTGCGACGAACGACGAGCCCGTGATGATCGGCGTGCCTGGCGCCTCGAAGGTGTCCAGCTGCGGACTCAGCACGATCGCGGGGCCCGCGAGGAAGCCTGAAATGAAGTTCAAGTTGTCGAGCCGCACGCCGCCCGGGCTGAGGCCCGTGGCCGATACCTGGACCACGCCGGGCGAGGCGGCGCTCACGGCTACCGCTGGGATCGTCGCTGTATAGAAGCCGTTGGCGTCCGTCGTCACGAAGGCGTTCGAGCCGACGCCACCGTTCGCGCAGTTGTCGACGAGGTGCACGGTCGCGCTCGGTAGCGCCGCGCCGCGTGGATCGGTGACCACGCCGCTGACGTTCGCGTCGAAGGACGCCACCTGGGTGAGCCCATATCCCGCACGCGCGAGCACGACGTTGGCACGCGGCACGCTGTTCACCGGATCGAGCGTGACCCGTGAAGTCGCCGGGGCGTAGCCGGGTGCCGCGATGCGCAGGGAGAACGAGCCGGGGGTGAGGCCCGAAAAGGCGTACCGGCCGTCGGGCCCGCTGACCGCGCGCCGATCGCTCCCCGCCACCTGGATCACCGCGCCGGCGATCGGCTGAAATTCGCCGGCCACGCACGTGGCGACCAGGCCCGACACCGAGCCCGCGGCCAGGTCGCCCCCGCTGGCCGCCGCGGGCAGAACGAACGTCGCCAGTGGCGAAGCGGGCGGCGCGGCGCAGGCCGCCAGCAAGGCTGCGGAGGCCAGGACGCCGAACGCGCCCATGCGTATGCTTGGAGTCGAAAGGAATGTCATGAGGCTGGTGCGGTCTGGCTCGGCAGGCGGATCGCCATCGCTGGCGGGTGGCGCGAAACGTGCGTCGGTAGCCCATCGCGGGTAGGAAACCAGTATACCGTGCTTGGTTGGATTCGAACATGCGAACTTCGAGGTAGTTCGCGTTACCCTACAGGCGGACGATCCGCTTGCCGATAAGCCGTAGGAACCCGTGAACGGAGCGATTGTGCCCAGCCTGCCCTCGTCCGCCCAGTCCAGCCCGGCCTGCCCCGGACCCCACCGGGGTCTGGGCCTCGGCCTGGCCCTGGCGCTGGCCGTGATCGCCGGCTGCGAGGATCTGCCGCTCGAGGTCACGGTGCCCTCGTTGAGCCGGGTCGCCACGAGCCCGACCCCGAGCGGCTCGGGCTCGCCACGCGGGAGCGCCTCGCCCTCCGTCGCGCCCGCCTCCAGCGTGCCCGGCGCGACGGCCGCGCCCGTCATCACGCCGGTTTTCTCCCCGTCGCCGGCGCTCTCGCCGTCGCCCTCGCCGCCGCCGTCGCCCACCCCGGTACCGTCGCGCACGCCCGCGCCATCGCCCACCCCCACGGTCTCGCCCACGATCAACCCGGCCGCCCCGGCCAGGGTCCGATTCGAGGCACCGCTCGAAAGCGCCAACTTCACCGGCAGCGCGATCGACATCGCGGTGAAGGCCGAGCTGCCGGACGACGAGGCGATCGTGCTCGAGAAGCTCCAGGTCTTCTACGACGGCGTCGAGCTCGCGCGGCAGGAAAGCGCCGACGTCGAGCTGACGATCGCCGGCTGGAACCCGCATGTGGTCAACAGCGTCGGGAACCGCGATCCCCGTCCGGTGCCGCACGGCCCCCATGTCCTGCGCGCCGTGGCCACGACGACCGCCGGCACCGTCACGACGGCCGAGCTGGCGTTCGACAAGCCCTTCTTGTTCCGCGGCTGGAAGACGAATTTGTTGAAGGACGGCACCGAGCAGCCGCTGCCAACGCTCCTGCCGGCCCGCTCGAACATGGCGCTGGTGGCGATCCAGAACCGCCTGTTCACGTGGTTCGGCGAAAACGCGGCCGACAACCTGACCGAGCTGCGCATGCTGCATCTCGACGTGTTCAGCCCGAGCTGGACCACACGGCCGGAGCCTGCCTTCGAGCGGCGCAAGCGCGCGGGCGCGGTCGCGGCCGGCGATCGGATCTACCTGATCGGCGGCGAAGGCGTGGTGCCGCCGAACACGGTCGTCGTCACCGCCGACGTCACCTCCTACGACGTCTTCCTCAACCGCAAGGACCTCACCCCGCCGGACCTGCCCGAGACGCGCACCGACGCCGCCGTCGCGAAGCTCGATCGGTTCCTCTACGTGGCCGGTGGCTACCAAAACCCGGGCCCCACCACTATCCGGCCCACCCTCTACCGCCTGGAGCTCAACGATCTGGGCGCGCCGGTGGGCACCCCGTGGCAGCCTCTCGCCGACATGCCCGACGGCGAGGGCCGCGCGGGCGCGACGCTGGTGCCTCACGCCGGCAAGCTCTACCTCTTCGGCGGCATCACCGGCGCCAACACCACAGCCGAGCCCATCTTGAAGTACGACCCGGGCAGCAACGCCTGGAGCCGCGAGGCGCTGCTGCCGCGCGGCGTGGCGTACGCCGCGGGCGCGTCGCTCGGCGACCACGTCTGGCTCTTCGGCGGCGACGCCAGCACCAGCGCCGAGAAACGCGTCCTGAACGACACCGTCCGCTTCGACCCGCGCACCCGCACGATCAAGACCTTCTCGGACGCCGAGACCAACCTGCCCGACGCGCGCGCCGGCGCCGGCGCGATCGTGGTGAACGGCCAGCTGTTCCTCGTGGGCGGATACCGCTACGCCCAGGACGGCTCGCGCGAGTTCCTCGGCGAGACCCTGCGCGCCGACACGCTTTAGCGCGAAATATGCTAGGGTGTTAGCGCCCATCGGGCGTCCCATCCATCGCAGGAGTCGCAGCCGTGGACCTCGTCCAAGCCGTCACCCTCGGGGTCGTGCAAGGCCTCACCGAGTTCCTCCCGATCAGCAGCACCGCCCACCTCGCGCTCGTGCCATGGTTGTTCGGCTGGAAAGACCCTGGGCTCACGTTCGACATCGCGCTCCACATCGGCACGCTGATCGCCGTGTTGGTCTACTTCCGCGCCGACCTGTTCAATATGGCGATGGCGTGGCTCAAGAGCTTCACGGCGCGTGACAAGGCCGACCCTTACCAGAACCTCGCGTGGCTGGTGGTCTGGGGCTCGATCCCGGCCGTCATCGCCGGCGTCCTGCTCGACGACCTGGTCGAGACGACCTTCCGCTCGCCGTACGTCATCGCGGCGATGCTGATCGGCGTCGGCGTGCTGATCGCCATCGCCGAGCGCCTGACGGCGAAGACGCGGACGTGGCAAGAGATGACCCTGAAAGACGCGCTGCTGATTGGCGTGGCGCAGGCCTGCGCGCTGATCCCGGGCACGTCGCGCAGCGGCGCCACCATCACGATGGGCCTCTTCCTCGGCATGCAAAGGCCCGACGCCGCGCGCTTCTCGTTCCTGCTCGGGTTCCCGGTGATCCTGGGCAGCGTCGTCTTCAAGCTCAAGGACGTGGCCTCCGACCCCGCGCTCACCGCGATGGTGCCGATGATGGGCGTGGGCATCCTCGCCTCGGCCGTCAGCGGCTATTTCTGCATCGCCTACCTGCTGCGCTTCCTCGCGACGCAGACGATGACGGTGTTCGTGGTCTACCGCATCCTGCTCGGCCTCGCGATCATCGGCCTGATCATGAACGGGTTCAACCCGTCGATGCACCACTAGCGGCCGCCGATGGAACGGATCACGGTCTACGTGAACGATGAGCCTTACGGCCTCATGACCGGGGCCGAGGTCTGGATGCTGCTCGAACGCTTGCCGCTCGAGACGCGCTTCGCGATCGAGACCAGCCAGGCCTACCTCGCCGACGGCCTCGGCCACGAGGTCGGCACAGGCGGGGGCCTCGCCGACGGCCAGCGGCTCTTCGTGGTCTACAAGGCCTGAGCAGGCGCGCCTAACGGCGCGGGTTCAACACCGTGAGAAGCCAGACGCCCGCGACGATGCACAGGTTGCGGACGAGCTCGTAGATCGCGAATACACTGTAGCGCAGGCCGGCGGGATCCGAGGGCGCGAGCGACTTGGTGGTGCTCGTCAGCCAGATGCTCGTGTCGATGACGCCCCAGAACAAGAATAGCACCGAACACAGGCGCAGCAGCCAGGCGAAGTTCAGCCAACTCGGGTTCTCGGGCAACTCGTGGCGCCGGCGCGACCGCACCGCCTCACGCAAGCGCGAGCCGCCGATCGCGGCTTCGAGACTCTCGAGCGGTTGGCCACCCTCGTCCGGCCCCGGCATCGGCGCACCGCACGCGTGACAGGTCTCCGCGTTGAGGAGGTTGGCCTTGCCGCACGCCTCGCACGCCACCATCGGGCGCGCCGGCGGAAACATGTCGAAGAGGTCGCCGGTGGGCGTGCGCTCGGAGCCGAGCGTCTGGAGCTCGGCGCTAGCCACCATGAATTCGTGATAGCATTGCCGGCAACGCTGCGCTGTGGGGAGGTTGGACGTCCCGCAGCGGGGGCATGGCAGGTCTAGCTTCAGCTCGGATTCGGCCATCCGTCGTCCATTGTCCATCATCAGCCGCAGGCGCAGTGCTCGGCCCGGCGGCTATGATAGCATCCCGCCGGGCGCGCCGCTACACGAGCTGAGCCAGGCGATCGTAGGTGTTCATCACCTGGGAGCGGAAGCTGTCGATCGGGGCGGGCCCGCCATGGGACGCCAGCAGGGGCGACGGGGCGATCGACTTGCCGAGCAGCTGGCTCACCTGGCTGGCGGTCAGGCCACGCAGCTGGCACTCCTGGGCGACACGGCGACCGAGCTGGCGGGCGGCTTCGTGGTCGTGCTTCTCGAGGATGTCTTCCACGCGGCCGTCCTGCTGGGTGAGGTTGCAGACGATTTCGTGGAGCGTGCCGCGGCGCAGCGTGCGCGGGGCATCACAGGCCGTGCCGAGGATCCGATCGTAGTGCAAGATCTCGGGGCGCAGCTGCTCCATGAGCTGCTCGAGCCGGGGGTAGCGCAGCACGTAGCGCGGATAGGGCACGTCGCGCTTGAGGTCGTGGATGTTGAAGCAGGCGATGTCGACGCAGCCGATGAAGTGCCACTCGTAGCCGTACATCTCGTGCTGCTTGAAGAAGGCGACCTTGTCCATCTCCGAGAGCCACAACAGCTGGTCGATGCGCCGGCGCACCTTCGCGACGTCGTCGTCGTAGAGCGCGGGGTGGGTATGGAACGCCCCCATCACGGGCCTGTCCAGATCGTTCGGGATGCAGCGATACTTCACGCCGACCACGTTGCGCGTCTTCGAGTGGAACACGCCGGTGGTGAGGTTCTGGTACTCTTGGATGGTGGCCGCCGAGCCACCGAAAACGCCGCCGCGCTCGTCGAAGACATGGATCCGACGCTTGTGCGCCACCTGACGGTGGTCTTGCGCCGTCAGGGTGTTCAGCATGTTGAGGCCGAAGTCTTGGACGAACCGTTCGTGGACGACGGGATCGATGAACACGTGGGGTGGACCTCTTCGGCGGGTGATGAGTCAGGCGGGAAGCGGGAAAGCGGGCGAACGAGAGTGGCGGGTGGGCGGGGTTATGTGATTTATGTACCGTGTTTGGGCGGTGCCATGTGCGTTTCTCCTCGTTTTGAAGCCTGAACTTTTGTAAATCAAGGAACCGTGCGAATGAACGGGATCGCCCTGGGGCCGCACCGGCCCGATGACTGGCGCTTCGTTCGCGAGATGCTGGATCTCGGCGTCCGCGAGACCTATCCGGATCTGGGGACCCTCGGCCGGGTGACGGCCCGCGAGCGCCTGGACGCGATTTTCGAAGGGCATTGGAACGAGCCGGAGAAGCTGGTGCTGATCGCCCGCGACGGCACCGCGCCGGTCGGCGTGGCCTGGCTCGAGCCCAGCCACCATGCCGTGACCGAGTTGCCCGAGTTCATGTTCCTGTTGCTGGCCGTGGCCGAGTCCCACCAGGCTCGCGGCATCGGCCGCGCGCTGATGCGGGCGGGCATCGACCAGGCCCACGCCCGCGGCGCCTGCCGGATCCGACTCTTCGTCTCGGCCGGCAATGCGCACGCCCGCAAGCTCTACGCCCGGCTCGGCTTTCGCGAGTCGACCGTGGAGATGCGCTGGGACGCGCCGTAGCTTTCCCGCGAGGGTCAGTGCTGGGCCTTGCGGGCCGCCATGAACTCGCGGATGCCCGTGTAGATCGCCTGGGCGGCGCGTTCCTGGTAGGCCGGGGAGGAAAGCAGCGCCTCCTCTTCGGCGTTCGAGAGGTAGCCGATCTCGATCAGCGCCGCCGGCATCTTGGTGTGGTGCACGACGTAGAAGTTGTTCTTGCGCACGCCGCGATCGGGCCGGCCCAGGTTGCGCAGCAACGACTTGTGGATCGACTTGGCGAGCGGATAGCTGTCGTCGGAGAAGTAGTAGGTCTCGATGCCGTTCACGCCATGTTGGTTGCCGAACGAGTTGGCGTGGATGCTCACGAACACGTCCGAGTCTGCGCGGTTCGCCATCTCGACCCGCGGGCGCAGCAAGATTTCGAGGTCCTTCATGCGCGTCATCTGGACGCTCATGCCGCCGGCCTCCATCATCCGGGCGAGGCGGGTGGCGATCGCCAGCGTCACGTCCTTCTCGCGGGTGCCCTTCTGGCCCGTGGTGCCATGGTCCGAACCGCCATGGCCGGGGTCGAGCGTGATGCGCTCCTTGCCCACCCGGTGGAAGCCCAGCAGCAGCGAGCGTTGGTTGCCGAGCAGGCGGGCCGTGTGGCGCACGGGCTGATCGAGGTCGATCGTGAGGCGGGTGGTGTCGCCCGTCTGGCTATTCACCCGCACGCGGGCGATCAGGCCGTTGTCGATGTAGACCGAGTCGCGCGGCAACGAGACCTTGCCGCCCGCGATGTCGACCCGCAGGCGATCGTCGCCGATCGGCGTGGTGGTGAAGCGGAAGCGGTCGTCGGCGGTGAGCAGCATCTGCCAGTGTCCGTCGATCTTGCGCAGCGCGAGCGGCGCGTCCGGCGCCCCGGTCCAGGCCGCGGCCTCGGGGCGGGCCGCCGCCGGCCGGCCGGCGTCGGGCGCCGCCACCTTCGGCGTGCGCGGCCTGGTGGTGAGGCGCTCGGCCGGCTTGCGGCTGGGCCGCGGCAGGGGTGTGGCCAGCGCCATCCGGGGCGTCGGCTTCGCGACGGGCCGGGGCGCCGAGATCGCGGACGCGTTCAACGGCGCGCGGTCCGCCAGGAACCGCCAGCCCTGTGGTCCCGCCTGGACCTCGAAAGTGGGGGCCTTGGAGAGCTCGAACTCGACGCGCGCCTCGCTGCCGGCCTGGGTGGCCGTCACGCGGTGGACGCCATGCACGCCGATCGGCACGGTTCCCTGAGCGCCCGGCGCGAGCTTGGTGTTCGGAAACACGAGGAGGTAGCGCACGGGCTGGCCGTTGCCGGGACGGACATGGCTCCAGTAGGCCGCGCGCTGGCTCATCAGGATCGCGAAGTCGCCGTTGCGGTGCCGGATCGCGCGAATCGTCGGCGTGGTCACCACCGAAGCTGACGCGGGCGCCGCCGCATCCGTGCCCGCCGACCGCGGTGGCGTGATCACCACCTCATGGCCGCCCGCCTCGACGCCGACCTGGATGGACCGCACGAGATCGAGCACGACGCGGGTGGTGTTGGCCTGGAACTGGCCGACGCGCACGCGCGAGATGCCGGAATTCGGCGCACCTTCTAGCGCCTGGTAGGCCGGCACCAGCTTCGCGTTCGGCAGGTCGATGACCAGGCGGGCCGGGCTCTCGAGCCGCTGCACGCGGGGCGCGAGCTCGCCCGATGCCTTCACGACGTAGGCCTGCCGATCCGCGTCCCAGCTCACACCCTCGACCGCGACCACCGGCGCCGCCTCGGCGCGCTGCGCGGGGGCGGCCACCACCACGGCTGGCAGCGCGAGCGCCAGGCCGGCGCGGATCAGGAGCGAGAGCGGGTCGAAGCGCACGAGGAACTCCTCAGGGGGTCGCGGAACGGCCAGAGGTGGCCTCGGGGGCGGCCGCGCCCGCGGGGCGGGCGACGGGCCCGCTCAGCTTGAAAGGGCCGACGGCGCGGTCGATCGGACGTCCACCATGCAGGAACTGCACCGCCCGCACGTCGGGGAACTCGGTCAACGTGAGCACCGTCGCCTCGATGAAGCGGCTGGCCGGCTCGCCGTCGGGCAGCGCGCCCGCGAGGTCGATGCGCGCCACGCCGTCGTCCAGCGATGCCCAGCCAGCCTGGAGGCCTTGCGGGGCGACCGCCGTGAGGAAGCTGCCGGCCTCGGCAGGCGGACCCGCGACGAGCCGCTCGAAGGCGTCACGGGGCGGGATGCCGGTGCCGCCCGTGAGGGCGATCTGGACAGGCACCAACGTGCCGCCGTCCTTGCTCGGCCACCAGAGGGTGCTCTTCACCCCGGAGCCCGTGGGCCCTGTGTCGAGCGTGTTCGCCACGTCGGCGACGGTGAGCGGCGCCGAGAGATCGAGGTGCTGCGACGCCAGCGGCCGGCCCTGGGCGTCGAGCAGCTTGAGCCGGACCTCCCTGGCGCCAGGCCAGCCGGCGGTGAAGGTGCGGACCAACGCCCCCACGAGCAGGCGCTCGTCGGTCGAGCCCGGCGGCTTGGCGAGCTGAACGCCGAGCGTCCAGAGCGGCGCGGCCCAGGCGGTCTCGATGAGCTTCGCATCCGCCGGCACCGGCGGCGCGAGCTTGGCGTCCGTGGGTTTACGCAGGCGCTCGAAAACGGCCTGCGCCCAGGCCGCCGGGTCACGCGGCGCGGCGAGCGACGCCGTGACCGGCACCAGGACCATGCCCTGGGCATCCGCGTAGTAGAGGGTGAGCGGGCGTGCCGGCTCGCTAGCGGGGCCGAACACGCCCACGGCGGTGGCGAGGGCGCCGGCGCCAATCAGGGCACCGACCGCGACCAGGGGCCAGATGGAGCGTGAAGACGACATGCAGCGGGGACCGTAAGCGACGAAGCGAATCCCCGCTCTTGTACCCGCGGCGGCGCTCGACTACTTCGCGATCGTGAGCTGGACCCGGCCGTCGCGGATCATCAAGACGTGGCCCGCGGCATGCTCCAACCGCACCTCCTCGCCCTGGCCGGTCTGCGTCCAGCTGCCGGGCAGGTGGAAATGGTACTTCGTGGTGTCCGGGCCGTCCTCGAGGATCGCGCCACCCGCCAGCACGGACGTGGTGTGGATCTCGGCGCGCGCCTGGAGGCGTCGGCGCAGGTTCAACGCGTCATCCGTCGTCACGTCCAGCGTCAGCGAACCGGGGGCCGTCGTGGGGCGTTCCATGGCTACAACCTCAAAGTCTTCCCGAAACAAGTCCAAACTCTCTGATAAACATTTTACCTGACCTTAACCTTCGTTTCCAAGCCCTTCAAAGAAGATTTATCAGCTGATTAATCTAGATTTAACAATCGACCTGCGGGAACCAGACCGTCCGCCGGGCGGTCCGCCTGGCTGATATACTGGTGCGTCGCCCCGGAGGAGCCCCGTGAACCGCCCCCTCATCGCCGCCCTGATCCTCGCCTTCTCCCCGCTGACCGCGCTCGCCCAGGTCACCGAGGATCCGGCGGAGAAGCAGCAGCGCGTCGACATCTACCAGGACCGGCGGATCATCGTCGAGCCGGACCCGGAAGAGAAGAAGGACAAGAAGGACGGGGAGGCCACGGCCAGGCCGCCTTCGATGAAGCTGCTGTTGCGCCAGGGCCCCGACCGCATCTACCACGTCGATTTCGTCCAGCTGATGGACGATCCGTCGCTGACCTCGTTTTGGGCCCGCGAGCGCAACCGCGACTGGGCGATCTGGCTGGGCACGGGCGTGGTCGGCGTGCCGACCGGCACCCTCCTGTTCTTGCAGAACTTCCGTGGCGAGGGCTCGCTCGCCCCTTTCACCCAGACCGGCCGCGCCCAGGCGGCCAACGCCAGCGATCTGCGCGGCTATGCCCTCAGCGTCATCGGTGCCGGCGTCGCGCTCTATGGCGCGTACAACCTCGGCCTCTGGTTCGCGGAGACGCTCGACATCTTTCATCCGGACCGGCTCGACCCCGCGGCGATCGAGCCGCGCGCCCGCGAGTTCAACGAGCGCCTGCGCGAGCGGCTGAACCTCGATCCTGAGGACATCCCTTCGCCGCCGCCCCCGCGGCCGTCGCCGTCGCCTTCCCGCACGCCGGATCCGCTGGAAGTCGACGACGAGATCGACGCGCCACCGCCCGTGGGTGGCCCCGGCTCGGACCCGTACGGCGGCGAACCGATCATCATGCCGACGCCGCTGCCGGTGGCGTCGCCGGGCGCCGTGCCACGCGAGCTCGTGCCCACGCCCGAACCACGCCCATCGATTTTCAAATTCTATCCGGGGCCGGCCGGCTACCCGGTCCCCAGCATGCGGCCGGACCTCGACGCGTCGCCGACCCCCACCCCGCCTGCGCCGGTGACGCCCGCGCCCACTGTCGCGCCGTCCGGCCCATGAGCGTCGGCGCACCCGCGCTCGAGGCCATCCCCCTGCGACGCACCTGGGCGTCCTCGGGCGCCGAGACGCTCGTCGCCGTGCTGCTCAAGTTCCATCCCGACGGCACCGCGCAGCCTTTACCGCTCGACCTCGCGATCCTGATCGATGCCGGCCACGCGATGGCGAGCGAGCGAGGGCTTGAAATGGCGCTGCAGGCGGTTCGGCAGGTCGTCGACGGCGCGGGCGCGCAGGACCGGCTGGCCGTGGTGACCTTCGGCGAGCGCGCGCGGGTGGTGTTGCCATTCGACGTGATCGGCGACGGCGCGCGCGCGAAGCGCACGCTGGCGTTCCTGGACAGCCAGCCGATGGGGGATCGGACCGACCTGCGCGAAGGCATGAGTGCCGTCGCGCAGGTGATCAAGCCTGCGCGGGCGCCCGGCCGCGCGTCGCGGGTGGTGATGGTGGTGGGCGGCCCGACCGTTCGTGAGCTCGACGGCGAGCGCGAAGCCCGCCTGCTCGCGGAGACCGGGGTAGGCCTGTCGGCGATCGGCCTGGGGCATGCCTGGAACGGCGCGCTGCTCGCTCGCCTGGCCGATGCCGGCCGGGGTGAGCTCTGGCATGCGGCGCGCGCGACCGACCTGCCCGCGGTGTTGCGGGAAGAGGTGACCTTCGCGCGGGCGCTGGCCCATGGCGAGGCGCTGGTCCACCTCAAGCTCAGCGCCGGCGTGCGGCCACGGCGGGTGCTGCGTGTCTTCCCGGGCCTGGCGCACTGGCTGCCTTCGCAGGCGTCGCCACGCGAGGCGCTGATCCGGCTCGGCGACCTGCCGGCCGATCGGCCCACGTATATGCTGCTCGAGCTGGTGGTGGGCCCCCACGCGCAGGGCACCTACCGCGTCGCCCAGCTCGAGGCCCACTGGCGGACCGCCGCCCACGGCGGCCGCATGGCCCGCACGCCGGCAGCAGAGGTCGTCTTGAATTTCGCTGCCGAGGCGACCGCGCCCGTCGCCGAGGCGGCGTACTACGTGGACCGCGTACAGGGCTACACCCTGGTCGAAAAGGCACTCGAGGCGCGGCGCGACGCGGTGCCCGCGAAAGCCGTGGCGTTGCTCGAAAACGCGCGCCGGATCGCGGTGGGTCGGAAGAGCGCGCTCGCGGATCGGCTAGAGGCCGCGGCGGGAGAGCTCGGAACGACCGGGCTGTTGGCGGAGCCGCTGGCGAAGAGCCTGTTGATGGAATCCCGCCAGCCGGAATGATCTCCCCGCTGACATGAAGCCTACCTGGCGATCAACCAGGTGCGGATCTCATACGGACCGAAGCGCGCGGGGTACGCATCGCCTGTGCCCAGCGCCTCGCCCGGCTCTTCGGCCAGGTTCGCCGGCCACACCCCGCCATGCGGCACGTGCACGCGCAACGTCGTCTCGATCACCTCGGACCCCGGGTTGTACGCCCGCACGACCAGGTACTCGCCGTCCTCGCTGCGCTTCATCGCGCTCAGCACCACCCGGCTGTCGTCCCAGCCCGCGAGCGGGCCGGCCGCGGCCGGCCCGGCGGCCTGCCAGGCACGCGGGGGTGAGTTCCACTGGTGGGCTGGCCTGAGCGCATCGGTCCAGCCGGCCGCGAGCGGCACCAGCGCGTGGCGGAAGGTCAGCTCACCCAGGCACTGGGCTTCCGGGGTCTCGAAGCGCGGGCCGGCGCCGCCGCCGCGCGTGCGCAGGTCGTCGCGCGAGAGCCAGCCGACGGCGCGCACGAGCGTGAGCGCGAGCGCACGGCCGCCCGCGTCGTCGATCACCGAGGCCTCATGGAGCCCCTCGGCCGCCACCGCCAGGCCAGCCCCATCCGCCCCGACCAGGGCCGTGAACAGCCCCTGGGGGAACTCGGGCATCACCGCCTCCGTGCCCCTGGCAACCGGCAATGCCGGTGCGGGCACAGGCTCGCGGCGGAAGACGCCGAACGTGCCGTCGGTCCAGACCGCAGCCCCGGCTGGCGCGCCGCCGACCACCAGCCGCAGCCGATGGTCGTACGCGCGCTGATCGAGCTTGGTCGTCACGTCGACGACGTCGCGGCCGGCTTCCAGCGTGAACATGGAAGACGGCCCGAGATCGACGGCGTCGAGCCCACCGTATTGCACGCCGGGGCGGCCCGCACGGTCGGGGTTCAGGTGCCTCGCCACCGGGAGCCTCCAACGAACGCCGAGTGTCGCGCGGTGAGGCGACGCTTCGAAGACCGCGGCCTCGATCAAACGCGCCCGGAGTGGCTGGTCGTCGGCCAGCGGCGAGAAGTTGTACTCGTCGCCCGCGTCGCCCTCGTCGACGAAGCCCTGGACGTCGCGCCAGACCTTACCCGAAACCTTGTCCTCGAGGTCGATCCGGTTGCCGACGACGCGTAGCACCAGCCGCTCGTTCGCGATCCAGCCCTCCCCCGAGGTGACGCCGGGCGCGGGCGCAACCGGGGGCGCGTCGGCCGCCACCGCGCGCAGCAACACACCCCCCGCGGCCGGCAGCGCGACCCGCACCGCGACGCGGAAGCGGCGCACGGGGAACCAGTCCGGGTTGAAGTCGATCTCGGCGCGGAACACCTCGGTGTCCGCCACCTCGCTGAAGACCAGCGGCAAGGGCGCGCCATCGGGCCCGAGGACGGCGATCGCCGCCGGGGCCCCATCGGCGCCGCGCGGCCAGACCACCTCCAGATCGACCCAGCCCGCCCAGGCCCAGCCGGTCGGATTGCCGACGTAGAACGTCGGCTCGGCCGCGGGCTTCGCCGCCACGCGCACCGCGTCCGCCTCGATCTCGGCCGCCACCTGTCCCACGGCGTCGAAGCGAGGCATCATCTCGCGGTGGACCTGATCGATCGAGCAGCCGCAAATCGAATCGTGCGGATGGTTGAGCATCAGCGTCTTCCAGGCGTGGCCGAGGGCGGCCGCCATGCCGTCCCAGGCGTGGCCGCCCCACCAGGCGCGCGCGGCCAGGGGCTCGGCCCAGCGCTCCAGCTCGCGCTGCGCGATATGGTTGGCCTGCTTGAGGTACGTGCGCGCGGAAAGCACGCCGGGCAGGATGTACGCCATACCGAGCGCCTCGCGCAGCTCACCCGTCATGCGCGTCGCCGGCGGCGGCCCCGCGAAGATCTCGGGCAGTGAAGCCACGCGCGGCGCGAAGTCCCCGCCGAGGCGCGCGAGCTGATCGGTGAGATCCGCGCGCGGGGCCATGTGATCGGCGCCGGAGAGCAGCCAGACCGGATCCTGGTCGCCGAAGGCCTCGACGTACGCGGCGAGCTGTCGGCGGCGCTCCTCGTCGCCGAGGTCTTCCATGAAGAGGGTCTGGTAATAGCCCTTCGGCAGCCAGGCCGCCACCACCTCGCTGCCGTCCGGCGCGGCCCAGGTGAACCGCGGGGCGGCCGGCGTGGCGCCGCGCCACACCACCGTGCGATCGAGGCCGAAGCCGCGCAGGATCTGCGGCATCTGGGCCACATGGCCGAACATGTCGGGCAGGTAGCCGACCGCCGGTGCGCCCGCCGCCACGCCCATCGCGCGCATCGCGGCGCGGCCGGTGGCGAGGTTGCGGATCAGCGCCTCGCCGCTCACGAGGAACTCATCCACCAGCACGTACCAGGGTCCGAAGCCCAGGCGGCCGTCGCGGATGCGCGCGCGCAGCTCGACCGCGCGCTCGGGCCGCAGGGCGAGGTAGTCGTCCGCGACCACCGTCTGGCCGTCGAGCAGGAAGTACGGCAGGTCCCCCGCGAGCACGCCGTCCAGCGCGCGCAACAGGCGGTAACGGTAGCTCTCGAACGTGCGATACCACTCGCGATCCCAGTGCGTGTGGGGGACGACGAGGACGGTGCGGGCGAGAGACGGCGCGCTGGACGGAGTCATACGAAGCCTTTCCGGGTGGAGTTCGACGCCACCACTATACCCTGCGCCTTCGCGCCGACGATGTGGTAGACTACACGGCAGCGGCTGGCAAGCGCCGCGTCACGTTCAGGAGGAGCCTCATGACCACCCAGAACAACGAAAAAGTCGAGGAGCTGCGCCAGAGCGCTCAGCAGCTCGCGAAGCAGGCGCTCGAGACCGCGGAGCTGGGCATCCGGCTGGTCCGCGGCCAGCTCGAGACCGCGTCGCAGAACCAGCCGCCCCAGGTCGCCGAGGTCCAGCGCACGGTGCAGAACCAGGCGCTGAACGCCGAAGCCAAGGCCAAGGAGCTGTTCACGCTCGCCACCAACTTCATGAGCGAGCTGAACGACAAGTGGCAGCCCGCGGGCCCCGGCGGCGCTCAGCCGGCCGCGGCCGAAAAGCCGAAGGCCGAGAAGATCAACATCGACGTCGAGTAGGGCTCAGCCCAGATCGTCGCACCGCAGAAGGGGTCCCAGCCACGGCGGGGCCCCTTCGCCATGGTCGCCCGCCTGGTAGGCTTCCAGCAGCGCGATCGCAGCCGCGCTGGTCCCGGCCGCGCGCGCGGCCATGAGCCCCCAGCGGTCGTGCCAGCGGTAAATCTGCAGCCAGCGGCGCCCGCCAGCCGCCGGCGGATCCGCAGGCACATCGCCGGCCACGCGATCGAGCAGCACGCCGACGCTGCGGGCCACGAGCCCATAGTCCCTCGGCTTGCCGCAGTCGTGCAGCAAGGCCGCCTCGAGCACCCAGGCCGGCGCACCTTCCACCGCGAGCCGGCGCGCCACGCGCACGGCGTGGGCGCGGTCCGGCACCGCCATCGCTTCGAAAAGCGCGAGCTGGGCCGCAGTCAGCCGCTCGGCAGCCCAGCCTTGGTCGGCCGCCGACCAGCCGGGCCGCAGGTAGTACCAGACCTGGCGCAACCGCCCCGCGACGCCCATCTGGCTATACGAGCCGGATCATCCATTCGGCCGCGAAGCCGTAAAGGTAAGGCAGCGGGTTGTAGGGCCGCGGCAGCAACACGAGCACCAGCAACACCACCACGCCGTAGGGCAGCAGCTGATCGTAAGCCGGCAGCCAGCGACGCGGCAGGATCGCCTCGAGCAGGTGGCCACCGTCGAGCGGCGGGATCGGCAGGAGGTTCAGGACCATCAAGGTGACGTTGAGCATGAACGCGATCTCGAACCACATCACGGAGCCGGGCGGCATCGTCGGCCAGTGTCGCATCACGAGCAGCGCGACCAGCGCGAGCACGAAGTTCGTCAGGGGCCCGGCCGCCGAGACGAGGAAGTTGCCAAGCCGCGGCCAGCGCATGAGGCTCGGCGTCACCGGCACCGGCTTGGCCCAGCCGAAGCCCGCCACGAGGATGAAGACCGTGCCGAAGAAGTCGAGGTGGGCCAGCGGGTTGAGCGTGACGCGGCCGGCGTCGCGGGCGGTCGGGTCGCCGAGCGCGGTCGCCGTCACGGCGTGGCCGAGCTCATGGAGCGAGATCGACACGATGAAGAGCGCGATCAGCACGATCAGCCTGACCGGGTCGTCGAGGTGGCTGCCTATCATAGGGGGAATTGGCCTAGCATGGCGGGCTGGGGTCCTTTCGGTGCCGCTCGGCGGCCTCGTGCAGAAGTGCCTCCTCCTGCTCAGGGCCGATCCGACCCGCCAGGCGGGCCGCCAGCACCTCTCGGAGGATTTCAGCATAGGCGGGGCCAGGCGGCAACCCCATCCGCTCGAGATCGCGGCCGGTCACGCGCAGCTTGATGTGGCGCCATGCCGTCCAGTACGTGGCGACCGCGCGCCGCGTGTCACGGCTGGCGGCGGCCGCATAGACGTAGGCCAGCCCGGCCGGGGTCAACGGCCGCAACGCCTCCACGACCGCGAGCGGCCCCTCCGCGACGAGCGCCGCGAGCCGATCGGCGGTCGCGAGGGCGGCCACGACGGCTTCGCGCTCGGCGCCGGCCACGTTCAGCTTCGCCGCGATCTCCCCCGCCCGCGCGGGCCCCAGCGGCGCGAGCAGGGCGGCGAGCAGGCCGACCCACCCGTCCTCGGCGGGCGCGCCCACCCGCCGGCAGGCGAGCGCCGTGCGGCCCAGCAGGGCCTCGGCCGGCACGAGGTCGTGCGCGAGCAGGCGCAGCGCGCCCAGCTCCACGAGCCGGCGCACCGGCGAAACGGGGTGCGGCAGCGCCAACAAGCGTCGCAGCTCCACCTTGTTGCGCTCGCCGCCGATGCCGTCGAAGGCGCCGGTCGCGAGCGCATAGCGCGCGAAGGCCTCGCTTTCGGGCTCGAGGCGGAAGCCGAGCTGGTGCTCGAAGCGCACGGCCCGTAGGACGCGCGTCGGGTCCTCCACGAAGCTGAGGTTGTGGAGGACCCGCAGCTCCCGCCGGGCGAGATCCGTGCGCGCGCCGAAGAAATCGATCAGCTCGCCGCGGCCGGCCGGGTCGACGCGCAGCGCCAGGCAGTTCACGCTGAAATCGCGGCGAGCCAGATCCTGCTTGATCGTGCTGAAAGCGACCGTCGGCAGCGCGGCCGGCCGCTCGTAGTGCTCCGTGCGCGCCGTCGCCACGTCGATTTTCTTGCCGTCGGGCAGTACGATGCAGGCCGTGCCGAAGCTCGCATGAGCCTTGACCGACGCGCCCGGAAAGCGCTCCGCGGCGGCCCGGGCGTAAGCGATGCCCTCGCCCTCGATCACGAGGTCGACGTCGAGGTTGGGACGGCCGAGCAGCAGATCGCGCACCGCGCCGCCCACGAGGTAGACTGGCACGCCGTCGCTGGCCTCGCCCATGCGATCGAGCACCGCGAGCCAATCGGCCGGCCAGGTCGCGGCCAGCCGGCCGGAAAGCTCGGCGGTCTGGCGGGCCACCGCGGCCCGGCGGTCCGCATGGTGGTCGTACTTGGCGCGCAGCACGTCCTGCCGGGTCACGATGCCGACCAGCGCCTCGCCGTGCATGACCGGGAGCCGGCCGATGTCGTGCTCGACGAAGCGCGCCTCGATCGCCGAGAGCGGCACGTCGGGCGCCACGGTGACCACCCGCCGGGTCATCACCTGCCGCACGGAGGCCTCGCCGAGGCCATGGCGCGACGCGCGGTCGAGATCGCGGCGCGAGACGATCCCGGCCACGCGGCTGCGGTCGAGCACGACGAGCGCGTTGTGGCCATGGTCCAGCAGCGCCGCCCGCGCCGCGGCGACGGACGCGTCCGGCGCGATCGTGCGGACCGGGCAGCTCATAAGGTCGTAGGCCTTCGGCTCGGGCGGCACGGCGTCCGGCAGCGCCGCCCAGATGGCGGCGACGGCCGGGCCGAACGGCACGCCATGGGCGTGCGCGCTCACGGCCCGCGGATGGCCGCGCGGCTCCCAGGCCGCGAGCACCGGACGCAGGTCGATCGCGGCGAGGCGCGAGCGGCCGACGAACTGGGTGCGCTTCGGCCCGAGCTCGGCGACCACCACGATCACGTCGACGTCGAGGAGCGCCTGCAACTTCTGCGTGACGGTCGCGATGCCGCCGACGTAGTCATCGGTGCGCGCCCCGACCACCAGCACCGTGTGGCCATGCACCGCGCGGGGCTCGGCGGCCTGCATGAGGGCCTCCAACAGCCCGCGCTGCTCGTCGCTGAGCTCGGCCTCGACGTAGCCCGCGATCAGCTCGAGGTCGGCGCCCCGTGCGAGCAGCCAGGCGACCGCGCGCGCGTCGGCCGGCGTGGTGCCCGGGAACGTGAGGCGGCCCGTGTCGGCGTAGATGCCAAGCGCCATGACCGTGGCCTCGAGCGGGGAGACGACCGCAGCCCGTCGCTCGAGGACCTCCACGATCAGCGACGTGGCGGACCCCGCGGCCTCGCGCCGTCCAGGCGCCGCCGGCAGCTCGTCTTCCGCCTGCGGATGGTGGTCGTAGACCACCCAGTCGACGTCGGGCCGATCGAGGGCCGGGAAGATCGCGCCCAGCCGGGAGGTCGAGCGCGTATCGACCACGATCACGCGCCGCACCGCGGCCGGGTCGATCTCAGCCAGGTCGCGCAGCCCGAGCGCATCCTTGTGGGTCGCAACGAGCGTCCGCACCGCCGGATCGAGCGTATCCTGCAAGACCGGGATCGCGTCCGGATACAGCTTCGACGCCGCCACGGTGGCGGCGAGGGCGTCGAAGTCGCTCTGGATGTGGGACAGGATGATTTCCATCCGGGACCGGCCGACCGGCCCCTAGGTCACCACGAGCCCCGGCACCGGCTCGAGCCGCACGGCCGGATCGATCTCCTGCTCGCTCAGCACCGGCAGATCCGGCAAATCGCGCTCGAAGAGCCGGCGCACGTGCGCGCGCAGGTCCGCCGGCGCCATCAGCACGGGGCCGTGGCCGAGGTCACGGGCCGCGTTGAGCTGGCGGCGCAGCTCGCCGACCATCTCGCGCACCACCGCGTCGCCGGGCTTGGCGTTGCGCAGCTGCTCCCAGCGGGGACCGAGCGGGATGACCGTGAGCACGCCCGACTCACCCACCAGCGCCGCCGAGATCTGGCGTGCCAGCGTGCCGCGCACGGCCTCGGTGAGCTGGGCGGGATCCTGGGTGGTGCGGGCGGCATCGGCCAGGAACTCGAGCACGCCGGAAAGGTCCCGCAGGCCCACCTGCTCCCGCAACAAGTTCTTCAGCACCTGCTGCACCAGCCCGACCTCGAGCCTGCCGACCAGCTCGTCGACCGTCTTGGGGGCGACCTGGCGGGCACGATCGAGCAGGCGATAGGCCTCCTCGCGCGTGAGCAGCTCGTGCAGGTGGCGGCGCAGCAGCGTGTCGACGTGGAGCGCCATCGCGAAGCCCGAATCGAGCACGTCGTAGCCGAGCAGCACGGCCTGGCCCGCGTCCTGCTCGGAGATCCAGACGCCATGGCGACCGGAAACGGGCTCGACGGCGGGCTCGCCGGGCAGGTCGCCGCGGCTGCCGTCGACCGTGCCGAGGGCGAGCTGCTTGTCCGGGTGAATCAGGCCCGCGCCCACCGCCAGGCCGCGCAGGCGCAGCGTGTAGCCGAGCGGCGCGAGGTCGATGTCCTCCTTGAAGGCGATATGGCTCGGCGCGAAGCCGAGCGCCGTGCGGATGGCCTTGGGCACCTGGGCGACCGTGTCACGGACGCGTCCGGCGGCCTGGGCCAGCTCCGGCCCCATCGCGATTTCGACATCGGGAAGCGGCTGAGCGCCCTCCAGGATCGGGCGCGGGCCGCCGATCGTAGGGAGCTTGTCGCGCTGGGTCGCCGCGGCGGACGCCCCCACCAACGCCCCCACGCCGAGGGCGAGGAGCATAGGGAGCGCGAGCGAAGGACGATTCGACATGGAGGCCTCCTTGGTCGGGGGGTGGGCGGGAGATCAGCTCCCAGAAGCTTTCAAGAGTGAGAGGGGCGCTTTCCAGGGGATTTCGGCGCGCCGCTCGATCGTGCCGAGCGGACGGAGCTCGCAGCGGGGGGAAATTTCGTCTGGCGCGAGCACGGCGACGCCCGGCAGCAGGCCGGCCAGCAAGTGAGCCACGCGTGCGCGATGGAGGGCCGGGGCGATCAGGGCGACGCGCTGGCCGGGGCGAAGGCCGGCGTGCGCGAGCAGGTCGCGGCAGGCCGTGGCGAGATCGCGGGCGAGCGCATGATCGTCGGAACCGTCCGCGAGCGCCGCTTCCCAGTCGGGTCCCAGCTCGAGGGCGCGCACGATACCCCGCTCGTCGGCCAGGGCCAGCGTGAGCGGCAGGGCGAGGCGCCGCCGCAGGCGCTCCACCAGCGCGGGGGCACCGGCGCCGGGCTCGCCCGTTGCAACCAGGCCCTCGAGCAGGCCGGCGATGTCGCGCAACGGCACCTGCTCGCGCAGGAGGCCTTGCAGCACCGTATGGATCGTGGCGAGCCCGTGGCCCTCCAGGGCATGGGCGACGGCCACCGGATGCTCCTCTGCGAGGTCGTCGAGCAGCGCCCGCGTGGCGTCGAGGGTCAGCAGCGCGGCGGCGTTCAGCCGGGCCGTCTCGGTGAGGATCTCGGCGAGCTCGTCGACCGCCTCGGGACCGGTGACCTCGCCGCGCGACCACGCCACGCCGCGCACGATCACGCGGTAGCCGCGAGGCGCGAGCGCGCTCGAGCCGGCGAGCTCCACGCGCGGCAGCTGGATGCCCAGCTCGCGCGCGAGGCGCGTGCGAATCACCGCCACGACCTCCGGGAAGGCACGGCGCATGGCCTGGCCGATCTCGCGGCCGACCTCCAGCGTGACGAGCGCCGCGGCCTGGCGCTCGGGCTCGCCGTCGCCGTCGCGCACGACGTCCGTGGCGTCTTCCAGCGCGGTGCCGAGCCACTGGCCGAGCGTGACGCCGAAGACCAGGCCCGGCAACGCGGTGAGGACCGCCTCGGCCAGCCCGTAGAGGGTCAAGGCCGACAGGGTGAGCGACCACGGCCAGCCCTTGAAGACGAGGCCCGTGACGAGGCCCGCGCCGATCAGGCAAACAGCCAGCACGAGGCCGATCGCCGTGTCCGCGCGCAGGAGCCTGTAAATCTGGCGGCCGTCGCCGAGGGTCTCGACCTCCTCGGCCACCAGCTCGCGGCGCCGAATGGCGGCCGCCGGGCTCAGACGGCCCGTCGCGAGCGCACGATCGACCGATTCGAGCTCGGCCGGCAAGCGACCGACCGCCTGGGTGAGGCGCTCGCCGTGCGGGAATTGGGCTGAGGCGAAGCGGGCTGCGTAAATAGCGGCGATCGCCGCGAGGCCCACGCCGACGTTGCCGCCCAGGCCCCGTTGGGCGATCCACTCCATGATGAGGCCGGCGCCCGTGCCGAGCAGGATCGCCTTGGTCAGCGCCAGCGCCAGCGCCAGGCGGTGAAAGGCGAAGCGGCGCAGGAAGGCCGGCAGGCCGGTCAGCGCCTCGCGCGGCAGCAGCTCGTCGCCGACGAGCAGCAGAAGCGCCGCCATCGCCATCGCGCCGCCGATCGCGAGCACGATCCAGGCGTCGAGCATCCAGCCCGGCAACGGCGCGAGGATCGCGGCCGCGAACAGCGCGAGCCCGCCGAACAGGCGAAGGCCGGGATGGTCGTCGAGCCAGCGGTAGAGCGCCTGGACCGGGGCGAATAGGCGTTCGAGCATGGGCTCCGTCACCAAGGGGGCGTGTATTGGTCACACATTTTACAGGAACCAACACGATCTCGTCAGCCGGCTCGTCAGCCGGGGCTCGCCACCAGGGCCGCGGCGCCGACGAGGCCCGCATCGTCCGCGAGCGTGGCGAGCCGGACGTCGAGCGCCTGGATCGGCACCATGCGCACATGACGCGCGAGCCCCGCCCGCAGCGGCGCGAGCAGCTGATCGCCCGCGCGCGTGACGCCGCCGCCGAGCACGAGCCGGTCGGGGGCGAGCGTCGTGACGACGTTGCCCAGCCCGATCGCGAGGTCCGCCATCGCGGCATCCCAGATCGCGGCTGCTTCAGCGTCGCCGCCACGCGCCGCCTCGGCCACATGGCCCGCGTGGATCGCGGCCGGGTCGTCGCCCGCCAACGCCGCGATCGCCCGACCGCCGCCGGCCGCCACGGCCGCACGGGCCTGACGGGCGATCGCCGTGCCCGATGCCAGCGCCTCGAGGCAACCGCGGTTCCCGCAGCCGCACAGCGGGCCATCCGGCCGCAGGGTCTGGTGCCCGACCTCGCCGGCCGCCCCGCCGAGGCCGTGGATCAGGCGGCCGTCGATCACGATGCCACCGCCGATACCGGTGCTGATCGTCACATAGACCATGAGGCGGGCACCGCGGCCGGCGCCATGTCGGTACTCGGCCAGGGCAGCCACATTGGCGTCGTTGTCGATGGTGACGGGCGCGCCGAGCGCACGCGCCAGCGCGGCCTTCAGCGGCACGGCCGCCCAGCCCGGGAAGTTCGGCGGATTCATGAGCGTGCCGGTGAGCGGGTCGAGCGGCCCGACGCTGCCGACGCCGACCGCGGTCAGCGTCACGCCACGGGCGATCGCGAGGCCGCGCAACCGTGCCGCCGTCTCGCCGAGCACGGCGTCCGGCCCACGTTCCGGTAGCGTGGGAAACTGATCGCGCGTGACGATCCGGCCCTGCGCGTCGGCGAGCCCGACCGCGATCTTGGTGCCGCCGACGTCGATCGCGCCGTACCAGGTCTCGGGCGCGTCCACCGGCACAGCGCCCGCTCGCCCCGGCACCGAGCCCCGGCTCACCGGCCGCGGGCCTCGCGCAGCCAGATCTCCCAGTCTTCGAGATAGCCTTCCTGCTCCACGCTCTGGACGTACTCGCGGCGCAGCCCGCGCACCCGCGTCAGCGCCTGGCGGGCCGTCAGGCCCTCGCGCCACATGAGGTAGGCAGCCAGAAACGTGCCGGTGCGGCCGATGCCCGCCAGGCAATGCACCATCACCCGCTCACCCTTCTTCTCCGCCTCGTCCACGAGCTCGCAGAAGCGCAAGGTCTGGTGGTGTTCCGGCGCGGCGAAGTCCACGACCGGCAGGTGGTAAGTCGTGAAAACGCTGTCGGCTGGCATCTCCAGCGGGAACTCGGTTAGCGTCACGATGTGCCGAATACCCTGCTCGGCCAGGTCGTCGAGGTCCGCGTCCAGCGCGGTGAAGTAGCCCGGGCAGGCCATGCCGGCGAGCAGGTCGGGGATGATCCAGGTGAAGCGATAGCCCATGGGCGAAGCGTACCGCGCGGTCCCGCCACCTTGCAACCCGCCAACTGCCGTTGGGCGATTCGGCCTCGCGGGCGGCCGGCTGCGTGGATAGGCTTGGAAAGGAGGGACTATGACAGTCACCACGCGCCTCAAGCGCCGGGCCGCGCGCGTCCGGGCCGAGCTGCGACGATATGGGCTCGAGGCCTTGCTCGTCACGTCGCGCGCCAACGTGCAGTACCTCACGGGGTTCCTCGGCACGGCCGGCACGGCCGTGCTGACCCCCGACGACCTCGACCTCGTGGTCGACTTCCGGTATTACGAGCAGGCCGCGAGCGAGGCGCCGGGCGTCCACCGGCTGCTCGTGGAGGGCGCGCGGTACGAGGTGGCGATCGCCGAGGCCGTGCGCGCAGGCTGCGTGCGCCGCCTGGCGTTCGAGGCGGACCACGTGACGGTCGCCGAGCATATGGGGCTCGCTGGCGCGCTGCCCGGCGTCGAGCTGATCCCCAGCCGCGGCCTGATCGAGGTGGCCCGGGCGATCAAGGAGGAAGAAGAGATCGCCACGATCCGGCGCGCCGCGGCGATCACCAGCGCGGCGGTCGGCGAGGCGCTGGCGGGCATCCGGCCGGGCCTGACGGAGCGCGCGCTGGCGGCGGCGGTCGAAGCGGGAATGCGCGCGCGCGGCGCCGACGGCACGGCGTTCCCGACGCTGGTGGCAGGTGGGCCGCGATCGGCGCTGCCGCACCCCCGGCCGGGTGATCGGCCGTTCACCCTCGGCGACTGGATCCTCGTGGACGCGGGCGCGCTGGTGGACGGCTACCGGGCGGACATGTCCCGATCGCTGGTGCTGGGCCGGCCGACGGCCGTGCAAGCCGCGGCCTGGGATGCCGTGCGCGCCGCGCTCGACGCGGGCCTGGCGGCGATTCGGCCGGGCCTCCCGGCGCGTGGCGTCGACGACGCCTGCCGCAAGGTGCTGCGAGAGCGTGGCTATGTGCGCCTCTTCGGCCACGACGCAGGGCACGGGGTCGGCCTCGATCTCCATGAAATGCCCAGGATCGGCGCAGGCTCGGACGACGAGCTCGAGCCCGGGATGGTCGTGACGGTCGAACCGGGCCTCTATGAGCCGGGCGTTGGCGGCGTCCGGCTGGAAGAGCTCGTATTGGTGACATCGAATGGCGCGGAGCTACTCACCACGGCCCCTTTGGGCCCGAGTTCCCTTCCCTCGCTCCACCGTTCGTGATAGGATGTGCGCGTTCTTTGCGCCACCCGACTTAGAGAGAGTCACCGCCCCCATGATTTCTACGAACGATCTTCGTCCCGGCAAGCACATCGTGGTCGACAACGCCCCGTGCACCGTCATCGAGTTCATGCATGTGAAGCCTGGCAAGGGCGCGGCCTTCGTCCGGACGAAGCTCAAGAACCTCAAAATGGGCAACAACATGGAGCGCACGTTCCGCGCTGGCGAAATGCTGCCGGTCGCGAACATCGACAAGCGCGAAATGCAGTACATGTACGAGACGCTCGGCGAGTACAACTTCATGGATCAGGAGACCTTCGACCAGGTCGCGCTGAACACCAAGCAACTGGGTGACACCACCAAGTGGCTCAAGGAAGGCATGATCGCAAACGTGCTCTACTTCGACACCGACGTGATCGGCGTGGACATCCCGAACATGGTCGAGCTCGAGGTGGTCGAGACGGACCCGAACTTCAAGGGCGACACCTCCTCGGGCGGCTCGAAGCCCGCCAAGATGGAGACCGGCGCCGTGGTCGCGGTTCCCTTCTTCATCAACCAGGGCGAGAAGATCCGCGTCGACACCCGCACGGGCGAGTACCTGGGCCGTGCCTGAGACGAACGGGTCGCACGCCCTGACCCTGTCGGACGTCAAGGACCTGCTCACGGCCTTCACGGACGCCGACGTCGCGGAATTGACGCTCGAGCACGGGGACTTCCGGCTCTGCCTGAAGAAGCAAAGCGGCCTGTCGACGCCAGTGGTGGCGGCTCAGGCCCCCGCGCTCGCGCCGGTGCTGCCCGTGGCGGCGCCCGTGGCTTCGCCGCTGGCGCCCGCGCCGGCCGTTACCCCAGCGGCGGAACCCGCGCCGGTCGCTCCGGCGCAGCCTGCCGCCAAGGCGTTGACCATCAACTCCCCGATGGTGGGCACGTTTTACCGGGCCCCATCGCCCGAAGCGCCGTCATTCGTCGATCTCGGCGATCATGTGAAGCCGGGCCAGACGGTTTGCATCGTCGAAGCCATGAAGCTCATGAACGAGATCGAGTCCGAAGTGTCGGGGAAGGTCCTGCGCGTCCTCGTCGAGAACGGCCAGCCAGTGGAATACGGCCAGCCGCTCATCGAGCTCGAGCCGGCGTGACGCCGGCCGGTCGGGAGCCCCACGGGCCATGATCAAGAAGGTCCTGATCGCCAACCGCGGCGAGATCGCCCTGCGCGTGCTGCGTGCGTGCCAGGAGCTCGACATCGAAGCTGTCGTCGTATACTCCGAAGCCGATCGCGACAGCCTGCCGGTGCGCCTCGCCGACGAGTCCGTCTGCATCGGCAAGGGCCCGTCGACCCAGAGCTACCTCAACGTCCAGAACATCCTCTCGGCCGCGGCCATCACGGGGTGCGATGCCGTCCACCCGGGCTATGGCTTCCTGTCCGAAAACGCGCGCTTCGCGGCGATGTGCGCGGACCACGGCATTACCTTCATCGGCCCGTCGCCCCACGCCATCTCGCAGATGGGCGACAAGGCCACCGCCCGCGCGCTGATGACGAGCGCGGGCGTCCCCACCGTGCCCGGCTCCGCGGGCGTCGTGTCGAGCCCTGACGAGGCCCGCGCCTTCGCCGAGAGCATCGGCTACCCCGTGTTGATCAAGGCGACCGCCGGCGGCGGCGGGCGTGGCATGCGCGTCGCGCACCACCCGCGCGACTTACTGGAGAACCTCAAGCTCGCGACGAAGGAAGCGGCGGCGGCCTTCGGCAATGGCGACGTCTACCTCGAGAAGTACCTCGAAGAGCCGCGTCACATCGAGATCCAGGTGGTCGCCGATCGCCAGGGCAACGTCGTGCACCTCGGCGAGCGCGATTGCTCCGTGCAGCGCCGCCACCAGAAGTTGCTGGAGGAGGCGCCCTCCCCTGCGCTTTCACCCGCGCTTCGCGCGGAAATGGGCCAGGCCGCCGTGAATGCGGCGCGCTCGGTCGATTACGAAGGCGTCGGCACTGTCGAGTTCCTGCTCGACAAGCACGGCAAGTACTACTTCATGGAGATGAACACGCGCATCCAGGTCGAGCACCCCGTCACCGAGCTGATCACGGGCATCGACCTGGTGCAGGAGCAGTTGAGGATTGCGTCGGGGGAGCCGCTTGGCTATACTCAAGCCGACGTGCGGATCACGGGCCACGCCATCGAGTGTCGCATCAATGCGGAGGATCCCGATCGGGATTTCCAGCCGAGCCCCGGCACGATCCAGGCCTACGTGGCGCCCGGCGGTCCAGGGGTGCGGGTCGACAGCCATGCCTACCCGGGCTACGCCATCCCGCCTTACTACGATTCGATGATCGGCAAGCTGATCGTGTGGGCGCCGGACCGGCGGCAGGCGATCGCGCGTATGAGCCGTGCACTCGGCGAGTACGCCATCACCGGCGTGAAGACCACCATCCCGCTTCAGGAGCGCATTCTGGGCAATGCCTTCTTTCGGGCGGGCGAGGTCTACACCAACTTCGTCCAGCGACGAATTCTCGGGAACTGACGGAAAGCAGGAGGAAGGTCGATGTTGAATAGCCGCCGCGTGGCCCGGGAGCTCGCGCTCCTCACCATGGCCCAGCTCACGAACCGCAACGAGAAGGCCCCGACCAGCCTCCAGGAAATGCTCGCGCGCGCGGCCGACATGCTCGCCACCGAAGCGCGCGAGCGCTTGCAGGAAGCCGGCTCGGACCTCGTCACCTGTGAGGGCAAGATCCACGAGTCCTACCTCGAGGTCGGCGGCGGCGAGAAGCTCGGCAAGAAGGACATCGAGGCGATCCTCGACGCGATCGACAAGGCCCAGCAGGCGGTCGAGCTGCTCGGCTCGGCCGTCGAGTTGCCGGCGCAGGTGGCCCTCGCGGACGCGGAAGAGGTGAAGGCCTTCGTGAAGGAGCAGGTCCAGCGGTACACGGACCACAAGGCCGAGATCGACAAGCGCCTCGAGGAGGCGGCCCAGAACTGGTCCGTCGAGCGTATGGCCAGCCTGGATCGCGACGTGCTGCGCATCGCCGTCGGCGAGCTGCTCTGGGCCAAGGAGGTCCCCGTCGAGGTCGCGATCAACGAGGCGGTCGAGCTCGCCAAGAAATACGGCACCACGGATTCCGGTCGCTTCGTGAACGGCGTGCTCTCGCGCTTCGCCGAGGAAGCGGCGGGGCTGCGGGGCGGCAAGCAGAATGTGGTTTAAGCGAGAGAAGCCCGAAGAGCCGAAGGCGCCTGAAACGGTCGCGCCGGCCGCCCCTGAAACAGTCGTGCCGGCCGACGTCGCGCCGCCCGCCGACCCCCAGAAGAGCTGGTGGGCCAAGGCCTGGGGCGCGCTCAACAAGCCCGTCTTCGAAAAAGACGAGGAGTGGGCGATCAAGACCCGCGCGGTCGTCGCCGAGACGCGCAAGGTCCTGACCAACCGCATCCAGGTGCTGGTGCTGGGGCGCGGCAAGATCGACGACGACCTGCTCGAGGAGCTCGAGGAGATCCTCATCGGCGCGGACGTCGGGCCCGAGACCTCGGACGACATCCTGGAGCACCTGCGCGTGCTGGCGAAGGAGCAGGCCCTCAAGCCCGAGGGCATCCCCGACGCGCTCGCGCAGTTCCTGGAGGATCGGCTCGGCGCGGCAGCCCCCCTGCGGATCGACCCGGACGCGCTGAACGTCGTGATGATCGTCGGCGTGAACGGCGTGGGCAAGACGACCACGATCGGCAAGCTCGCGGCCCGCCTGCAGAGCCAGGGCAACGAGACCATCATCGCCGCCGCGGACACCTTCCGCGCCGCGGCGATCGATCAGATCGAGGTCTGGGCCCAACGCGCCGGCGTCGAGATGATCCGCCACAAGGAAGGCGGCGACGCCGCCGCGGTCGTCTTCGACGCGATCCACGCCGCGGAAGCGCGTAAGAAGCGCGTGCTGCTGATCGATACAGCCGGGCGGCTGCACAACAAGGCCAACCTGATGGAGGAGCTGCGCAAGATCCGCCGCATCATCGACCGCGAGCTGCCCGGGGCGATCGTCCAGGTGCTGCTCGTGCTCGACGCGACGACCGGCCAGAACGGCCTCCGGCAGGCCGAAGTCTTCAAGGAGGCCACCGGCCTCACGGGCGTGATCCTGACCAAGCTCGACGGCACCGCCAAGGGCGGCGTCATCTTCGCGATCCAGCGCACGCTGGGCATCCCCGTGCAGATCGTCGGCCTGGGCGAGAAGCTCGAGGACATCGGCGACTTCGACCCGCACACGTTCGTTCAGGCGCTGTTCGGCCGGCAGGAGCAGCCTGAGCCAGCATCTTCGAACGGCGCATCGTGATAATATGTTAGGACCGCTCCAGTAGCCCAATGGCAGAGGCGAACGGTTTAGGTCCGTTACAGTGTCGGTTCGAATCCGACCTGGAGCACTTCAATGAGTCGTTCGAAGTATTCGAAAGAACTTCTCGGCCCAATCGTTGAGAAATCGACGGCTGTCGCTGAGGTCTTACGGACCTTGGGCCTCAAACCTACAGGCGGCAACTACCGGTATATCAATAGCCGGATGCGCGCTTTGGAGCTTGATACGTCTCACTTTACCGGCGCGGCCTGGAACCGTGGGTTGACGAAAGAAACGTCGAGTGCGATCAAGCGTGCTGCCGCTCTCCAAACCTATCCAAACGAACAAGTTTTCGTCGAGAACTGCCCTTACGTCGTCATCGGGCCTCGCCTGACCGCTCGCTTGGTCAAGATGGGACGCCCGTATCGATGTGAAGCCTGTGGCCTGACTGAGTGGTGCGGCAAGGCACTCACGCTACATCTCGACCATATCAACGGCATCAACAACGATCATCGGTTGGAAAACCTGCGATTCCTTTGCCCCAATTGCCATCAGCAGACTCAGACTTGGGGCAACGGCTACAAACGCAAGCGCTTGGCGCGTCCGTAGCGCGTAAGTGAGTCAATGACAGACTCGGCAGGCAATGCCATTCCGCGAGGTCGGTCCCTGAGAGGATGCTGTTCGAGGCAAAACTTCAATTCGTTGACGAATCGTGAGACGTTCAACGCACCCGGTCGATCGCCCGGACGATCGCCCTGTAGTCCGCGTACGTCCCCTCGTCCAGCCGCCGGAGGATCGCGAGGGCGTCACCCGCGTTGGTCACCCGGTCGCGGTGCGCCTCGGCGTGCGCGACGAGCTGGGCCCGCGTGGTCGGCAGCGTGAGGCCGACCAACAGGTCCATCAGGTCCGCGCGCGTGATTTCATGCTCGACCGCGTCGTCGATGCGCGAGATCGTGACCCGCTGTACAGGCCTCACCGTCTTCGCGGGCTCGCCCGAGGTCGCCCGAACGTCGTTGTCCGTGCTCATGAGTTGCCCTCCCCGGCGGCATCGCCGGCCCTCGCTCAAGCGCCCTCGCCTGCTCGAACCCAGTTCGTGAGCGGCCCGCAGGTGTGGCACAGCGGCGCCACCTCGTTGCAGGCGAGCATGACCTCGGCCGCGACGGCCGGGTCGTCGCAGGCGCAACAGACGTAGCGCCCGGCCTCGGGCGCTCGCTCGCCATGGGCCACCGTCCCGCGGGTCGGGGCGAGCGGCTCGCCGCTCTCGAATTCCTGGTCGGCCATGTCCGTTTCCTCCGATTGTGCGTGATCTTGAACCACTCTAAGGCCTGACTCGGCCTGTGCAAGCAGGCTGGCAGTCGGGCGAGACGGACCGGAATTTTCGGCCACTCCGCCAGGCGCACCGGCGGAGGGCCGGCGCTACGCTGGAACGGGGCCCGCACGGCGACGGGCCCGGATCGAGCGAGATGACCGACCCCACCTACAACACCGGCGTGATCACGGCGGTGCGCGGCGACGTGGTGGATGCCCGCTTCGAGCGAGCGCTACCGCCGATCCGGCAGCTGTTGCGCGCCGGCGAGCATGGCGAGACGGCGATCGAGGTGGCGGCCCACCTCGACCTCGCGCATGTGCGCGGCATCGCGCTGACCGCCACGCGCGGCATGGCGCGCGGCCAGCCGATCGTGGACACGGGCGGCCCCTTGACCATCCCGGCCGGCCGGGCCACGCTCGGCCGCATGCTCGACGTCTTCGGCCGCCCGCTCGACCATGGGCCGCCGGTCGATGCCCCGCTCCGCCCGATCCACCAGCCGCCGCCCGCGCTGAACACCCGGCCCACCCAGCTCGAGGTGTTCGAGACGGGCATCAAGATCATCGACGTGCTCGCCCCGCTCGAGCGCGGCGGCAAGGTGGGGCTGTTCGGCGGCGCGGGCGTCGGCAAGACCGTGCTGCTGACCGAGCTGATCCACAACATGATCGGTCATGAGCAAGGCGTGAGCCTGTTCTGTGGCATCGGCGAGCGTTGCCGCGAGGGTGAGGAGCTCTACCGCGCGATGCGCGACGCCGGCGTGCTCGCGCGCGCCGTGCTGGTCTTCGGGCAGATGCACGAGCCCGCGGGGTGCCGCTTCCGGGTCGGCCACGCGGCGCTCGCGATCGCCGAGCACTTCCGCGATGTCGAGCGCCGCGACGTCCTGCTGCTCGTCGACAACATCTTCCGCTTCATCCAGGCGGGCAGCGAGGTGTCGGCCCTGCTCGGCCGGCTGCCGTCGCGCCTGGGCTACCAGCCGACGCTCGCGACCGAGCTCGCCGAGCTGCAGGAGCGCATCGCCTCGACCAACGCCGGTGCCATCACCTCGCTGCAGGCCGTCTACGTGCCGGCCGACGACTTCACCGATCCCGCCGCGGTCCATACCTTCGGCCACCTCTCGGCCACGGTCGTGCTGGCGCGCAAGCGGGCCAGCGAAGGCCTCTTCCCGGCCGTCGACCCGCTGCGGTCGGCGTCGTCGTTGCTCGCGCCGGGCGTGGTCGGCGAGCGCCATGCGCGCGTCGCGCGCGAGGTCCGCCGCACGCTGGCCGAGTACGAGGCGCTCAAGGACATCATCGCCATGCTCGGCCTGGCCGAGCTCTCGCCCGAGAACCGCGGCCTCGTCGGCCGCGCCCGGCGACTGGAGCGCTTCTTGACCCAGCCGTTCGCCGTGACCGAGGCCTTCACGGGCAAGCCCGGCCGGCCGATCCCGCTCGACGCGGCGCTGACCGGCTGCGAACGCATCCTGGCCGACGAGTTCCGCGACGTCCCCGAGGCAGCCCTTTACATGATCGGCACGATCGACGAGGCGGAGGGCGCACGCCATGCGGCTTAAGGTTCAGACGCCGGTCGGCCTGGCCGCCGAGGCGGAGGGCGTGCGCCGCGTGGTCGTACACAGCCTGGCCGGCGCCTACGGCATCCGGCCTCGCCGGCTCGATTGCGTGCTGCCGCTCGCCCCGGGCATCCTCGCGTACGAGGCCGACGAGCCCCACTGGGTCGGCATCGACGCGGGCATCCTGGTCAAGGCGGGCGCCGACGTGACGGTCGTGACCCACCGGGCCTTCATAGGACCGCTGGCCGAGCTCCGCGAGATCGTCGCGCGCGAGCTGCAGACGCGCCGGGAGGCCGATCGGCGCCTCGGCGAAGCGCTCGCGGCCCTCGAGACGCAGTTCATGCGCGGCCTGGTGGAGGTTGCCCGTGCCCCATGAGCCTGCGCTCCACCCCGACGAGGATCGGCTCCACGCGCAGGTGTCGCGCCAGGCCGCCCGCAAGCTGGCCGGGCGGCGGGCCAGCACGCGCGAGCTCTGGTTCGGCCTCGGCCTCTTCGGCGTCGTCGGCTGGTCGATCGCCCTGCCCGCCGTCGCCGGCGCGCTCGCGGGCGCCTGGCTCGACCGGGCCCACCCGGGTGGGGTGCCCTGGACCGTCGCGGGGCTCATGGGCGGCCTCGCGATCGGCTTCGCCAACGCCTGGCGCTGGGTCGCGCATGAGCACGGCCGCGGCTTCGATGCGGATTCGAGCGAGGACGCGGATGGCTGAGCTGATGGCCATATTCGGGCTGGGCGCCGGGCTCGGGCTGGCCTTCGTGGCCGGGCTGGCCTGGTCCGTGCGGCATGGCACCGCTACCGACGCCCGCCCGGCGTGGTACGTCGGCAGCTTCCTCGTGCGGGCGGTGCTCGTGGTGGGCGTGCTCGCGATCGCCACCGGCGGCGACGGCACGCTGGCGCTCACAGCCTTCGCGGGCTTCATGATCGTGCGCCCGCTCGCCGTCCGCTGGTGCCTGCCAGGGGAGGCCGCGCATGCACCTCAGCCCTGACGAAGTCGTGCTCTGGCGCCATGGCGCGATCGTGCTCAACCAGACGATCGCCACCACCTGGGTCGTCATGGCCGGGCTCGCGCTCGGCGCATGGCTCGTGACGCGGCGGCTCACCGACGCGCCCACGATCACGCCCTGGCAAAACGCGCTCGAGATCGTGGTGCTGGGCATCCGCCGCCAGATCCGCGACGCCGGGCTCAGCCCCGCTGAGCGGTACCTGCCGTTCATCGGCACGCTGTTCCTCTTCATCGCGACGAGCGCGGCGCTCACGATCCTGCCGGGCTACCACGCGCCGACCGCCTCGCTCTCGACGACGACCGCGCTCGCGCTCGCCGTGTTCGTGGCGGTGCCGCTCTACGGCACCCGCGCGGGCGGCCTGCGAGGCTACCTGGCGCACTTCCTCGAGCCCTCGCCCTGGCTGTTGCCGCTCCATGTGCTGGAGGAGCTTTCCCGCACGCTGGCGCTCGCCGTGCGGCTCTTCGGCAACGCCATGAGCGGCGGCCTGATCGTCGCGATCCTGCTCGCGGTGGCGCCGTTCTTCTTCCCGGTGCTCATGAGCCTGCTCAAGCTCTTGACCGGCACCGTGCAGGCCTACATCTTCGCCGTGCTCGCCACGGTCTACATCGCCGCCGCCGCGCGCGTCGCGCCCGGCCCAGCGGAAGAAGGGAGCGTGTCATGACCGATGCCGCCTGGATCGCCGCCGTCTCGATCGCGACGGCGGGGCTCACCATGGGCATCGGCTCGATCGGCCCGGCCCTCGGGGAGGGCAAGGCGATCGCCGCCGCCATGACCGCGATCGCCCAGCAGCCCGACGAGTCCGGCCCGATCACGCGGGCGCTCTTCATCGGCCTCGCGATGATCGAGTCCGTCGCGATCTACTGCTTCGTCATCGCGATGATCCTGGTCTTCGCCAACCCGTTCTGGGCCCACTTCGCGCGGGCGGTCTAGCCGTGCTGATCGACTGGTTCACGGTCACCGCCCAGCTGGTCAACTTCCTGATCCTCATCGCGCTGCTGCGGCACCTGCTCTACCGACCGATCCTCGCGGCGATGGCGCGCCGCGAGCAGCGCATCGCCGACGCCCTGAGGGAAGCCGATCGGCGCATGGCGGCGGCCGCGGGCGAGCAGGCGGCCTGGGCGGCGCGCAACCAGGTCATGGAGGCCGAGGCGGCCGCCCGCCGGCGCGCGCTCGAGGCCGAGCTCGTCCGCGAGCGCGAGGTGTTGACGAAGGACGCCGAGGCCCGCGTCCGGCGGCTGGAAACGCGCTGGCGGCGCGCCGTCGCCTCGCGTCGCACGGCGTTGGCGCGGTCGTTCGCCGAGCGCGCGCAAGCGGAGACCGTGGCCACGGCCCGCGCGGTGCTCGCCGACCTCGCCGACACCACGCTCGAGGCCCGCATGGCCGGCGTCTTCCTCACGCGGCTGGCCAGCCTGGCGCCTGCCGACCGGCACCAGCTAGGCGAGGCGCTGGCCGCCGGCGCCACCGTCGTCAGCGCGGCGCCGCTGGCGGCCGATGCCCGCGCGGCGATCACGCGCGCGCTGGCCGAGCTCGGCGGACAGCCGCCCGCCTTCGCGACGGACGCGGCGCTGGTGGCCGGCATCGAGCTCGTGGCCGGTCCGTTGAAGCTCGGCTGGACGGTCGCCGAGCACCTCGAGCGCCTGGCCGCCCGCGCCGCCCAGGCGCTCGACGAGGTGACCGATGCCGACGCCGCCTGAAGAAGCTGGCGTCCAGGCGGCGCTCGCGCGGGCCTTCGCCGCCCTGCGGATGGCCCGCGAGGAGGGCGCCGAGCTCGTCGCCAGCGAGCGCGGCCGCGTGACCGCCGTGACCAGCGGCATCGTGCGGGTCGCCGGGCTGCCGGGCGTCGGCGCCGAGGAGCTCGTCGCCTTCCCGCACGGCGCGTTCGGGCTGGCGCTCGACCTGGGGCGCGATGAGGTCGGCGTCGCCCTGCTCGACGCGCGCGCGCCGATCGCGGCGGGCGACGAGGCGACGCGTACCGGGCGGGTGGCCGACGTGCCGGTGGGCGACGGCGTGCTCGGCCGGGTGATCGATCCGCTCGGCCGGCCGCTCGACGGCGGCGGGCCGCTCGCGGCGCTGCGCCGCTGGCCGATCGAGCGGCCGGCGCCGGCGATCCTGGACCGCGCGCCGGTCATCGAGCCGCTCCAGACCGGCATCAAGGTGATCGACGCGCTCATCCCGATCGGCCGCGGGCAGCGCGAGCTCATCCTCGGCGATCGCCAGACCGGCAAGACGGCGATCGCGCTGGCGACGATCCTGAACCAGCCCGACGACGTGGCCTGCGTCTACTGCGCGATCGGCCAGCGCGGGGCGGCCGTCGCGCGGGTGGTCGCCGTGTTGCGGGAGCATGGGGCGCTCGAACGCACGGCCGTCGTGGTCGCGGCCGACGAAGACGCGCCCGGCCTGCGCTTCGTGGCGCCTTACGCGGCGACGGCGATCGCCGAGTTCTTCATGGAGGCCGGCCGCCCCGCCCTGATCGTCTACGACGACCTCACGCGCCATGCGCGGGCCTACCGCGAGCTCGCGCTCCTGCTGCGCCGGCCGCCGGGACGCGAGGCCTATCCGGGCGACGTGTTCCACATCCACGCGCGGCTGCTCGAGCGCGCGACCAGGCTGCGCCCCGAGCGGGGCGGCGGCTCGCTCACGGCCTTGCCGATCGCCGAGACCGAGGCCGGGAACCTCGCGACCTACGTGCCCACCAACCTCATCTCGATCACGGACGGGCAGATCGTGCTCGCCACCGCCCAGTTCCAGCTCGGCCAGCTGCCGGCGGTCGACGTCGGGCTGTCCGTCTCGCGCGTGGGCGGCCAGGCCCAGCTGCCCGCTTACCACGCGATCACCGGTGACCTCAAACTCGCCCACGCGCAGTTCGAGGAGCTCGAGCTCTTCGCGCGCTTCGGCACGCGCGTCGACGACGAGACGCGGCGCAGACTCGCCCACGGCCGGCGCCTGCGCCAGGTCCTGGCCCAGGCGGAGCGGGCGACCATGCCCGTGGTCGAGCAGATCGCCGTGCTCGACGCGCTGGTCGCCGGCCTGTTCGACGACGTCCCGGAGGCGCGCATGGAGGCTGCGGAGCTGCAGGTGCGGCTGGCCGCGGCCGCGCTGCCACCCGCGGCGCGCCAGGCGCTGCTCGACGCGTCGATCGCGAGCGGCGACGCCCTGCGCGGGCTGCGCGCGGCCGCGGATGCGGCGCTCATCCCGTTCCGGGCGCCGGGCTGAGGCGGCGCGATGGCTGACTCGCTCGAGCAAATCGGCCACCAGCTCCGCACCGCGGGCGATCTCCAGACCGTGGTCCGCGTCATGAAGGCGCACGCCGCCGCGGCCGTGGTGCCGTACCAGAAGGCCGTGGCCGCGCTCGACGCCTATGCGGCGGCGATCGCCCAGGGGCTCGGCGTGTGTCTGCGCGCGCAGCCGTCGCTGGCGGAGGCCCATCCCGGCCGCGCCGCGCGCGGAACCGCGGTGATCGCGTTCGGCACGGACCGCGGCCTGGTCGGCACGCTGAACGACGTGATGGCCGACTTCGTCGCCTCGCGCGACGCCAGCTGGCCTGCGCCCGTGGAGACCTGGGTGGTCGGGGAGCGCCTGCACGACCGGCTGGTCGCGGCCGGCCGCAGGCCACAGCCGCCCGCGACCGTCCCCGACTCGCCCGAGGGCATCACGCCGGCGATCGCGGCGTTGCTGGAGGCGATCGAGGCAGCACCCGGCTACCCGTTCGGCGCGATCGAGGTGGTGCATCACCGCCCCCTCGGCGGCGCGCGCCTGGATCCCCGCGCCGAGCGGCTCGTTCCGCTGGAAGGCGCCTGGCTCGAGGCGCTGCGGCGAGCGCCCTGGCCGACGCGCCAGGTGCCTGAGGCCCCGATCGGCGCCAGGCTCACCTATGAAGCGCTGGTGCGCGAGCACCTCTTCATCGCGCTGTTCCGCGCGTGCGCCGAGGCGATCGCGAGCGAGCACGTCAGCCGGCTCGCGGCCATGCTGCGCGCCGATCACAACATCCGCGAGCGGCTCGACGGCCTGCGGCTCGTCCACCTCCAGACCCGCCAGCGCGAGATCTCGGACGAGCTGTTCGACATCATCGCGGGCGTCACCGCGCTCGGCGACTCACCCCTCGAAGCCGAATAACGAGGGATGCACGGGGTTCGTGCGCTCCTGGTAGATCCGGTAGTAGGTGTTCATCAGCGTCTTGCGCCGCGGGTCGCCGGCCTCGAAGGCCTCCACGTCGCGGAAGCTGGGCTGGGGGCTCACGAACGTGAGGCGGTGCGGGGCAGGCTGGCCATCCACCGTGACCGACCCGTCGCCGGCCACCACCACGCCGCTCGCGGGCGCGGGCTCCCACGAAGCGAGCGGCCGCACGGCGTGGCTGCCGCGCTCGACGCGCACGATCGGCCGGCCGTCCGCGCCCTTCTTCACGTCGTCCCACGGGCTCAGGTTGGCGCCGTAGTGCCACGAGGTGTACAGGAAAGCGGGCGCGAGTCGGCCCGTGGCGTCGGGCTTCAGGTAGACCGCCACCGTGCTCGAATCCTTGTCATGGTAAGACCCGGCCTTGTTGTCGACGTAGAACAAGCTATAGGTGACGACCGTGAACTCGCCTTTCCGCGCGACCGAGACCGCCCCCCGCAGCGGCTGTGCGCCGCCGATCACGCCGTGTTCGTAGCCCTTCACGTCGTCGTTCGGGGTCTGCGTGCCGTCGCCGTCCGGCAGGACCGGGAACGAGTCTTCCTTCCGGTGGAAGGCGATGGTGGGCAGGTAGGCGTACGGGTCGAAGCGGCCCTCCGGATCGCCCGGGTTCCGGATCGCGGCCGCGGTCCAACCGTCGTCGCGCTTCTGGATCCCCTGCACCTGCAGCGCGAGCTCGTGGCTGCCAGCGCCCTCGCGCAGCCGCCGGATGCCGTGCTTGCCGCCGTCCGATTTCCGGCACAGCCACTCGCCTGGCGACATGGCCGTGCGCACGGCCTCGACGAGGAGCCAGAACCCGGCGCGCGCCCGCTTGAACCAGCCCTCGTGCGGCCCGAAGTCGTACGGCTTCGCCACCCGCGTCTCAGGCTCGCCCACCACCCGCAGCCGGACGTCCGCGGCGAAACCGGGCGCCGCCGCGATCGGCTTCGGCGTCGTTGGGACGATGGCGGGCTCCGGGAGGGCCCCGGCGTTCGGGATTCGTTCGATCACGGCGCGGCTCAGGGGGATGCGAGGTAGTTGTACCCGCCGAGCGGGGGTCCAGGTCCGATTTGTGCCCCCGCGGCCGTTGCGTTAGAATGCCGGGGCATTTCGACCGAGAAGGAGAGAGCTTCATGCCCGCGTTCCCCATCCGCGCCGCCCTCGCAGCCGTCGCCGCCGCGGCGTTCGTCACGGCCCCGGCCGTCGCCAAGCCGTCGCCCGCGAAGCCCGCGATGTCCACCAGCGGTGGCGCCATCTCGATCGCCGAAGTCGAGAAGGCCAGCGGCAAGAAGGTGCAGCTCGGCCGGACCGTCACGCTCAAGACCACGCGTGGCACGATCGAGATCACGCTCTTCCCGAAGGCCGCGCCGAAGACCGTCGAGAACTTCACCAAGCTCGTGAAGAAGGGGTTCTACGACGGCACCACCTTCCACCGCGTGATTCCCGGCTTCGTCTCGCAGGGCGGCGACCCGCTCTCGAAGAAGCTCAAGGCCGGCGACCCGCAGATTGGCACGGGCGGCCCTGGCTACGACATCCCGGACGAGCATGGCAACGGCCTCAAGCACTTGCCCGGCGCCGTGGCGATGGCCCACTCGTCGCTGCCCAATTCCGCGGGCAGCCAGTTCTACATCACCCACCGCCCGATCTCGCACCTCGACGGCGGTTACACGATCTTCGGCCATGTCACCAAGGGCTTCGACGTCGCGCTCAAGCTGACCCCGTCGGAGCGTGACGGCGCGCCGAACTCGGCCGCGCCGGACCGGATCATCAAGGCCACCATTCGTTAGCCCGAATTCCGTGATCATCCCGCCCGCTCGGGTGCCGGGTTTGTTAAGGGTCGATGAAATCACCGTTGAAATCGTCTTCGACCACGCAACCTGATCGACCGAGCAGGGCATAAGGGGAATACCGCCCGGCATCCCCGGGCGGTCATCCAGCTCCGCTGGTTCCCTACGGTCATCTGGGAGAGGATAATGGACGGTCTGACGGTCAATCGTGTGACGACGACGCCTGGCACCCGGCGTCCCAGCGCGCCCCAGGCAGCGGCGCCGGCTGGCGGCGCGCCGACCTCGGCCGACGAGTTGGCGCTGAGCAAGATCCGCCAGGCGGCCGAAGCCGCGGCGATCGCCACGCCCGCGGGCGGCGCCACGCCGCCCGGCGCTTCCGCCGACCAGCTGATCGCCGAAGTCAACGAGAAGCTCAAGACCGCGGAGGGCATCGACGCCAAGCGGCTCACCACTTTCGCCGCCGTGGTGGCTTCGACCGCCAGCGATCCTGCGGCCACCGCCATGCTGGCCCAGGCGCTGCGCAGCCCGAACGCCAACGAGGGCGCCGCCCGCCTGCACAAGTTGATTCTTCAAGGCGAAGAATCGACGCTGGCCCACCTGTACTACACCGCCGCGGTCGACGACCCCGATGAGGGCGAGAAGCTGCACGAAGCCTTCCCGGGCAACGTCTTCAGCGCCGACCTGACCGGCGCGTCCGCGCTCGCCTCGACGATTCGCGAGATCTACGACCCGCAGAACTGCTTGCAGCACGACAGGCAGACCTGTGGCGCCGCCTCGGCCCAGATCATGATCGCGCGAGAAGCTCCTGACGAATACGTCCGGATCGTGACGGGCCTGGCTTTCCACGGCCAGGTGACGCTCCAGAGTGGCCAGGTGCTGCAGCGCGAGCCCGACTGGCACGGCGGCCCGAACGATCAGCGCACGGTCACCGGCATGCTGCTCCAGTCGTCATTCATGGAACTCGCCAACGGCGCGGACGATTACAACGCCTCGCAGGACACGACCGTGACCGCGGACCGCAGCGGAGGCCCCCGCAAGGGCCTGACCTCGGTCGAGATGGAGCTGCTGCTGACCTCTCTGGTCAACACCCCGACCACGAACCACCAGGTGAAGAATTTCGATCGCAACGCCGGGGGCTGGGTGCCCAAAGCCAACGTCGACCTGCGCGGGACCTACGCGAAGATCGACGAAATGACCGCGAAGGGCTGGTCGGTGCCCGTGTTGCTTTCCGTCCGCCCAGATCAGGAATTCGGCCACTATCAGCTCATCACCCGCATCGAGGGCGATACGGTCTACGGCCTGAACCCGTGGGGCCAGGAACAGCCGATGCCGCGCGACCTCTTCGAGAAGCGGCTGATCACGGCCTTCGTCCAGTAGCCGCAAGCGGTCGCCGGGCGCGGGCCCGCCTGGTAAGATGGGGCACCGATGCCGCCCCAGACCGGAGTGCCCGATGCCCCTCAGCCCGCAGACCCTCACGTTCGGCAACCTGCCCCCCGAGCACAGCGACGCCGAGACCGCCAAGGCTGTCGTGATCCCGTTCCCCTACGAGGCCACCACGAGCTACCGCGGCGGCACGAAGGACGGACCGCAGGCCCTGCTCACGGCCTCCGCCCAGGTCGAGCTCTACGACGACGAGCTGGACTGGTCGCCTTACGAGGTGGGCATCGCGACCACCGCGCCGGTCTGGCCCTCGCGCCTCGACTACGAGACGCCGATGCGCCAGCTCGAAGGGGTGGTGGACGCGGCCTACGACAAGGGGCTCTTCCCGATCGTGCTGGGCGGCGAGCACGCCATTTCGGTCGCCTCGGTGCGGGCCGCGCTCAAGAGGTACCCCGACCTCGCCGTGCTGCAGATCGACGCCCATGCGGACCTGCGCGCGGAGTACGAGGACACCCCCCACTCGCATGCAAGCGCCATGGCCCGCCTCGTCGACCTGGGCACGCCGCTCGTTCAGGTCGGCATCCGGAACATCTCGGCGGAGGAGATGGCCTGGTGGCGAGAAAAGAAGCCCTCCACGATCTTCTGGGCGCGCGATTACTGCCGCGGCCGCCACACGGTCGACGAGGTCATCGCGGCGCTCGGCGATCGCCCGGTCTTCCTCACGATCGACCTCGACGGGCTCGACCCCTCGATCCTGCCCGGCACCGGCACGCCAGAGCCCGGCGGCCTCGGCTGGTACGAGACCCTCGACTTGCTAAGGGCGCTCTTCACCCGGCGCAACGTCGTGGGCTGCGACGTGGTCGAGCTCGCGCCGATCGCCGGCGAGAACGTCTCCGAGTTCCTCGCAGCCAAGCTGGTCTACAAAATCGTCGGCTACAAGTTCGACCCGCGCCGCGGCGCCTGATGCCTGTATGAGCGAGACCGCCGCCCCCCGGGACCTGCTGCGCGGCCTGCCCGCGGTAGGCAAGCTCCTCACCCACCCGCGCATCGCCGCCGCGGCCGCCGACATTGCCGCCGCCGAGGTCGTCCATGCGTTGCGCGAGGCGATCGAGGCCGAGCGCACCCGGCGGCTCGCGGGCGAGGCGCCGGCGGACGCCGAGGCGCTGGTCGACGCGGCGCTCGCGGCGCTCGAGGCGCTGGTGAAGCCGCGGTTGCGGCGGGTCGTGAACGGCACGGGCGTCGTGATCAACACCAACCTGGGCCGCTCACCGCTGCCGGCCGCGGTGCTCGAGAACCTCATGGGGGTCGCCGGCGGCTATAGCAACCTCGAGATGGACCTCGCGAGCGGGCAGCGCGGTTCGCGCCACGACCACGTCGAGGGCTTGTTGACGCGCCTCACCGGCGCCGAGGCGGCGGTCGTCGTGAACAATTGCGCAGCGGCCGTGCTGCTGCTGACCGACACCTTCGCGCGCGGACGCGACGTCGTCGTCTCGCGCGGCCAGCTGATCGAGATCGGCGGCAGCTTCCGGCTGCCGGACGTGCTCGCGGCCAGCGGCGCGAGGCTCGTCGAGGTCGGCACCACCAACAAGACCTACCTGTCGGACTACGAGCGGGCGATCGGGCCCGAAACCGGCCTGCTGTTGCTTTCGCACACCAGCAACTACCGCATCATCGGCTTCACGGCCGAGGTCGAGCGGGCCGAGCTCGCCGCCCTCGGCCGCGAACGTGGCGTGATCACGGCCGAGGACCTCGGCTCGGGGCTGCTGGTCGACCTGACGCGCTGGGGCGTGCCGCCCGAGCCCACGGTCCAGGCCAGCGTGGCCTCCGGCGTGGACGTCGTGGCCGTGAGCGGCGACAAGCTGCTCGGCGGCCCGCAGGCCGGCATCCTGCTGGGCCGCAAGGACCTCATCGCCCGCCTCAAGCGCAACCCGCTCATGCGGGCGCTGCGGCCGGACAAGCTCGCGCTCGCGGCGCTCGAGGGCACGCTGCGGGCCTACCTGTTGCCCGATCGCATCGCGGAGGCCGTGCCGATCATGGCGATGCTCGCGCGGCGTCCCGAGGAGCTCAAGGCCGAGGCCAACCGCCTCGCCGAGCGCCTCGCGCCGGACAGCCGCGTGGCCGTGCGCGTGATCGAGGGCCTGTCCTCGGTCGGGGGCGGCACGCTGCCGGGCGTGGAGCTCCCCACCTGGCTCGTCGCCATCCGGCCCAAGCACCTCGGCGTCGACGAGCTGGCGCGCCGGCTGCGGCTGGGCGAGCCGCCGGTGGTCGGCCGCATCGCGGCCGATCAGCTGCTGCTCGACCCGCGCACGCTGATGGCGGGAGATCATGACCGGATCGTGGCCGCGCTGCCGGCGGCCCTCGCATGAGCGATCTGCCCCTGATCATCGGCACGGCCGGCCACGTCGACCACGGCAAGACCACCTTGATCCGGGCGCTCACGGGCGTGGACACCGATCGCCTGGCCGAGGAGAAGCGCCGCGGCATGACGATCGACCTGGGCTTCGCGCCGTTCGTGCTGCCGGGTGGGCGACAGGCCGGCGTCGTCGACGTGCCCGGGCACGAGCGCTTCCTCAAGAACATGCTCGCGGGCGCCGGCGGCATGGACGTCGTGATGCTCGTGGTGGCCGCGGACGACGGCGTGATGCCCCAGACGCGCGAGCATCTCGACATCCTCGCCACGCTGCGCGTGCCGCGCGGCCTGGTGGTGTTGACCAAGATCGACGCTGTCGATCCCGAGCTCGTCGAGCTCGCGATCGAGGACGTCTGCGAGGCGCTGGCCGGCACGTTCATGGCCGGCGCACCGATCATCCCGGTCTCGGCCCAGACCGGGGAGGGGCTCGATGCGTTGCGCGCGGCGCTGGTCGGCGTGGCTGATGCGGCGGTGCCGCGCGACGCCTCGAGCGCGAGCCGGCTGCCGATCGATCGCGTGTTCGTGAAGCAGGGCTTCGGCACGGTGGTGACGGGCACGCTGGTGGCCGGCACGATCCGCGAAGGCGACGCGGTCGCGATCGAGCCCGCGGGCCTCTCGAGCCGCGTCCGCGGCCTGCACGTGCACGGCGAGAAACGCGCCGAGGCCCGCGCCGGCCAGCGCGTGGCCGTGAACCTGGTCGGCCTCGAGAAGCATGAGATCGGGCGTGGCGACTGGCTCGTCGCCGCCAACGCGGTGTCGCCCTCGACGCTGCTCGACGTGCGCATCGAGCTCCTGCCGCAGGCGAAGCCGCTCGCGCACCGCACGCGAATCCGCCTGCACCATGGCACCGGCGAGCTGATCGGGCGGGTCGTGCTGCTCGACCGCGAGGTGGTGGAGCCGGGTGGCACGGCGCTGGCCCAGCTGGTGCTGGAGAGGCCTGCCGCGGCCGTCTTCGGCGACCGCTTCGTGTTGCGGCGCTATGCGCCCGCCGAGGTCGTGGGCGGCGGCGAGGTGCTGCACGCCGCGCCGGCCAAGCACCGCCGCGGCCAGGCAGGTACGCTGGCGTCGCTCGAACGCCTCGGCGAGGGCGATCCACTCGGCGCGATGGCCGAGGCGCTGCGCCGGGCAGGCGAGAAGCCGCTCGACGAGGGGACGCTCCTCGGCTTCGTGCCGCCGGCCAGGCGTGACGAGGCGAAGGCCTGGCTCAAGCAGCACGCCTTCGAGGCGGGTCCCGGCCGCTGGCTGCATGGCGAAGGCACGCAGGCGGTCGCGGCGGCGATCAGCGACAGCCTGGCGAAGTTCCACCAGGCGATGGCCTGGCGGGCAGGCCTTTCGGTCGACGACCTGGCGAAGCGCACGAAGCTGCCGCAGTCGGTCGTCGCGAAGGTCGCGGCCGCGTCGGTCGCCAGCGGCGCGCTGACCCAGGTCGGGCGCTTGCTCGCCTTGCCGACCCACGTGCTGACGCTGCCGCCCGAGCTCGCCAGGGCGCGGCAGGCCATCCTGGACCGCTACCGCGAAGCGCCCCTCGCGGACCAGGACGACTTCGCCTCGGCGGGCGCCGGCGACAAGCTCGCCGCCTTGCTCGAGGACCTGGTCGAGGCCGGGACCCTGGTGCGGGTCAGCGGCGGCATCTACGCCTCGGCGGAGCGGCTGGTGGCGATCAAGGCGCGCTTGCGCGAGGCCTTCGCGGCGTCGCCGCAGCTGACGGCGAGCCAGATGCGCGAGGCGATCGAGACGTCGCGGAAGTACGCGATCCCGTTCCTCGAGTACCTGGATTCATCCGGCTTCACCAGGCGCCAGGGCGACGTGCGGACGCTGATCGAGCGCGTCCCGGCGTGATGGGGCCGCAGGCCCCGCTCTGCTGAACCCTCTCCGGGTGGGTTCAGTGGGCGACCGGCTCGACCATCAGCTCGCGCACCAGCCGGTTGTGCCGCGCGAGCAACGCGGGCATGTCCAGCCCCGGGATCACCCCGTGCTCGACCCGCAGCGCGCCATTCACCACCACATGCCGCGGCGGCGTCGGGTGGCAGAGCAGCAGCGCGCCGACCGGATCCTGCTCGACGGCGCCCGCGTACTCGATCCGGTTCATATCGAAAATCGCGATATCAGCCGCCATCCCGACCTCCAGGGCCCCGAGCTCGGGCCGGTTCAACAGCTCCGCCCCCCCCGTCGTCGCGAGCTTGAGCGCGTCGAGCGGCGAGATCGACGAGGCGCCGGTCCGCAGCCTGGCCAGCAGCAGGGCCTGGCGGGCCTCCAGCAACACGTTGTTGCCGTCGTTGCTCGCCGATCCGTCGACCGCGAGGCCCACGCGCACGCCGCGCCGGCGCATCTCCACGATCCGCGCGATGCCGGAGCCGAGCCGCATGTTCGAGCTCGGGCAGTGGGCGACGCCCGTCTTCGTGCGCGCCAGCAGGTCGAGCTCCGCGTCGTCGAAGTGGATGCCGTGGGCCAGGTAGACATCGGGCCCGAGCCAGCCCATCAGCTCGAGGTAGCCGAGCGGCCGCACGCCGAACTTCTCGAGGCAGAAGCGCTCCTCGTCCAGCGTCTCGGCGAGGTGGGTGTGCAGCAACAGGCCGCGCCTGCGCGCCAGGTCGCGGCTGGCTTCCATCAGCTCGCGCGTGACCGAGAACGGCGAGCAGGGCATCACGTCGATGCGAACCATCGCGCCGGGCGCGGCGTCGTGGTGCTGGTCCGCGAGGCGCTCCGTGTCCGCCAGGATCTCCTCGGCCGTCTGGACGACATGGTCGGGCGGCAAGCCACCTGCGCTCTTGCCGAGCGACATGCTGCCGCGGCCCGCGTGTATCCGCACGCCGAGCTCGCCGGCCGCGCGGATCACATGGTCCAGCGAGACGTCCGAGCCCTTCGGGAAGACGTAGAACATGTCGGAGGCCGTGGAGCAGCCCGAGAGCAGCATCTCGGCCAGCGACACGAGCGCGCTCGTGTGCACCGCCTCGCCGGTCATACGGCCCCAGATCGGATACTGGACCTGCAACCAGGGGAAGAGCTCGGCGCTCTGGACCGCCGGCATCACGCGCGTGAGGCTCTGGTAAAGGTGGTGGTGGCAGTTCACCAGGCCGGGAATGGCGAGATGGCCCGTGCAGTCGATTTCGCGGTCGGCATGGTCCACGTCGGGACCGATGGCGGCGATCCGCCCATCGCGAACGAGCAGGTGGACGCCGGTCAGCACGCGGTGTTTGGCGCCGAGCGTGGCGACGGTGAGGTTACGGAAGGCGATGGACGACATGGGGAACTCCTCGATGGGGACGGGGTATTTCTACCCCGCGACGCGCCCACGGGGTATGATGAGCCGCAAAGGAGAGCCAAACTGGTACGGCAGCGCGGCGGAACGTTTCTTCCCGGCTCCCCGGCGGAATGGACCGGTCTCTTCGTCTTCGCGGTGGGCGTTTACGGCGCCACTTACCGCCCCATCACACGCCACCTGGCAATTTGGGGCGTGATCCCGCTGGACTGGTTCTACCTCGCCCTGTTGCTGCTCGGCGCCGGTCTCATGCTCTTCGGCGGCGCGGCCACCGAGCCCGCGAGCGGCCCCGACGACGGCGAGCCGGCCACGAGCGAGTCCGGCTGGACCCGCTTCTTGACAGGCTTACGGCTGGGCACCTCGCTGGCGTTGCTCGCGGTGCTGGTGTGGTGGGCGATCGCGCGCTAGGCGCGCGTCCGGCGGGCTATCGCTAGCCTTCGATGCGCAACGCGAGGCAGATCGCCTTCACGTCCTTGACGCCGCCGTCAGGCACCCGTTCGCAAGCGAGCAGCGCGCGCAGGCGGGAAGCGCCGACGCCCGAGACCTTCTCGAGCTCGGGCACGCCCATTCCGAGCTCGCCCATGCGGCGCAGGATCTCGACGAGCTCCGGAGACCGGCGGTCGCGCGGCGGGAAGACGCCGCTCGCGGCGAGCTCGAGGATGTCGAGCTTGATCGGCGCCTTGGTGAAGCCCTGATCGGCCAGCATCTTGTCGAAGAGCAAGTTGTAGAACTGCTCTTCGATCGTGCGCACCTCGTCGTCGCTCCAGCGGGCCAGCGCCGAACGGCCGTACTCCTTGAAGACGGAGGGCGGAAGGTCGAGCGCGAGCGCGAAGAGCTGGATATAGGCGCGATTGCTGGGGAAGGGCTGATCGCCGCGCAGAATGCTGTTGAAGTAAGGCCGGCTGATGCGGCTGCCCATCGCTGTGAAGAGGTCGTCGCGGCTGAGCGAGAGCTCCTTCATGCGGAGCCAGACGAGGCGCGTGGAAGGCGACAGCGCCTGCTCCAGATCGCGATACTCCGCGAAGACGTGCGGATCGATCTTGAGGATCTCCGCCATTCGCTCCATCGTCTCGCGCACGCGCGGAAACGGGACGCGACCCTTGAGGATGCGGTAGACGTAGTCCGGGCTCACGCCGAGGAGGCGGGCGAATTCCGTCTTGCTGATGGCCAGCTCGGTCAGCTGGTCTGCGATGGTCTGGACTGAAGCCGAAAGGCTGGGGGTGGCTGCACGCTTGCTCATGGTGACCTCCGCTCGCACCCGACCGTTGCCGCGGTCTTGCCGAGATAAGTCAAGATTACCATAGTGCGCCTGATGCTTGATTGGGAAAAAACCCTGATATCAGAAGTTTCCGGGCCAGGTTTGCTGAAGATTGAATGAAGGATCGAGTCAGTGTCGTTATGTAGACTCGGTACCCGTCGCCGCAGCCCGCAAGCGGGCGATGTTTCCGGCGACATCCGACCCGCGGAACACCGCGCTGCCTGCGACCAGAACATCGGCCCCCGCGGATACGACCTGGCGCGCCGTTTTCTCGTCGACGCCGCCATCGACAGCTAGCCGGATCGGCCGGCCGGCACGTGCGATCAGCGATTTGATCATTGCGATTTTGTCCAACGCGTTCGGTATGAAACGTTGCCCACCGAAGCCAGGATTCACAGACATCACGAGCACGATATCGACCACATCCAGCACATGCGCCAGGGCCTCGACCGGGGTGGCAGGGTTGAACGAGACCCCCGCCAGCTTGCCCAGGTCGCGAATCGCGCTCAGCGTGCGGTGCAGATGCGGACTCGCCTCGGCATGGACGGTGATCGCGTCGGCGCCGGCGGCCGCGAAGGCTTCCAGGTAGCGCTCGGGCTCCACGATCATCAGATGGGCGTCGAAGAAAAGTCGGCTGTGCGGCCGCAAGGCCTTCACGATCGGCGGGCCGAAGGTGATGTTCGGGACGAAGCGGCCATCCATCACGTCGAGGTGGACCCAATCCGCGCCGGCGGGCTCCAGGCCGCGCACGGCGTCGCCGAGCGCCGCGAAATCGGCTGAAAGGATCGAGGGCGCGATCAGGACTTCGGGCATGTTCATCCTCCGATCTCGCCGCGATCGCGCAGCGTCGATAGCGCATCCGCCGCGGCGACTTGCTCGGCGGCCTTCTTGCTGGTGCCCTCGCCGCGACCGAGCGGTTCGCCCGCGACGACCACCTCCACGATGTAGCGGCGGTCATGGTCGGGCCCCTTGGTCTCGACCAGCAGGTAGGTGGGCAGGGTCCGCCGCACGGCCTGGGTGAGCTCCTGCAGCACGGCCTTCGCGTTCTCGCTGCCGCCGAGCTCGAGCGACTCGGCGAGCTCAGGCGCCAGCCACCGCGCGAGGAAGGCGTCGGCCGCGGCCTCGCCGCCGGTGAGGTAGACCGCGCCCAGGAGCGCTTCGAACGCGCTCGCGAGGATCCCCACCTTGGTGCGGCCCTTGCTCTTCTTCTCGGCGCCGCCGAGGATCAGGTGTGGCCCGAGGTCCATCGTGAGGGCGACCCGCGCGAGCGTCTCGTCGCTCACCGTGCGGGCGCGCACCTTGGTCATGCCGCCCTCGTCCAGGCCCGGGTGGCGATCGTAGAGCCAGCGGCTGACGATGAGCTTGAGGACCGCGTCGCCCAGGAACTCCAGGCGCTCGTAATGCGGCCGCTCATCGGCCGAGGGGTGGGTGAGGGCCTCGCGGAAGCGCGGATCGAGAGGCTCGGCCGGATAGCCGAGCCTCTCGACGAGGGCTTCGACGGGTCGGGTCACGGCGCCTTCCGGAACACGAGGCTGGCGTTGTGTCCGCCGAAGCCCATGTTGTTCGACATCGCGACCCGCACGTCGCCCTTGCGCGCCGTGTTGGGCACGTAGTCGAGGTCGCACTCGGGGTCGGGCGTCTCGTAGTTGATGGTGGGCGGCATGATGCCATGGTAGAGCGTCAACGCGGTCGCGACGGCCTCGATGCCGCCGGCGGCCCCGAGCAGGTGGCCGGTCATCGACTTCACCGACGACAGCGGCACCTGGTAAGCACGCTCGCCGAAGACCGCCTTCATGGCCTCGGTCTCGAGCTTGTCGTTGAGCGCGGTGGACGTGCCGTGGGCGTTCACGTAATCCACGTCGGCGATCGTGAGCCCGGCGTCCGCGAGCGCCTGGCGCATGGCGCGGGCGATGCCCTCGCCACCGGGCGCGGGGGCGGTCATGTGATAAGCGTCGCCGGTGAGCCCGTAGCCGACGACTTCAGCGTAGATACGCGCCCCGCGCGCCTGCGCGTGCTCGAGCGTCTCGAGCACGACGATGCCCGAGCCCTCGCCCATCACGAAGCCGTCGCGATTGAGCTCGAAGGGGCGGCTGGCCTTGGTGGGCTCGTCATTGCGCTCCGAGAGGGTCCGCGCGTTGGAGAAAGCCGCGATGCCGAGCGGCGTGATCACGGACTCGGTGCCGCCGGCGAGCATCACGTCGGCCTCGCCGCGCTGGAGGATCTTGAAGGCGTCGCCGATCGCATGCGAGCCGGAGGCGCAAGCGGTGACGGTGCAGACGTTGGGGCCGCGCACGCCGAGCGCGATCGCGACGTTGCCGGCCGCCATGTTGGGGATCATCAACGGCACCGTGAACGGGCTGACGCGGTCCGGCCCCTTGGTGACGAGCACGGTGTTTTGCTCTTCGATGACGCCGAGCGCGCCCATGCCCGAGCCGAGGCTGACGCCGATGCGGTCTCGCTTGGCCTCGTCGACCGTGAGGCCGGCGTCCGCGAGGGCCTGCTTGGCGGCGGCGATCGCGAACTGGCTGAAACGGCCGAGGCGGCGCGCTTCCTTGCGGTCCGGGATCCAGCGTTCGACCTCGAAGTCCGGCACCTCGCCCGCGATGCGGGTCGCATACTTGCTCGCGTCGAAGGCCGTGATGCAGCGGACGCCCGAGCGGCCGGCGACGAGTCCGTCCCAATAGGCCTGCGTGGTCGAGCCCAGCGGGGTGACGGCCCCGAGGCCGGTGACGACGACCCGTTGCTTCATGGAGGTCCTTTCGGCGGCTGGCGTCGGGCGCGAATGCGCCCTAACACACGACTCCGGCTGATCCGGAGTCCGCCGCAGTATAGCACCGCGGCAGCCGAAAAGGTAAGATCGGGCCGCATGCGGACCTTGCTCTTCAACAAGCCCTTCGGCGTCCTCTCCCAATTCACCGCCGAGGCCGGGCATCCGGGGCTCGCGGATTTCATCGACGTCGCGGGCGTTTACCCCGCCGGGCGGCTCGACCACGACAGCGAGGGGCTGCTGCTGCTCACCACCGACAACCGCCTCAAGACGCGGCTCATGGATCCGAAGTTCGAACACCCGAAGACCTACTGGGCGCAGGTGGAAGGCGCGCCCGACGAGGCGGCCCTCGCGCGCCTCGCGGCCGGCATCGAGATCCAGGGCCAGCGCACCCGGCCGGCCGAGGCCAGGCTCCTTCCCCGCGAGCCCGACCTGCCGCCACGCGACCCGCCGATCCGCTACCGCGCGAACATCCCGACCAGCTGGGTCGAGGTCGTGCTGCGCGAGGGCCGCAACCGCCAGGTGCGGCGGATGACGGCGGCGGTGGGCTACCCCACGCTCCGGCTGGTGCGGGTGGCGATCGGGCCGGTGCGGCTGGGCGACTTGAAGCCAGGCACCTGGCGCGACGTCACGCCCGAAGAGCGCCGGGCGCTCGACGATCTGTTGCGCTTCACCCAACGCGGGTGATAAGGATCACTTATCGCCCGCGTTGCGCAACCGGCTACGGCGTCGGCTCAGGCGGGCCTTCAGCGCCCCAGAGCTTGCGCTCGAACTCCGCGGCGGCACGCTCGGACAGCCCATGGGCATCGCCCTTGAGCAGTGCCCGGATCGCGGCGAGCTCGCCGCGGCTGAAGCGCTCGCCGTGTTTCACATGCTCCTCGAAAGCCTCGTAACAGAGCGGTGCCACCGCCTGGACACACTGCGCCATCGCCTCGGCGTAGGCGCGCACCTCGAACTGGGCGTGCCAGTCGAGGCGCAGGCGCAGGAAGTGGAACAGGTTGTGCAGATCACACTGCCAGTACCACTCGGTGTAGAGCGAGAGCGGCAGGTTCACGCGAGCGAGCTCGCGCGCCACGTCCTGCTCGAGGAAGCCCTCGTAGTTGGCGTACACCGCGGCCTGCTCCGTCTTCAGGGTGTCGATCACCTCGGCGGCCAGGTCGGCGGGCAACGACTCGCCGCTGCCCTGCTTGTTGTCCTTGCTCTGGGCCTGGACCCGATCGGCCTCGGGAACGTAGAACTCGTCTTTCATGACCGAGTACCTTCCGCTGATCTCGTTCAGCCGGGCTGTTCTATGGCGAATTACCTGTCTCGCGACAAATATCGGAAGCTTCATGTGAAAGGTCAACACCACCTGCTCGAACGGGCTGGTGTGCGCATTCTTCAGCAGGTAGTTGATCAGCCCTTTGTCCTCGCGCACGGTCTTGGTGCCAGCGCCGTACGAGACACGGGCGGATTGGACCACGCGCGCGTCGCCCCCCATATAGTCGACGAGCCGAACGAAGCCCTTGTCGAGGACCTTGATCTCCTTGTCGAGCAACTCCTCGGCTTCGGGAACGACGATGTGGGCCATGAATTCTCCTCCTTGGAGGCTCCATGATCCATGCCGTGGCGCTTGCCCGCAACTGGAAGCTTGAACGGAATTTCGGCCTGACTTAAAGTCCGGATAAACGACTTTTTTCAGTGACGGCCCGATAACAACGGAGCGGGTGAGCTTGAAAAAGGGTGTGGACGTGCGGCTGGATGCCTGGCAACCGAATCGTGGAGGCAGCGCGGGAGCGGCATGGTCGTTGGACCTGCTGGCCGCGACTCCTGGTCAGGCGCGCCCCTACCCCACCTATCCCGGCGCCGCCCCGGCTTACACGGCAGCCCCTGTCGCGCCCGCCGCGTTCGCCGCCGACATCTTCCGGCCCGCTGGCCAGGCCGTCGCGCCCGGCCTGGCCCCCGCGCCCGCCGCCCAGGACCCCGCCTTCCTGGCCGCCCTCGCCGAGATCCGCCGGATGCAGGAAGCCCGCCACACCCTGCCCACCGCCGAGCCAACCTGGCCGCCCGCGGCGACCCTGCCCGGCCCCGGCCCTTCCAACCCCAACACCGGCATGCCCGCTCCCCCGCCCGCGCCGCCCCCGCCGCCCGCGCCGCCCCCGCCCCCGCC
>JAKFEW010000058.1:0-137290 GCA_036675505.1 Candidatus Sericytochromatia bacterium
GCACAGGCCGAAGGCCCAAGCGAAGCGGGATCTAAGATCTCTCTCGTGGGGTGGGTGGGTGGGGCGGTTGGAAGGAGCGAAGCACAGGCCGAAGGCCCAAGCGAAGCGGGATCTAAGATCTCTCTCGTGGGGTGGGTGGGTGGGGCGGTTGGAAGGAGCGAAGCGACTGAAGGGCAAGGGCGTCTCTAAGGTTCCAGGTGCCATTCCCAGGCGTTCCAGAGGTTGCCGCGAATCGTCGGGTTGGGGCGGAAGCCGCGGAGTCTGGCGCTGGTGGCGTCGATACCCACCCAATATAGCAGGGGAACGACCGGTAAATCGAGCGACAGTTGCGCCGCGAGGTCATGATAGACCCGTTTGCGGCGCGCCGGCTCGATCGTGCGCAGGCCTTCCTCGAGCAAGCGATCCACGCGGGCGCTCTTGTAGCGTGCGCGGTTCTGCCCGGCCGGCGGGATCTGATCCGATCGCCAGCGGAAGCTCGAGTCCGGATCGGGCCTGGAAACGGATGCGACCAGCGCGAGGTCGAAGCTGCCCGTGGCCAGGCGTCCGTTCGGGGCGCCGAACACCACGCTGGCGGGCTGCTTGTCGATCGCGAGGTCGATGCCGGCATCGCGCCATTGCCGCCGCCAGAGCTGGGCGGCCAGCGCGCGCGCCGGCCGATCGGAGGTAGTCACCAGCGAGAGCGCGAGGCGCTGGTCGCCTCGGCGGCGCACGCCGTCCGGCCCGGGCACCCAGCCGGCCTCGTCGAGCAGGCGGCGCGCGGCGGCCGGATCGGGCGGCCAGCGGTGCTCCACGCGGGCGTCGTAGGCCCAGTGGCCGGGCAGTTGCTCGCTCCAGGCCGGCTGGAGGATGCCGCCGTAGGCGCGGGCGTTGAGCTGCTGGCGATCGACCAGGTGGGCGATCGCCCGGCGCACGCGCACGTCCGCCACGGCCGGCTGCGCGAGGTTGAAGACCAGGTGCTCCCAGGTGCCCGTCGGCGTGACGAACACCCGGCCGGGCGCCTCGCGCTGCAACGCGTCATGCGCCGTCGGCGGCGCGCCCTGCAGCAGATCGAGCTCGCCGAGCCGCCAGAGCTGGAAGGCGGTGGCCTCGTTCGAGACGAAGCGGGCCTCGAGGCGCGCGATCGCGGGGGCGCCGCGGAAGTAGCGCGGGTTGGCCGTCGCGGTGAGGCGATCGCCGCTCACCCACCGCTCGAGCTTGAACGGCCCGCTGCCGATCGGCGCGCGGTTCCAGGGCTGACGGGCGGCCTCGTGGCGATCGCCGAGCACGTGTTTGGGCAGCACGTAGGGGAACAGCTCGAGGTAGGGCGCGTAGGTGCGCTTGAAGCGCACGACCACGGTGCGCGGGTCCGGCGCGTCGATGCCCGCGATCTCGTCGTAGCCGGCCCGCGAGATCGCCGGGAAGCGCGGATCCATCACGAGCGCCCAGCTCGCGCGCACGTCGTCCGCCGTGAGCGGCCGGCCATCGTGCCAGGTCACGCCGGGGCGCAGCTTGTAGGTCACGCGCATCCCGCCGCCTTCGCGCTTCACGCCGCCGTTGGCCGGGGTGGGAACGGTCTCGGCGAGGTCCGGGACCCACTCGCCGCGATCGTCGGGGATCACGAGGCCGCTATAGAACAGGGCGGCGAGCGAGCTGGTGGCGCCCATGGGCGAGAGGTAAGGGTTGAGGGAGTCGGGCTCCTGGAGGAACTGGATGACGGCGGGGCGGGTGGAGCGGGGCGTGCTGGTCGCATGAGTTGCAGGCTCGCGGCCGGCGCAGCCGGCGAGGAGAAGCGCCAACAGCACCCTTCTTCCTCTCCGGGTGGGTTCGTGGGGGGGCTGGAAAGGGGGAGAGGACGGTGAGGAGGGGCTGGAGAGCCCCGACGACCCCGGTGAGGGGGCTCGGGGCACGCCGGGTGCCTCGCGAACCCCCTCACCGCCCCTGTGGGGCACCTCTCCCCCGCCGGGGAGAGGGGAAGGGTTCCTGGATCCGGTCAATTCGGCTGCAGCTCCTCGTCAAGGTCCGAGCCCCTGGACGGCGATGCGTCCTCGGGCTCCGGGTCCCCCGGCGCGTGATCGAAGGCCGTCTCCACGTCGAAGCGGATCTGGGCGAGGTTCACGTCCAGCTGGTCGAGGATGTAGAGCGCCCCGCCCACGTCGAGGTCGATCATGCCAAGCAGGATGTGCCCCGTGCCCACCTGCTCGTGGCCCAGCTTGCGCGCGGCCGTCCAGGCCTGGTCGAGCACCTCCTCGCACCAACGCGAGAGCGACAGGCGCCCGGGAAGCGTCCCGCTGCCGCGCCCGATCACCCGCGAGGCCACGGCCTCGACTTCCAGCGCATCGACGCCGTTGGCCTCGAGCACGCGCGAGGCCAGGCCGGTGCGCACGTAGAGCAGCGCCGTGAGCAGCTGCTCGGTGCCCACGATCGTGTGGCCGAAGAACCGCGTGGCGGCGTAGGAGTAGCTGAGCACCGACTGGCCGGCCGGCGTGAGCAGGCGCTGGACGAACCGGCGCGGCAGCACCTTGCCCTCAGCAGCGGGGGTCTCGGCGTCCTCCGACATGCCGCCCGCGAGCAAGGCCTCGGCCTCCTCGCGCAACTCGGCCGGCTCGAGGCGCAGGTGGCGCAGGACGGTCTCGGCGGCCGTGTCGGGCTCCAGGAGCAAGGCGTGGAAGACGTCCTGGCTCTCCACCAGCGTCGGGCGGCGCATCGCGGTGCGCGCGAGGACGCGGATCGTGCCGGCCGAAAAGACCAGGTCCTCCTGGCGGGCCATGCTGTAGCCACGGCCGGAGAGCTGCTCGACGGCGAGGCGGAGCTGCTTCGGCCCGACCCCATGGCGGGTCAGCAGGCGCGTCGCCAGGCCCCTGTGCTCATGCGCGAGCCCGAGCAGCAGGTGGTCGGTGTCCACCTGCGTGAACTCCAGCCGAAGCGCTTCTTCCCTGGCGGCGTTGAGGGCCTGGATCGCACCGGCGGAGAACTTCTCGAGCACTGACCTACACTCCGTTGCCTACGTGCCACGGCGGCTCCGCGAGCCTGGTGGACTTAGTCTGCCGCCTGCGACGCGGGCAGCGTGATGTAGACGGTCGTACCCTGTCCCTCGGTCGACTCCACGTTGATCTCGCCACGGTGGGCGTCGATCGCTTGCTTCACGATCGTGAGGCCGAGGCCGCTGCCGCCCTGCAGCCGCGAGCGGCCGCGCGTGACGCGGAAGAAGCGATCGAAGATGTGCGGCAGGTCCTGCGCGGGGATGCCGATGCCGGTGTCCGAGATGCTGAAGCGCACGTGGCCGTTCTCGGGCCAGGCCTTCACGCGCACTTCGCCGCCGGCGGGCGTGAACTTCACGGCGTTCGCCACCAGGTTCACGAGCACCTGGCGCAGGCGCGCGCGGTCCGCCTCGAGCGTGATATCGCCTTGCGGCAGCTCAGACTCCAGCTTCACCTCGCGCTGCTTGGCCTGCGGCGCCACGGTCGTGACCGCCTCGGCGAGAATCTTCGCGACTTCGACACCCGTGATCTGGAGCTTGTCGCGGCCGGCCTCGAGCGCCGCGATGTCGAGCAGGTGGTTCACGAGCTCGTGCATCCGGTTGATCTCGTCGAGCGCATCGTTGAGGAACTCGTCGGCGACCGCCGGATCGTCCTTGGCCCCCTCGACGAGGTTCTCGAGCAACAACTTGACGGACGTCACGGGCGTGCGCAGCTCGTGCGACGCGTTCGCGATGAAGTCCTGGCGCATCCGGTCCTGCTCGACCTCGTGCGAGATGTCCTGGTAGCTCACCAGCCAGCCGGTCTGCTCGTGCCGCTCGTTGTAGAGCGGGGCGCTGTAGCGGCGCAGGAACTGCCGCGGACGCTCGAGCTGGATGATGTCGGTGCGCGGCCGATCCGGCTTCTTCGCCATCTCCTCCTCGACCAGTGCGAGCTGGTCCGGCACGAAGGTGCGCGCATGGAACGCGAGGCGGTAGCGTTCATGGCCGTCGGCCGGCTGGCCGTCGGCCGGCTGGCCGTTGGCCGCCGTCATCTGCTCGGCGCTCGCCATCAGCCGCAGCGCCGTGTTCACGTGCAGCGGCCTGAGCGACATGTCGAGGATCATCACGCCTTCGCTGAGGCTGTTCAACACGTCGACGATCTCGGCGCGGCTCGCGGTCATCGAGGTGGTCGCTCCGCGCGCGTGAAGCGCGGCCAGCGCCGTGTTCATCGCGCGACCGTCGCTGCCGCGCAAGCCCGGCATGGGCACGTCCTCCCCGGCCGCCAGGTGCTTGACGGCGAGGAGGACCTGGTCGACCGGGTGGAGCAGCAGGCCGATCACGACCGACGTGATCAGCAGGCAGACCGCGCCCACCGCGATCAGGCTCATCGGCTCCGGCACGTCGAAGTAAACGGCGATGAGCCAAAAGAGGAAGCCCGCCAGCACCAGGAGGAGGAGCTGGAAGGCGAGGATTCTGGCGTAGAGGGATCTGACCATCGGCTAAGCGGCCGGGCGGTTTCTAGGAAACCTCTGCCGGGCGCGTGCGGCGCTCGAAGCGGTAACCCACGCCGCGGACCGTCTGGATCCGCATCGGGTGGTTGGGGTCCTTCTCGATCTTTTCCCGCAGCCAGTGGATGTGGACGTCGACCGTGCGGCCTTCGCCGGTGAAGTCGTAGCCCCAGACCTGCTCGATCAGATACTCGCGGCTCAGCACCTTGTTTGCGTTGAGGGCGAGCAGCTTGAGCAGCTCGTACTCCTTCAAGGTCAAGTTGAGTACCTTGCCGCCGAGCGTGACCTCGTGGCGGGTCAGATCGATGATCAGATCACCGATCTCGATCTTGTCGGGCTGCGTCTGCTTCTGCTCGCTGTAGCGGTTCACGAGGCGCAGCAGCGCCTTCACGCGGGCGAGCAGCTCTCGCAGCGAGAAAGGCTTGGTCACGTACTCGTCGGCGCCGATCTCGAGGCCGACGACCTTGTCGATTTCTTCGCCCTTGGCGGTCAGCATGATGACCGGGATGGGCATCTCCTGACGGAGCTGGCGGCACACTTCATAGCCGTCCAGCGACGGCAACATCACGTCCAGCACGACGAGGTTCGGCTTCTCGCGCCGCGCCACCTCCAAGGCTTGCTGGCCGTCGCTCGCGGTGACGACGGCGTAGCCTTCCTTCTCCAGCGAATACTGGATGCTCTTGACGATGGAGGGCTCGTCGTCGACGACGAGGATCTTGGCAGCTGACATCGGGAATAGCTCCTTTGGGGCCAGGCCCACCTTAAACCGGATTTAAATGCTGCTTTTATAAGCTGTTGAGCAACATTTGACAAACTTAATCCGTATATACCCAGCCCCTCAGGGGCTTAGCAGGTGTTCAAGAAGATTTACCGTTTTTCAGCCTGCTTGGGCGCTAGAACCGCACCAATTCTAGCTTGTCGGGGTATAGAATGACAGAACGTCATCTGACCCCTCCCGATTCCGCCCCCTTCGCCGCCTTCGCCGCACCCCCAGACCGACTGATGTTCATTCAACCGCTCCGACTTTCGTCGGAGTGGCCCAGCACCGTGCCTTTGGAGGTCAAGCCTTGGCGAAGTTTCGTGCCGCGTCCATTCTTGCCGCTGCCACCGTCGGTCTGACGGCGGCGCCCGCCCTGGCCGGAAACCATCCCGAGCGCCAGTGGCTGGTGCAGGAGTCCGCGCACTTCCAAATGCACTTTTACCCTGGCCTCGAACAGACCGCGACGCGCGTCTTGAAGGCCGCGGAAGAGGCCTACCCGAAGCTGACCCAGGACTTCGGCGTGCGGGGCCAGACCGGCAAGATCCCGATCATCATGGATCAAGACTCGTTCTTCAACGGCGAGGCCGAGCCCCTCAAGGATCGCATCACGCTGGATCCCGGCCTCACCACCTCGTCCGTGGTCGGCACCCAGCGCTTCGTGGCCCACGAGCTCGCGCACGTCATGACCTTCCGGGCCCTCAACAAGGGCAACACCATGGCGAAGCTGAACAGCCTGGGCGCCCTGCCCACCTGGTTCCTCGAGGGCATCGCGCAGTATACGGCCGAGTATTGGTATCCCTCGCTGGACCGCATGCTGCGCCTGAACACGCTGGAAGGCAGCCTGCTCACGACCACCGAGCGGACGAACTTCCGCATGCTCGGCGTGCACGCCGGCGCCGCGGGCTACAACGAGGGCTACTCGCTCTGCCGCTACATGTTCGACACGCACGGCCGCGACAAGGTCGCCGTGCTGATGGCCAACCTGCGTGACGGCAAGAAGAGCTGGGAGCAGGCGATCGAGGCCACGTTCGGCAAGACGCTGACGGCGATCGAGGCCGGCTGGCGCCAGCACCTGCGCGACGGCTACGCCAAGCAGATCAAGGGCCTGCAGGACAAGGTGCCCGGCGCGACGTCCGTGGTCGACTCGTACCAGGGCGAGGTGAACGTCCAGCCCAAGCTCGCGCCGGACGGCAAGCGCCTGGCGTACCTGACGAGCCGTCACCAGGACAGCTTCCTTTACCTGCGCGGCAACGTGATGGGCTTCCTCTCGCTGTTCGTGGCCGAGCCCGACGGCAAGGGCGCCCGCATGGTGCCCGTGGGCCGTGGCGCGGTGAGCTCGTTCGGCTGGTCCGCCGACGGGCGCAAGCTGGTCTATTCGCGCGTCGTGCAGGACCCCGCGGGCAACCCCGGCTTCGACGTGTTCGCCTACGACGTGCAGGCCCGCACGACCGCCCGCGTGACCGAGAACGAGGGCGCCAACGCGATGGCCTGGCGGCCCGGCACCCAGCAGGTCGCCTACGTGTCAGTGAAGGACGGCGTGAGCGCCATCAAGCTGATCGACACGCGCACCAAGAAGGTGCAGACGCTTTACAAGCCCGCGGGCGACGAGCAGTACAAGGATCCGGCCTGGTCGCCCGACGGCCGCAAGCTGGCCCTGATCGCCCATGCGCCCGGCGAGGCCGGCCGCCTGGTCCTGCTCGACGTCGACCACGGCAAGCTCAAGCCGATCGCGAGGAGCGCCCGCGGCGGCGACAGCACGCCCTGTTGGACGCCCGACGGCCAGGGCGTGGTCTACACCTCGGACCGCTCCGGCATGACCAACCTTTACGCCATCGACGTCGCGTCGGGCGCCGAGCGGCAGCTCACCAACACGTTCCGCGGCGCCGAGACGCCCAGCGTCGCGCCCGACGGCTCGGCGATCTACTTCGCGACCTTCAAAGCGAAGGGCAGCGTGATCCACCGCATCCCGTTCGGCGGAGGTAAGAGCGCTGGCGGCGGGGGCGCGGCGGGCGTGGCCCGACCCAAGGCCGCTAGGGAGATCGCCGACCCCGACCACGAGCCCCTGAACGAGGCCCGCACCCCGCGCAGCGGCGGCGCAGCACCCGTGGCCGAGGCGCTGCAAGGCTTCTCGGTGGGCGCCGAGCTGCCTCCGACGCAGGCGTTGTCGGCCGGCGAGGGCGGCGCGCTCGAGAAGGCGATCGAGGAATCCTTCTCGATCAAGACGGCGAAGCCGTACGCGCCGAAGCTGACCAACGACCTGCTGATCCCGCAGATGACCTCGGACGAGAAGGGCCAGCAGGTGGGCGTGGCGGCCGTCTACAGCGACATCCTCGAGAAGCACCAGCTGGGCGTGGACGTGCGCTACGGCATCATGAGCCAGCGCTTTTCCTACAACGCGCAGTACGTGAACCGCATGTTCGGCTCGAGCTGGATGGTCAGCCTCTTCGACCAGCCCCAGATCGCGCTCTCGCCGGACGTGGGCCTCAACGGCCGGCCGGTCGTCGAGAGCCTGTACTTCCAGCGGATGCGCGGCGCGTCGCTGGGCGTCCAGACCCCGCTCCCCGGCGGCCGCAGCCTGACGACCGGCGCGCAGATGGGCACGCTGAGCACGCTGATGGATCCCTACGTCGGCAGCTACGGCCAGCTCAAACAGGGCCAGCTCAACACCCTGAGCGCCGTGTTGAACGAACAGAACGTCAAGAACACGATCGACGGCGACATCAACCCCTCGGATGGCTACCGCATGGCCCTGGGCATGACGATGTCCGACCGGAACATCGGCTCGAACTTCAACTTCTCGCAGTACGTGTTCCAGGGCGAGCGTTACTTCGCGATCAACCCGGACCTCCGCCACAACCTGACCTGGCGCTGGAACCTCGGCCTGATCAACGGCGACGCGCCGCAGCCCTTCCTGCTCGGCGGCGCGAACGGCTCCAACTCGATTTTCGCGCTTCGCGGCTACGCGGTGGGTGCCTTCTCGGGGACGCGCCTCGCCACGACGGGCGTGGAGTACACGCTGCCGCTGCTGACGCACATCGATAAGATGTTCGGCCCGCTCTACCTCGACCGCCTCTACGTCGCGGCGTTCACGGACGTGGGCTCGGCCTGGCAGGACGGCGCGGCGAGCAACCCGTTCGCCAGCGCCGGCGGCGAGATCCGGCTCCGCACGTCGGTGATGGGGCGGCAGATGCTGACGTTCCGGATCGGGCTGGCGAAGAAGCTGGGGTCTTCGGACTTCCCCGGCTTCTACCTCACGTTCTAACCCGAACAGGAACTCTTTCCCTCTCCGGGTAATCAGCGCTGCATGGCCTGCCACTCGGCCATCTTGGTGATCGCCTCGGCCTCCTGGTAGGCGTCGACGGCGAGCAGGGTGTTGATCACGAACACCGAAGCGAACATCGGCAGGTAGAGCGGCGAGTTCGTGCCCAACGACAGCTCGACGAAGGTGAGGCCCGCCGCGCCGGCGGTCAGGCCTGCACCGAGGACCGGTCGCTGCCAGTTGTAGATGTAGCCGGCGCCGCCCAGGACGAAGTTGAGGCCGCCCGCGATCCACGGGTTCTTCGGCGACAGCTTCGCCATTGGCTCCGCCGCCGCGGGGTCCGGGCAGGGCGCTTCGGCGGCCGCGCGGGCGTCGAGCGGCGCGGCCAGGACATCGACAGCGGCGACCTCGATGGGCGTGAGGCCGATGGCCGCCTCGGCCGCCGACGCGGCCGCGGTCAGGCTCGGCGTGAGGGTCAGGGCCGCGGCGATGAGTATGGCGTGGACGAGCTTCATTCCGGAGTCTCCTCGGGCGTGGGCGGGCAGGCGAGCCTGTGACGCCTCTTTTGTACCCGGCGCATTCGGCAAATCGGGCTTTTCCCGAATTTCACCCACGGAGGCGCGTTTGTCGCTCGCCTGTCGCCGGGCATGCCTTATAGTGGCGCTGCCGAAAGAGACCCGGAGGACCCGCACCATGTCGACCGTCGACCGCAAGCAGATCCCCACGACGCCCGCCGTGGCCGCGACCGACAAGGTCGCGAAGCAACCGGCCAGCCAACAGCCGGCCGATAGCCGGCCCGTGACCGGCGCGCAGCCCACCGTCACCACGGACGAACAGGCGCTCGGGACCGACAAGGGCCCGCGGACGTCCATCGGCTTGCCCGGCCAGCCCGGCGCGGCCGCGGCGCCGGTGCCGCCTTACGCGAAGAGCTTCGGCAGCGCGAGCTACGTGAAGGACGGCGGCGACGGCAACCTGGTCGGCCTGGCCCGCCGCGTCGCGGCGACGAGCCCCGAGCTCGCCAACGGCGCGTTCGGGAAGAACGCCAAGCTCGGCAAGCTGAGCGCGGACGACGTGAAGACGCTCCAGAAGCACCTCGAGTCGAAGGGTTACAGCGTGGGCGAGAAGGGCACCGACGGAAAATACGGGCCACAGACCCACCGCGCCCTCGCGGCGTATCTGGCGGGCGAGCAGCCGGTCGACGGTAGCAAGCCTGTCGACGGCGAAATCCCCGCCGGCGGCCCGATGCAGGGCGCCGGCATGGAGAAAGACGGCCTGCGCATCCCCGCCGGCGAGGGCCGCGCCACCACCTTCTGGAACGGCCACATGGCCTACAAGGGCAAGTACGACATGAACAACCGCCAGAACAAGGGCCTGGGCGCCTGGGGCGACAAGAACGCGCCGACCGACTACTTCGTGGCCCTGCCGGTCAAGGACAAGAAGTGGCACAACCAGAAGATCCTGATCACCAACCCGGCGACCGGCCAGCAGGTGGTGGCCCGGGTGCAGGACAAGGGCCCTGGGGCCAGCACCGGCGCGAAGATCGACCTCTCGCCGGTCACGATGGAGGCGATCGGCGGCAACTTCAAGGGGGACCTCAAGCGGGTGAAATTCGAGTTCGCGCCGGCCGACGCGCCCGTGGGACCGGTGCGGCGTTGAGCCAAGCGATGCCTGCCCGGGTACAAATCCCTTGATCGCTCGTCCGTGAAGGGGGCATGCCATGGCCGATATCGGAGCAACCGGGGGCTCGAGCCCGCTCAACCAGGGCGCGGCGCGCACGGCGCCGCTCGACGCGCGTAAATCGCCCGAGCCTCAGGCGAAGATCGGGACCGACGGCCTGACGCTTTCGACGGGCAGCAAGGCCGAGCCCCAGTACTTCGGCCATTCCCCGCGCGTCACGGTCTCGCTGATGATGAAGCAGCCGATCTGGGCCGACGATCGCAGCGACGTCACGCCGGCACAATGGGCCCAGATGCCCGAGTCGCAGCGCCAGGAGATCCTCGCGCTGATCCCGCGCGAGGCCGCCAAGGCCCAGTTCCTCTCGAACGTCGATCCGGCGGTGGTCAAGGCCAAGGCCGAACTCGGCGCGCTGGCCAAGAAAGCCTGGGAGGGCGCCCTGGCCTGGAGCGCGGAGCAAGACGCGAAGAAGGCCCGGGCGGGGGAGGCCCCGCCGGCCCCGACCGCAGACGCCCAGGTCGATCGGCTGAACGCGCTGATCGAATCGAGCGAGCCGAAGCCCACGCCCTGACGGGCTCGTCGCCGCAGGCCGAGGCGGCGTCAGATGTCGCTGGTCAGGATGAAGCGCCAGTCGCTGCGTCCCATCCGGTGGTGCACGATGCTGGCCGTGGCGATCGGCAGCACCCCGCGGGCCGCCAGCGCGATCGCCATCGGGTCGCCGTGCGGCGCGCAGAACATGTGGGTGTGACCCACCTGCGGCCCCTTGCGGTTGGTCGGCGCGACGCCCTTGCCCAGGGGATCCCAGGTCACATGCACGAGCGGCATCGGCTGGCCGGTGGAGCCCAGCACCAGGTCCTTCACGCCGCCCAGCGACAGCATGCCGATGTGGCCGCGGAACTGCTCGATCAGCGGCTTGAGGTCCGCGATCGTGGCGGCGTCCACGCCGTAGATGCCGAGCTCGGGGCCGAGCTCGAAGAGCGCCCAGCGGAAGTGCCGCACCAGCCTCACGATGCGATTCGGGCTGCCGTCGCCCGGGTTCATGCTGATGCCGTAGCCGCGCGGCGCCCGGGCATAGTTCAGCGGGAAATCGCCCTTCGCGAGCATGGTGAGCGGCAGGTGGCGGCCGCGGTAGTCCGGGTGGACCTTCACGTCGCAGAGATACCAGACCCGCGTCGGCGCCTCACCCACGCGCAACGGCACGGTGCGCAGCACGCCGGCACCCACGGCGGCCAAGCGCTCGCCGTCCATCATCGCGAGATACTTGAGGTCGCCGAGGCGCTCGAAGAAGGCGAAGTAATCCTCGCCGTGGTCGATCTGGAACGTGTCCTCGCCGAGCGGGTAGGTGGCGATGCGTTCTAGGTCGGCCACCGGGCCCTGGAGCGCGGCGCGGTTGCGGGCGTTCACCCAAACACGGCGCATGGAAGTCCTTTCCGGTCGACGATGAGGCTGGATCAAGGGCGGGACGGGACATCGGCCGCGAAGGCGGCCACGATTTCCTGGTAGAAGAACGAGCGATCGGCCGACGCGAGCTCGCGGGACAACTTGGCGTCGACGCCGACGTGGCCCTGGAGCTCTTCGGCGAGATCATAGTCGCCATTGAGCCTTCGCGCGAGGATCGCCCCGCCGGGCACGAGCGCCGCGGGCAGGCGGGCGAACAGCGCACGCAGATCCTCGCGCGGCATCCAGTCGGTGATGTTGGAGGTGTGGATCAGGTCGTAGGGCTGGGACGCCGCCAGGGGACCGAGGTTGGCCTCGAGCGTGCCCGCGTGGAGCCGCAAGTCCGCGAGGCCGCGGCGACGCAACTGGCCGCGTGCCTCGGCGCGCATGTAGGCGGGCAGGCCGGCCTCGCCGGGCGGATAGGCGTCGCGGAAGACCTGGTACAGGTAGAGGTTGTCGGGCGGCTTCCAGCGCTGGAGCGCCGTCGCGAAGACCTGGGCGAAGTGCGCGGCGAAGGACCGCTGCGTCGAGTACATGACCGCGCGCGCGCCGAACAGCTCGACCAGGCGCTCGCGCCGGAAGACCCGCTGGAAAATCGCGAACCAGTCGGGGCTCACGAGGGCCTCGCCGGGCCTCGCGACCGGGTCGAGCCCACGGGCGGCGAACGCGGCCGCGAGCTCGCGGAAGAGCACCTCGAAGCGGCCGGCGCGGTTCAGGCCGAAGGCGAGCTGGGCGGGGCGGGCGTCCCACCAGTCGCGCGTCGCGGCCGGCAGCTCGATGCGCAGCCGGCCGTACACGCGGGCGGGCGCCGCCGGGTCATGGCCCGGGTCGGCGCCCAGCAGCGCGAGCTGATCCGCCGGGTCGAGGCGCACGGCCCCCCAGGCGCGCAGCATCGTGAGGTGGAGCTGGGCCGGGTTGGGGTCGACGGCGTCAACCACCGCGACCTCCGGCCGGGCCAGCACGGCGAGCGCGTTGCAGCCGCCCGAGGCGATCATGAGCACGCGCAGGGGCCGGCGGCGGCGCTCGGCGAGCAGCCTGATCACCGCCAACTCGGCGCCGGGATCCTCGCGGACCTGCGAGAACGCCAGCTCCGGCACCGGCTGAGCCTCAGCCGGCGAGGAGATCGTCATACAGCGTCCAGAACCAGTGCGCGCCCAGGGCGAGCCCGAGGGCGACCTCGGCGCGGGCGCGTGGCTCGGCCCAGGCGGGGGCGGCGATCGCGAAGAGGTCGCGCGCGTGGATGACGTCGAGCTCCTCGTGGACCTCGTAGTGGCGCTGGCTGCCGGGCGCGACCCAGCCGCGGGCGTGGATTGTGCGAGCGATCGCCGCGCTCACCCCCACGTAAGCATGCTCGACCGCGCCGAGCGCCGCCGCACCCGCCTCCGGCCCGCGCGTCAGGCTCCATCCGAGCAGCGCCTGTTCGAATGCGAGCACGGCGGTGGGCGCCGGCATGGCGAGCTCCTGGGGCGTCGCGCCGAGCGCGAGCAGGTAGCCGAGGTAGGTGTGCTTGTGGCTGGCCGCGGCTGTGCCGTGGCCATGCTCCTCGGCCACGTTGCGGCTCAGCGCGAGCCGCTCCTCGAGCACCGGCATGCGCGCGAGGGTGGCCGCGAGCGCCCGCGAAAAGCCCTCCACCGCGTGGCGGAACGGCAGCTGGCTGGCCCTGAACGCGTCGCGATCGGTCGCCGGGCCCGTCATCCAGGCCAGGTAGGGGTGGGCGGCGAAGTCGTAGGCCGCATCGACGGCGGCGATCGCCGCTTCCAGGGTCGGGAGCGCCGCGATCTCGGCGGGCGCCAGCGCCGGCGGCCGGCACGGGCCGAGCGGGGTCGCTCGCACGAGGCGCTCGGCTGCGTCGATCGGGCTCGGGAGGGCTTCGCCAGGGGTCATGGTCACACGGGACGCGGGGGTGGGGGCACCCCTTCTTTCCCGCCCGCCGCGCGGGGCAAACCCCACCTGTGGCGAGCTCCGCCCGTCTGCTACAATGGCTCGCCCGTCACCCAGGGCGGGCCCATTGCCGAGGAGGAGCCGCCCATGCCGTCGATGTCGTTCCCGGACCTGATGAGCAAGAAGGAATCGCTCGGGCGCCCCTTGATCATGGGTCACCGCGGCGCGATGGGCCACGCGCCGGAGAACACGCTCGCGAGCTTCAAGCTCGCCCACGAGATGGGCGTGGATGCCGTCGAGCTCGACGTGCACCTCTCGGCCGATGGCGTGCTCGTCGTGCACCACGACGAGACCCTGGAGCGCACGACCAGCGGCAACGGCGAGATCTCGGCGATGACGCTCGAACAGCTCCGCCAGCTCGACGCCGGCGCGAAGTTCTCCAAGGACTACGCCGGCGAGCGCATCCCGACGCTCGAGGAGGTCCTGACCTGGGCCAAGGGCGTCGAGCTGCCGGTGGTGATCGAGTTCAAGCGCAACCCCAACGTGCGCGCGATCGTCGAGGCGGCGATCGGCCTGGTGGAGCGCATGCAGGCCGGCGCCGACGTGGCGTTCATCTCGTTCGACCACTTCGTGCCTGCGGGCCTCAAGCAGGCCCGCCCGCAGTGGACGACCGGCGTGCTCTACGTGGGCCGCCCTGTCGATCCGGTCGCGCTCGCGGCGAGCGCGGGCGCGGACGGGTTGCTGCCGAACTTCTACTTCGTGGAGCAGGAAGACGTGGCGCGGGCGCACGCGGCGCAGAAGTGGGTGGGCTGCTGGGCGCCGAACTCGGAGCGGGAGCTGGGCTACGCGATTTCGCAGGGGGTGGACATGATCGGGACGAACTTCCCGGACCGGCTCCAGGCGCTGTTGAAGTAGCTTCCGCCTCGCTCTGGAGGCATCTTCTCATACCAGGACACCAAGCCCCTTCCCCAGGTGGGTTAGTGGAAGGGGTGTGGCCAAAGCGCGCAATACCCAAGATACCCTCGCATCAGCCGCCTGATTGGCGTAGCGGCGTTCTTGGTCTCGCTTGATTCGGAATAATTTGAACACGTCGGTCTCGGCGGTGGCGCAAGACCGGATCTGCATGGTGCCTGGGCGGGCATCTGCCCAGGCCGACCCGACCGCACTACTCCATGCCAACGAACAGCAAGTGGCCCTCAGGAAGCCCGTGGCCTCGGTCAGTCCGAATCCACGCGCCGGCTCCCATAGACCACTGAGGCCACCAGATTTTAAGGAGTCGTCATTCCGATCGCGCGAGCGCGACGGGGATCGCTGCCACAAGGTCTTCCAGTCGATCGGGAACAACTAGGTTCTCGGCCGGAGTGAATTTGAAGCCCTCGCGTGCGCCGGCATTCCGGGTGGGTGTGAGCGTAATAGCGCCGTCGGCCAGAATGAGATCTACGTATCGTGTGCCCTTCATGAAGGTCGCCCAGGACTTTACGTTTGCCGCGTCGAGCACTGGCTGGAACAAGATCTTGTACTGCTCCTGCGACGGTTGAGGCGCATCGTAAACCGAAGCCGAGAGGGCCTCACGGACCTTCGATGCGATGGTAATCGCATCTACTGCCCCCTCCTCGATGACCATTACAGGGACACCAGAAACCCAGATTCCCTTGGTCGTTCGATGATTCGGGAGGATGAAAAGGAATGATCCTCGTTGGTAAAGCGATGCGCCTTTTTTCATTTTTCGCCTCTACGGGAAAACAAAGAACCGAACCGTGACACCTAGTCGCGCTGCTTCCTGGATCGCTTGATTGACCACTAATTGTTGCTCAGCACTGGGTATCCTGGGAATTGCGATGTCGAGAGCGCGTCCTGTGATTTCACTTGGTTGCACGATCACACCCTTCCAGGCCCGGCCTTCGAACTTTGCGATCGCGTTGATCTGCTTCGCCAACTCGCTCTTCAACTTTGATGGTATCTGATAGCTGGCCGCATTGAGATCCATCGTCTTGATGCTCGTCGCTATGCCATCCTCCATTCGGTCGATGACCGGGAAGTCGAACGGAAGGTGTGGGGATCGCCCCAGCGCTTCTTCGATTAGCCTGCCGCGTTCGAGCGGGGGAAGCCCCCAAACGCTGGGCGAGAGACCATGGCCACCTGGCGTCGTAACACCACATGCCTTTTTTGCGATTCGATCGCGGAACGACGGCGGAATCAGGTCTGCGGCGGCCTTCATTACGAACGGCGCGCCTGCGACAATGATCTTGCCCGCCGCGTAGCCAGCAGCCAATTCGGCGGCGTCCTGCGGCGTCATTAGGAGTACTTGAAGGGCGGGTCGTAGGGTACGGCCTGCAACTTGTAGCCCTGAGCCGCCGGCGTTGACTCAGCCTGCCGGTAGACGTCCTGCTCGAGCGCATAGATGCTGACAGGGTCGTCGTTCTCCAGGTAGACCCATCCCTCAGGAGTACTGACTGCCAACGAGGTGCTGGGGTCGACGCCGGCGCCGTTCAGCGAGGCGGTTGATTGGGACATCTCGAAGGCCTTCAGGTCTACGAGGTCGTCAACCCCATCAGCGCCTAGCTCGGGCCAGTCGGCGGCCAGTGCATCCCAGACGCTCTGGGAGACGCTCATCAACTTCCGCTTCGGCGCGACAGTAGCTACTGCCTGAAAGGGCGCCTGCTGTGCCGTCGGTGAAAAACCAGCTTGGCGGTCAGGATGGGCTGCTGACATGAAAGCAACGCCATCGCAAGGAGCAAGGACGTTCCCCGGGAAAACATCCGGCATGAGGACATGAGCTTTGCTCCATTGTGAAACATCGGTTTTCCCTTGCCGCCGCAGCGGCTCAATTGTCTTCCCCAGCATGCCCTTACTCGGCGTACCTCAAACCCTTGCTCGGTTAACGATTGTAAACATGCGGACAGAGTGCATTTAATGCGAGTTATCCGACCATGTCCTCTGCGAATTCCCGGCCCCAGCTGCCCGCCGCGAGAGCGCGCGGGAGTCGACGACTCGACGGCGGCATAGAAAAGGCCGATCTGCCCCCGCGGCGAGCCTCAGACCAGCATCTCCGCCAGCTCCGGGCCCTCCAACACCCCGTGGTGGTCGCCTGCAACGACGCGGACCTCGACCCGCTCGGCGAGGCCACCCCAGCCCCAGGCTGGGTCTGGGTGCGCGGTGAACGGGCCGTCCGCGGCCTGTGCCAGCACGAGCCGCCCCGACCAACCGCCGGCCGGCCGGTAACCAGCCGTTGCGACCGCCGACGCTCGGAAGACCGCGAACAGCGCCTCGACGCCCGAGTCCGCGACCTCCGCCGGCAACGCGCCGCTCGCGCGCGCCGCGGCGATCGCGCGGGCCAGCGCGGCGTCCGGGCCGCCCGACAGGTCGATGGCGTCCGGCAGGCCGGCGTACGCGCCCAATTCGCAGATGAAGCGCGCGAGCAAGAGGTCGTCGTCCGGCGGCTCGGCGGGCTCGCCCACCGGCGCGGCCATGTCGATCACGACCAGCCGTTCGACCTCGCGGCCAGCCGCCGCGAGCCGCCGGGCGAGCTCATAGGCGACCAGGCCGCCCGCGGACCAGCCCGCCAGGCGGATCGGGCCTGCGGGCCGGCAGGTGGCGATCGCCGCCGCATGGCGCGCCGCGATTGCCGCGACGTCCGCCACGGCCTCACCATCCCCGACGCCGGGCGCCTCGAGCGCCCAGACCGGCAGGTCGGCCGGCAGGCGCGCGGCGAGCGGGCGCAGCGGGAACGCGACGCCGGCCGCGCCGGGCACGAGAAACACCGCTGGGCCGGGCCCAGGGAGGGGGCTGCCTGGTAGCTGGGGGGTGCCGGGTGACGGGGGAGTGCCGGGTGGCAGGGGGGTGGCAGCCAGCAGGAAGGTGGCAATCGGCAGCGAGCCGACTGCCGCGGCGTTGAGCGGCACGGGCGCGCCGAACGCCGGCGCCTCGTCGAGGGCCGCCGCGAGGCGCGCCACCGTCGCCGCACGCACGAGCGTGGCGAGCGGCAAGGGCTGCCCCAGAACGGTTTCCAGCCGCGCGGCGAGCGCGAGGCCGAGCAGCGAGTGGCCACCGAGCTCGAAGAAGCCGTCGTGGATGCCGACCCGATCGACCCCCAGCACCTCGGCCCAGGCGGCGGCGATCGCGGTCTCGCGGGCGTCACGCGGCGCGACATAGGGTGTGACGAGCTCGGGGCGGCCATGGGCCACGGCGTCGACCGTCGGCCGCGCCGCGAGCGCCGCAGCGAGCCGCCGCGTCAGCTCGGCCGGGTCGGCCGGCACGATCGCCGCCTCCGAGACGCCGAGCGCCAGGGCGTCACGGAAGGCGGCCACCGCCGCCGCGGGGGCGAGCGCCACGGCATCGCGCGCCGCGACCCAGGCCTCGAGCCCCGGCGGCACCGGCTGGCGTGCCGCCATGCCGACCTCGCGCCAGGGTCCCCAGGCCAGCGTGACGCTCCGCGCGGCTCCGCGGGCGCCGAAAGCCGCGAGGAACGCGTTGGCGGCGGCGTAGTCGGCCTGGCCGGGCCCGCCAGTCCAGGCCGCGAGCGCGCCGCAGTGGACGATCAACGCCGGCGGCGCGTCCGCGAGCACCCGCGCGAGGACGCGCGCGCCGGCCACCTTCGGGCGCAGCACCGCCGCGGCCTCGGCGCGGTCCCGCGTGGCGAGCAGCCCGCCGCCAGGCACCCCGGCCGCGTGGATCACGCCCTCGATCGGGCCGAAGCGATCGCGGATGGCGGCGATCGCCCCCCGCATGGCCGGCTCGTCGGCCACGTCGGCCGCCACGGTCATGACCTCGGCGCCGTGCACGGCGAGCCGCGCCAGGGCGTCGGCCAGGGCGGCGTCCGGTGAACGGCGGCCGAGCAGCGCGAGCTTGCCCGCCCCCGCGCTCGCGAGCGCCTCGGCGAGCGCGAGGCCGACGCCGCCCAGGCCGCCGGTCACGAGCCAGGTCGAGCCGGCGCGCGGCGCCCAGGGGACCGCCGGGGCCTGTGCGGGCGCCCAGCCGGGCTGCCAGCGATGGCCGCCGCGCAGCGCGACGAGCGGCGGGGCGTCGGCGGCGAGCACCTCGGCGAGGGCGATCGCCGGCGCGAGCCCGACGGGCTCCGCGTCGATCACCCGGCAGACCAGCCCCGGCACCTCGAAAGGCAGGCAGCGCGCCGGCCCGAGCGCCAGGGCGGCGCCGGCGTCGGGGCACTCGTCGCCGGTGACGTCGTGGATCGGCCCGGCGACGATGGTGAGCCGGCGCAGGCCGGGGAGGCGAGCCAGGGCAGCGGGGAGCCAGAAGCCGAGTGCGCTCTCGCCCTCGGGATCGGGGGGGAGGACGAGGACCACGTTGGGGGGGAGGGTGGCGGGAAGGGCGGCGGGATCGGCGGGGGCGACCTCGACGGCGGCGCCATGGGCGCTGAGGGCGGCGGCCAGCGCGGGGGCGTCGCCGAGGAGGAGCCAGGGGCCCGCGGGGAGGTCGCCGGCGACGGCGGGGGCGGTGCGGGTCCAGGTGGGGAGGTGGATGTCGCCCGGCACCCATTCCCTCTCCATGGGTGGGTTCGTGGGGGAGCTGGAAAGAGGGGAAGGGTGCTTGGGGAGCGGGGGGATCCAGAAGCGGGTGCGCGCGAAGGGGTAGGTCGGCAGCGGCACGCGCCGCCCGCGCGACGCCCCCATCTCCAACCCGGTCCCCGCCAGCCACAGCCGCCCGAGCGCCTCCCTAAACGGCCCCGGGTCCGCCTCGCCCTGCCCGGCCATCGTCGCAAGCGCGGGACGGCCCGTGAGGGCCGGGTGGCGCCTGGTCAGGGCCAGCAGGCCCTGACCAGGCCCCAGCTCGATCGGCAGCGCGGCCGGATCCGCGAGCGCGGCGGCCAGCGCGTCGCCGAAGCGGACGGGCGCCACGAGCTGGCGGCCCCAATAGGTCGGATCCATGGCGTCCTCCGGCGTGATCCAGCCGCCCGTCGGCCCCGACGTGAACGGCAGGCCGGGCGCCTGCCGCGGCAGCCGCGCCACCTCGGCGGCGAGCGCGTCGGCCAGCCCGGCGACCAGCCGGCCGTGCACCGCGTGCGGCACGGCCAGCAGCCGGGCGCCGACCCCGTGCGCCGCGAGCCGCTCGCGGAGCTGCTCCACCGCGTCCGCTGGGCCCGCGACGGCCACCATGCCAGGCCCGTTCCAGGCCGCGACCTCGACGCCGGGCGGCAGGTCGGCCGCCAGCGCCTCGCCATCCCGCGCGACGAGCAGGGTCGCGCCGGTCGCGCCCTCGAAGAGCCGCCCGCGCGCGGCGACCAGGGTGAGCATGTCGAACGGCGCGAAGACGCCCGCGATCGCCGCCGCGACATACTCCCCCAGGCTGTGGCCGACCACCGCGGCCGGCCGCACGCCCCAGGCCGCCCACAGCGCGGCCGCCGCCCAGGCCGTGAGGGCGATCGCCGGCTGCATCAGCGCGGGCCGCCCGAGCGCCTCCGCGGCGTCCGCGGCGTCCGGCGCCGCGAGCAGCAACGCGCGAAGGTCGCAGCCGAGCAGCGGCAAGAGATGCTCGGCGCCGGCGTCGATCGCGGCCTTGAAGGCGGGCTCCGTGGCGTAGAGGCCTGCCGCCATACCGGGCCGCTGCGTGCCGAGGCCAGGCACCAGGAAGACCGGGCGCGGCGCCGGGCCGCGGGCCTCGGCGGTGAGCGCGCCGGGAACGCTGCCCACGAGGCGCGCCGCGGCCTGCCGCGCGTCCTCGGCCACCACCAGCCGCCGGTGCGGGAACGCCGCGCGGCCCACGCGCAGGGTGTGGGCCGCGTCCGCGAGGGAGACGTCACCAGCCGCGAGCGGCGCCGCCAGCGCGCCCGCGAGCGCGTCGAGCGCCGCCGGCGTCTTGGCCGACAGCATCAACGCGTGCGGCCCAGGCGCCGCCGCTTCAGCCGGCGCCGGCCACTCCTCGAGCACCACGTGCGCGTTCGTGCCGCCGAGCCCGAAGGAGCTGACGCCGGCGCGGCGCGGGGCGTCGTCCGGGTGGTCCCAGGGACCGGCCGCGGCGACCACCCGGAACGGGCCTTCCGCGAACGGGACGGCGGGGCTCGGCGACGCGAAGTGGAGGCTCGGCACGAGCATCCGCCGGCGGAGCATGAGCGCCGCCTTGATCAGCCCGGTCGCACCGGCGGCGGCGTCGAGGTGGCCGACGTTGGTCTTGGCCGAGCCCAGGCCGACCGAGCCAGCCGGCAGGCCCGGGCCGAAAGCGTCGTTCAGCGCCGCGACCTCGATCGGGTCGCCGAGCGCGGTGCCCGTGCCGTGGGCCTCGACGTAAGAAACGGCGCCCGCGGGCAGGCCCGCGTCCGCGAGCGCGCCGCGCACGGCGGCCGCCTGGCCAGTCGCGCCGGGGGCGGCGAAGCCCACCTTCTCGGCGCCGTCGCTGGTCACGGCCGAGCCGCGGATGACCGCCCAGATCGTGTCGCCATCGGCCACGGCGTCCGCGAGCCGGCGCAGGGCGACCACCGCCACGCCGCTCCCGCCCACCGTGCCCGCCGCGCGCGCATCGAAGGCGCGGCAGCGGCCGTCCGGCGACCCGATGCCGCCCGGCTGCCAGTGATAGCCTACGCCCTGGCGCGTCTCGACGGCGACGCCACCCGCGAGCGCCAGGTCGCACTCGCCGGCACGCAGCGCCTGGACGGCCTCGTGCACCGCCACCAGGGAGGTCGAGCAGCCGGTCTGGATGCCCATCGCGGGCCCACGCGCGTCGAGCGCCCAGGCGGCGCGCGCCGCCACGTAGTCCTTGTCGTTGGCGAGCAGCAATGGCAGCTCGCCCGTGCGGGCCACCACCTCCGGCCGGCCGGCCAGGTGGAAAAGCAGGTACCGGCTGAGGCCCGCGCCCGCGAAGACGCCGATGCGGGCGCCCGCGGCCGTGCCGCCGGCGCGCGGCCCGGGCGGGTGACCGGCGTGCTCGAGCGCCGTCCAGGCGGCCTCGAGGAAGAAGCGTTGCTGCGGGTCGAGCACCTCGGCCTCGCGCGGCGAGAAGCCGAAGAAGCCGGCGTCGAAGCGATCGATGTCCGCGAGCAGGCCGGCCGCCTTCACGTAGCGCGGGTCGGCGAGCGCCTCCGCGGGCACGCCGGCCGCGCGCAGGGCCTCGTCGTCGAGGGTTGTGACGCCCTCGCGCCCTTCGGCGAGCAGGCGCCAGAAGGCTTCCACGTCGGGCGCGCCGGGGAAGCGGCCGGCCATGCCGACGATCGCGATGGTTCGATCGTCGTCCGTCGCGGACCTACAGGCGGGCACCGCCGCCGCGGCCTCGCCCCCGCGCTCGGGCGCCAGGCGCGCCGCGAGCGCCGCGACCGTCGGGTGGCGGAAGAACTCGACGAGCGGCAGATCGACGCCGGTGAGATCGCGCAGCCGCGCCGCCAGGGGCGGTAACAGCAGCGAATGGCCGCCGAGATCGAAGAAGCCGTCGTGGATGCCGACCCGCTCGACGCCGAGCACCTCGGCCCAGGCGGCGGCGATCGCGGCCTCCACTTCGTCGCGAGGCGGCGCGAACGGGGTCGCGAGCTCCGGGCGATCGGTCGGCGGCGCGGGCAACGCCTGGCGATCGAGCTTGCCGTGCGCGGTGAGCGGCAGTACGGGCAGCGCGACGAACGCGGCCGGCACCATATGGGCGGGCAGGCGCGCCGTGAGCCAGCCGCGCAGGTCGGTCGGCAGCTCGCCGAGGCCCGGCACCACGTACGCCACGAGGCGGCGATCACAGGCCACGTCCTCGCGCGCGACGACCACCGCCGCCAGGACCTCCGGGTGCGCCATGAGCGCCGCCTCGATTTCGCCCGGCTCGATGCGGTAGCCGCGGATCTTCACCTGGTCGTCCACGCGGCCGAGGAACTCGAGCGTGCCGTCCGGCAGCCAGCGCGCGCGATCGCCGGAACGGTAGAGCCGCCCGGTGCCGAATGGATCGGGCACGAAACGCGCCGCCGTCAGCTCCGGCCGGCCGAGGTAGCCGCGCGCCACGCCGGCGCCGGCGACGTGGATCTCGCCAGGCACGCCGGGCGGCACGGGCTCACCGCCGGCGTCGAGCAGGTACACGCCGAGGTCCGCCAGCGGCCGGCCGATGCGCGTTCCTCGCCTCCCTTCGGCCGCCGAACTCGCCGGGCCGTCGAGGTCCGCCGGGCCGATGTCGCCCGCCGTGACGTGCACGGTCGTCTCCGTGATGCCGTACATATTGACCATCCGCGGGCCGCTGTAGCCGACCCCGCCGTGCGCCGCGAACCAGCCCGCGAGTATGCGCACGTCGAGCGCCTCGCCGCCGAAGATCACGGCCCGCAGGGGCACAGGCGCCGGCGCGAGCGCCTCGCTGAGCCGCCGGAACGCGGAGGGCGTCTGGTTGAGCACGGTCACGCCTTCGGCGCGCACGAGGGCCGCGAAGGCCGCCGGGTCGCGCGCGACGTCGGCCTGGACGATCACGAGGCGGCCACCGTGCGCGAGCGCGCCCCAGAGCTCCCAGACCGAGAAGTCGAAGGCGCTCGCATGGAAGAGCGTCCACACGTCGTCGGGCCCGAAGCCGAAGCCGGCGGTCGCGTCGAGCAGTCGCGCCACATGGCGCTGCGTGACCTCGACGCCCTTCGGCTTGCCGGTCGAGCCCGAGGTGTAGATGACGTACGCGAGGTCGTCCGGCGCGGGGTCCACCCAATCGCTAGCGGCGGCTCCAGCCGCCACAGGCGGCACGTCGTCGTCGGTCAGGGTGAAGGCCACCGCTGCGTCGGCGGCGAGGAACGCCAGGCGTTCGGCCGGGTAGTCCGGGTCCATCGGCACGTACGCCCCGCCGGCCAGGTGCACCGCCAGGATCGCCGCGACCAGGTGGGCCGAGCGCCCCATACGCACGCCCACGCGCACCTCGGGGCCCACGCCGCGCGCGCGTAGCGCTTGCGCCCAGGCGCTCGCCGCGCCCGCGAGACGCCCGTAGGTCCAGTGCACGTCGCCATCCACCAGCGCCACGGCGTCCGGCGCGTGGCGCGCATGGGCCAGGAAGCGCAGCACGGGCGGCGGCTCGCCGAGGAACACCGCCCGCGGGGCGCCGAGCGCCAGCGCGGCTTCGCGCTCGGCGGGCGAGAGCATGGCCAAGGTGCCGACTGCTTGCGTGGGCGCCGCGAGCGCGGCGCCGATCAGCCGCTCGAAGCGCCCGGCCCAGGCTGCGATCGTGGCCTGGTCGAAGCGATCCGTCGCGAACTCCCACTCGAGGTCCCAGCCGCCGCCCAGCCGCGGGATCACCGCCAGCGTGAGGTCGAACTTGGCCGTGCCTGTATCGACCGGCAGCGCGGTGACGCGCAGGCCCGGCGCCTCGAGCGCCGGTGGCGCGGCGGGCTGCATCACGAAGGCGGCCTGGAAGAGCGGCGTGCGGCCGACCGTCCGCGCCGGCCGCAGCACCTCGACCAGGCGCTCGAAGGGCACGTCGGCGGCGTCCTGGGCGGCGAGCGCCTCGGCGCGCACGCGATCGACCAGGTCCGCGAAGCCCGGCGTCCCCGCGAGATCGGCGCGCAGCACGAGCGCGTTCACGAAGCAACCGACGGCGCCCTCGAGCTCCCGCCGATCGCGCCCGGCGACGGGCACGCCCAGCAGGAAATCGTCCTGGCCGGCCCAGCGGCCGAGCAGCACGGCATAGGCGGCGAGCAGCGCCATGAACGGCGTGGCCCCGCGCGCCGCCGCGAAGGACGCGACGCCGTCCGCGAGCACGGCCGGCAGCGGGCGGCGGAGGCGATCGCCGCGACCGGTGGGCTGGGCGGGGGCGGGGCGATCGCCCGGCAGCTCGAGGGCCGGCGCCCCCGCCAACCGCGCGCGGCAAGCCTCCAGCGCCGTCTGCGCCGCGGGCGAGGCGGCCCGCGCGCGCTGCCAGGCGGCATGGTCGGCGGGCTGGGCGGCGTCGGGCAGCAGGGGTGACGCTTCGCCCGCGGCGGCGGCTCTATACCGCGCGGCCAGCTCCGCGGCCAGCACGCCGCAGGACCACGCGTCGGCGACGACGTGGTGCAGGGTCAGGGCCAGCACGTGATCGGCGGGCCCCAGCACGACGAGCACGGCACGCCACGGCCAGCCCCGCGCGAGATCGAAGGGGCGACGCACCTCCTGCGCGAGGGCCGCCTGAAGCCGAGCCTCGCGCGCCTCTGCCGGCACAGCCGCGAGGTCGAGCATCGCGAGCGGCACCGCGGCCGGCGCGTCGATTTCCTGGGCGGGGTGGCCAGCCGGCGCCGGGAAGCGGGTCCGCAGGCCCTCGTGACGGGCGACCACCTCGTCGAGGGCGCGTTGCACCGCCACGCGGTCGAGCGCGCCTTCGAGCCGCAGCGCGGCCGGCACGTGGTAGGCCGGATCGCCGGGCGCGAGCCGGTCGAGGAACCAGAGCCGCTCCTGGGCGAATGAGAGCGGCAATGGCCCGTCGCGGCCCACGCGCCCGGCGTCCGAAAGGAGGTGAGGGGCGCCGAGCACCGCGATCGGCGTCGCCAGGTGCGCGAGCAGCGCCGGCTTGTGGACGGCGAGCGCCTCGCGCAGCGCAGGCGTCAAGGCGCCCTTCGGCGCCTGCACGCGCAGCTGATCGCCCTCCGCGGCGAGCCCCACGCCGCGCGCGGCGAGCTCGGCGAGCAAGGCGTCGAGCTCGCGGGCGTCGGGGCTGCGCTCCGACCCGCTCATAGCGTGAACTCCTCGAACTCGGCGTCCTCGCCGGCAGGCGGCAGGAAGGTCCAATCGGCCGCGACGTCGGCCGCCGCAGCGCCGCCCAGCAGCGCCAGCGCCAGCACGTGGCGCGGGCCGAGCGCGAGGTCCGGCGCCACGCGGCCGAAGTCCATCGCGCCGACGGCGCACAGGCCGAGCCCGGCCGGCGGTGCGGCTTCGCGCAGGATCTGGGCGATCGCGCCGGCCTCGAGCAGCGCGAGGTCGCGGGCGGCCTCGCCGTAGACCGGGGCGATCGCGTCGAGGTCGCCGATGAGGTAGATGGCGAAGGCCGCGCCGTCGGCGATCGCCCGGTTCATGAAAACATGCACGTCGGGATCGAAGGCCGCGCCCGGCCGGATCGGCACGAGGCGATGGTCGTCGGGGTGGTGGTAATACGTGCCGCCCGGCAGGTCCGTCACGGCGTCGGGCCTGACCTGCAGGTGGACCTGGACGGGGTAGAGCGCGCCCGCGGAGCCGTAGCGGAGCTTCGGACGCCCGTCGACGGTCTCGGCGCGCAGGCCGGCGAGCAGCGCGCCGATCGCCGAGAGCGAGATCGGGCCGGGCCCGAAGACCCGGGCGCTGTGGCCTGTGTGCGCGGAGGCGTCGCCCGCGAGCTGGACGGGCGGCCCGGCCTGCGCCAGCGTGCGCAGCCCGGGCCTGGCGTTCTTGAAGGCCTCGCGCTCGGCGGGGTCGAGCAGGATCCGCGGCCCGGTCGGGCGCGGCGCGCCGCCGCCGTGCGCCGCATACCAGGCGGCGACCGCCTCGATGGTCCGCATCCCGAGCAGCTCGGCCATCGCGGGCCGGGCACCCAGATCCTCCTCGAGCCGGTTGGCGAGCCGCACCAGCTCAATCGAGGCGACGCCGAGCGCGAGCAGGTCGGCGCGCGGGTCGAGGCTCGGCAGGCCGAGGGCCTCCGCGGCCATGGCGGCGAGGCGGGTGACGAGGGCCGGGTCGGCGGCGGGGTCTGCCGCCTGGGAAGGCGTGGCGGTGGTCTCGGCGAGGGTGGTGAGCGCGCGCCGGTCGACCTTGCCGTTGGGGGTGAGGGGCAGGGCGTCGAGGGCGTGGAGGGAGGTGGGGACGAGGGCCTCGGGCAGCCGGGCGGCCAGCCACGCCAGCACCCCTTCCCCCTCCGGGTGCCCGACGACGAACGCCACCAGGCGGCGGGCATGCCGATCCCCCACCGCCACCACCGCCGCCTCGCGCACCGCCGGGTGCCCCGCGAGCGCCGCCTCGATCTCCCCGAGCTCGATCCGCACGCCGCGGACCTTCACCTGGTCGTCCTCGCGCCCCAGGAACTCGATCACCACGCCGTCGCCGGCCGGCGCCGGCCGCCAACGGCCGCGATCGCCCGTGCGGTAGCGCCGCTCGCCGCTCTCGGCGTCGACCACGAACGCCGCGGCGGTCCGCGCCGGATCCCGCCAATACCCTTCGGCCACGCCAGCACCGCCGATGTAGAGGTCCCCCTCGGCCCACAGCGGCCGGCTCCGGCCGCGCTCATCGCGCACATGGAAAGCCTGGTTCGCCATCGGCCGGCCATACGGCACGCTCGTCCAGCCGGGCGCGGGCTCACCCGCGTCCTCGCGGATCGACCAGATCGCGGCCTCGGTCGCGCCGCCCAGCGCGACCACGCGGCAGCCGGGCGCATGCGCGCGGATGCGGCCCGGCATGTCGACCGGCACCCAGTCGCCGCTCAGCATCGCCGCGCGCAGGCCGGCCGGGAAGGCGTCCGCGCGGCCCTCGGCGTGCGCGAGCAGCATCGCCATGAGCGGGGGCGCCGAGTTCCAGACCGTCACCCGGCCCTCGGCCATGCGGGCGGCCCAGGCCGCCGGCTCGCGCGCCTCGCCGGGCGCGAGCGTCACCACCGCTGCGCCTGCGGCGAGCGGCCCGAAGACGTCCCAGACGGCGAGGTCGAAGCCGGGCGCCGAGAGGGCCAACACGCGGTCCGCGGGGCCGAGCCCGAGGTCGGCGTTCACGTCAACGATGGTGTTCGCGGCCGCGCGCTGCGCGACGACCACGCCCTTGGGCTCGCCGGTGGAGCCTGAGGTGAAGACGACATAGGCCGGCGCCGCCGGCGCGGGGCCCTGCGGCAATGGCACCTCCGCCGCGCCCGCCGCGAGCGCCAGCGGCGCGACGTCCATGACCTCCGCGAGCAGCCCCTCATCGCCCGCCCGCACCACCGCGGCGCCGGCGCCGGCCAGCGCGAGCAGCTGGGCCCGGCGGGCGGGCGGGGCGGCCGGATCGATCGGCACCCATGGCACGCCGGCGAGCGACGCGGCGAGGACGCCCACGACGGGCTCCCAGCCGCGATCGACGAGCAGGGCCACCGGCCGGCCGGGGCCGAGGCCGGCGGCGCCCAGGCGGGCGGCCAGCGCCGACGCCTCGGCACGTAGCGTCGCGTAGTCGAGCGTGCGATCCGGCGCGATCACGGCTGGGGCGTCCGGCCGTTCGGCGGCGCGGGCCAGGAAGGCCATGTGCAGGGTCTGGGCCGGCATCGGCGCGGCGGTCGAATTGGCGGCGGCGATCGCCCGCGCGTCCGCCGCAGGCAGCGCCACGGCCACCGGCCGCTCCCAGGTCGCCTCCGGCGCCGCCAGGCCGGTGAGCACGGCGTCGTACGCCGCCGCCAGCGCGTCGAGCACGCCCGGCGCCAGGTGGCCGTCCACGGCGTCCCAGTGCCACGCGAGCCCGCCTGCCAGCTGCATGACCTGGTGGTCGAGCACCACCTGCGGCGTCTGCGTCAGGGCATGGACCAGCTCGCCGCCGAGCGGCGACGCCCCCAGGTCGCCCTGATCGAGCACCGAGGTGAACACGACGGGGAAGGCCGCCGGCTCGCCGCGCTGGCGGGCCCATTCGCGCATCACCCAGAGGCCACCGGCGTCGGCGTGATCGAGGTCTTCCCAGAGCCGGGCCTGGACCGTGCGGCAGCGCGCGCCGAAGCCGAGGACCTCGGCGTGGTCCAGCGCGAGCGGCGTCAGCGTCGTGAAGTCGCCCACCACGCGCTCGACGTCCGGGTGCAACGGGAGGCGTCTGAACGTGGGCAGGTTGAGCGTGAAGGCCGGCCGCCGCGCCCAGGCCGCGAGCACCTCGCCGAAGGCCGCCAGCACGGCGGCGGTCGGCGAGACGTCATATTCGGCCGCGCGCTCGCGGAAGCGCGCCCAGGCGTCCGGCGTCAGGCCGCCCGACCGGCGCACGAAGGTGGGCCGGCCGTCCGGCGGCGTCGGCGCGAGCGGCAGCTCGGGCGCTTCCGGCAGCGCGGGCAGGCGCATGCGCCACCAGTCGCGCGCGGCGGTGACGGCGGCGGCGCCGCTCGCCTCGCGGGCCGCGTCGGCCAGGACGTAGTCGCGGAAGGCGAGGGTCGGCGCGGATCCCAGCTCCGCGCGCGGATCGCGGTACAGGGCGTCGAGCTCGCGCGCCAGGATGCCCAGGCTCGCCGCGTCGGCCACCAGGGCGTCGAGGCCGAGGTGCAGCCGCACCACCTCGTCCGGCAGGCGGCTCGCGCGCAGCGCCAGCAGCGGCCAGCGGTCGGCCGGGCGCACCTCATGGGACCATTCCGACCGCCGATCCGCGAGCGCCTTCGCGCGGTCCGCAGGCGCCAACGGCCGGAGGTCGGCCTCCTCGAGCGGGAACGGCGGGACCGCGGGGAGCACGCGTTGGCGGCCCCGATCGTCCACCACCGCGCGCAGCATGGGGTGGCGCGCGACGAGCGCGTCAACGGCCGTGCGCAGGCGCTGGAGATCGAGGCCGGGCACGTCGAGCTCGACGTAGGCGTGCGCGGCGACGCCGCCGCCCGTGAGGCTCGCGTCGCGGCCGACCCAGTAGGCCGCTTGCACGGGCGTGAGCGGGAAGGGCTGATGGGCGGCGGCCGGATCGGGCAGGAGCGCGACCGCCGCCGCCGCGGGGGCGCTCGCGATCGCCCGCGCCATCCCGGCGACGGTGGGGTCGGCGAAGACGGCCGCGAGCGGCAGCTCGACGCCGAAGCGATCGCGGACGCGGGTGATCAGGCGCCAGGCGAGGAGCGAATGGCCGCCGAGGGCGAAGAAGCTCGCGCGCCGCCCGACGACGGGCACACCGAGGACGTCGGCCCAGAGCGCCTCGACCGCGGCTTCGCGATCGTCCACGGGCTGCTCGACGCCGGCCGGGGCCGGCGGCTCGGGAAGGGCCCGGCGGTCCACCTTGCCGGCGGAAGAGAGCGGGAGGGCGGTGAGGAGGACGAGCGCGGCGGGGACCATGGCGGCGGGCAGCTGCGCGGCGAGCCACGGCAAGATCTCTTCCGCGTCCCCCGCAAGAGCGGCCGGAACCTCCGCGCCGGAGGTGGCGAGCGGGTGCAGGACGACGTAGGCCACCAGGCGCTCGGGGTCGCCCTTCGCCGCCACCGCGCATGCCGCGACGGCCGGATGCGACGCGAGCACCCCCTCGACCTCGCCCGGCTCCACGCGCACGCCGCGCACCTGAACCTGCGCGTCCACGCGCCCCAGGAACGCCAGCGCCCCGTCCGGCAGCCGGCGCGCGCGATCGCCCGTCCGGTACCACCGCCCGTCGCCCGGCAATTCCACGAAGCGCGCCGCGGTGAGCGCCTCGTCGCGCCAGTAGCCGAGCGCGACGCCGGCACCGCCGACCCACAGCTCGCCCGGCGCCCCGGCGGGCACCGCGCGGCCGGCGGCGTCGGCCACCCGCACACGGACGCCCGCGATCGCCCGGCCGATCGCCGGGGCCCCGGCGCCGGCGGCCACTACGTTCCCGGCGGTCGCCTCGTCCCCGGCGGCCGCCACGTCCCCGGCGGTCGCGACCACCGCGGCCTCGGTCGGGCCATAGTGGTTCACCACGCGGAAAGGCAGGCCCTGTGCCGGCCTGCGGTTCAGGCGATCGCCCCCCGTCAGCAGCGCGCGCAGCCGCCCGCCCGTCGGCCATGCCAGGCCCAGCACGTGCTCCGCCAGCGCCGTCGGCAAGAAGGCCACCGCGATCGCGTTCGCCACCAGCCAGGCCGGCCAGGCGTCCGGGTCGGTCGCCGCCGGATCGGGCGCCACCACGAGCGTCGCGCCGGCCGCGAGGGCCGGCCAGATCTCCCAGACCGACGCGTCGAAGCCGGGGCTCGCCACCAGCGCCACGCGATCGCCCGCGGCCAGCCCGTAGGCGGCCAGGTGCCAGCCCACCAGGTTGGCGCGCCCGCCGGCGGAGACCACGACGCCCTTGGGTCGTCCTGTCGAGCCGGAGGTGAAGATCAAGTAGGCAGGTGCCGCCGGCGCCCAGGCGGCATCGCAGGCCGCCACCACCGAGCCCGCCGGCCCGTCGTGCCAGGCCGCGCGCAATTCAATCACGGGCCCGGCCAGCGCGACCTCGCCGGCCACCAGCGCCACCGGCGCGCCGAGGTCGGTCGCCATCGCGGCGAGCCGCGCGGCGGGCTGAGCCGGGTCGAGCGGGGCGGCGATCGCGCCCGCGATCGCCGTCGCCAGGTGCGCGAGCACGAGCTCGGCCGAGCGCGGCGCCACGATCGCGACCGGCACGCCAGGCCCGGCGCCGGCGGCGACGAGCCGGCCCGCGAGCGCGCCTGCCCGGGCGAGCAGGTCGCCGTAGGTCCAGGTCGTATCGCCGTCCACCACCGCCGGCGCGTCGGCCGGCGCCGCCCGCACGCCCGCCAGCAGGTCGATCGCGGGTGGCGCGGGCGCCGCGTCCTCGGCCTCGGCCGGCCCCAGCGCGAGGGCACCGAGGGGCGTGTCGGGCGCGTTCGCTCCCGCCGCGAGGACGTGCGTGAATTGGTCCATCAGCGCCCGCACGGTCGCGGGCTCCCAGAGCGCCGCGTCGTACTCGGCGATCAGGCGCACGCCGGCGTCGGTCTCGTGCAGGCCGAAGGCGAGATCGAACCGCGCGGTGCCCGGGTCCACCTCGACCGGCTCGGCGACCAGCCCGGCCACGACCGGCGCCCGCAGGGGCGCATGCCAGGCGAAGGCCACCTGGAACAGCGGCGACGACGCGAGGTCGCGCACCGGCGCGAGCGCCTCGACCAGCCGCTCGAAGGGCACGTCCTGGTTGGCCATCGCGTCGAGCAGGGTCCGTCGCACGCGTGCGGCCAGCTCGCCGAACGTCGGGTCGCCGGCGAGGTCGCCGCGCACCACCAGCATGTTGAGGAAGCACCCGATCAGCGGCTCGAGGCCGGGGTGGTGGCGGCCGGAGATCGGCGTGCCGACACAGAGGTCGTCCTGCCCGCTCCAGCGCCCGAGCACCGTCAAGAAGGCCGTGAGCGCGACCATGAAGCGCGTGGCGCCGGTGGTCCGCCCGAAGGTGTCGGCCGCCGCGACCGCAGCCGGCGGCAGCCAGGCGGCGAGGGTCGCCCCGCGGCCGGTCCGGGCGGCCGGGCGCGGATGATCGGTCGGCAACGCGAGGCGGGCCGGCGCGCCGGCCAGCCGCTCGCGCCAATAGGCGAGCTGCGCGTCGAGCGCGGGCGCCTCCCGCGTGGCCTGCTGCCAGATCGCGTAATCGGCGTACTGCAGCGGCAGTGCCGGCAGCGCGGTCGGATCGCCCACGGGGTAAAGCGCCGCGAGCTCGTGCATCAACACGGCGAGCGACCAGCCGTCGCCGATCGCGTGGTGGAGCGTGACGCCGAGCAGGTGCTCCTCGGGCGTAAGGCGGATCAAGCTGGCGCGGAACAGCGGGCCCGCCGCGAGATCGAAGGGCCGGCTGGCTTCGGCGACCAGCCGGGCGCGTGCTTCAGCCTCCGCGACGTCGGCGGGCAGCGCCGCCAGGTCGAGCAGCGGCAGCGGCAGCGCCGCAGGCGGCGCGATCGCCTGCACCGGCCCGTCCGGCCCCTCGGGCAGCGACGTGCGCAGCGCCTCGTGGCGTGCCGTGATCGCGTCGAGCGTGCGGCCGAGCGCCACGCGGTCCAGCGGCCCGCGCAGCCGCATCGCGCCCGCCACCTGGTAGCCGGCCGCCCCGGGGGCCAGGCGCTCGAGGAACCACATCCGCCGCTGCGCGAACGAAGCCGGCACCACCGCGGGGCGGGGCGTCGCGGCCGTCGGCGGCGGCAAGGCCTCGCCGGCCGCCGCCAGCCGGTCCGCGATCTCGCCGGCGAGCCGGGCCAGGCTCGGCCCCTCGAGCAACAACGCCATCGGCAGCGCCACGCCGAGGTCGCGCCGCACCCGGTTGTTCAGCTCCATGCCCACGAGCGATCCGACGCCCAGCGTGGTGAGCGGGGCCTCAGGGTCGAGCTTCACCGCCGCCACGTCGAGCAGCCGGCCGAGCTCGCGCGTGAGGGCGTCGCGCAAGGCCGCGAGCCGCTCGGCACGCGGCAGCGCCCGCAACGCGGCGGCGTCGAGGCCAGGGGAGGGGACATCGAGGCCAGGGACATCGAGGCCGGGGATCCCGCCACCGGCACCCGAGCCGGGACCCGACGCGGGGACCACGCGCTCGCCGATCGGCGCGGCGCCCAACGCCCGCAGCGGCGCCGCGGGGCGCTCTTCGAGCCAGTGGCGCTCTCGGCGCCAGGGATAGGTGGGCAGGTGAACGTGTTCCCCGGCCGGCACGAGCGCGTCCCAGTCGATCACAGCCCCCAACGCCCACAGCGCGCCGGCCGCCTCGCGCGCCGCGAGCGGCTCGGCGCGGTCCCGGCGGAGCACGCCGATCACGTCCGGCGGCGCGCCGCGCTCGGCGAGCACGTCCGCGACCGCCGGGGCGAGCGCGGGGTGGGCGGAGAGCTCGAGCACGATCGGCGCTTTTTCGGCGGCGGCGATCGCCGCGACCGCCTCGGCGAGCCGCACCGGCCGGCGCATGTTGGCCCACCAGTAGGCCGCGTCGAGCGGGCCTGCGAGCCGCCCGCCGATGACGGTCGACCACATGGGCAGCACCGGCGGCCGCGGCACCACATCCGCGAGCGCCGCGAGCAGGTCCTCGCGCAGCGGCTCCACGACGGGGCTGTGCGAGGCGACCAGCGTGCCGCGCACCAGCCGGGCGAAGCCGCCCTGCTCCTCGACCGCGGCGACCACGGCCTCGAGCGCCGCCTGCTCGCCGGCAAGCAGCGTCTGGCGGGGGCCGTTCACGGCGGCGATCCAGGCGCGGTCGGCGTGGGGGGCGATCGCCGCCAGCGCCTCGGCCTCGGACAAGGCCACGGCCGCCACGGTGCCCGCGCCGGCCATCGTCTGCATGATCCGCGCCCGCCGCGCGACCACGCGGCAGGCGTCGTCGAGCGTGAGGCCGCCGGCCGCCCAGGCCGCGGCGATCTCGCCGAGGCTGCCGCCCACCACGGCGGTCGGCGTCACGCCCCAGCTGCGCAGGAGCGCGGTGAGGCCGACCTGGAGAGCGAATTGCAGGGGCTGGGCGACGTCACCGCGCTGCCAGCGTGCGTCGCCGCCGTCCGAAGCCATCGCGTCGAGCAACGACCAGGCACCCAGCTCCCCCTCGGCGAGGAAGGGGGCGATCGCCGCATCCACCTCGGCCACGGCCGCGCGGAACGCCGGCTCGGCCAGCAGCTCGCGACCCATCCCGGCGCGCTGGGCGCCCATGCCGGGATAGAGGAACACGATCGGCCGGGCGCGGCCGGCCGCGCGGGCGAAGCCCGTGGGATCCGCGTCCGCCACGTCCGCGAGGCGCGCGAGCAGGCCATCGCGGTCGGCGGCGGCGATCGCGCGGCGGATCGGCAGGTGGGCACGGCGGCGCAGGGCCGTGTGGCAGACGTCGGCGGGGACGAGGGCAGGGTCGGCCGCGAGGGCGGCGTGCAGGCGGCGGGCGAGGGCGGCCAGGGCCGCGGGGTCGCGGGCGGAGAGGGGCAGCACCAGCACCCTTTCCCTCTCCGGGTGGGTTCGTGGGGGGGCTGGAAATGGGGAGAGGTCCCCGCAGGGGGGTGAGGGGGCTCTCGGCGCCTGGAAAGCCTCCCCACACCCACTCCGTGGGAGCTCCCCTCCTTTCCAGCCGCCCCACGAACCCACCCCGGGAGCAAAAGGGTGCTCCAGGATCACATGGCAATTCGTCCCCGCGAACCCGAACGCGCTGACGCCCGCCACCCGCGGCCCCGCGGGCCAGGGCCCGGCCTCCTGCTGCAAGGCCAGCCCCAGCGCCTCGAACGCGATCCGCCCGCTCGGCGGGTCCCCATGCAACGTCGCCGGAATCACCCCGTGCCGCAGCGCCAGCGCCGCCTTGATCAGCCCCGCCACGCCGGCGGCCGCCTCCAGGTGGCCCAGGTTGCTCTTCACGGCGCCCAGCCGCAGCGCCCGGTCGGCCGGACGGCCCGTGCCCAACACGGCCCCCAGCGCGGCCGCCTCGATCGGGTCGCCGAGCGGCGTGCCCGTGCCATGCGCCTCCACGTACGCCAAGTCGCCGGTCGCCACGCCCGCGTCGCGGCAGGCCGCCGCGAGCAGCGCCCGCTGGCCAGCCGGGTTCGGCGCGGTGATGCCGTTGGTCCGGCCGTCCTGGTTGATCGCGCCGCCGCGCACCACCGCGTAGACGTCGTCGCCGTCGGCGCGGGCCTGCGCCAGCGGTTTCAAAACCACGATGCCCACGCCCTCGCCGCGCACCATGCCGTCCGCCCCTTCGCCGAACGCGGCGCAGCGGCCGGCCGGCGAGGTGGCCAGGGCCTGGGCGAAGCCGATGTGCAGCGCCGGCGAGAGGATCACGTTGACGCCGCCCGCGAGCGCGAGCGTGCACTCGCCGGACCAGATCGCCCGGCAGGCCGTGAGCACCGCCACCAGCGACGCCGAGCACGCCGTGTCGAGCACCAGGCTCGGCCCGCGCAGGTCGAGGTGGTAGGAGATGCGGTTGGCGATCGCGCAGGCCGCCGCGCCCGCGTTCGTGTGCATATCGACAGCGTCCGGGTCGCGCAGCGCCCGCTGGGCGTAGTCCGCGCTCGCGACGCCCATGAAGACCCCGGCCGCGCTGCCCGAGAGCGCATCCAGCGCCACGCCCGCATCCTCCAGCGCCTCGACGGCCACCTCGAGCGCGAGCCGCTGCTGCGGGTCCATCGCCGCCGCCTCGCCGGGCGAGATGCCGAAGTAGCGCGCGTCGAACAGGTCGACGCGGTCCAGGAAGCCGCCCCGTGGGCTGTTCGTCCGCCCCGGCATCGCCGGCCGCGGGTCGTACAGCGCGCCCTGATCCCAGCGATCCGCCGGCACCTCGCCGACCGCGTCGCGGCCCTCGACGAGCAGCTGCCAGAACGCCGCGGGGCCGTCCGCGCCCGGGAAGCGGCAGCCGATCCCGACGATCGCGATCGGCTCCCGGCCATACACCTCGGACTCCCGCCCGGTCACGGCCGGATCCAGTCCCGCCTCGGCAGGCTCGCGCGCGCTCACGGCGTGACCCCCCAGGTGCGGGCCAGGCGGTCGATGCGGCCCAGGCTCGCGAGCACCTCATCGAGCCCGAGGCCCCAATCGACCAGGCAGCCGATTTCGTCGACGCCCGCGGCATGCAACCGCGCCGCCATCGCGCGGCCGTCGGCCTCGTCGCCCAGCAGCGCCGAGCCCGCCCACCAGCGCTCGAAGGCGTGATCCAGCAGGGCCTCGCGGTCCGCAGCCGGCAGGGCGGAAAGGTCGAGCGTCGCGCCGAGCGCGGCCGCCAAGGGCCCGAGCAGCTCGAGCGAGCCGCCCAGGTATTGCAGGAATGGCGCGCGCACATAGGCCTTGGTCGCCTCGCGTTCAGGCCCGAGGTAGGCGTGCACCATGGCGGTGACCCGGCCGGGCCCCGCGTGGCCGGCCGCCGCGCGCGCGGCCCGGTAGCGCGCGATCTTCGCGCCGAGCTCGTCGACCGACTGGCCGAGCAAGCAGGTCAGCACGTTCACGCCTTCCGCGCCCGCGGCCTCGAAGGTGGCCGGGTTGCCCATGGCCGTCAGCCAGGTCGGCAGCTCGGCAGTGAGCGGCCGCGGTCGGGTGCGCACGGCGATCTCGGCCCCCGCACCGTTGCGCCGCCGCAGGGCGTCGCCGCGCCACAGCGCGCGCACCTCGGCCATGCCCGCGAGCGCGGCCTCGCGCCGGTCGGCGTACCGGTCCGGGGCGAAGACGAAGTCGTCGGCGTGCCAGCCCGCGGCGAAGGCCAGGCCCACGCGGCCGCCGGCGAGCCGGTCGACCATCGCCCACTCCTCGGCGACCCGCAGCGAATCGTGCAGCGCCGGCACCACCGAGCCCGCGCGCAGGGCCACACGGGTGGTGCGCGTGGCGATCGCCGCCGCCGCGACCGCCGGGTTCGGGAAGAGCCCGCCGAGCGCGTGGAAGTGCCGCTCCGGCAGCCAGACGGCCTCGAAGGCGTGCCTGTCCGCGAACTCGGCCGCGGCCAGCATGAACGCGTAGCCGCCGTCCGCGGCCTCCTCGTCGGCGGAGAAGAAGAACACGCTGAACGTCGGGCCGGTCGCGGCCGCGGCCGGCGCCTGGCGTCCGATCAGCGCCACCAGCTCGTCCTTGTGAGCGGCGAGCGCCGCGCGCAACGTCTCGTCGAGGGCCCCGCGCGGGGCGCTCAACCGCAACGCGCCGTCCTCCAGCGCCACGCGCGCGCCGCGCAGCGCGAGCTGGGCCAACAGCGCCTCGGCCCCGGTCATGCCCCTGCCTCCGCTGCCGTCACGCGCCGGCCCCCGCGAGGTGGTCGGCGAGCCGCCGCGGGGTCGGGAACTCCCAGAGCAGCGTCGGGTCGAGCCGCCGCCCCAGCAGCTCCTCGAGCTCGCCGGAGATCGCGACGGCCTCGAGCGAGCCGAGGCCGAGCTCCGCGAACGGCGCTTCCGCATCCACCGCCTGCACGGCCAGGCTCATTTCGGCCGCGACGCGGGCCACCAGCCAATCCTCGAGCTCGGCGGCGGTCACGGGCGGGGCCCTTTCCAGGCCGGCAGCGAGCCGGCCAGCCAGGCCTCGCGGGTGGTGCGCCGGCGCACCTTGCCCGACGAGGTCTTCGGCAGCGACCCGTGCGGCAGCAGGAAGAGCGCGTGCAGCGAGGCGTCGTGGGCCTCGCTGACCGCGCGCCGGACCGCGCGGCCGATCTCGTCGGCGTCCGCCGTGGCGCGCCGGTCCACCTCCTGGGCGACCACCAGGCGCTCCTCGCCGGCCACCTCCACCGCGAAGGCGACGCCGCAGCCCGGCCGCAGGGCCACGTGGGCCTCGGCTACCGCGCGCTCGACGTCCTGCGGGTAGAGGTTGCGGCCGCGCAGGATGATCAGGTCCTTGAGCCGGCCGGTCACGAACAGCTCGGCGCCCTCGCGGAAGCCGAGATCGCCTGTGCGCAGCCAGGGGCCCGAGCCATCAGCCGCCCGGGCGCCGAAGGTGGCGGCCGACTCGGCGTCGTGGCCATGGTACCCCTGCGCGATCCCCGGGCCGCTCACCCAGACCTCGCCCACCTGCCCATCCTCGCGCCAGGCCCCCGTCTCCGGGTCCGCGATCCGCACCGCCGTGGCGCCCCAGGTCCGCCCGCAGCCGATCACCACCGCGGCGTCGAGCGTGCGCGCCACCGGCGCCTCCAGGCCGACCCCGCCGGTCACGAAGAGCGTGGCCTCGGCCAGGCCGTAGCATGGGTAAAACGACTCGCGCCGGAACCCATGGGGCGCGAACGCCGCGGCGAAGCGGTCGAGCGTCTCGACGCGCACGGGCTCCGCGCCATTCATCGCCACCACCCAACTCGAGAGGTCGAGGCCCTCGGCCGCGGCGCCTGTGGCCTTGCGGACGCACAGCTCGTAGGCGAAGTTGGGCCCGGCGCTCACCTCGGCGCGCGCCGCGGCGATCGCCCGCAGCCAGCGGGAAGGCCGCTGCAGGAAGTGCAGCGGCGACATCAGCGTCGCGGTGGCGCCCATTGCCACCGGCACGATCACCATCCCGATCAGGCCCATGTCGTGGTAGAGCGGCAGCCAGCTCAGGAAGCGCGTGGGTCCGGGCGCCTCGAAGCCGCTCGCCGCCCAGGCGTCCTGGAGCATCGCCACGTTCGCGAGCAGGTTCGCGTGGGTCACGCGGACGCCGCGCGGGGTGCCCGTAGAGCCGGAGGTGTACTGGAGCAGCGCCAGCTCGTGGGCTGCCGCCGACGGGGCCGGGGCAGCATCTGCCGCGGCGAGGCGGTCCGTCGCGATCCAGCGCATGGCCCGCATCGCCGGCTGGAACCAGCGCAGCAGGCGCGTGCGGGCCAGCGCGTCGCCGGTGGTGAGGGCGACGCGGGCCTGGGCGTCCTTGGCAATCGCGAGCAGCCCGGGCAGGCCGGCGGCGTCGCGCGGCGGGAAGACCGGCGCGGGCACGACGCCTGCGTAAAGGCAGCCCCAGAACGCTGCCACGAAGGGAAGGCCGGGCGGGTAGAGCAGCAGCGCCCGATCGCCGGGCCGCGTGTCGCGCGCGAGCCGGGCCGCCACCCCCCGTGCCTGTCGATCGAGCTCCGCGTAGGTCCAGGTCTCGCCGGGCGTCTCGCCGTCTTCCAGCCAGACGAAGGCGATCCGGTCCGGGGCCTCCGCCACGCGGCCACGCAGGGCCGCGACGAGGTCGGCGGCCTCACCGGCCCGAAACGGGCGAACGGAGGTGGGAAAAGGAGGGAGGGCGGTCACGGGCGAGGCACAACGGGGCGAGCCCGGCGGTTATACCCGCCTACCGAGCCTCCTCCTCGATCGGCGTCCACGAAACCGAAATCCACCAAGGGTGCCTTATCCAAGACCTCGCCCTGGGTTAACCGAATCATGAACCGCCTGCCCGATAACTCCCCAGGCCGGTCCAGACCGGAGGCGAGAGTAGAGTTGAGGAGTCGACGACCATGTTGGCGAACATCACGAAGAATTCCATGCGCGAGGTGACCGGGGCCGAGGCCCGCAACCGCCTGTTCAAGGCCCTGACCGAGGCCGCGCACTTCGGCCTTCGCACCGAGGTCCCCGAACACATCGCCCCCGGGCGCGGAGGCCATCACCCGCGTCTACGTGCATGATCTGCGGATCACCAACGCCTCGGACCTCTCGCACATCCGCTTCAAGGCCAACGTCGGCCAGCTCACCATGAACGGCACCAAGCCCGCCATCGCGTCGGGAAGCATGATCGAAGGCGTCTTCGACGCCGTGAGCGAACTCTTCACGCGGTTCCGGCAGTATGTCTCGCCGGGTCACTGACCTCGCGCCCCTGAAGCGCCCCGCCCGTGCCTGGGGAGGCACGGGCGGGGCTTTTGGGGATCGGGGATGGGGATGGGGATAGGGAAGGGGGTCGAAAACTGATTCAGCTGGCGCGGCGGGCGTCAGCGATGTCGATCGCCGCGAGCGCGCGGTTGATCAACCTGGCCCGCTCGGTGGCGGCGTTGGCGGGACCCTTGAGCACCTCGAGCACGTCCTGGACGAACTCGGGATCGGCGGCGAAGATCGCGTTGTCGAGGAGCATTGCGGACCTCCTGTGTCCTAGGACACTATTTCCATCGGCGTTGTCGGGGACGACTTGATGCCGAGTCGAAAATTTATTTTCCGTGCGGGTCTTCTTGGGTCCATCTTCGCGCAGTCGGCTGACACGGGTGCTGACACGCGGCTGTGATCCTTCGGTCGGTTTCATGTCATCCGACGAGCGAACGGCCGGTTCGGTTCCCTCGGTCGGGCGAGCGGGAATACCAATGGCGCATGCCCGATCAGACCCCCCAAGCCCGCCTCGCCGCCCTCGAAGCCGCCCGAACCCGGGCGGCGGCCGGGATGGGCCCCGAGGCGATCGCCAGGCAGCACGCGCGCGGCAAGCAGACCGCGCGCGAGCGCGTCGAGGGCCTGCTCGACCCCGGCAGCTTCATCGAGCTCGATCGCTACCGCGTCCACCGCAGCCACGACTTCGGCCTCGCCGACAAGCGCATCCCCGGCGACGGCGTGATCACGGGCCAGGGGTTGATCGCAGGCCGCCTCGTCTATATCTTCGCCCACGACTTCACGGTCTTCGGCGGCAGCCTCGGCGAGGTCTACGCCGAGAAGATCTGCAAGGTGCAGGACGCCGCCTACCGCGACGGCGCGCCCTGCATCGGCCTCTACGACTCGGGCGGGGCGCGGATCCAGGAGGGCATCGAGGCGCTCTCGGGCTACGTCGACGTCTGCTTCCGCAACGTGCGCAACTCGGGCGTGATTCCCCAGATCACCGCGATCATGGGCCCCTGCGCGGGCGGCGCCGTCTACTCCACCTCGCTGTCCGACTTCACGATCATGGTGCGCGGCACGAGCTACATGTACGTGACCGGCCCGGACGTCGTGAAGACGGTGCTGCACGAGGAAGCCACGCACGAGGAGCTGGGCGGCGCGGACGTGCACGACGCGATCACGGGCGTGGCGTCGCTGGTCGTGGACGACGACGACGCGGCGCTCGCCGCGATCCGCGCGCTGCTCGCGCTGCTGCCGTCCAACAACCTCACCGACGCGCCCGTCGTGTCCTGCGACGACCCGGCCGACCGGCGGGAAGACGCCCTGCTCGCTCTCATGCCGGACCGCGCGTCGGTCCCGCTCGACATGCCCGCGCTCGTCCGCCTGGTCGTCGACGACGGCGCGCTCTTCGAGCTGCAGCCGGGCTACGCGCCCAACCTCCTTACGGCCTTCGCGCGCCTCGACGGCCACACCGTGGGCGTCGTGGCGAACGACGCGCGCCACCTGGCGGGCACGCTCGACATCGCGGCCTCGCTCAAGGCCAGCCGTTTCGTGCGCTTCTGCGATGCCTTCAACGTGCCGATCGTGACCTTCGTCGACACGCCGGGCTACTTCCCGGGCAAGGACCAGGAGTATGGCGGCATCATCCGGCACGGCGCCAAGCTGGCCTACGCCTATTGCGAGGCCACGGTGCCCAAGCTGACGGTCGTCGTGCGCAAGGCCTACGGCGGCGCCTACGGCTCGATGGGCGCGAAGAACACCCAGGTGGACGCCTGTGTGGCCTGGCCGACGGCCGAGATCGCGGTGCTGGGCGCTGAGAGCGCGGCCAGCGTGCTCTACCGGCGCGAGCTCGCCGAGGCGCCGGAGCGGCGCGAGGAGCTGCTCGAGGCCTACCGCGCGCGCTTCGCGACGCCCTGGCAGGCCGCCGAGCATGGCTACGTCGACGACGTGATCGATCCGCGCGATACGCGCCCGTACTTGATCCGGACGCTGGCCACGCTCAGGCGGAAGCGCGTGGAAACCCCGCCGCGCAAGCACTCATCGATGCCGCTTTAGGCCATTCCCAAGATAACGGCGTTATCAGATCACATCTTGAAGGTCTCGGCGCTTACCTTCGGGTTCCAGCGGAACTTCTGGAACGTGTAGTCCGTGACCTTCGTTTCGCCCGCGAAAGCGGTCAACGAACGCATGACCAAGGACTGGATCTCGATACCGAAGACCTCGCGGGTGATTTCGCGGTCGAGCCGCTGCACGTTGTCGACCGCCACGAAGGCCATCGGCGCGCCGTTCGGCGCCACGCTTTCGCTCAGCACCGTCCAGGTGGCACCCTGGCCGGTCAGGCGCTGGATCTGGGCGTTCGGGCCGTACTTGTCGAAGGTGTGGTTGCGGGCGTTGGCGAGCTTCGGATCGTTCGCCTTGGCCTTGATCGGGATGAAGCTCAACAGGCCCTTGGCGCGGGCCGTGACGTTCACGCCATCGGTGGTGACCAGGCCGGCGCCTTCCATCAGCGGATCCGGCGAGTTGAAGACCTCGGCGCGGAACTTGGTGGGCTTCATCCAGACCACCTTGTAGCCGATCGTCACCTTGCGCAGCTCGTCGACCTTCTTGCCTTGCTTGTAGTTGCCCTGGGTCCGCGCGAGGATCTCGGCATCGAAGCCGGTCACGTGGGCGAGCTCCTGGCGCACGCGCTCGAGCAGCTGGCCGCCGCGGCCCTGGTCCGCGCCGGGGGCCGGCATCTGGCCCTGGCCGGGCATCGGCATGCCGGGCAGCTGCGAGTTCATCGTGCGCATCGTGTTGCGCGTGGTCTTCGGCCGCGTGGGCGCGCTGGTGCCGCACCCCACCAGGGCGGCAGCAGCGACGACGGCGATGGCGAGCTTGAACTGACGCATGGGCGAGCTCCTTGGTTACCTTCTTGTCGCCCGCCCCCTGGTCACAGTGTCTTATGACCCAGTAAGGATGAGATGAAACATTAGTTAACAGTCATCGCACACGGCGGCTGGCAGCGTCCAGGGCTGCACGACGAGCGCGTCGTCGCGCACGGCGACCGCGCCCGTGACGTCCGGCGCGAGGGTCAGGTCGGCGATCGCCCAGTGCCGCCCGTCCAGCGCCACGACCCGCGTCCCCGGCGGCCCCACGCCCACCTCGGCGGTGGTGGGCTCGATCGCGAGGCCGCCGCCATGCGCCTTGAGCAGCGCCTCCTTGCGCGTCCAGGCCCGGAAGAAGGCGGGCAGGCGGTCGGCCGACGCCAGGTCCTGCCAGGCGGCATGCTCGCTCGGGCCCAACGTGTGCGCCGCGAGCGACGCGAGGTCGGGGAGCTCGCGCCGCGGCTCGACGTCCACGCCCACCGGCGGCCCGGCGGTGAACGCCACCAGCGCCCAGTCGCCCGCATGGCTCAGGCTGAACGGCAGCCCGCCGCCCGCGAGCCGCGGCTTGCCGCCGGGCGCGACCTGAAAGGCCAGGGCGTCGGGATCACGGTCCTCGTAGGCGGCGAGCAGCGCGCGCAACGCGCGGCGCGCGGCGACCCAACGCCTGCGATCGGGCGCGAAGTGGAAGGCCGCGGCGCGCGCACGCTCGGCCTCGTCCAGCCAGCCGAGCGGCGGCTCGACCTCGAGGGCGAGCGCCACGCGCCAGACATGCACCTCACCGGTCATGATCGGGGGCGGCGGCCAGGCCGCTGGCCAGTCGGCGCGGCTCATGGCCGATCCGGGCCGAGCAGGGCGGCGATCGCCTCGACGACCGCCGGCGCGGCGCCGCCCGCGAAGGGGAAGAAGTGATCGCCGGGGAAAAGCGCGCAGGTGAACGGGCCCCGCGTGACGGCCGCCCATTCGCCCATCTCGCCATGAGGCGCCGCCCGATCCGCGAGGCCCGCGAGCGCGGTCACGGGGAGCGCGAGCTGTGCGGGCGCGTGGTCCACGTAGGTCGCCGCGAGCTTGAAATCCGCGCGCAGCACGGGCATCACCAGCGCCATGATCTCCTCGCTCGCGAGCACCGCGGCCGGCGTGCCCCCCAGCAGGCGCAGGCGCTCGGCGATCGCGGCATCCGGCATCGCGTCCGGGTCGTCCCAGCGCACGCGTGCAGGCGGGCGACAGCCCGACACCACCAGCGCCTGCGGCCCCCCCGCGTGGCGTCGCGCGCGGGCGAGCTCGAGCGCCGCCAGCGCGCCGAGGCTGTGGCCCCACAGCGTGTAGGGCGCGTCGGCCAGCGCATCCAGGGCCTCGCAGGCGCCGGCCAGCCAGGCCGGCCAGTCGCGCACCGGCGGCTCCGCGAGCCGGGCCTCACGACCGGGCGGCGTCAGCACCCACAGCTCCGCGCGGCCCAGGAGCGCAGCGGCCCAGGGGCGGTAGGGGATCGCGCCTGCGCCGGCGTGCGGCGCGACGACCAGCCGCGGCAGATCAGGGCGCGCCGCGCTGAGCCGCCGGATCCATCGCCCCGCGGAGGCCACCGGGGGCGTCAGATGCCGAAGCTCTCCGCCGGGGGCTGGGTCCAGCGGAACGAAACGAAGTCGTAGCCCAGCACACGGCGCATGCCGACGTACGAAGCGTACTGGTAGAGGGCGAGCGAGCCGGCCTCGAGCTCGAGCTCCTCGCGGTCGATCTCGGGATCGAGCCGTGGCACGCCCTGCACGCCGATGCGCACGGTCGGCGCGCCGAGGGGCGTCTTGCCCTCGCCGATCACGGTCCAGACCGCGTACGGTCCGGTGAGGCGAGCGAGCTGGGCGTCAGGCACCACCGCGGCCAGCTCATGGCCGCGGGCGTTCTTGAGGCGCGGATCAGCGGCCGCGAACTTGCGCGTGAACAGGCCGAACAGGCCGGGCGCGCGCACATTGAAGCCACCGCTCTCCGCGCTTGCGATGCGGGCGCCTTCGAGGTCGCCTTCCGACGACTGGCTCACATCGGCGCGCAAGCGCGCCGGCCGGGCCCAGAGCACCTTGTAGCGGTTCGAGACCTCGCGCGCCTCGCCGGTGTCGGCGCCAGCGCGGTACCGCCCGAAGGCGCGCATCACGAACTCGGCCTCGAGGCCGGGTGCCGTCTCCATGGTCCGCCGCGCGCGGTGCAGCAGGTCGCCGCCCCGGCTGTCGTCGAACGAGGTGCCGCCCATCTGGTTGCGGGCGAAGTCGCCCAGGTCGTTGCCCGGCACGCTCACGATCGTGCGCGTCGACGAACGACCCACATTTTGGGTCGGCGACCCGCCGCAGGCGGTGAGCAGGGTGCTGGCGAGCAGAAGGCCAAGTACCGAGCGAAGCGGGATCATAGGTTTCCCGGTTGGGGTGGGTGGGTGGGGCGGCTGGAAGGAGCGCAGCGACTGAAGTATCATCATTGATCTCCACCTGGTTTGTCGTTCAACACCCAGATTGGCTGTCTTATCATCGCCTTATTGCGAGGTGAAATCTGGGTTAATGGGCCGGTTCAGCGACGCCTCACGCGCGTATCGCAGGTGGTACCATGGCGCCATGGGCAAGCGAACCAAAGCGACGCGCGAGATGCCGGTGCAGGTGGGCGATCGGGCCACCGTCACGATCGACGCCCTGGTGGGCGGCGGCGAGGCGATCGGCCGCGTCGACGGCTTCCCGATCTTCGTGCCGCTGGCCGTGCCGGGCGACGTCGTGCGCGCGCGCGTGATCTCGATCAAGCCGGGCTATGCGCGCGCGTTGCTCGAGGAAGTCGTCACGCCCGGGCCTGGCCGCCAGGTCCCCCCCTGCGCGGTCTTCGGCCGCTGCGGCGGCTGCCAGTGGCAGGCCCTCGCCTACGAAGACCAGGTCGCCTGGAAGACCCGCATCGTGGCCGAAGCGCTGCAGCGCCTCGGTGGCATCGATCCGGCGGGCGTGCTCGCGGACTGCCTGCCGTCGCCGTCGCCCTGGGCCTACCGCAACAAGGTGCATTGGGCCGTGGCGAAGGAGCGCGGTCGCTGGCGCGTGGGCCTCTACGAGCCGCGCAGCCATGTGGTCGTCGACGCTGAAACTTGTGGCATCCAGGACGACGTGAACAACCGCGTGCTCGCCGTGTTGCGCGAGCTGCTCGCGCTGTTCCCGTTCGAGCCCTACGACGAGGCGCACGGGCGCGGCTGGCTGCGATCGGCGTTCGCCAAGCGCGGCCACCGCACCGATGAGCTCATGCTGGGGCTGGTGACGCGCACGGCGGACTTCCCCGAGGCCGACCGGTTCGTCGCCGAGGCGCGCGTGCGGCTCCCCGAGCTGACGACGATCGTCCAGAACGTCCACGCGAAGGGCGGCAACAAGCTGCTGGGTGCCGAGACGATCGCGCGCTTCGGCCCAGGCCAGATCCACGAGCGCGTCGCCTATGGCGAAGGCGATCAGGCGCTGACCTTCGCGATCTCCGCCCAGTCGTTCTTCCAGGTCAACAGCGCGGCGATCGAGATCCTCTACGACCAGGCCGCGCGCGCCTGCGGCCTGCCGGCGACCGGCCCCGAGGGCGCGCGCCCCCGCGTGATCGACGCGTACAGCGGCACGGGCTCGATCGCGCTGTTCCTCGCGGCGCGCGGCGCCGCCGACGTCCTGGGCGTCGAGATCGTGCCCGAAGCCACGCGCGACGCGATGGCCAACGCCGAGGCCAACGACCTCGCCGGGCGGGCCCGCTTCGCGACGGGCGCGGTCGAGGCCGTGCTCCCGCGCCTGGCCGCCGGCGGAGAACGTCCCGACGTGATCGTCCTGGATCCGCCCCGCAAGGGCTGTGAGCCCGAGGTGCTCGCGGCCGTCGCCGCGATGGCGCCGCCCCGGCTCACCTACGTCTCCTGCAACCCGGCCACGCTCGCCCGCGATCTGAAGATCCTCGCGGGCCTCGGCTACGCCGTGCGGGGGGTCCAGCCCGTGGACATGTTCCCGCAGACCGCCCACGTCGAGTGCGTCGCCCGCCTCGAGCGCGAGGACCGGCAGGCGAAATGACCGGAGACGCGACCGAGCTGCGGCGGGTAGCCGTCCCCAGCCCGTGCCGGCTAGGTGCCGCCGAAGGCGGACCGCACGGTGCCGACCACCGAGCGGTAGATGCTCGAGTTGCGGAAGATGCCGGCGACCACGCTGTAGCCCGCCACGCCGCCGATCGCCGCGAAGATCGTCGCCATCGTGCCGGTGAAGGGCAGCAACGCGAGGACCACCGCGCCGCCGAGGGCGGCGCCTGCGCCGCCCGCGAGGCCGGTCATCGAATCGGCCGTCACGCGGCCCGCGAACTCGCCGAAGCCGATCCGCCCCTGGAAGAGCCGGACGCCGTTGGCGACGGCCGAGATCGCGGCCTCGAAGAGCGCCGAGCGGGTGAGGAACGGGAGCGTGGCGCCCACGATGCCCTTGACGCTCGAGAAGATCGCGTTGCCGCGGAGGTTCTTGAGCGCCTTGAACAGCGCGCCGAACGCCGGGTTGACCGCCCGACCGCCGTCGATGCCGGTCTTCGCCATGTTGTAGAGGTGGGCCAGCGAATGGCCCTTGTCGATCATGTCGCCGTTGGTCAGCGCGTCGACCATCCCGCCGCCGCGCGGCTGGGAGGCGGCGGTGTAGACCGGGGCGGGACCCACGGGACGCATGGGCGTCGGGGTGGGGTAATAGCCGGTCGTGTACATCGCGGTGGCTCCTTTCAGCTCCTGGTTCGACTCCAAACCAATCTCTGGAAACCTTGTAGGTGTTAACCAACTATTAATGAGTTAAGGAGTAAATAAGGTTTGGTTAAGAATGGGTGTGACGACCGGGAGATCCTCATGTAGAAGGCGCCCCTCCGCCGGAGGGGCGCCACGTGTAGGATCTGCTTCGCCGATCACATCGCCGGGGGCGCCGGCGCTGGCGCCGGGGGCCCGCCGCCGCCGCTCTTCTTCTTCTTCTTCTTGAAGTAGCTGCGGATGATGTCCCACACATTGAACCGGCGGCGCTTGCGCTTGGCCTCGGTCTGGCCCGCGCCGATCACCGCATCGTCGCCGTCGATCGTCTCGTGGTGCTGGCGCGGCGCCGTCAGATCCTCGTCGAGCTCGGCGAGCGCCGACACGATCGCGGGGATCAGCTTGTCCTGCACCGCCTCGGACTCGCCATCCACCCGCTCGAGCTCGGTCGCGAGGAAGGCCGCCGCGGCGTCGCTGTCGGTCTCGCCGAGCTTGTCGATCAGCGCGAGCCGGCGCTTGGTGGCCGCAGCCGTCTGGCCCCGCACGGCCTTGTAGGTCGTGATCAGGCGCGCGGCTGCCGCGTCCTTGGCGGCGGCCTGGGCGGAAACGACCTCGGTGCGCACGGCCTGCGGCGTGCGGGCGGGCGAGGCGTTGACGCCGCAGCCGGCCAACATGGCACCCAAGAGCACGGTGGCGGTCAGGCGAGTCAGACGGGGCATGGCACCTTTCCTTTCTCAGGGGCCACGGTCGTATCGTGGCAGGGAGCGACGAACGATAACTTAATCGTTCCTTTACCTTTCCACCATCTTAATTTTAGATCCTCAGATCGAGGTTATGAAAAGGTTAAATTTAGCCTGAAATCGCCAAATTCGCACCTGACGGCCTTCACTCGGCCCCTTAACAGCTCACGGCCGCCGATCACGGCGATCAGCGAACGACGGAGCGCGCGTTGCCGCAGGCATCCGCGCCCGGCCATGCTGAAAGCGGGAGACCGCGCGGGGTGCGGCAAGAGAGGAGGGTCGAATGCGGAGGATCTTTGCGGCTCTGGTGATGATCGGCCTGGCCGGCGCGGCCCCGCTGGGGTGTGGGCGCGTCGTCGAAGGCGTGCTGACGGCGGCGCCGGCGTTCCTGATCGGCGAGAGCCAGGAGATCGCGATCGGCCTGCAGGGGGCCAGGGAGATTGTGGCCGAGACGCCGATCTACCCGGATCCCAGGCTCGCGGGCTACGTTCAGCGCCTCGGCGCGCGCGTCGCCGCCACGACCGAGCGAGCTGACCTGCCATGGACCTTCACCGTGCTCCGGTCCGACGAGCCCGACGCCTTCGCGCTGCCGGGCGGCTACGTCTTCCTCACCACCGGCATGATCAAGCGCATGCGCGACGAGGCCGAGCTGGTCGGCGTGCTCTCCCACGAGATCGGGCACATCACCTCGCGCCACGCCCTCGAGCTGATCCGCCAGGCAGCCGTGGCGCAGGGCCTCACCGAAGCCGTGATCGGCCAGGACTCGGGCGCGACGGCGCTGCTCGCGAACGTGGTCACCACGCTGGTGCTGCGGGGATACGGCCGCTCGAAGGAGATCGAGGCCGACCAGCTCGGCGCGCGCTACGCGGCAGGCCTGGGGTTCGATCCGCAAGCCCTGGGCGACATGCTCACCAGGCTCGAGCTGGAGAGCGGCGGCGCGCCGGCCTGGCTTGCGCCCCTCTCGACCCATCCCACGCTCGACGAGCGCCTGAGCGCCTTGAACACGACGATCGCGACGCTCGGCGGCGGCGGTGGCGGTGGCGGCACCGGCGGCACCGGAACGCGGACCCCGAGCAGCCGCGGCGACGGCCAGGCCTTCGCCGCCGCGACGGCCTCCCTGCGCTGATCACGAACTCCTCGAAACCTGCGCGCTGGCTGCCATAGCCGGCGCGCAGCTTTGTAACGAAAACTTCACGACTTATGTCTCTCACACTCAAGTCGTTTAACAAAGTTTAGTTGTTCAGGGGGGGTGCCGCTGCTATCATGAATTCACCAGGAAACGCCCCCCCGATCGGTCGACAGCCCGGATGCCTCCTTGCATTCGAGCTATTCATTGCCGCGTCCGCCCTCCCTGGTGCCCCGCCCGATGGACGGGTGGCCCGAAAGTGAGAGGCCCCTATGGACGCCCCGCGCAAAACCTCCCGCAAGCCCACGACGCCACGTACCGCCTCGCACGCGAAGCGAAGCGAGACGGCTCAGGCCGCGAAGATGCCTCGCGGACGCATGAAGAACCTGACGCCGGACGGCTTGCGTCGGCTCTGGCAGCTCCACCATCCGGACCTCCCGGAAATTCGCTCGTCCCTCGAACGGCTCTATCGTCGCGGTTACTAGCGAGAACGCCACCAGGCCCGGCTCACGCCGGGCCTTTTTCGTTGGCGGGCTCGGTCTTGCCCCACAGCGCCGCCATCAGGCGCTCGATGCCGCGCTGGCTGTGGACCATGAAATCGAGCGTGCCGAGCCGCGCGAGCCCCTCTGCCGCGGCCACGTCTTCCAGGAGCCGCCGCACCGAAGCCACGGTCTGCTGCGGCTCCGGGTAACGGTGGCAGGAGTAGACCACCCCGTTCACCAGGACCTGCCCGACAATCATGCGGTCACCCCCGCCACGTAGCGTCCCATCCCGAGGCGTTCCACCGAAAACCGCGGCACCGCCGGGATCGCGAGCCGCTCCAGCAATAGCTGGCATGCGCCGCTCGCCCCCGAAAAGCTGATGATCGCCCGGCGCGAATGCACGCCGACCACCTGCAAGAAGAGGTCCTCGGCCGCTTCCGCGTCGAGCGCGGTCACACCGGACAGATCGATCGTCAGGCGGACGCCGATGCGGCTCGCCGCCAGCTCACGCAGCCGCTCGACCACGGCCTGGCATGCGCCCGCTCCCAGGTCGCCCCTGAGCCCGAGTACCAGCGTGTCGCCCGCCAACCAATCATTCATCACGAATCGAGGATCCAGGGACGCCATGCGACCTCCAATCGGCTCGGGATGCGGGGCTTAGGGCTTGTAACGAATCGTGAACCTTTGCTACCGGTTATAGCACGCACCTAACCTGGCGTGCAACAGAAATTCACAACTTTCACATTCGTGCAACATTCGGGAGGCCGCATCACGAGGCGGTCGGCGGCTCCCCGTCGCCGGCCCATGGCCGGAGACGCGGCAGGAGCGCAGGGACCGCCCGGCAATAGGCGTCCCACTCGGCGCCGAACGCCTCGGCCAGCATCGATTCCTCGACCCGCACGCGCCAGGCCAGGGCAGGCGCGTAAACCACCGGCACGAGCGCGGCCGCGGCCACGGAACCGAACAACAAGGGCAGCGCCGCCACCCAGCAAGCGGATCCGAGGTACGCAGGATGGCGCAACCGTGCATACAGCCCGCGCGTGACGAGGCGGTGGCCCTCGCGCAGCTCGACGAGCGGCGAGAAGTGCTCGTCGAGCGTGGCGACCGCGGCCAGGCGCAGCGCGAAGCCCAGCGCGAACAGCGCGACGCCCACCGCCGGCGCCCAGGCCGGCTCCGGCCAAACGCCTGGCGCGAAAGCCAGCTCAAGGACGCCGGCGGCGAGCACGGCATGCCAGGCCGCCACGAGCGCGGCGGCGCTGCCCTGGTCGCGCCGGCCACCGCCAGCGCGCGCCGCGCGCAAGGCGCCGAGCTGGGCGATCGTCATCAAGACGGCGAGCGCGACGCCGAAGATCGCGAAACCGCTCACGGCGCCTGCTCGCGGCCGAGCTTGCGCGGCAGCACGTAGTCGACGAAGATGCGCGCGAGCTCCGGGTCGTAGGCGATGCCCGCGAGCCGGTTGATCTCGGCCATCGCGTCCTCGGGGCGCATCGCCGGGCGGTAGGGCCGCGCCTGCGTCATCGCCTCGGCGCTGTCGGCCAGGCGCAGGATCCGCGCAGGCAGCGGGATCTGGGTGCCGGCGAGGCCATCCGGGTAGCCGAGGCCATCCCAGCGCTCGTGCGACCAGCGCACCCACGTCGCGACAGTGGGATCGTTCGTCACCTCGAGCGCGCGCTGCGCGCCGCGGGCGGTATGGGTCCAGACGCGATGCAGGTCGGGCTGGCTCAGCAGGCCCGATCCTGCGAGCAGGTCGGCGGGGAAGTCCAGCTCGCCGACGTCGTGCAGGAGCGCCGCGCGCTCGAGCCGCCCACGTTCTTCAGCCGGCAGGGCCACGGCGTCGGCCAGGGCCAGCGCCAGATCTGCGACGCGGCGGGCGTGGCCAGGCCCGTAGCGCTCGTGGGCGTCGGCCTCGCGGACGAGCGCGTCGAGGTCCTTGGGCTTGGCCGGCTTGGCCCGCCGGAACGCCCCGCTGGCATCCTCATCGCCCTCGCCCTTCGGGCCGGGGAGCAGGAAGTAGAAGACGGCCAGGGAGGCGAAGAAGAAGCAGAGGTAGCCGAAGAGGGCCGCCCAATCTGAAAAAGTGGTCATGGAACCCTTTCCCTCTTTCCAGCTCCCCCACGAACCCACCCGGTGGAGAGGTGCTCCGCAGGGGCGGTGAGGGGGTCTCCCAGCTTGCTCCGAGACCCCCTCACCGGAAAGCCCACCAGGCCTGCGCCTGGTGGGCTTTCTGTCCTCTCCCCCACCGGGGAGAGGGAGGGGTGTTAGGGGGAGACCGCGGGGCTCGGCGCCATCGCCGGGCTCTCGACAGCCATCGGGCTTTCGACAGCCACCGGGCTCGCCACCGGCGAGGTCACCGGGACGGGATGAACCACCACCGTCGGCACGATCGCCTTGGCATTCGGGTGCACCTGGAGGATGAACGGGATGATCAGGAGCGCCACGATGTTGAGGATCTTGATCATCGGGTTGAGCGCGGGGCCGGCGGTGTCCTTGAAGGGGTCACCAACCGTGTCGCCGACGACCGCGGCGGCGTGAGCCGGCGTGCCCTTGGCGCCCTTGATCTCGATCGCCTTCTTGGCGTTGTCCCAGGCCGCGCCGCCGACGGTCATCATCAGCGCGAGCGTGAGGCCCGTGATGATGACGCCGACCAGCAGGCCGCCGAGGACGATCGGGCCGAGCACCATGCCGACCGTGATCGGGATGAGGATCGCGAGCACGGCCGGGAGGAACATCTCCCGGATGGCCGCCTCGGTGACGATCGAGACGCAGCGGTCGTACTGGGGCTTGTTCTTGCCTTCGAGGATGCCCAGCTCGCGGAACTGGCGGCGCACCTCGGTGATGACCGACTGCGCGGCCTTCGAGACAGCCCGCATGAAGATCGAGCTGAAGTAGAAGGGCAGCACGCCGCCGATGAAGAGGCCGGCGATGACCATCGGATCGGAGAGACCGAACGAGATGTATTCGGCGTGGCCGCCAGCCTTCACGGCCGCGATCTCCATGTAACGGTAGAGGTCCTGGGTGTACGAGGCGAACAGCACGAGGGCGGCGAGGCCGGCCGAGCCGATCGCGTAACCCTTGGTGACGGCCTTGGTGGTGTTGCCGACCGCGTCGAGCGCGTCGGTGATCTGGCGGATCTCGTGGGGCAGCTCCGACATCTCGGCGATGCCGCCGGCGTTGTCGGTGATCGGACCGAACGAGTCGATCGCGACGACCATGCCGGCCGTCGAGAGCATCGACACCGCGGCGACCGCGATGGCGTAGAGGCCGGAGTTGTAGTCACCGGCGAAGCCGCCGGCGGCGCCGAAGGAAGCGATGATCGCGGCCACGATGACGAGCACCGGCGCGAGCGTCGACTCCATGCCGACCGCGAGGCCGGCGATGATGTTGGTGGCGGCGCCGGTCTCGGACGCCGTGGCGACTTCCTCGACCGGGCGGAAGCCGGTGGCGGTGTAGTACTCGGTGATGATCGTGATGATGACCATGACCGCGGTACCGATCAGCGCCGCCGACAGGAACTTCCACGGCATCGTCGGGAACATCGTGTAGGTGAGGGCGACGAAGCCGAGCATCGCGATGGCGGCCGTCACGCCCGTGCCCATGTAGAGCGCGTGCATGATGTTGTTGTTCTTGCCGAGCCGGACGCTGAACGTACCGACGATCGAGGCCAGGATGGCGATCGCGCCGAGGCCGATCGGGTAGAGGACGTACTTCACGTTGGTCGGGTCGGCCGCTTCGGGGAAGAAGAGGTGGCCGAGCAACATCGCCGCGATCAGCGTGACGACGTAGGTCTCGAAGAGGTCGGCGCCCATGCCGGCGCAGTCGCCGACGTTGTCGCCGACGTTGTCCGCGATGACGGCGGGGTTGCGCGGGTCGTCTTCGGGGATGCCCGCCTCGACCTTGCCGACGAGGTCGGCGCCGACGTCGGCGGCCTTGGTGAAGATGCCGCCGCCCACGCGGGCGAACAGCGAGATCAACGAGGCGCCGAAGCCCATGCCGATGATGTGCTCGACGGCGCGCGCCGGATCGATCATGCGGACGACGCCGAAGTAAGCGGCGACGCCCAGCAGGCCGAGGCCGGCGACGGCGAGGCCGGTGACGGCGCCGCCGCGGAAGGCGACCTGCAACGCGGCGGCGAGACCCTTCTCGGCGGCCGCGGCGGTGCGCACGTTCGCGCGCACCGAGATGTTCATGCCGACATAGCCGGCGGCGGCCGAGAAGGCCGCGCCGATGGCGAAGCCGACGGCCGAGTACATGCCCAGCGCGATCGCGATGACCACGAAGGTGATGGCGCCGACGACCGCAACCCACTTGTACTGGGTGTTCAGATAGGCGCCAGCGCCCTCCTGGATGGCAGCGGCGATCTCGCGCATCCGCTCGTTGCCGTCGGGCATTTTCAGGATGCTCATGGCGAGCATTGCGCTCACTCCGAGCGTGAGGATAGCGGCGACGACGCTACCCCAGATGATCAGATGTTCCATGGTTGCTGCTTACCTACTCCTTGCGGTGCGAGACGATGGGACGGCCATGTCAACGAATAGAGTTGAATCTCGAGTCAATCAGAGAGGGGATTTTACCGGAGTTTAACGAAGCCGGCAACCACGGGATCCCGCGGTTGCCGGCTCAGGGGTGACATAAGACGTTCAATTCAAGGAGCGACGGCTTCCTCGCAGACCGTCGTGCGGTTCCTGCCCGCTTGCTTCGAGCGATACAGCGCGCGGTCCGCCGCCTCGAGCAGGGCATCCTCGTCGCGTGCATGGGTCGGCCAGGTGGCGACCCCGACGCTCACCGTCACCTGCATGATCTCGCCCTTCGGGCCGGGCAGCGCGACGGCCTCGATCGCCTCGCGCACCCGCTCGGCCATCGACCACGCGCCGTGCACATCGGTCTCGGGCATCAGCACGAGCATCTCCTCGCCGCCGAAGCGTGCGGGCACGTCGAGGTCCTCGCGCACGCTGCTCTTGATCGTCCTCGCGACCACCCTGAGGACCTCGTCGCCGGTGGCGTGACCATAGGTATCGTTGAAGCGCTTGAAGTGGTCGATGTCCATGATCATGATCGACACCTTCGTGTCGTAACGGCCCGCCCGACGCACCTCCTCGGCGAGGCGCTGCTCGAAGTGCCGGCGGATGTACAGCTTGGTCAAGCCGTCCACGGTCGCGAGCTCGTAGAGCCGCGCGTTCTCGATCGCCGTCGCGGCCTGCGACGCCAGGTTCACCAGCAACGGCACGTCTTCTTCCGGATCGAAGGGCTCGACCGTGTTGCGCGCCTCCTTGTCGAAGACCACCAGCACGCCGAAGACGCGCTCCTGGTACGTGACCGGCACCGCGACGCCGGTGGTCGCGCCGAGCTCGGGCGGAATGTCATCAGCCGTGAGCATGACCGGCTGGCCGCCGCGCAAGGCCTCCACGATCCATGGCGCCGTGACCGGCCATGAGAAAGGCTGCTCGCGCTCCTCGAAGCCATACATGGCGACGGCATCCAGGCTCTCCGCGCCCTCCGAGACCGTCAGCAGGAAGCCCCGGCGTGCGTCGACCAGCTCGATCGCGCGGATGATCAGCTCGCGCGTGATGCGCCCACGGTCGAGGCTCGAGCTGATGTCGCGGCTGATGTCGTAGAGCTGCTCGAGCTGGCGCACCTTGAGGCCGAGCTGCATGTTGGCCGCCATCAACTCGGTCTTGAGCGCGTAGTTGTGGAGCGCGACGGCCAGTTGGCGGGCGATCAGCGTCAGGATGTCCGTCTCGGTCTGGGAGAGCGGCGCGCGAGAGAGCTTCTCGCCGAGCATCAGCAACCCCATGAAGTGGCGGTTCACGGCCAGCGGCAGCCAGACGGCGCGCGGCAGGCCATCGAGGGCCGTGGCGTTGTCGGCCAGGAACTCCGCGAGCGCCTCGTGCGGGTCCTCGAGGTCCACCGGCGAGCCGCCCTCGGCGATGAAGAAGCGCCGCGCGTCGGCCGGCACGGACAGCTGCGTCGGCGTCTCGATGCCGACCGACTCCAGCGCCCGGTCCTCGGGCCGGTAGAGCATCAGGGCCCCGCGCCCGATGCCGAACGCGCCGCCCGCCATGCGCAGGATCGCCCGGATCGAGGACTGGGGGTTCGGGTTCGTGGTCATCTGCTCGGCCATTTCGCCGAGCGCGGAGAGGATGTAAAGCAGCCGCTCCAGGGCGTGGTCGCCCTGGTCCTGGTCTTCCACCATCAAGTCTCCAGGACGCCGCGGATCGCCTGCGCCTCGTTCTCATACAAGGCCGCGTATTGGGTCAGGCCCATGATCGTGAAGGTCTTGTGGATGGTCTTCGTGAGGTTGCAGAAGGCCAGCACCCCGTGGATCTCCTGCATCTTCTCGATGATCTCGATCAGGATCGAGATGCCGATCGAGTTGATCACCGTGCTCTTCTCGAGGTTGATGATCAGGCGCGAATAGCCTTCGGCCATCAACAGGCTCGCCGCCTCGCCGATCCGCTCGCCGGCCAGGTTGTTGATGTAGCCGTCGGTGTGAATGACGGCGAAGCGACCCTGGGGGTCCTTCTGGGTGGTGATGGCGAATTGGTTGATCACGATTGGCCCTCCTCGGTCCGCTTCTTCGTCATCGTGATGCGGGTGCCTTGCGGGCCGCTCTCGATTTCGACGGCGTCCATCAGGCTCTCCATCATCATGAGCCCCCATCCCCGTTTGTAGTCGTCACCGCCCGTGACTTTCGCGCCGATTTCGGGCTTCGGCACGGTCTCGAGGTCGAACCCGGCGCCGAAGTCCTGGATCACGACGAGCAGCTCGTCCGCCTGCATGACGAACTTGATGTAAACGTGGCCGTCTTTGCTGGCGCTGTGCTCGAAGGCGTTGATGCAGGCCTCGATCAGCGCATGCTTGACCTCGTCGATCTGATCCGGAGTGAAGGCCATGAAGCGCAGCACCGCCTCGGCCGTCTGCGTCGCCGCGACCTCCATGTCCGGAATGATCGGGATCGTCAGGCTGACTTCCTTGGGCTGGTCGGTCTGCTGCACGCGGCGCCCTCCTGCGGGCTATTCTACCCGCACGAGCCGCGTATAGATCTTCTGACCGAGCAGCGACTCCTGTCCGCCCCCACGCCAGAACTTGTTGACGACCAGCACGTGCGCGTAGGTGCCAGCCTTCATGGGTGAGCGCAGCTCCGCGTCCAGGCCGCCCGCGGGGAACGGCACGAACTTGAGCGCGCGGAAGACGTCCTCGGCGCCGGACTTCGCGATCACGGTCGCGAGCGGGACGGCCGCGTACGCGTAGGAAACTCCCACACCAGGCACGCCGTTCTCGCCGACGTAGAGGCGCATCCGGTAAGGCTGGTCGGCACCGAGCAGCACGGGCAGCGTCGTGAAGCCCATGACGCCGAACTGGCGGCCGATGTCGATGAAGCTGTCGTTCCAGGCGACTTGCAGCGTGTCGGTGCGCCAGCCCTCGCCCGTAAGCTTGTAGAACGCGGTCACCTCGCCGGCCTCGCGGTAGGTCGCGCCGAGGCCCGAGCCGTCGTAGCTGCTGGTCGAGCCCGTGAACTCGGCCACCGTGGTCACGTTGGCTTCGGCATCGCCCATCGGCGCGATGCGCGTGGATTTGTAGGCCATCTTGAGGTTCGGGAAGCTCTGCTTGAGCTCCTGGTTGATCTCGACCAGGCGCGTGCGGTCCACCGTGATGCCGTTGTACGCGAGGCGCATGCCGAAGTCGTGGAGGTAGCCCGGGAAATCGCCGCGGTTGAAGGCGGTCAGGCTCGTTTCCAGGTTTGCGCGCAACGCGCCCTCAACGGGGCCAGGAGTGGCTGCGGGGGCGCCCTGCGCGAGGGCGGCGCCCGCCGGGACACAGGCGAGCGAAAGGACCGCGAGGACGGCGGCGAAGAGGCGGCGATTCGGCATTATGAGCTCCCCTGCTGGGTTGACGTGTACGTTTCGGGTGAACGGGCTATCGGACGGTGAATTCCAGGCGGCAGCGCCAGGTGGCGCTTTCCCCGAGCGCCAGGCGCCAGTTCGGCACCAGCACGGAGCTCTGGTATACGCGCTCGAAGCCGCCCTCCGAGCGGGAAACTGTTTCGACCGGGAAGCGCCACAGGGTGCCCGTGACGCCCCACGCGAGGTGGACGTCGATGCCCAGCGCCTCGTCGCGCACGCCGATCTCCTTGATGTGCTCCTCCTCGGCCATCGAGGCCGGGTGGGAGGGCTCGATGTGGCGGCCGGTGGCGCTGTAGAAGGAGCCCTGGCCTGTGCCCGAGCGCAAATTCAGGTTGAACTCGACGCCGAACCACAGGTCCACCGGGCGGTCCCAGAGGTTGGTCAGCTCATAGTCGACCACGTAGCCGGCGCCGCTGCGTGGCACCCGCACGGCCTTGCGCACGCGCACCGGCCAGAACTCGGGCCCGACCCACACGTGGCCGTCACGCGCGAGCTCGATCACCACCCCGTCCTCGTCCTCGCGCGTCACGAGGTCGTAAGGCTGGTTGATGAAATCGCCCTGCTCGCCGTAGCTCATGTTGTGGAGCGTCTCGAGGCGGGTGTCCGGATGCAGGAAGTGGTCGAGCAGCGAAAGGCGGCGGTACCAGTCGTAATGCAGGAACCGCTCGAGGCCGCTCTCCTTCACGATCGCGCGCTCGCCGAGCGCGGTGGGCGGCTCGTTCGCGACCTCGCGCGCCGGGATCGCCCGTGCGATCTTGGCGTGGTACGCCTCGGGGCGGCGCGCCAGCGTATCGATCAGGTTGAAGCGCGGGCCCTTGAGGTCATGCTCGAAGAGCGCGCCGCCATAAGTCGGCGTGAGGTAGACGTTTTGGGCGCGCGTCGAGATCAGCGCCTCGACAGCGCCGTCGCGATCGAAATCGACGATTTCGAGCTCGCAGAACTCCCCGTCGCCGTGCCGGATCCGATCGGTCAGGGCCTCGGCCTGGAGCAGCGCCGCGTAGTTCGCGCCGCGCAGGTGGTTGAGGTAGATGCCGCCGAAGACCCCGTGCCAGTAGGGATCGTTGCCCTGGCCGCGCCACAGCGCGTCGCGGGCCTCCTCGAGCCGGTCAGCCGGGGCCTCCAGCGTCGCCCCGCCGCCATCGCCGGCACGCACCGGCACGCCGGCGGGGACCCCTATCCGCTGCGGCGCAGCGGCCCCACCGTTAAGGACGATCAGCGACGCGGCCTTCACCTGGGCGGCCACGCGCAGCATCTTCTTGTGGAGGTTGTTGGCCTCGGGATACTTCACGAGGAAATGCCGCCAGTAGCCGCCGCGCAAGAAGTCCGCGTAGCGCGGATCGACCGTCGTGCGGGCCTCTTCGAAGAGCACCGCCTGGTCGGGCGGCAGGGCCCACTCCTGCATCTCCGGATAGGATCCCGAAGGTAGGTAGATGCGGCCCCAGGGGCGGTACTTGGCGCGGTAGTCGTCGATGGTGACGGTCGCGATCCAGTCGTGGTTGGCCTCGAGCAGCTGGAAGAAGCGCTCGAGCCAGCCGCCGATGTAGACGGCCTGGTACGTGTTCGGCCAGCCGCCGAACTTGGCGCCGTCGTCGAAGAAGAGCGCGAGGCGCGCGCCGTCCGGCGTGGCCTGTTGCCTGAGCCATTCGATCACGCGCTCGGGCGGCTGGAAGGGGATCATGGCGCGCAGCTCGCGCGCGATCGGGAACATGGCGAGGATCTCGCCCTGCTCCTCGGTGGCGTAGTAGCCGAGCAACTCGTCATCGCGCAGCCCGGTCGCCTTGAACGGGGTGTCGTCCAGCACGGCGTACTTGATGCCGGCCTCGGCGATCGCCCGCGCCAGGTGCGGCTCCCAGACGCGCCCGGCCAGCGACATCCCGACCGGCTCGTAGCCCGTCAGCTGCCGGACGGTCTCGGAAAGCCGGCGGATCTGGCCGACCTTGTCGTCGTCCGGGATGAGCGCGAGCATCGGCTCGTAGAAGCCGCCCGACAGGAGCTCGAGCTGGCCGCGCGCCACGAGCAGCCGCAGCCGCTTGAGGAACTCGGGGTGGTTCGCCGCCAGCCAGGTGAGCAGGTGCCCGTCGTAGTGGAGCGTCAGGCGGATCGCCGGGTGGCGCTCCAGCACGTCGATGAAGGGCAGGTACGAGTGCTGGTACGCGTCCTCGATGACATGGTCCCAGTTGCCAACGGGCTGGTGGTTGTGCAAGCCCAGCGCCAGGTGGATCTTGTCATGATCGGCAAGCAGCATCGATCGGCCTCGAAGGGGGGGACGAGGCCAACACTATACCACAGCCGCTAGTTGGTGGCGCCGACGCGCTCCTGGCGGTTCGCGAAGACCCTGTAATCGATGTCCGGGAAGAGGTTGTCGATGCCTTCGATTTCCGCGACCTGGGCTTCTTCCACGGAGCCGGCCATCAGGGCGTCGGCGATCGCGTCGAAGCGCTCCACGTGCTCGTTGAAGCGATCGGTGGCGTAGACCCTGGCCTGGCCGGTCGTGACCAGGAACGGCCAGTCGCTGCCTTCGAGCAACAAGAGCTCACGGGCCGCCTGGGCCAGCGCACGCCCCTCGAGCGGCGAGTCGGGCTTGGGGAAGCGCTTCACGAGCTCTTCCATGCGGGTCTCGCAGCGGTGGATGATCGGCCACATCCACTCGACCTGGGGGTTCATCCAGACGTGGTAGTGGCCGCCGGCGCCCCAGGTGCTCTCGGGCAGCTGGTACGCATGGGTCGGGGGCTTCTGGTGGTGCAGCTCGGAGACCGTCAGGCGACGAACGCCGCTGCCCTTCGCCATCTTGCGCACGACCTGCTTGATCCACTCGATGCCCTCGAACCACCAGTGGCCGAAGAGCTCCGTGTCGAAGGGGACCACCACGTGGCCTTCTTCGCCGTTAGCGTCCTGGTAGCCCTTGAGCATGTCGTGGATCAGCGACACGTAGTGGTCGCTGTTCTCGCCGATGCGCTGGAGCGCCATCTGCGGGTTGTAGAAATCCTTGTCGGCGAGGTCGCAGTTCGGCCCGGTCACGCGCCAGTAGGGCATGCCGCTGTTGCCGTCCTTCTTGTGGAACTCGCGGTACCACGGGTCGCCCGGGTAGCCCATGTCGGCCGACCAGACCTGCCAGCCGGCGCGCTCGTTGCGTGCGTAGACCGCGACGGGGTTCTCGGGCAGCCAGTAGCCGTGGAAGGTGTCGAGGCCCGAGAGCGGCCGCTCGGGCATCTCGACGTACTCGATGTTGCCGTACAGGCCGATGTGGCGCCGGTAGCCCGAGGTCTTGCCGCCGACCACGGCGTGCGCGTCGGTGAAGAAGTACTCGAGCCCGTTTTCCCGCAGGAACTGATCGACCGGCGGCCGTTTCTCGGTTTCCGTCTCGACGCCGGGCCGGTAGGCGCACTCGGGCAGCCAAACGCCCTTGGGCTCCCGGCCGAAGTGGCGCTTGTAGGACTCGACGCCCACCTTGAACTGGGCGTTCAGCGACGAGTCGCGGCTGAGCAGCGGGCTGAAGCCGTGGGTGGCGGCGCAGGTGATGATCTCGATGGCGCCCTCGTCCTGCAGGCGGCGGAACGCGCCAAGCACGTCGCGGCCATAGGTCTGCTGGAAGTCTTTCAGGCGGGCCTGGTGCCAGTCGAGGTACCACACCGACAGCTCGCGGCGCGGGTCGGGCTTCTCGGGGGCGACCACGGGCTCTTCGGGGATGTCGGCGATCGTGGGCTCGGGGTCGTTGGGGTCCAGTGCAACCAGCTGGTCCGCCGCGTCTTCGGTGATCGCCCCGGCCCGGGCCTCGGCCTCGGCGATCGCCTGGTCCATGCCGGCGACGAGCACCACGCCCGGCACCGCGGCCGCCACGTCGGGCTCCGCCTCGGGCATCGGCGGCACCTGCGCGGGGCGCGCGGCGGCGTGCGTGGCGACGAGATCCGGCGAGTCCGGCTCGGCCTCGGGCATGAGCGGCACGGGGGCCTTGGCCACCTGGCGCTCGGCCCACGCGGCGCGGGCCGCCTCGAGCTTCGCGGTGCGGCGCTCGCCGGCCGTCCAGGCGGCGGCCTCGAGCTCACCTTCCGGCGAATAGCGGTGTACGTCCTTCTCGAGGCGCTCGACGATGTCCGCGATGTATTGCTCGAAGCCGCGCTTGAGGTGCTCGTCGGCGAGCTGCTCGGCGAGCACGGGCGTGATGCCGATCGTCAGCTTGGGCGCGATGCCCTCCTCGCGCAGCTCGTACAGCGCGTTGAGCAGCGGTACATAGGTCTCCGCGATCGCCTCGAACAGATTCTCCTCGCCGAATGGCCACATACCGGCCTTGCGGTAGTAGGGGAGGTGGCTGTGCAGGACCAGGGAGAAAGTGCCGACGGGCATGGAAGCTCCTTGTTGAAATATGAAATCTAGATTAAATGTATCATGTCAAATGACTAAGTGCCAGGCGAACGGGCTGTTAGCAGGCGGCGGCGCAGGAGATCGAGCGCCGCCTGGGTGGCCCGCTGCTTCACGACCTCGCGCGGGAAGCCGCCGAAGCGCCATTCCTGCGCATCCGCGCCGCCCGGCCCGTCGACCGCGACCCACACCCGGCCCTCGTCGTCGGCGGGCAGGCCCGGCGCGGCGCCGGCCCAGCCGGTGACGCCCACGCCCCAGTCGGCGCCGAGCATCGCCCGGACGCGCGTGGCCAGGGCGAGCGCCACCGCCTCGCTCACCACGCCCTGCTCGGCGACGACGGCCGCATCGACGCCCAGCACGTCGGTCTTGACCGGCGTCATGTAGGCCACGAGCGCGCCGCGCACGTACTGGCTGCTGCCCGCGACGTCGGTCAGCCGGCTGGTGAGCAGGCCGCCTGTGCAGGACTCGCCGGCCGCGACCGTCTGGCCGCTGGCGATGAGCAGGCCGCCGACCGCCGCGGGCAGCGTGACGTCGTCCTCGCCGTAGTAATAGGGGGCGATCGCCCGCAGCCGCGCGAGCACGGGCGCCATCATCGCCTCGGCCGCGACCTTCGACGCGGCGCGGGCCGTCACGCGCAGGTGCACCTCGGCGTCGCCGGCGTAGGGCGCGACGGAAGGGTTGACGCCCTCGAGCAGGTCCGCGACCTGGTCGGCGAGCTGGGCCTCGCCGATGCCGACATAGCGCAGCAGCACCGAATGGATCGTGCCGCCGCCGCCGGCCTCCATCAACTGGGGCCTCGCCCAGGTCGCCCACATCTCCTTGAGCTCCATCGGCACTCCCGGGAAGCTCATGATCCAGGCGCGGTCGTGACGCGCCGAGAGCCCGAAGGCCGTGCCGGCCGGGTTGCGGATCAGGTCCGCCGACGGCGGGAAGAGCGCCATCTTGTAGTTCGAGGCCACGAGCGGGCGCCGGCGCATGGCGAAGACGCGCTCGATGTGGTCGCGGACCTCCTGGCGCTCGGCGAGCGGCTCGCCCATCAGGCGGGCGATCGCCTCGATCGTGATGTCGTCCGCCGTCGGCCCGAGGCCGCCGGTGGTGACCACCAGATCCGCGCGGGCGCAGGCCCGGCCGAGCGCGTCGGCCAGGCGATCCCAGTTGTCGCCGACGGTCGTGACCCACAGGACCGAGATGCCGAGGGCGGCCAACTCCCGCGCGATCCAGGTCGCGTTCGAATTGACCGTCTGCCCGATCAGCAGCTCCGTCCCGATGCAGAGGATTTCCGCCTGCATGACCCCTAGATCACGGTGCCGAAGGCCCGGTCGCCCGCGTCGCCAAGGCCCGGCACGATGTAGCCGAGCTCGTTGAGGTGCGAGTCCACCGACACGCAGTAGATCGGCACCTCCGGGTACTGGCGATGAACGTTCGCCACGCCTTCCGGCGCCGCGATCAGGCAAAGGAACTTGATCCGCTTGGCGCCGCGCTTCTTGAAGGCCGCGATCGTGGCGGTGGCGGAGCCGCCGGTGGCGAGCATCGGGTCGAGGATCAGCACGGTGGCGTCCTCGCGGATCTGCCCCGGCAGCTTGAGGTAGTACTCGACAGGCTGCAGCGTTTCCTCGTTGCGGTAGAGGCCGATGTGGCGCACCTGCGCCTCGGGCAGCAGCTCGGTGGCGGATTCCATCATGGCGAGGCCGGCGCGCAGGATCGGCGCGACGATGAGCGGCCGATCGCCGAAGGTATGGCCCTTCGTCACCTCGAGCGGCGTGGGCACGTCCACGACGTCGGTCTCGAGATCCCGCGTGGCCTCGTAGATCAGGAACTTCGCGAGCTCGCGCACGCGGTTGCGGAAGCGCGGGGTCGGCGTGTCCTTGTGGCGCAGCTCGGCGAGCGCCGTGCACACCAGGGGATGGTACAGCTGGACGACGGTGCCGGTAGCGGTCGACTGGGGCGAACTGGACATGGGGCGAACCTCCTGATCGGCCGCCATGATGCCCGCTCGCACTTCGCTTGTCCAGCCACGCTCCGACCAACCCCCGCGCCGGGCGGATCAGTCGCCCGCGTTCGCCGCCTCGACGACGCGGCAGAGCACCTCGACGGGCCTGGTGGCCGCTCCCACGAGCACCTTGCCGCTCTCGGCGTGGATCAGCACCTCGGCGTCGTCGGCCTTGATGCCCCATAGCGGCGGCGCGAGCCGCGCGCGACCGAGCGCGAGCAGCGCGATGGGCTTGCCGTGATCGGCCGGCAACTGGGCCTTGGCGATCGCCAGCGCGCGCTTCGCATCGACGGGCCAGCGCTCGATCTCGGCGAAGGCCTTGGCCGCCAGCGCGAGCTTGCGGTCCGCGATCACGCGCGGCTTCTGCCACCAGGTGGTCAGCTTGGTCTCGATCACGCACAGCTCGTCCGCCTTGCCGCCGCGGAAGACGTGGAACACGACGCTCGACAGCTCGAGCTTAGGCACGGCCCAGACCACGCCGATGAGCGTCGCGCCGGCGCGCCACTCCTGAGCCTTGCGGCGGGCTTTCTCCTCGGCCTGCTCGGGCGCCAGGCGGGCGCTGGCGAGCCCGGGCGTAGGCACGCGCGCGACATCGGGCGATGGCGTGGCGCGGCCACATCCGGCCAGGACGGCGCCCGCCAGCATCACCAGGCCCCATCGATCGATCGTGCGCATGTTATCCCTCCAACTACCAACCCATAACCTCACCTTAACACTATCGGGCGCTCGCTGGCTAGCCCCTACCGGGCGGGTATGACGCGCTCGGCAGATTTGGAAGGCCGGAGGTCAGATGCGTCGAGGAATCGCAATCGCGATCATGATGTTGGTGGGCGCGTGCCAGCCGCCCGGCGCCACCAACGGGGGCGGCAAGGCCACGCGCACGAACGCCGCGCCGTCGACCTCGCCGTCGACCGCACCGAGCGCGGCGGGTCCGCGCCCGAAGGCCTCCCCCGCGCCAAAGGCTTCGGCCGGCACGGGCGCCACCGCCACCTCGAGCGCCGCCCCGATCACCGACGTCACCAAGCTCGGCAGGCTCCAGGCGCCGCCTGGCGCCACCAGCAAGCTCACCGGCACGATCAAGGTCGACGCGGCGTACATGGTCTCGGCCGGCGCGGGCAACATCCTGAGCCACAACGGCGCGCAGATCGTGGCCGCCGGCGGCCTGAACATGATCGCCGCGGGGGCCGGGAACCTCGTCGCCGCGGGCGGGCTGAACCTGGTCGCGGCCGGTGGCCTGAACCTGGTCGCGGCCGGCGGCCTCAACCTGGTCGCGGCGGGCGGCCTGAACATGATCGCGGCCGGCGCTGGCAACGCCCTGCCGGCCAACGCGGGCGCCTACGCCCTCGCCCAGGCCGCGACCGCGCCGCGCGCCGGCGACCAGCTGCCGGCGGCCGGCATGCTCGTCTCGGTCGCCTCGCTCACCACGCGGCAATACCTCCCGCTCGGCCAGGACGCGAGCGGCCAGCCCGTGTACGTCGTCTTGTCCGACGCGTCCGGCGGCTACGAGCTCTACGTGCCCGAAGGGGCAGACACGAACCTGCTCGTGATCGTCCAGCCTCCCGGCAAGCCGGATCCCCGCCTCGTTTTCAACGTCTTCACGCCGCGCGCCGAGGAGACGCGCCGGATCGTCGACGAGGACTCGGCCCTGGGCGCCCGCTACCTGCGCACCTGCATGATCGCCCGCCTGAACGAGACGCTGATCAACGACGACCCGGCGGCGATGATGGCGATGTTCAACGGCGAGGCGGCCGCGATGGAAGGCATCAGCGAGATCCTGATCCGCTTCGCGAAGTATTACCGGGCGATCGCCATCTCGAAGGGCATCGGCCGCGACACCGACCCGCGGGTGCGGTCGGCGATGTCGCAGGCGATCGCCGACGCCGCCCTCGCGATGCTCGACATCGAAGGCGTCGAGATGGACCCGGTGCTCGCCCCCCAGTGGACCGGCGACCGCCGGGCCCGGGCCGCCCAGGTGCTCGGCGCGGCCATGCGCGACCTGCGCGAGCGCGGCGCGCGCTACCTGGCCGACCCGGCGGACCCGACGCGATACCGCGAGCGCATCGACCCGGCCTTCCTCGCGAAGGTGAACGGTCCGCAGGAGCGCGAGGTCGGGCATTTCGACGTGAGCACGATTCCGCCGTTGATCGAGCCGAACCGCCGCATCCTGCTCCCGGCCGACCTCACCACGTTCGTCATCGACGAGTACCTCGCGCCCCACCGCGACTGGGTCTGGACGCCGCTCTCGAACCTGTATACCTGGATCGAGCCGGACCCGGCCGCCTCGGCGGCCGCCAGCCGCGAAGCGGGCGAGCAGTTCTCGAACACCGTCCGCTTCTCCGCGGCGGCGCTCGCAGGGACCCTCGCCATCAACCTCGCCCCCCTGGGTGAGGGTCCGGACGCCCAACCCGGCACGCCCGCCGGCCTGGCGGCCGTCGCGGCGGCCCGCGCCTTCGACCCCGCGGAGGAAAGACCTTGACCCGCGTACGACGTCGCCTTTCGCTGGGCTTGCTGACCGCGTTGACCGCCGCCGCCTGTTCCTCGCCGCAGGCGCCCGCCCCGCCCACCGAAAGCGGCACCGCGCGCGTTTCGGCCGCCTCGAAGGTGCGCGCGCTGCCGGTCGCGGCCAACAAGGGCGTGCTCCGGGGCGAGCTGTTGGTGCCGGTCGCCGGCGTGATCGCGAACCACGGCGCCAAGCTGGTCGCGAACAACAGCGCGGCCGTGGTCGCCAACAACGCCGCCGGCGTGATCGCGAACCATGGCGCTGGCTACAGCGTCGTTGCCACCGATGATCTGCTCGAGCCGGCCGCGAACGTGGAGGTCGTGGCCTTCGATCTGGCCGGCCGCCGCCTCGACGGCGCGAGCGGCCGGACGGACGCCCAGGGCCGCTTCGAGCTCAAGGGGCTCGGCTCCTCCGCGGCGGTGATCGTGCTGCGCGCGAGCCTCCAGCGCGACGGCCGGGCGATCGCGCTCTCCAGCGTGGTGGCGGCCCCGCGCGACGGCGTGATCGAGGGCGTGAAGGTGGACCCGGCCACGTCGCTGGTGGCCCGCAAGGTCGCGGCCCTGATTGAACGCGACGCCGTCGAGCCTGTCACGTTGCGCCCCGACGGGCTCGCGGCGGCGGCGAAGGCGATCGCCGCGTCCCTCGGCGGCGCCGAGGTCACCATCGCGGTGGCCGGCGGCAACGCCCAGGCCGCCGAAACGCTCGACACCCTGTTCGCCCAGAACGAAGGCCTGCGCGGCGAGGTCGACCGCGCCGCCGGTGCGGCCGTGGCCCGGGCGCTGCCCACCGCGCCACCCGCCACGCCAGGCGGTCCGGCCTCCGGCCCGCCGGCCAGCGCGGCGCCGCTGGTCGCGGTCGGCCCGGGCGTCGCGTCGGGCGAGCCGAAGGCCGAACCATCGCCCGCCGCCGAACCATCGCCCTCGGCCGCGCCTTCGCCGAACACGACAGCGGCCCCGTCGATCGCGCCCTCCGTGAGGCCGTCCGAGCAGCCCGCGTCCTCGCCATCACCCGTCCCGAGCAGCGGTGTCTGGAGCGTGACCACGCTCGCGGGCGGCGACTTCGGCGAGGGCGACGGCATCGGCACGGCCGCGCAGTTCAAGGCGCCCTCGGACGTGGACCTCGCGACGAACGGCGAGCTGATCGTCCTCGACGCCGACAGCGAACACCTGCGGCGCGTGACCACGACGGGCAAGGTGACCACCTGGCAGCTGCCGGGCGGCGACCACCACCACGTCGAGGACGCCGAATCCATCGCCGTTGACGCCCAGGGTCGCGTCTACGCGCCGAAATCCGGCGCCGGCGGTCCTGCCGTCTGGCGCTACACCGACGGCGGGGCCGCTGTGAACTTCGCGGCGCTGCCGGCCGGGGCCGCGAGTATCGAGCTGCCGAGGGGCCTGGATTTCAACACCGGCGGCTCGCTTTACTACGCGATCGTGGGCGGGACCGAGGACACGTTGCGCGCGATCACGGCGGCCGGTGCCGAGGGCCCGGTGCTGAACGCCGGCGGGCTGCCGGTGGTCGTCCAGGGCTCCCGGGCGATCGTGGCGGGCCCGGACGGCATCCTCTACGTCGCCGGCGACCACCGGATCTTCAAGGTCACCCCGCAAGGCGGCGTCGCGACCCTGGCCGGCAACGACGACGGGTACGCCGAGGGCACCGGCACGGAAGCCCGCTTCGACGGCATCAGCGACCTCGCCCTGGCCCCGGACGGCAGCCTGATCGTCGCGGATGCCGACAACAACCGGATTCGCCGCGTCACGACGGCCGGCGTCGTCACCACCGTGGCGGGCGACGGCATCGAGGGCTTCCGAAACGGCGCGGCAAACACAGCGCGCTTCAGCAACCCGCTCGGCGTGGCCGTCGCCGCCGATGGCACCGTGTACGTGGCCGACGAGGGCAACGACGCCATCCGCAAGTTCACGCTGCCCCAATGAGAAACGGGGCCGGCGTTGCCGGCCCCGCCAGGTAGGGGGAGATTACTCGCCGAGCGCGGCGGTGACGTCCACTTCGCCGTGACCGAACATCGGGTCGACGCCGGGCGCGCCCATGTCCTTGGCCGTGCGCTCGAGCTGCTCCTTGACCTGCTGGGCGGTCCAGTCCGGGTGCTGGCTCCACACCAGCGCAGACACGCCGGCGACGTAGGGGGCCGCCATGCTGGTGCCGCTGAACTTGGCGTAGGTGTCGCCCGGGATCGTCGACAGGATGCCGACGCCGGGAGCGGTGACGCTCATGCTGGCGTCGTGGTTCGAGAACTTCGCGAGGCCGCCGCCGCTGTCAGTCGCGCCCACGGAGAGCACGCCGGGGTACGCGGCCGGGAAGCCCAGGCCGTCGGCGCTGTTGCCGGCCGCCGCGACCACCAGCGCGCCGCTCATCACGGCCGCTTCGTAGAACTTGCGCTCGACGCTGGTCGTCGCCGTGCCGCCGAGGCTCATGCTGACGATCTTCGCGCCGTTGGTGATCGAGTAGGCGACGCCCTTCATGACGTCGTATTCCGTGCCGCCGCCCTTCGCGGTGAGCACCTTCACGGCCATCAGCTTCACGCCGGGCGCCACGCCCGCGATGCCGACGCTGTTGTTGGCGGTCGCGCCGATGATGCCGGCGCAGTGCGTGCCGTGGGCGTTGTCGTCCATCGGGCCGTTCTTGTCCTTGCGGTTGAAGATCATGCCCGGGCGGAACGTGAAGTCCTGGCCGAGGACCACGCGGTCCTTCAAGTCGGGGTGGGTGTAGTCGATGCCGGTGTCGACCACGGCCACGATCAGGTTCGGGTCGCCGGTGGTGATCTTCCAGGCCTGCGGCACGTTCTTCTGCAAGAGGCCGTACTGCAGGGGGAAGAACTCGTCGTCCGGCGCCTCGCCGTTGGTCGGCCCGCCGAGCGCGTACATCATGGTGTTCGGGTCGGCATGCTTGATGCCGGCCTGGCCGCGCAGCGAGCCCAGGACGCGCTGGAGCATGTTCTTCTGGCCGACGTCGAAGAGGTGGTAGGTCATGCCGCGGAACGAGAAGCTGTCGAGGTGCGAGGCGCCCGAGACCTTGGGAGCCGGGACGCGATCGCCCTCGGTCGCGACGATCATTTCAGCGGGGGCATCCGCGAAGGCGTTCTTGGCCTGCATGAGCGGACGCTCACTCGCGATCTGTGCGCGTGCCGGGGCTTTCGCGCCGATCACCGGTCCGCCGCAGGCGGCCAGCGTCAACGAGCCCGCCAGCGCAGACACGATCACCGAGGCGTACTTCCACTGAGACATCGTTACCTCCGGGCACAGCTTTTCTGAATACAGCTTTTCTGAATGCTGTTAACGCTATCCCGCTGGGCCCGATCGATCTTGTCCTGGGAAGATGAAGCGACGGTTAAAGTTGGGTTCAATCTCGTTGAAAAGAGCGACCGGGCGCCGGCTGCAAGAGCGCCGCGAAGGCCGCCGTCAGAGGCACCGCGGCAGCCAGGCCGACCAGGCCGACCATCAGCGTGGTGGCTGCGCCGGCCAGCGTCTCGAGGTGGGGCAGCCGGATCCAGGCCGGCGGCTGGGCGCCGAGCGCGAGCAGCACCGGCAGGAAGCCGCCGAGGTAGGCGAGCAGCAGCGTGTTCGACGTGGTGGAGAGCAGGTCGCGTCCCACCTGCCAGCCGCTGCGGAAGAGCACCCCGCGGTCGAGCGTCGGGTTGGCTTCGCGCAGCTCGTCGACGGCCGCCGCGATCGAGAGCGAGAGGTCGAGCATCACGCCGAGCGCGCCGATCAACATGCTGGCCGCGAGCAAGCCCGGGAAGTTGATCACCGCGCCCGCGAGCGACTGCGCGGCCAGGCTCTCCTCGCTGACCATGCCGGTCAGCCGTGCGCCGCCCACGCAGAAGGCGGCGACCAGGGCGGCGAGGCCGGTGGCGGCCGAGGTGCCGAGCACGGCGGCCCAGGTCTTGCGACCCATCCCGCTCGTGAGCAGCGCGGTCACCAAAGACACGGCCATCGCGATCAGCACGGCGAGCGGCAACGGGCTCCAGCCCCGCAAGGTGAGCGGCAGCAGCACGCCGGCCACCATCCCCAGCGTCATGGCGAGCGTCAAGATCGTCTTGAGGCCGCGCCACCCGCCAACCACGACCAGGGCCGCCAGCGTGGCCGCGAGCAGGCCGTAGACGGGGGTGGCGCGCTGGTAATCCACGATTTGCCAGTCGAGCTCGTCCGCATCTTCCACTGGCAGGCCGGCCACCACCACCCGGTCGCCCGGCGCGACCTCGAGCTCGAGGCCCTGGGGCCCGGTGCCGCGCTGGACGATGGTCACCGGCCGGCCCTGCGCATCGCCCGTGGTCAGCTCGACCGTGACGACCTGCTCCTCGGGCGTCTCGCCGGGCTCGATCCGCCGCACCACGCCGAGCTCGTGGCGGGGCTCGACGTCTTCGAGCGAGACTGGCTCGTCGGCGCGGGCGGGGGCGATCGCGATCATGATGAGGATCATGAGTGCGGGCGCGAGGAAGCGGAGGAGGCGGGCGAGAAAGGGCATGGGCCCTGCATTGGATAACGGACAGGCGCCCAGCGTCAACTCACCTTGCCACAAACTGAAAGGTGAACATCAGTCTAGAAAGGCGTTAAAGAACGTTTAATTTTCATTCACCGCGCACACGCCCGCCCGCACCTGAACCGACATGGAACCCAGCATCCCCCTGTCCGAGGAGCGTTCCATGTCCTGGTCCACTCGCCGCGCCCTTCCGCTCATCGCGAGCGTCATGCTGCTCGCCGCCTGCGGTCGCCCCACCGCCATCGGCCCCGCCACGGTGCGCCCGGGTGAGGTGCCCGAGACCAAGAGCTTCAGCCTCTCGGGCGGCAACGCCGTGTCGCTCCTGACGGACGGCCCGCAGATCTTCGACGAGATCGAATACGCGATCCGCCAGGCGCGGAAATCCGTCCAGGTGCACATCTTCCAGCTCGGCGGCGCGACCGGCATGCGCATCGTGAAGGCGCTGGTCGACCAGAAGGCCGCGGGCGTGGCGGTCCAGGTGATCGTGGATCCCAACCACGGCGGCGCGGGCTCGGTGAAGGAGCAGTTCATGCAGTGCCTGACCGCGCTCCAGCAGGCCGGCATCCCGGTCCGCGACTACGACCTGCGCGGCATGCCCAAGGGCCCGACGTGGCTCTCCAGGCTCGGCCTGCTCGACCACTCCAAGCTGGTCGTCATCGACGGCCAGACGGCGATCATGGGCGGCATGAACTTCTACGACCACGCCGCGCCCAACCACGACTACATGGTGCGCATCGAGGGACCCGCGGCGACCCAGCTCGGCGAGCTGATGAACCAGGACTGGGTCCATTCCGGCACGAACGAAGGCACGATCGCGCTGGTGCCCGCCGGCACGCGCGGCGAGGTGACCGTGGCGCTGGCCGAGACCAGCCCGCGCGTCCGCAACATCCGCGGCCTGCTTTGCGAGCGCTTCCTGGCCGCGCGCAAGAAAATCTGGACCGAGATGCTGTTCCTCGACGACGACCGCGTGATCGACGCGCTGGTGAAGGCCCGCGGCCGCGGCGTCGAGGTGAAGGTGATCCTCGACCCGATCAAGTGGGGCAACCACGTGCCCGAGCTCGAGAAGCTGCCCTTCAACGGCATCCCGAACTGGGCCGCCGTCAACAAGCTGATTCTGGCCGACATTCCCGTGCACTGGTACGAGAGCGATCGCCCCCAGCGCAACCTGCACGCGAAGATCTCGATGGTGGACGACCGCTGGGTGATGACGGGCTCGGCGAACTACACCTACCGCTCGCTCGACCGCAGCCGCGAGCTGGCCATGGAAGCCGAGTCCCCCGCGCTCGCGGCCCAGTTCGGCGGCATCTTCCAGCAGGACCTGGGTCAGGCCAAGCGCATCGCGTCGCTCACGCGCTTCCAGCGCGGCCTGGCGTCGCTCTTCGACAAGGTGAAGCGCGGCATCTACGACGAGAACCGCGACCTGCCGCTCCCGGACCCCGACCCGGCCCCGAGCGATGCGCCGGTCCCGGCGCCGGCCCTGATGCTCGGCCTCGGCACCCGCTGATCGCCAAACAAGGAGGGGCGGCACCCGGTCGGGTGCCGCCCCTCTCAAGCTGGCGAGATTACTCCTTGATCCACTTCTCGTTGGTGCGCTCCCAGCTCACCACCTCTTCGGGCTTGAAGAAGATCGCGATCTCACGCGCGGCGGCCTCGGGGCCATCCGACCCGTGGATGACGTTGCGGCCGATGTCGGTCGCGAGCTCGCCGCGGATGGTGCCGCCCTCGGCGTTGGCCGGGTTGGTGGCGCCCATCATCTTGCGCGCGGTGGCGATGACGTTGGGGCCTTCCCACACCATGCCGACGATCGGGCCGGAGGTGATGAAGCCGACCAGGCCTTCGAAGAAGCCCTTGCCCTTGTGCTCGCCGTAGTGGTTCTCCGCGATCTCGCGGGTGACCTGCATCATCTTGAGGCCGACCAGCTTGTAGCCTTTGCGCTCGAAGCGACCGATGATATCGGCCACCAGGCCGCGCTGCACGCCGTCGGGCTTGACGGCCAGGAAGGTCCGTTCCATGTCTGCGACTCCTCGTGTAATGAAGTTGTGGTGCGGTGCCGGAAGCCGGCATCATACCGGCTGGAGCAGGACCGGGCAAGGGGCGGCGTGACGGTCGTCCTTGCTGTGACTTCCCGGATGCGGTAGATCATGACATCCCTCCGCTAGACCGCTTCCTCACAAGGAGTCATCGTATGCGTCATCTCGTTACCCTCGCCGCCGCGGCCGCGCTCGTCGCCACCGCTGGCTGCGACGCGCTTTCCGGCGTGGCCGGAGCCGCCGTCGGCGCGGCCGGCGGCCCCAAGGTCGCCATCACCGGCAAGGTCTACGCCCCCGCCACCCAGGTCGCCATCGTGGCCGCCGGCGGCCTGAACTTCAAGGTCACCGCGCGCGCCGACGAGAGCCCGGTCCCGGGCGCCAAGGTCGCCATCAGCGGCGGTCCTTCGGCCGTCACCGACAACGCCGGCGGCTTCAAGCTCGAGCTCGCGGGCTCGGCGACCCACTGGGCGACCGTCTCGTACAGCTTCAAGGACAACAAGGGCAGCGCCTCGCTGCCGGCCGTGATCGTGGCCGGCGCCGCGGCGAGCAGCGTCGAGCTCGATGCGGCCAACTACATGGTCGCCGCCAAGGGCAAGGGCAAGGACGGCGCGAAGCTCACCGCCGCCATCACGGCGATGCGCAGCGCGCTCCAGTCCGCTTCGAAGGTGCCCGAGTTCACCGACGAGGCCGGCGCGTCGGCGGCGTTCGACGCGAACGCCAACGCGGCCGTCAAGACCGCGCTGGGGCTTTAACCGGGCGATTCGTCGACCTCCGTGCCTAACGGAGGTCGACCACGGTCACCCCGTCGCCACCTTCCATCGGCCCGCCCGGCCGGAAGGAGGACACGACGGGGTTTTCTTTCAGCCATGCCCGGATCGCGTTGCGCAGGGCGCCGGTGCCGGAGCCGTGGATCAGCGTGACCGATTTCAGGTGCGCGCCGTACGCCTGATCCAGGTACTTGTCGGCCTCGGGCACCGCCTCATGCTGCATCATGCCGCGCAGGTCCAGGCTCATGCCGGGCGGGGCGCTCGGGATCACGATCGTGCCCGTCTTCTTGGGCGGCGGCTTCGTGTCGACGAGCTGGGCGCCGGACTTGAGCGTCAGGTCGCGCCGGTTCACGGTGACGGTGAGGATGCCGACCTGCACCCGGAGGTCGCCGTCGGCGTCGGGCAGCGTCATCACCTTGCCGTTCTGGCCGAGCTTCGGCACGAACACCGTTTTGCCGACTTCGAGCATTTCCTGTTTGGTCGCGGGCTCCTGGGCCTTCGGCTTCTTCTGCTTTTGGAACTTCTCGAGCCGATCGGTGGCCTTGTTGGCGGCCTGGGCGGTGCCCACGCCCTGGAGGTCGCGGATGATCGCCGCGATTTCGCCCTTGGCGGACCGCACCTGCTGCTCGACCTTCTCCTTCGCCCGGGCCTCGAGCTCCCGCCGTTCGGCGTGCCAGGCCGCGAGCTTGTGCTCGTAGTCCCGCTTGAGGCCCTCGGCGCGCTCGCTGGCCTTCTCGGCGCGGGCGAGCAGCTCGGCCGCGTGGTGGCGATCGCGCTCGACCTCGCCCATCAGCTGGGCGGTATCGGTCGTCCGGTTCTCCACCAGCTCCCGCGCGCGCGTGATGAGGCCCTGATCGAGGCCGAGCCGCTCGGCGATCGAGACCGCGTTCGACTGGCCCGAAACGCCCATCAGCAGCCTGTAGGTCGGCGAGAGCGTCTCGAGGTCGAACTCGACGGCCGCGTTGAGCACGCCCTCGAGCTGGTAATGCAGCACCTTGAGCTCGCCGTAGTGCGTGGTGGCGACCAGCCGCGTGCCGCGCCCGAGCAGCTCCTCGACGATCGCCCGCGCGATCGCCGCGCCCTCGGCCGGATCGGTGCCCGCGCCGAGCTCGTCGAGCAGCACCAGCGTGCGGTCGTCGGCCTCGGCGAGGATCCGGATGATGTTGGTCATGTGGCCCGAGAAGGTGGACAGGCTCTGGGTCAGGCTCTGCTCGTCGCCGATGTCGGCGAAGACGTCGTGCACGATGCCCACCTCCGAGCCTGCCGCGACGGGCGGGTGCAGGCCGGCCTGGGTCATGAGCACGCACAGGCCGAGGGTCTTGAGCGTGACGGTCTTGCCGCCGGTGTTCGGGCCGGTGATGAGCAGGACGTTGTGCTTCTCGCCGAGGCTCACGTCGATGGGCACCACCTTCGGGCCGAGGGTGGCGGCCAGCACCGGGTGGCGGGCCTTGTAGAGCCGGGTGGCCCCGCGCCGGTTGAGGCGCGGGTTCGAGGCGTCGAGCGCGTCCGCGAGGCGGGCCTTGGCCTGGGCGAAATCGAGATCGCCGAGCGCCGCAAGCGTCCAACGGAGCGGCTCCGCGTGGGCCACGACGCGGTTCGTGAGCGCCATGAGGATGCGCTCGATCTCGGCCCGCTCGGCGAGCTGCTGCTGCCGCAGCGCGTTGTTCAGGTCGACCACCGCCATCGGCTCGACGTAGAGCGTCTGGCCCGTGCCTGATTGGTCGTGGACGATGCCCGGCACCGAGCTCTTGGCGTCGGCGCGCACGGGCAGCACGAAGCGATCCCCGCGCATCGTGACGATCGGGTCCTGCAGGGCGGATGCCTGGTGGCTGATGATGCGCTGCAGCGAGGTGCGGACCTTCGCCTGCGCGTCGCGGATCTTGCGGCGGATGCCCGCGAGCTCCGGGCTCGCGCTGTCGGCCAGCTCGCCGGAGGGGTCGAAGGCGGCGAGGATCGTGTTGGCGAGGTCGCCGAGGCCGGCGATCGGCTCGGCCAGCTCGGCCAGCGAGGGGAAGTCGGAGGCGCGCTCGGCGACCCAATCCTTGAGCCGCTTGGCGCTCTTGAGCAGCTGGGCGATCGCGATCAGGTCCTCGCCGGGCAGGACGTAGCCCTGGGCGGCGCGGCGGACCGCCGGGCGGACGTCGGTGATGCCGCCCTGCGGCAGGTCGCCGGCCGTATGGCGGAGCTCGCGGCACTCGGTGGTGATGCGCAGCTCGGCCGCCACCTCGTCGAGCGCCGTGCGGATGATCAGCGCATGGCAACGGTCGCGGCCCATGGCGTGGGTCGCCTGGGTCGCGAGCAGCTCGACCACGGCGGGCCACTCGAGCACCTGGAGGGTTTTCGGATCCATGGCCCTATCTTGCCGGATGGCGGGCGGGATCGTCCACGTCTCCGCCAGTGTAGAATGGGAAAGAGTGGGAGGTCGTCTTGCGCATCGGCATTCTGACCGACATCCATGGCGATTACGAGACGATGGTCCGCGTGGTGGACCGGCTCGAGGGGCTGGGCGTCGACAAGCTCGTCTGCCTGGGCGACCTCGTGGTCCACGGCCAGGCGCACAACGCGGTGGTCGACTGGTTCCGCGAGCGGCCCGAGATCCTGGTCGTGAAGGGCAACCACGACATCGGCGCCACGATCGCCGAGATCGACCTCGACAAGCTGCATTTCTTCAGCCGCGACTCGCGCGCCAATACGGAGGCCGCGCGGGCCGCGCTGACCGACGAGAACAAGGCTTACCTCGCTCACCTGCCGCTCCACGTCGAGGACGCGGGGGCCCTCTTCACCCACGCCACGATCGGCAACCCGTTCGCGCTGCTACGGCTGCCCGAGACGATCGCCGAGACCTTCAAGCTGATGCGCCAGGACGTCCTGATCGCGGGCCACACGCACCGCACGCGCATCCACCATTGGCCGAAAGACAAGGCGGTCTGGTGCACCGACCACCCGGCCGAGCGGCGCGAGTGGATCTACGAGCTCGCCGAGGGCGATCGCTACATCATCAACGTGGGCTGCACCGCCCAGCTCAAGTACGACCAGTTCCCGCCGATCTGCGCCGTCTTCGAGCCGCTCGCCAGGCGGATCGAGTTCCACGAGCTGCCCGACCTGCGCTGAGCGACGCCAAACTTTGAGAATAGGTTAACTTCACCTTAACACCTGGCGCGTCAGGTTAAGAGCGGGTGAATCGATAACCTGGTATGGCCGCCCGTACCGATCGTCTCATAGCGCCCAGGCCCCGCCAGCGATGGTCATCGCGGACGGCTGAACGGCCTGCGCCGGTGCGCGCCGCCACCGCCCTGCTCGTGCAGGAAGCGCGCTGGCGCGGCATCTGGCGGCTCTACTGGCCGCTGGCCCTGATGATGGCGTTGCAGGTGGCCGTCGGCCTCGTGGACACCTGGATCGCAGGCCGCCTGGGCGCGCAGGCCCTCGCGATCGTGGGCGTGGTCCTGCAGGTGGTCTTCCTCGTCAACGCCGTCACGATCGCGGTCGGCGTCGGCACCCATGCCGTGGTGGCCCGCCTGGTGGGCGGCGACCAGTGGGCCGAGGCGGCGACCGCGGCCCGCCAGTCGCTCCTGCTCGGCATCGCGCTGACGGCGGTCGTGGTTGCGCCGCTGATGGCCTGCGCACCCGCGCTCTACGACGCGCTGGGGCTCGGCCCGGCCGGGCGTGCCGAGGGCGTCACTTATCTCCGCCTGGTGCTCGCGGGCGTCATCCCCATGAACGTGGGCATCGTGCTCGCAAGCGTCCTGCGGGCGCGCGGCGCGATGGCGACGCTGCTGCTCGCTTCGGCGATCGAGGCCGGCGCGTGGCTGGTCTGTTCGCTCGTGCTCGGGCTCGGCCTGGGCATGGGCCTGGTGGGCCTCGGCCTGGGCTTCCTGCTCGGCAAGGCCGCGCAGGTGGCCGTGGCCTGGCGCACCTACCTCGGCTCGAGGCTCTACGCCGGCGCGAGCTGGCGCCCCGACCTCGCCTGGCACCGCCGCATCCTGCGCGTCGGCCTGCCGAGCGCCGCGCACGTGCTGGTGCGCAACCTGAATGGCCTGGCCTTCTATGCCGTGCTCGGCCTGCTCGCCTTCTCCACGGACGCGGTGGCGGCCTACAGCATCGGCCTGCGGCTCGAGGCCGTGGCCTACCTGCTCGTCTTCGGGCTCGGCGCGGTCGCCGCGACCATGGTCGGCCAACATCTCGGCGCCGGCCGCGCGGACCGCGCGGGCAAGGCCGTCTGGCGGATCATGCGCCTCGCGCTGGGCGTCGCGGCCGTGCTCGGCCTGGGGGCCTACTGGGCCGCCGACCGCCTCGCGATGGCCTTCTGCGAGGACCCGCTGGTCTGGGCCTACGCCTCGGATTTCCTGCGCGTGACGGCGCTCGCGCTGCCGGCGATGGCCGCGAGCGTCGTGCTCAACGGCGCGTTCCAGGGCGCGGGCGAGACCAAGGCCCCGATGATCTGCGCGCTGGTCGGCCAGGTGGGCATCGGCCTGCCGCTCGCCTGGACGTTGGCCTGCCCGCTCGGCTGGGGCCCGACCGGGGCGTGGTGGGGCATGGCGGCCGCTGGCGTGGTCCAGGCGGCGCTGGCGGCCTGGTGGTTCATGCGCGGCAACTGGCGCACCCGCAGGGTTTAGCTACCCGAGGCGCTGCAAAGGCTTCGGCGTCACGCACGTCCCCGAGGCGCGGGCGACGAGCACCGGCTCATCCAGCAGCTCGGCCGCCGAGGCCGCCAGGCCGTCCTTTCGGCACAGCTGGATCACCTTGTGGACCGTGAAGGTCATCTTGCGCGACGTATTCCCCTGCGACACCAGCTCGCCGCGGATCTCCAGGTAGTCGCCCGCGTAGGCGGGCGCCTTGAACTCGACCATGTCGTAAGCCACGAAGAGCCCCTCGTCGCCGTCCAGGCGGATCAGGATCTCGGTCGCGACGTCGCCGAAGAACTCCATCATCTTGGCGCCGGCGACGAGGCCGCCGGCGTAATGGGCGTCGTGCTCGCCGAGGCGGACGCGAAGGAAGCTGGTGATGATCGGCTGGTCGGTCATGCGGGATATACTAGCATGTGCGCCTGCTCATGCTCTCCAACGGCCACGGCGAAGACGCCATCGGCGCCCGGCTCGTGCCCGAACTGCGCGCCCGCGGTTTCACGCTCGAAGCCCTGCCGATCGTGGGCGACGGCCATGCCTACCACGCGCTCGGCGTGCCGATCGCCGGCCCCACCGCCGCGATGCCGAGCGGCGGCTTCGTGTACGGGCGCCCGGCGGCGCTCGCGGGCGACCTCGCCCACGGCCTGCTGGGCCTGACCCTCGCGCAGCTCCGCGCGCTGCACGCCGGCCGCTGGGACGCCGCGCTCGCGATCGGCGACGTCGTGCCGCTGGGCTTCGCCTGGCACACGGGCCTGCCCTTTGGCTTCGTGGGCTGCGCCAAGTCGGACCTCTACCTCGGCGGCCGGCCGGGTGCATACCTGCCGCACGAGCGCTGGCTGATGCGCCGGCCCACTTGCCTCGCGGTCTGGCCGCGCGACGCGATCACCACGGACAATTTGCGGGCCGCGGGCGTCGCCGCGGACTGGCTCGGCAACCCGATGATGGACGGGCTCGCGCCACGTGGCGTCGCGCTGCCCGGCGACCCGCAGGCCACCACCTTCCTGTTGCTGCCCGGCTCGCGCGGCGAGGCGGTGGCCAACCTCGCGGTCCTGCGCCGGTCAGCCCTGGCGATCGCCGCCAGCGGTCGGCCAGCGCGCTTCCTGGCAGCGATCGCCCCCGGCCTCGACCCGACGGGCTTCGCGGATGCCGAATGGCCGCTCGTGGAAGGGCTTGCCCACGGATGGGCTGATGCTGCGGAGCCCAGGGATGGGCGGGAGCAGTGCGCCTTGCGCCATGCCGACGGCGCGGTCGTCTGGCTCGTGGAAGGCGCGTTCGCGGACGCCGCCCACGCGGCCCGCCTGGCGCTCGCGATGGCCGGCACCGCGACCGAGCAGGTGGTGGGGCTGGGCAAGCCGGCGATCGCCATCCCGGGCAAGGGTCCGCAGTTCACCTGGGCCTTCGCCGAGGCCCAGACCCGCTTGCTCGGCGAGTCCGTCCTGCTGCTGCCGGATGATCCCGCCCGCGTCGCCATGGAAGCCTGGACGCTGCTCGACGACGCGGAGCGCCTCGCGCGGATCGCGGCGAACGGAAGGGCCCGAATGGGGCCGCCGGGCGCCGCCGCGCGCATCGCGGATGCGCTCGTGGCCCGCCTGTCCGCAACCAAGCTTAACAAATCTTCATAAATCAACCCAACCAGACGAGAGTCGCCAGACCCAACCCCCGCCGGGCGCGCTCCCAACCCGCTCGCCTGCCGGAGACTATTAACAAATATAAAACTTCACGGCCATTAACACTTCGTAACGTTGGTGCTAGCATCGGATATGCCCCTTCACCGATTTGCAACCCGAACGAGCGCCCTGTCGCTCGCTTCCGAGCAGCCAAGCATCCAGGCAGCGAAATCACCGACCGTGGCCGCCGCCCTCGTCGCCTCCCTGGCGCGAGGCGGCTTCCGCCACTGCTTCGGCATCCCCGGCCGCCACGTGCAAGAGATCTTCCATGCGCTGCCCGGCTCGGGGATCACGCCCGTGCTCTCCCGTCACGAGCAAGGTGCCGTCTACATGGCGGACGGCTACGCCCGCGCCGGTGGCGGTCCGGCCGTCGTCGTCGCGACCGCGGGCCCCGGCGCCGCGAACATGGTCACGGGCCTCGCGAACGCCTTCGCGGAAGGCACGCCGGTGCTGTGCGTGGCCGGCGCCTCGCCGCGCCGCCTGGCCGGCCGCGGCGCGTTCCAGGAGCTCGGCGACGACCATGCAGCGGTGACCGACAGCGTGTTCGCGCCGCTCACGCGTTACCACGCCCAGCTCGGCCACCCCGCCCAGCTCGGCCCCGCGCTGCGCCTCTCGATGTGCGCGCTGGCCGAAGGCGGCCCCGCCGCGCTCACCATCCCGGCCGACGTGCTCGAGGCCCCGTCCGCGGGTGTGGCCCCGGCCACCTTGCCGGCCCGCCGGGCATTTCCCGATCCGCTGGACGTCGAGGCTGCCGCCGAGCTGCTCACCGGCCATCCCAACGCGCTGATCCTCGCTGGACGCGGCAGCCTGGACGCATTCGAGCCGTTGCGCCGCCTGGCCGAGCGGCTGCAGATCCCGGTCGTCACCACCTTGCATGGCCGCGGCGCGATCGACGAGGATCACCCGCTGGCGCTCGGCCCCCAGGGCTTCGGCGCGAGCCGCTGGGCCGAGACCTGGCTGCATGACCAGGTGCCGGACGTGGTCCTGGCGGTGGGCACGAGCCTGCGCGAGATCTCGACCAACGTGTTCCACCCGGCGTTCCAGGGCCGGGTCGGGCTGATCCACGTCACCCGCGACGCCCGAGCGCTCGGCCGCCACTACCTGCCCGCCGTGGGCGCCGTGGCCGATGCGGCCCTGTTCCTCGAAGCGCTGGCCGACCGGGTGCCGGCGCGTGCACCGAACGCCGCGCTGGCCGCCTGGAAAGCCGCGACGCCGCGCTTCGACGACGCCGCGACGGCCCAGGGCCGCGGCCGGATCTCGCCGCGCGCCGTGGTGGAAGCCCTGCGCGCCGCGCTCGGCGAAGACGACGTGCTCGTCGCCGACACCGGCAACGCCGTGCCCTGGAGCGTACGCTACTTCCCGGTCCGCAAGCCTGGCACCTACCTCGTCGCGATGCACCTCGCCGCGATGGGCTGGGGGGTCGCCGCCGCGATCGGCGCGCAGCTCGCCCGCCCCGCCTCGCGCGTGGTCGCGTTGGTCGGCGACGGGTGCTTCCAGATGGCCGGCATGGAAGTCGCGACCGCCGTGCAACACGGCCTGCCGGTGGTGTGGGTCGTGCTGAACGACGCCCGCCTGAACATGGTGCACCAGGGCTCGACCGGCCACTATGGCCGCGCGGTGCCGAACTGCGAGCTGTCGCCTGTCGATTGCGCGCGCGTGGCCGAGGGCCTCGGCGCCGTCGGCTTCCGCGTCGACGACCCGGCGGAGCTTGACGGGGCGATCGCCGAGGCCCTGGCCTGCGGCCGGCCGGCCGTGGTGGACGTGGCGATCGATCCCGAGCTCAAGCCCGCGATGGCGGGGCGGTTCGAGGCGCTGCGTCGGTTCTGTGAGTCCGCACGGGTCGAAGCCCCGTCGCGGCCGAGTCGGTAACGGGAGCGCGAGCGATGATCAAGACCCGCAAGTTACGGAAAAACCGCGAAAACTGGGAGCCCGTGGTCTACAAGCCCCTCCGGGCGATGGCCGCGCTGCCGGTCGAGGTCGATCTGATCACCGCGCTGCAACGCATCAATGAGCTGATCGTCTCCGCCACCGAGCTCGACGATCTGCTCGTCGGCGCCTGCGAGGAGATCGGCCGCATCATGCGGGTCGACCGCGTGCACCTGGCGCTCGCCGCCGGCGGCCACGAGGCCTTCGGCCGGATCGGCTACGAGTGGATCTCGAGCACGGCGATCGCGCCGACGCTCGGCGCGGAGCTGCCGAGCGAGGAAGACGACGAGGTGATGATGGACCTGGTCGCGACCGCCCCGCCGCTCGCCGTCGTCGACCCGCTCGGCGACCCCGAGCTGCCGGCCGGGCCGCGCGCGGTGTTCGGCGCGATGGGCGTGCAGAGCGCGATCGCGGGCAGGCTCCAATACCAGGGCAAGATCCTGGGCGTGCTGTGCGCCCACCAGTGCGACCGGCCGCGCACGTGGACGAGCCAGGAGGCCACGTTCATGTCCGTGGTGCTCAGCCAGCTCTCGGTGGCGGTCGCGAACGCGCGCATGATCAAGTCGATGCAGTCCCAGCACCAGGAGCTGGTGAACCTCGCCTTCCGGCTCGAAGAGTCGCATGCCAGCCTGGAGCGCCAGGTGGCGGCGCGTACCGCCGAGCTGCGCGAGAAGAACGAGGCGCTCGCCGGGATGGTGTCCGAGCTCAAGCAGCTCGACCTGCTCAAGAGCCAGTTCCTCGATACGATCAGCCACGAGCTGCGCACGCCGATCAACTTCATCACGGGCTTCGGCTCGCTGCTCGCCGACGGCGCGTATGGCGAGCTCGCCGCGGACGCCCAGGGCGCGGTCGGCAAGGTGCTCGAAGGCGCCGATCGGCTGCTCCACCTGGTGGACGACCTGCTCGACCAGACCAAGCTCGAGCGCGGCCACCTGCAGGTCGAAGTGATACCGTTCGCGGTCGGCCCGCTCGCCGAGCGGCTCGCGGCCGAGTTCCGGCCGCTGATGGCGGCGAAAGATCAGAACTTCGAGGTCGCGGTCGAAGCCGACACGCCGGTGATCACCAACGACCCGGATCGCGTGCACCAGGTGGTGCGCAACCTGCTCTCGAACGCCCACAAGTTCACGCCTTCACACGGCACGATCCGCCTGGCGGTCGGGCCGGCGTCCGGGGGCGTGCTGATCGAGGTCGACGACTCGGGCATCGGCATCCCGCAGGACGTCCAGGACCGCATCTTCGATCGCTTCTACCAGGTCGACAACACACGCACCCGGCACTTCGGCGGCACGGGCCTCGGCCTCGCGATCGTCAAGGGCCTGCTCGACGCGATGGGCGGCTCCATCGCCGTCGAGAGCGCCCCCGGCGAAGGCGCCAGGTTCCGGGTCTACCTGCCCCGCGAGCTGCCCGCATCGGGGCTCGTGGCTTGAGCCGCAAGGAGGAGGAACACCATGGCACGCATCGAACCCCTGGAAAGCAAGGACGCGCCGCCGGCCGTCCGCGCGTTGTACAGCCACCTGCGCCAGGAGTTGTTCATCGAGCCGAACAACTTCTTCAAGACGATCGCGTACGCGCCCGACCTGCTCGGGCCGCTGATCTCCTTCTCGCGCGTGCTGCTCGAGGAGGGCTCGCTCGACCGGCGGCTCAAGGAGTGGGTGATCCTGCAAACCGGACGCCTCAATCACTGTGACTACGTCTTCGAGGCGCACAAGCAGGCGCTCTCGCGGGCGATCATGTCGGACGTGATCGGCGAGCGCCGCCAGCCCCTCGACACGTCGTTCCTCGACGAGTCCGAGAAGCTCGCGCTGCGCTACGCCGGCCAGATCACGGCGAATGCCGTCGAGGACGCCACCTTCGCCGAGCTGGAGGCGGCCTTCACGCGCGAGGAAATCGTCGAGCTCACGGTGCTCGCCTCGTACTACAACTTCATCTGCCGGGCCGTGAACGCGCTCGCGATCGACACCGACCAGCTCACGTTCCTCGCGCCCCAGGAGACCGGCAGCTAGCGGGCGGCCGGCGCAGCCAGGAGGTTCACGACGCTGCGCTTGAACTTGTCGACGTCGAGCGACTCTTCCTGGCCCCAGGGGTTGATGAAGTGGACCTTGCCGTCCTTCACCTCCGTCACGAGCACGGCGTGGAAGACCGTGCGGGCGAGCACTGCTTCCGGGGCGTAGACGATCGTGGCGTACATCGGCCGCTCGGGCGAGGCTTCCTTGCGCAGGCGCTCGACCAGGGCGTCCTGGCTCTTGGGGTCGATGACCTTCGGGTTCTGGACCACCATCAGCCAGTCGCGCGGGCCGCTGATGTTGTTGTCGAGCGCCCGCGCGGTCGCCGCGTCGAGCTCGGGCGAATAGGTCGGCCAGACCATCTCGTATTCGGGCTTGTCGGCGTCGAGCTGGCTGAGCAGATCGTCGGCCTGGGCGGCCTCGAGGCCCGACACCTGGGTCTGGCCCGTGGCGAGGTCGCGGTCGGCGTCCTTGTCGTTGAGGTAATCGAGCTCGCCGTTGCCGAGCTCCATCAGCGCGGGCTGGAAGAGCCGCGAGGGGAGGGAGCGGCCGCCGTCGTGCTGGTAGTCCCACTCCGGCTCGCGGACGAGCTCGGCGCCGCCGGGCAGCTTGGCCCGGCCACCGGGCGAGGCCAGGCCGCGCAGCAGCTCGACGTACAACGTGGGCTTGGTCACGGCGACGAGCATCTGGATCGAGGTCGCGGCGCAGGTGCCCCGCGAGCCCTGGGTGATCGTGAGCGGATCCTTGAGCTCGACGAGCGCCTGCGAAACCAACAGGCGGCGGTCGAGCTTGCCATCCACGTTCATGGCGGCGAGCTGGTGCAGCTGGCCGAGCAGGGGCTGGGTCAGGCGGCCGGCCACGAGCAGGTCGTGGAGGGCGATCTGGCCGGCGGCGTCGGCTTCCCGGGCGATCGCCAGGAACTGCTGCTTCGCGTTGGCGTCGAGCTTGTCGAAGGCCGGGGTCTTCTCTTGCTTGAACAGGAACGGCAGCACCTTGGCGACGAGCGCCCGCCAGCCCGTCAGGCCCGCGTAGCCGGCCATCAGCGCGCGCGAGCGCGAGGCCTGGCTGAGCGTCGAGCGCTCGGATGAGTTCGCCGGGTTGCGCACGGTGGTGGCGCGTGGCACGTCGGGCAGGCCGATCAGGAGCTTCAACGCGACGGCGCGGTCCTTCGCCTCACGGAGCATGTCCTCGTACTCGGCCAGCTTCGGGTCGTTGCGGCGCTTCGCGGCGGCGAGCTCGCCCTCCATGCGGGTGATCTCGGCCGCGATCTTGCTCGCGTCGACGCTGTTGCGGACCACCTCGAGGGCCGTCGACATCGGGTTGTCGCCCGCGCGGGCGCGCACCGCGAGCCGGGGGTGGCTGCGGAGGGCATTCTGCGCGATGGTCGAGGGCTTGGACATGGGCGTGGCGATCCTCTTGACGGCTCCTTGACGACCTATCGCCGCACACGACGTTCACCTGAAGTTAAAAGAGGTGATGCCGGGTTCAAACTTCGGTTAACGCTGGCTCGGGTGGTATCATGGGGCGTTCCAGACTTCGCTTCGAGGACCTCATGACCCCGACCCAGCCTGCCGCCCACCACCACGCCCACCCCCACGGGGACCACCCGCCGCTCGGCGTCGGCCTGCTCGGCTGCGGCACCGTCGGCACCGGCGTCGCCAGGCTGTTGTTGGCGCGCGGCGACGAATACGCCCACCGCGCCGGCCGCCGCATCGCGCTGAAGCGCATCGGCGTGCGCGACCTCGGCCGCGACCGCGGCGTCGACCCGGCGCTCTTCACGACCGACCTCGATGCGGTCGTGCAGGATCCCGAAGTCCAGATCGTGGTCGAGACGATGGGCGGGGTGGACCCGGCGCGCCGGCTGATCATGGACGCGATCGCCGCCGGCAAGCACGTCGTCACCTCCAACAAGGAAGTCATCGCGCGCCACGGCCACGAGATCTTCCCGGCGGCGCGCGCGCGCGGCGTGGCCGTGCACGTCGAGGCCACGGTCGCGGGCGGCATCCCGATCGTGGCGGCGATCAAGCAGAGCCTCGCCGCCAACCGCATCCGCCAGATCGCGGGCATCATCAACGGCACGACCAACTACATCCTGACGATGATGAGCGCGCACGGCCAGGGGCTCGGCGAGGCGCTCGCAGAGGCCCAGCGCCTCGGCTACGCGGAGGCGGACCCCACGGCGGACGTCGAGGCCTACGACGCGGCTTACAAGATCGCGATCCTCGCTTCCACCTTCTTCGACCACCGCGTGCGCATCGAGGACGTCTACAGGGAGGGCATCTCGCACCTGACGGCCGCCGACATCCAGTACGCCCGCGAGCTCGGCTACGTGATCAAGCTGCTCGGCGTCGCGCGCCGCGAGCCCTCGGATGAGTCCGGTGAGCATCTGCAAGTGCGCGTCCACCCCACCATGATCCCGCGCTCGCACCCGCTCGCGCACATCAACGGCGTCATGAACGCGGTGGCCGTCTCGGGCGACGCGGTCGGCGAGGTGATGTTCTCGGGCCCCGGCGCCGGCATGATGCCGACGGCGAGCGCCGTGGTCGGCGACATCCTGAGCATCGCGGCCCAGCCGCACGAGCCGGCGCGCCTGATGGCCTGCCTGCACGAGGGCACCGGCGGCATCACGCCGATCGACCAGCTCGAGACGCAGTTCTACATCCGCCTGATCGCCCACGACAAGCCGGGCGTGATCGGCACGATCGGCAACGCCTGCGGCACGCACGGCATCTCGATCCTCTCGATGGTGCAGAAGGGCGAGAAGGACGGCCTGGCCGAAATCGTGCTGGTCACGCACCGCGTGCAGGAGCAAGCGATGCGCGCCGCGCTCGCCGAGATGGCGGACCACCCGACGATCCAGGCGATCGGCTCGGTGATCCGCGTGGAGGGCCTGCGCTGATGAGCACCCAGACCCAGGCGACCGCCCCCGCCCGCTGGCCCGGCCTGATCGCGCGCTACCGCGCCCACCTCCCGGTCACGGATGCAACGCCCATCATCACGCTCAACGAGGGCAATACGCCGCTCGTCGCCTCGCGACGCCTGCACGCGCGCCTGGGCCAGGGCGTCGAGCTGTACTTCAAGGTCGAGGGCGCCAACCCCACCGGCTCCTTCAAGGACCGCGGCATGACGATGGCCGTGACCAAGGCGGTCGAGGAAGGCTCCCAGGCCGTCATCTGCGCCTCGACCGGCAACACCTCGGCCTCGATGGCCGCTTACGCCGCGGCGGCCGGCCTGCGCTGCTACATGCTCGTGCCCTACGGCTACGTGGCGCTCGGCAAGCTGGCCCAGGGGCTGCATTACGGCGCCCGCGTGATCGCGATCGACGGCAACTTCGACGCGGCGCTCACGATCGTGCGCGCGCTCTCGGAGGCCCACCCGGTCACGCTCGTGAACTCGGTCAACCCCTTCCGCATCGAGGGGCAGAAGACCGCCGCCTTCGAGGTCGTCGACCAGCTCGGCGACGCACCCGACGTGCTCGCCATCCCGGTCGGCAACGCCGGCAACATCACGGCCTACTGGAAGGGCTTCAGCGAGTATCACGCCGCCGGCCGCGCCACGAAGCGCCCGACGATGCTGGGCTTCCAGGCCGCGGGCGCCGCGCCGATCGTGCTCGACCGGCCGGTCGAAAAGCCCGAGACCGTGGCGACGGCCATCCGCATCGGCAACCCGGCCAGCTGGCAGGCGGCGATCGCCGCGCGCGACGAGTCCGGCGGCGCGATCGACGCGGTGACGGACGACGAGATCCTGGCCGCCTACGACCTGCTGGCGCGCGAGGAAGGCGTGTTCTGCGAGCCGGCCTCGGCGGCCTCGGTCGCCGGCGTGCTCAAGCGGGCGGCGGTCAAGCCGTTCGCGGCGGGCACGCGCGTCGTCTGCGTGCTCACGGGCAACGGGCTCAAGGACCCGGAGACCGCGATCGGACGGGTGGCGGGCAAGCTCGAGCCGGTGGCGGCGGACACGGGGGCGATCGCCAAGCTCTTGGGCTTTTAGCCCTCCGCCGCCGGGCTCGCCGTGGGCGTCGGCGCCGGCGTCGCGGCCGTGCCGCCCGCACGCTTCTTGCCCTGCTGCATCTGGAAGGCCTCGAACTGGAGCTCCTTCTTGAGCACCTCGCCGTCGTCCTGCCCGATCCGGTCGATGTAGCGCTTGAGCACCGCCGCGAGGTCGAGCAGGTCCTGGTCGGCCAGCTCGTCGGCCTTGCCCGCGACCAGCGTATGCTGATCCTTCAGCGCCTGGGCCGCGCCGGCCTCGTCGCCCGTGTCGAGCCGCTCGGCCGCGAGCAGCATGGCCGAGGCGGCCTGCAGGTTGATCACGCTGCTCGCCACGCGGTTGTCGCGGCTGTTGGCCTGCGCCTGCGCGTCGGCCGTGAAGCGCACCTTGGCCTCGGCCGAGGCGTTCTTGGCGCCGCCATGGGTGACGTCGTCGAAATCGACCGAGACCTTGGCGATCGACGCCTCGCTTTCGGCGACGCCTGCCGGCACCTCGAGCTCGAGCAGCAGCACCTTGCTCTGGCTCGCGATCAGATCGTTCGAGTCCACGTTCAGGCTCTGGCCGGCCGTGCTGGTGGTGTGCCCGAAGACCTGCTTGAGCTTCACGCCCTCGGCGAGGTCGATCTTGAGCTTCACGCCGCGCGCGACGATGCGCTGCAGCGTCTTGATCTCGCCCGCGAACGCCTGTTGGGCGTCCGCCGCCGAGTTCACGAAGTAGAACGTGCCGGCGCCTTCGGTCGCGAGGTGGGTCATGAAGCCCTCGTTGAAGCCGAGGCCCACGCCGATCGTGGTGAGCGAGATGTCGCGGCGCGCGAAATCCGCGGCGCGCCGACCCAGCGTCTCGGCGTCCGTGATGCCCACGTTCGCCTCGCCGTCGGACATGAGGATGACCCGGTTGATCTTGCCCTGGTCGTATTGCGATTTGACCTGCTGGTAGCCTTCGCCGAGGCCGCCGTCGATGTTGGTCGACGAGCCCTCCGTGATGCCGGCGATGCGGGCCTTCATCGATTCCTTGTCGACGGCGAAGGCCGGCGCGAGCAGCGTCGAGACCGTCGAGTCGAAGGTGACCAGGCTGAAGAGGTCCTGCTCGCCGAGCACGTCGACCATGTTGGCGGCGGCGAGGCGCGAGTATTCGATCTTGTCGCCGGCCATCGAGCCGCTCTTGTCGAAGACGAAGCTGACGTTAAGCGGCCGCCGCGTGGCCGGCAGCTGGTCCGTGGTCTGCAGGCCGACCTGCAGGTACATCCGCCCGCCTTTCGGGTCGAGCGCCGCCTGGCTCACGTTCGCGACAGCGCCGAGCGACTGGCCGGGCGGGACCGGGAAGTTGAAGTTGTAGGAGTCGAAGAACGTGCCGAGCCCGATGCCCGACGTGTCCGCTTTCGGCTTCGAGCCGCTGGCCGGCTTGGCTGCCGGCTTGCCGCCGCCCGCACCGGTCATGGCGCCTGTCGTGGTGCCGGTCGCGTTGTTCGCGACGCCCTGCATCTCGCCACCCGCGAAGGTGCGGCCGGTGCCGGCCTTCGGCGCGCCGCCGAGGGCCACGGCGCCAGGGATCATGCCAGTGGCGCAGCCTGTGAGGGAGACCGCGACGGCGATCGCGGCAGGGACGCGGCAGTGTCTGTGCATACGGGAGCCTCCAGGGCGGACTTCGCGGGAACCGGGCGAGGGGCTAGACGAAAGGACCCCGGAGCCAGTTCCCTTGAAAATTACCCCTGGTCGCTCCGTTTCCCGCCAAATCGAACGGGTATGGATGCGGTAGGCCCAACGGCCGAGCCCTTTCCGCCAACTTCCTGCTCCTCCATTTCCTCCTCCCCCTCGGGCATCCCCTGGCCACCCGGCCGGGGGATGTCCATTCGGCGGGAGGGTTAGACCGAAGGCGCCGGCGAGGCCGAAGGTGCCGGCGAGGCCACGGCCTTCTTCTTGCCCTGCTGGATCTGGAACGCCTCGTTCTGCAGCAACTTCGTCAGCGCCGCGGGGTCGGCCTGCCTGGCGAGCTGATCGAGGTAGCCGCGCAGGCTGGCCGCGAGGTCGCGCAAGTCCGCGTCACCGAGCTCGTCGGCCTTGCCGGCGACCAGCGTGTACTGGGCCTGCAGCTGCTGGGTCGCGCCCGCCAGGTCGCCGCTGTCGATCGCACCGGCCGCCGCGATCATCACCGCCGCCGTCTGGAGGTTGATCACGCTGCCGGCCACGCGCCCGTCGCGGCTCGCCGCCTGGGCGGCCGCGTCGGCCGTGTAGCGCACCTTGGCCGCGGCGGTCGCGGTCTTCGTGCCGCCGAACGTGACGTCCTCGAAGTCCGCCGCCACGGTGCCGAGCGAGAACTCGCTGCCATCGGCGCCCGCCGGCACCTCGAGCTCGAGCAGCAGCACCTTGCTCTGGCTCGCGATCAGGTCGTTCGAGTCCACGTTCAGGCTCTGGCCGGCCGTGCTGGTGGTGTGCCCGTAGACTTGCTTGAGCTTCACGCCCTCGGTGAGGTCGATCTTGAGCTTCACGCCGCGCGCGACCACGCGCTGGAGCGACCGGATCTCGCCGGCGAACGCCTGGTCGACGTCGGCCTCGGCGCCCACGAAGTAGAACGAGCCGGATCCGCGCGTGGCGAGCTGGGTCATGAACCCCTCCGCGAAGCCCAGGCCCACGCCGATCGTGGTCAACGAGATGTCGCGGCGCGCGAAGTCCGCGGCGCGCTGGCCGAGCGCCTCGACGCTCGTGATGCCCTCGGTGGCCTCGCCGTCGGACATGAGGATGACCCGGTTGATCTTGCCCTGATCGTAGCGCGCCTGCACGTGGGCGTAGCCCATGGCGAGCCCGGCGTCGATGTTGGTGCCGCCGTCCTCGCGGATGGTGTCGATCTGGCCCTTCATGTCCACCTTGTCGAGGGCGAACATGGGCGCGATCAGAGTCTGGGCGTCGGAGGAGAAGGTGACGAGGCTGAACGTGTCCTGCTCGCCGAGCGCCTCGACCATCCGGCCGGCGGCGAGGCGCGAGTAGGCGATCTTGTCGCCGGCCATCGAGCCGCTCTTGTCGAAGACGAAGCTGACGTTCAGCGGCCGCCGCGCGGCCGGCAGCTGGTCGGTGGTCTGCAGGCCGACCTGCAAGTAGACGCGCCCGCCGGCGGGGTCGAGCGCGCCCTGGCTCAGGTTCGCGACAGCGCCGAGCGACTGGCCGGGCGGGATCGGGAAGTTGAAGTTGAAGGAATCGAAGAACGTGCCGAGGCCGATGCCGGAGGTGTCTGCCTTCGCGGGCCGTGCGCCGGTGCCGGGGGCGGCGGCGGGGGCCGTGCTCGCAGACGCGCCGGACGGCCGGTTGGGACCGCTCGCCGGGGTAGGCCCAGCCATCGGCGTGCCGGTGCCGGTCGGCGCCGCGGCGGGGCAGCCTTGCAAGGCGAGGGCGAGGGCGATGATGGGGGGAATGCGGCGCTTCATGGGGACCTCCTTCTTCCGACGACGGGTCCCACGATACGCGCCCGGCGAGCGAGCCCCAAGCGTGGTGGTCACGTTCGCAACGCGATGCTCGTCACGACCGGGCTAGAAGCGCGATAAATAGGCCAGCGCCGCGCGGATGGTGTCTTCCACCGAAGACCCCGGCGGGACCTGGGCGATCGCCTCGGCCGCCTCCTCCTCGCCGTAGCCCAGCGCCAGCAGCGCGAGCTCGGCCTCGGCCACGGGCGTGCCCTGCAAGGCCGCGGGCCGCGCGGCGGCGCGCGCCGCGGCGACCTCCAGGCCGCCGCGCTCCGGCCGCCACTCCTCGAGCTTCTCGCGCAGCTCGAGCACGATGCGCTCGGCCGTCTTCTTGCCCACGCCGGGCGCCCGCGCGAGGCGCTTGGGATCCTGCCCCACCACCGCCGCCACGACCTCCGGCACGGTCAGCGCCGAAAGCACGCCCAGCGCCGTCTTCGCGCCGATGCCCGAGACGCCGTGCAGCAGCAAGAAGAGCTCGCGCTCCTCGGGGCTCGGGAAGCCCACCAGGATCAGCGCGTCCTCGCGCACCACCAGGTGCGTGTAGAGGCGTACCGGCTCGCCGATCGCAGGCAAATCGGCCAGGTGGCGCTGCGAGGCCAGCACGAGGTAGCCGACGCCGCCGACGTCCACGACCAGGTTGTCTTTGCCCACATGCGCGAGCTCGCCGCGCAACGAGGCGATCATGAGACCGCCACCGACGGCGCCCGCTTGCGCGTCTCGCCGCGGCCTTCCAGCTGGTACCAGTGCGTCAGCGCCAGCGCGAGGCCGTCGGCCGCGTCGTCCGGCCGCGGGATCGAGGCCAGCGAGAGCTGGTCGCGCACGGCCTCCTGCACCTCGGGCTTCTGGGCCTTGCCCGAGCCCGTGACGGTCATCTTGACCTGCGCCGGGCTGTAGCCGACGACCGGCACGCCGGCGTGGGCGGCGGCCAGCATGAGCACGCCGCGGGCCTGCGCGACGGGCATGGCCGTGTTCACGTTCTTGAGGAAGAAAATCTCCTCGAGCGCCATCACATCAGGCTTGTATGCCGTGAGCAGCTCGCACATGTCGGCGTACATCACGGCGAGCCGGTCGGGCATGGCCTGGCGCTTGTCCGTCTGGATCACGCCGTATTGAAGGGCAACGGCGGGGGTGCCGTCATCGACCTCCACCAAGCCGAACCCGATGGTTGCGGTGCCGGGGTCGATACCGAGGATCAACATAACCCACTATAGGGGGGTCGGCGAACGGCCGTCAATTCAAGCGTTGTTACGGAAGCGGCAGCCGCGGCTTGGCCTCACCCTCGCCAGGCGCTGGTCTCGCGAAGCGAAACGTGCGCGGGCCGCGGGCCGAGGGCACCACGATCGCCTTCGCGGGCTCCGTCGCCACGCTGATGCCGTAGAACTGCAGGTACTCGACCACGCCGCCGCGCAGGCCAAGCGTGGTCTTCATCTCATCCGCCGGACCGATGGCGTGGATGACGTAAGGACCCTTCACCGGCACCTTGTTGATGACGATGTGCTGGCCGGCAGTCACGATTTCGCTCGTCTCGGTCAGGCGGTGGCCGTTGACCGCCACGGCCTCGGCGCCGCCGGTGCGCAGCTCGTTCACGATCTTCAAGAGGTCCTCGGCGTGGACCACGGCCGAAGTGCCGTCCTCCATCTTCGTGTCGGACGCGCTCTCGGTGACCCGCACGATCAGCCCGACGCCGGTCATGGCCGGGTAGTCGGTGACCCGCGGCGCGTCGGCCGGCCAATCGTTCGAGCCCGCCGCGGGCCCCTTCCTGGTGATCTGGTCCTGCAGCTCGTGCACCTGCCCGCCGAGCTGGGCGTTGGCCTTCTCGGTGGTCTTGAGCAGCACCACCAGGTCCTCGACGCGCCGGGAAGGCATCACGCGGCGGGCGTCCGCCTGCGAGCGGTATTGGACGGCCATCAACATGCCGATGATCATCGACACGGTGGTGACGGGCACGATCCAGCGTTGCACGGCGGTTTCGGGGCCTCCGGGGGGGACCCCTCATTAGACCATTTCCGGATGCCGGCGTCAGCGGTCCAGTTCGGGAACGGTCAACCGACCGACGAACTTCCGGATCCCGTCGCGGATCGCCGGGAGGCTGGCCGCGCCCGCGAGCTCCGGCGACGACTCGGCCATCTTGACGAAGCTCTCGCGCTCGTCGTCGTCGACCCCGGCGATGAGGCCGCCGAAGACCGGGCCGACCACCGTCGAGAAGTCCGCGGGATCCGTGGCCACCGCACGCTGGCCGGCGTCGGGGGCCGCGGCGACCGCCCCCAGATAGCTCGCGAGCGCCGTCGAGCCCGGCGTGATCGCGAGGCGGCGCTCGACCTCGCCGGCCTGCAACACCACCGGCGCCGCGAGCGTGGCCCTCGAGGTCCTGTCCACGGCGTCGACGAGGTCGACCGCGAGGACGACGGACTGGCGCGCGGCCCGGAAACGCACGTCGACCGCGAAGCTGCCATCGTAGAAGGTCACCGCGGAGGCGAGCCTGCGCGCGCCATTCGCCTCGATCACGCGCACCGTCGAGCCCGTGACGCGGCCTTCGCTGACGTTGGCCATGCCGGTCGCGTTGGGGTTCACGAGCGCCACGCCGGTGATGCGGACGATGTGATCGACAGGCTGCGCGGCACCCGCCATGATGCCCACGCCGACGTCGTCGCCGCCGGTCGCGGTCTCGATCGCGGCCGCGGAGTCGCCCGTGTGCGGCGCCAAGGCGAAGCTGCGTGACGAAGCGGCGACCGTGGCCCCGGGCTGCTCGCGCAACGCCAGCACCCCGATCGCGACGACGTTACAGCCGGGCAGCGGGCCCAGGCCCACCATCAAGAGCGCGAGCGGAACGCGCATGGGCGGGACCTCAGGGAATGAGGGCGGGGGTGCTACGGGACGGGAAGTCGGGCGCGAGGCCCGCGAGCGGAGCCGGGGTGAGCGAGGTGGTGAGCACCGCGTCGAGCGGGCTGATCAAGTTGAGCCCGATCAGGCCCGCGCCGGCGTAGAGCGCCATCTGCTTCTGACCGTAGAAGACGCCGTAGAAGCCGGTGCCGAGCAAGGCGAACTCGCAGCCCATGTAGAGCAGGCCGCGACCGACCTCGCCGGCATAGAGCTGGCCGGCGCCGGGCAGCAGCGCCGAGAGGCCGGCGGCCACCCACTTGTTGGCGTTGGTCGCGGCCGCGGCCGGCGCGCCTGCCACCGCGGCCCCGCCCTCGGCGCCGAAGCCGGCCGTGAGGTCTTGCCAGGCGGCCCGCGAAATGACGCTGTAGCGAGGCTCGCCGCCCGCGAAGATCGCGCTGCGGCCGGCGTCGACCGAGGCCGGCGCCTTGCCCGCCTCGGTGATGCGGAAGGTGCCCGCCAGGACGGCCACGCGCCACGCCCCGCCGGCCCGCTCGACGACGGCCTCGGCGTCGGTGCCGACCAACCGCAGGCTGCCCGCGACCAGGGTCGTCAGGCCCTCCGGAGGCGCGGTGACGCGCACGCGGCCAGCCATCACGCGGCCGCTCAGGCCTTCGAGGTCCTGCAGGCGGAGGATCGTGTTCTCGCCGAGCGCGAGGCGCGCGCCGGTGGGGAACACCAGCTCGGCCGAGGCACCGCCGGCCGTCTTGAGCGTATCGCCGGCCTTGACGCGCGTGCCCGGCTGGACGTCTTCCCAGGCCGTCGAGGGGGCGATCGCCCCCCGCAGCCCACCCCGGGCGTTCACCACGCTGGCGGCTTCCCAATCCTGCGCGACGGCGGCCGGCGCGGCGATCGCCAGGGTCAGGCCGACGGCACAGGCAGTCGCAGTGAAGGAGCGGAGCGTCATGGATGACAGAACCTCGTGGCCAAAGCGTTTCGGGCGCCCGGGTATTATACCCGGGCGCCCGACCGAGGGTTGTGACGCCGCCTACATCACGCCAGCGGCGCGGCGCTTCGCGATCTCGCCCTTGAGGAAGGCCTTCGCCTTCTCCATCTGGGTGTCCTTGAACTTCTTGACCTCGGCGGGATCCGGGACGCCGTTCTTGTCGACCTTGACCTTGGGCAGCTCGATCTTGATGTCGGGCACGACGCCCTTCTTGTGGATGTCGTGGCCGCCCGCCGTGAGGTACTTCTGGGTCGTGATCGCCACGCCCGAGCCGTCCGAGAGCGAGTGGACCGTCTGCACGAGGCCCTTGCCGAACGACTTGGTGCCGATCAGCGTGGCGCGCTTGGTGTCCTGCAAGGCGCCGGCCAGGATCTCCGAGGCGCTCGCGCTGCCGCCGTCGATCAGGACGACGACGGGGATCTTGGTGTCGACGATCACGCGGCCGCTGGCCTTGAGGAACTGCTTCTCGCCCTCGCGGTTCACGAGCTGGACGATCGGGCCGTCCTTGATGAACATCGAGCCGATGTCCACAGCGTTCGGCAGCAGGCCGCCGGGGTTGCCGCGCAGGTCGACGATGATGCCGTCCTTCGCGTTGAACTTCTGGAGGGCGGTCTTGACCTCCTGGCCGGCCTCGTTGCTCATGAACGTCGAGAGACGCACATAGCCGAGGTTGCCGTCCATTTCTTCGATCTTCACGGCCTTGGTCACGATGTTGTCGCGGACGATGGCGACCTTGCGGGAATCGGTCGCGCCGGCGTGCTTGATCGTCAGCATGACCTTGGTGCCGCGGGCGCCCCGGATCAGCGAGACGGCCTCCGCCTCGGCCATGTCCTTGGTGGGCTTGCCGTCGATCTCCATGATGTGATCGCCGGCCTTCAGGCCAGCCTTGAACGCCGGCGTGCCTTCCATCGGCGCGATGACCGACAGCCTTCCGTCCTTGATGCCGATCTGGATGCCGATGCCGCCGAAGCTGCCCTGGCGCTCGTCCTGCATGCTCTGGAAGGCCTTGGGGTCCATGAAGCGCGTGTAAGGATCGTCGAGCGAGCCGAGCATGCCGCGGATAGCGCCGTAGACGAGCGAATTGTCCTTGAGGTCGCGCTCGACGTACTCGTTCTTGAGCAGATCGTAGACCTGGAGGAACGTCGCGAAGCTGGTCGACTCGGCCTTGACCTTGAGGGGGGTCGTGCAAACGCCGAGGCCGTACGAGCCGAGCATCAGCGCGCCCACGAGCGCGTAACTGGCCACCTTTTTGCTCATCAATCCTATCCTTTGCTCGGTCCCGCGCAAAGCGCGGCCACGTCGTGATCAGACGGAGTATACCGCTCATGCGAACGTTCTTAACGCGGACGCGGCGACGTCTCAGAATACCGTGGCGCGGGTGGTCGGTCCACAGCCAACCAGGCCAAATCTGACCAGACGGCTACCGCAAGAAGCCCATAGGATTGACCGCGCCGCCATTACGCCGGACTTCGAAGTGCAAGTGCGGCCCCGTGCTCATGCCCGTGGAGCCGACGTAGGCGATGACCTGGCCCTTGCGCACGCGCGTGCCGGCGTCGACGACGAAGCTCGAGGTGTGGCCGAACAGCGTCGTGATGTCGCCGCCGTGGTCGATGATGACGACCTTGCCGTAGCCGCCGTACCAGCCGGCATAGATCACCTCGCCGTTGTCCGGCGCGTAAATCGGCGTGCCGGAGGCGGCGCCGAAGTCGATGCCGTGGTGGTTGATGTAGCGGCCGAGCACCGGGTGCATGCGGGAGCCGAACGGCGAGGTGATCACGCCCGCGACCGGCCACATGAACCGGCCGGTGCCCATGAACGGGCGCACCCAGTGCGGGTCCTTGCGGCGGGCCTGCATCTCGAAGGCGCGGCGCTGCGCGATGATGCGCTGAATCATCGAGGCGATCGAGCTGTTGTCGGCCTCGAGCTGGGCGACCACCTGCTCGGCGGCCTGGCGCTCGGTGCGGATCTTGTCGACGAGGTTGCGCTGGTCGCCCGTCAGGTCCGAGAGCTGGATCCTCTGCGTGCCGATCACCTCGGTGATGCGCGCGATGTTCTGGCGCTGCTGGGCGAACTGGCGCTGCTGTTGGTGGATCACCTGGCGCTGGCGCTCGAGGTTCTCGAGCAGGCCGGCGTCGTGCGCGCTGATGCGCTTGAAGAAGTGGTAGCGCATGAGGAAAGTGGACATATCGGGCGAGGTGAGCAGCGCCTCCCAGCCGTCGAGCGCCTTGTTCTTGTAAATCGCGCGCAGCCGCGATCCCGCGGCGCCCTGCTGGCGCTGGAAAGCCGTCTTGGCGCGTTGCAGCTGGCTTTGGGTCAGGGTCAGCTTGTACTCGGCCCGCTTGAGGCGGAACTGGCTGTCCGTCAGCTCGGTGCTCGTCTGCTCGAGCTTTTGCTGGAGGCTGCTCAGCTCCTTCACCGCGCCCACTTCCTTCTTGCGCAGCATCTCGACGCGCGCCCGGTGGGCGGCGAGCTTCTGGTTCAAGCGGTACTGGCGCGCCTGCAAATCGCGCTGCTGGGCGGTCAGCGACGAGCGCGAAGCACGCGCGGCATCGGCGGCCGGCGCGAGCGCACAGGCGAGGGTCAGGACCGTGAGGGAGGCTGCTATGAACTTTTTCATGGATTACTCGTGCAGGGCTTTGTACAGTGCGGTCGCCACGCTGCGCGGGAGCCCAGCCTTGGCTTCGAGGTCCTCGCGCGACAGCGCGCGCATGTTCGACACCGTGCCGAACTGGTCGAGCAGCTTCTTCTTGCGCGCGGGACCGAGCCCGCTGACGTCGTCGAGCAGCGAGGCGATCATGCGCTTGCCGCGCAGCTTGCGCTGGAAGGTGACGGCAAAGCGGTGGGCCTCGTCGCGGACCTGCTGGACCAGGTGGAGGGCGGGGGACGCCTTCGGCAGCCGAATGGGCTCCCAGGCCTCGTCCAGGTTCCCATGTGGCAGAAAGATCTCTTCTTCCCGCTTCGCCAGCCCGAAGATCGGTGGCCGCTCGACGCCGAGCTCCGCGATCGCCTCGAGCGCCGCGTTGAGCTGGCCCTTGCCGCCATCGATGATCACGAGATCGGGCAGCGGCCAGTCGCCTTCCTGGCTGCGCCGGAAGCGGCGGTAGATGATCTCGCGCATCGAGGCGAAGTCGTCGTTGTCCTGGACGGTCTTGAGCTTGAACTGCCGATACTCGGCGTTGGCCGGGCGGCCGTTGATGAACACGACCATCGAGGCCACGATGTCGGTGCCGCCGAGGTGCGAGATGTCGAAGGCCTCGACGCGGCGCGGCACGCTGTCGAGCCCGAGCGCGCGGGCGAGCTCGGCGGGGCCGCCCGTCGCCGCCGTGCGGGACTCGGCGAGCGCCACGAGCTTGAGGCGCTGGCGCTCCTGTTCGGCGTTCTTGTTCACGAGGTCCATGAGATCGCGCTTCGCGCCGCGCTGCGGCGTCGCCACCAGGACCTTGCCGCCGCGCCGCTGGGTCAGCCAGGCGCCGATCGCCTCGGAGCCCTCCACCATCATCGGCAAGAGCACCTCGCGCGGCAGGTTGTCGGTCCGCTCGTAATACTGGACCAGAAACGCCTCGAGGATTTCCGTGATGTCCTCGCCCTCGGCCGGCAGGGTGTAGGCCAGGCGCCCGATCACCTTGCCCTGGCGCACCTGGAAGACCTGGAAGACGGCGATCTTCTCGTCGTGCGCGAGGCCGATCGCGTCCTGGTCGTCCGTCGGATCGCCGACGACCTTCTGGCGCTGCCGGAACGATTCCAGCGACGCGAGCTGGTCGCGCAGCGCGCCCGCCCGCTCGAAGTCCAGCGTCTCGGCGGCGGCGGCCATCTCGGCCTTGAGGCGGCCGATGATGCGGTCGTGCTTGCCCTCGAGGAAGTGGGCGACCTCCTCGACCATGGCCATATACTCGGCGCGATCGACCAGGCCCTGGCAGGGGCCCTTGCAGCGGCCGAGGTGGAAGTTGAGGCACACGCGATCGCGGAACTGCGGCGTGCGCCGCTTGCGCAACGGGTAGAGCTTCTGGATCAGGTGCAGCGCCTGGTGCATGCCCGAGCCGTCGGGATACGGGCCGAAGTAACGGCCGTCGTCGTCGAGGCGCTGGCGCACGGTGATGAGGCGCGGGAAGTCCTCGTCGAGCGTGAGTTTGAGGAAGGGGTAGGACTTGTCGTCCTTGAGCAGCGCGTTGAAATACGGCTTGTGGTGCTTGATGAGGTTGCTCTCGAGCACCAGCGCCTCGACCTCGGTGCGGGTCGTGATGACCTCGAGATCGACCACCTGGGAAACCATCAGGCGGATCTTGGGGCTCAGGCCGCGTGCGCTCTGGAAATAAGAGCGGACGCGGTTGCGCAGCACCACGGCCTTGCCCACGTAGAGGATACCTCCGTGGACGTTTTTCATGAGGTAGACGCCCGGATCCGTCGGGAGCGAATCCAGGCGTTGCTGCAGCGTCTCAGAAAGCGCGCGAGTGGTTGTCATAACATGCCAAAGCCCCGTCCAATTTTACACGACGGGGCCTGGTGACGCGCTTCGCAAATCTTCAGAACACGTCGAAGAGGTTACCGAGGCCACCGCGGCAGCCCGCCATCATCGCGAGCGCCACCGCCCCGCCGACTCCAGCCAAAACACGCTTGAACCGCGCCATACGTCTCACCTCCGGGTAAAGTGATCATGCCCCCCGCATCGGCGAGCGAAACCGGGCGACCACCTTTATGGTCGGTCATCCGCGCCACCCGCTTCAGTGGCGCCCCGCACGTGCCGAGCAAGAGATAAAGTCCGAGGAGCCCACTCACCCCAGCCCTCTCCCCGTTTCCAGCCCCCCCACGACCCCACCCGAGAGAGGGAGGCAGGTTCAAGGAATGCTAAAAGGCGTCGACAACCAGCAGCCTTCACCCCTCCAGGCCTCCACGCAGACGGCCGCGGATCTCGCGGCCGCGCGGGCGACGCCGGGCGGGGCGGTCCGCTTCGCCCAGCAGATGCAGGCCACGCAGCACAAGGTCGCCCAGGAAAGCATGGTGGCCTTCCTGGCGGAGATCGACGACCAGGGCCGGCGCATGCTCAAGTCGCCGATCCGTGGCGAGATTTCGCGCTACCGCGCGCTCGTGGGCAAGTTCGTCAAGGAAGCCATGGCCCAGATGACCACGATGGAGAAGCACTCCGATCGGCGCAACCGCGTGTTCATGCTGGTCAAGGAAGTCGACAAGAAGCTCGCCGAGCTGACCGAGATGCTCATCTCGGGCCAGGCCAAGCAGCTCGAGATCCTCGCCAAGCTCGAAGAAATCCAGGGCATGCTCATCGACATGAAGATTTGAGCTTACGCTCCCTTAACCAGTGACTTAACGGTCCCTTGACCGAATGATCACCCAAGCATAAGCAAGTGTTGACGCGATCGGGCGGATAACCTCGTTGGACCGGACGAGGAGCCCCATGTTTTACAAGTGCTACTATCATCCGAAGAACGACGGCGCCGACCTCTGTAGGGGTTGCAAGCTGCCGATCTGCGATACTTGCAAGCACGAGCTCGGTTTCTGCCCCGAGTGCATGCAGAAGCGCGACGCGGTCGACGACCTGCGCCAGCTGCGCACCGCCGCGGCCTCGAAGTCCCGCGTGGCGAGCTCCACCACGGCCCGCCTGCGGCTCGCGATCCGCCAGGTCGGCCCGATCGCCAAGCGCGGCCGCCTCGTCGACACCACCATGCTCGGTACCGGCCGCCTGGCCGGGGAGCAGGCCTGGCAGAACGCCTCGATGGCCGTCGACGCCAAGGTGCCGACGCACCTCAAGGAGATGATGGTCCAGCGCAAGTCGCAATGGACCTACGATCCCGACCGCGTGGCCTACCAGGGCACGAAGGGCGCGAACAAGCCCAAGAAGGCGCCCGTCCAGCGCATGTCGGTCGCCGGCCGCGTCCACCGGTCGCGGGTCGAGGTCGCCAGCGAGCCCGGTTGGGGCAAACCCTTCGCCATGGGCCTCGTCGTGGGCCTGATCGTCGTCCTCTTCGCGACCTTCGGACAGGGCCTGTTCAAGGCCACGCCGAAGGCCAAGAGCAAGCCCATGTACAGCCAGGACACCTCCGAAGCTACCGCCCTCGTGCGGCGCGTGACCGGCACCGACGAAGCCGGCCAGCGCGCCCGTGCCAAGGCCGCTGCCCGCCGCGCGCTGATGGCCGAGGCCTTCGCCGAGGGTAGCGCGGCCGCCGCCCGCGCCCAGGCCGCCGCCCGGGCCCAGGATATCGCCTCGGCCCAGTCCTACCGCGCCACGATCGCCGCCCAGCGCAATGCCGCCGCGGTGGCCCGCCCCGCAGCCGCGCAGCACGAAGCCGCGCGCCCGCTCGCCCACCACGCGCTGCCGCTGCCGCGCCACGACGCCGGCACGCCACGCGGCATCACCGCCGGCTCGTCGCTCGCGCTCGGGGGCCGCCGCGGCACCTGGAAGAAGTCCGGCGGAGGCATGCTCGTCACGTCTTGGTAGTGTGCTAAGATGTCTTAACATTCCCGTTAAGGTCCGTAGGAGCCGACGCATGGTCGAGATGGATCACTTGTTGGGCGTCATGGGCTACGCCGCGACGGTCGTGGCGAGCGACAACACCGCCGTCACGGTCGGCAGCGGATCGCTGCCGATCTTCGCGACGCCGTCGATGGCCGCGCTCGCCGAACAGGCCGCCGTGGGCGCGTTGCAGCCGTTCTTGCCGCTGGGCACCACCACCGTCGGCATGGGCTTGAACCTCAAGCACCTGGCCGCGAGCCCGATCGGCCACAACGTCCAGGCCGAGGCCGTCGTCGTCAACGTCGAGGGCCGCCGCCTGGAGTTCAAGGTCACGGTCTACGACGAGCGCGAGAAGATCGGCGAGGGCACCCACGAGCGCTTCGTGGTGGAGGCCGAGGGCTTCATGAGCAAGCTGATGCTCAAGAAGCCAAAGACCTAGCGGTCCAGTTTCGGGTTTTGAGTTTCGAGATTTGAGTTGGGGCTTTTGGCGCATTCACGTGATGACATTTTCCGGCTGACGGCCCTGTCCAAGACGGCCGGGTGAGCGAGCAAGGTCGGCCCCGGCCAGCTGTCCCAGGTGCTGGGCAGCCTCACTCGTAGCGCGGATGCGCGGCTGCTCGTCGGGTTCGAGACGAACGACGACGCCGGCGTCTTCCAGCTGACGCCGGAAATCGCGCTCGTGCAGACCGTGGACTTCTTCACGCCCATGGTCGACGACCCGTATGCGTTTGGGGCGATCGCCGCCGCCAACGCGCTCTCCGACGTCTACGCCATGGGCGGCACGCCGATCACGGCGCTCAACGTGCTGGCCTTCCCCACCAAGACGATGCCGGGCGACGTGCTCGCCGCGATCCTGCGCGGCGGCGCCGACAAGGCCGCCGAGGCCGGCGTCACGATCCTGGGTGGCCACACCGTGGAAGACGACGTGCCGAAGTACGGCATGGCGGTCACGGGAACGGTGCACCCGGCCCGGGTGGTCACCAACGCGGGCGGCAAGCCCGGCGACCGCCTGATCCTGACCAAGCCGATCGGCGTGGGGATCGTGACCACCGCGCTCAAGCATGGCGTGTGGACGGAAGAACAGGCGGCGCCTGCGATCGCCTGCATGAGCCAGCTGAACAAGGCGGCCGGCGAGGTCTTGATCAAGAAGGGCGCGCACGCCTGCACCGACGTCACGGGCTTCGGCCTGCTCGGCCACCTGCACGAGATGTGCAAGGGCGCGGGCCTGGGCGCCGAGCTCAGCTGGCCGGCGGTGCCCGTGCTCGCAGGGGTCCTTGACCTGGCCCGCGCGGACGAGGTGCCGGGCGGCAGCGAGCGGAACCTGGCGTTCCTGGCGCCGCATGTCACCTTCGCCCCGGCGCTCGGCGAGGCCGAGAAGCTGGTGCTGGCCGACGCGCAGACGTCCGGCGGGCTGTTGCTGGCCGTGCCGGCCGACGACGCCGAAGGCTGGCACCGCGCCCTGCGCTCGGAGGGCGTGGAGGCCTGGGAGATCGGGCGGCTGGTGGCGGGGAGCGGGATCAGGGTCACGGCCTGAGGCCGGGTCTGGCATGCCGTGGGCCCTGGCCTCGGCGCCCATGGTAATCTGACCCCATGGCCAAAATCGCCCGCCTCCCCCTCCAGGTCGCGAACCAGATCGCCGCCGGCGAGGTGATCGAACGTCCGGCATCCGTCGTCAAGGAACTCGTCGAGAACTCCCTCGACGCCGGCGCCCGCCGCATCGTGGTGGAAGTCGCCCAGAGCGGGCGCTGGCTGCGCATCGTGGACGATGGCGAGGGCATGGACGAGGCCGACGCCGTGGCCGCCTTCGAGCGCTTCGCCACCAGCAAGCTGCGCGACGCCGACGAGCTCTGGGCGCTCGCCACCATGGGCTTCCGTGGCGAGGCGCTGGCCTCGATCGCGTCGATCGCCCAGGTCGAGTGCCTGACCCGCGCACGCGGCGCGGACCGCGGCACCCGCGTCACGATCGTCGGCGGCGGCGAGCCTGTGGTCAAGCCGGCCGGCGCGCCCGAAGGCACGTCGATCACGGTCGACGAGCTGTTCTTCAACACGCCGGCGCGGCTCAAGTTCCTGCGCGCGCCGGCCACCGAGCAGGGCCACATCCAGGACGTGGTGACGGGCCTGGCGCTCGCACACCCGGCGGTCGAGTTCCGGCTCGTGATCAACCAGCGCGAGGTGCTCTCGACGGTCGGCGCGCGCGGCCTGCGCGACGTCGTGGGCGCGCTCTTCGGCCACGACGCCGCGAGCGGGATGGTGGACGTGGCGCACGAGGGCCCGGCGGGCAAGGTGCACGGCCTGGCCTCGCGGCCGGACCGCGTGCGCGGCGACCGCTCGCGCCAGTGGTTCTTCGTGAACCGGCGCTGGGTCAAGCACCCACTGCTCGCGAAGGCGGTGGAGGAGGCCTACCAGGGCCACATCCCGGGCGATCGCCACCCGGCCTACGTGCTCTTCCTCGAGCTCGACCCTACGGCGGTGGACGTGAACGTGCACCCGGCCAAGAAGGAAATCCGGCTCGGCCAGACCCAGCGCGTCTACATGATGCTGGTGGACGCCGTGCGGATGGGCTTCGCCCAGGCCTGGACCGAGGCCGACTACGCGCCCGCGGAGGATGCACCGAATGAAGACTCGCACCCGCTGCCGCCGCCGGCGGCCTGGCAGCGCGGGGCGGCGCCCTCGGCCGCCGAGTCCGCCGCCGCGATGTCGCTCTATAGCCGGCCCGAGGCGATGGATCAGGCGCCGTTGCCGACGCTGCCAGGCCTCCTGCGCGAGGCCCCCGGCCCAGGCTACAGCGGCCGGCCCGGCCTGCCTCGCGAGCTCGAAGGCCTGCGGGTGATCTCCCAGCTGCACCTCACCTACATCCTGTGCGAGCACCCCGAGGGGCTCTTTCTGATCGACCAGCACAACTCGCACGAGCGCTGGCTATACGAGCAACTCACGCCCGCTGGCGTGGTCGCGCAGGAGCTTTTGCTGCCGCAGGTGCTGAACCTCTCACCGGCCGAAGCCGGCGTGGCGAGCGAGATCCAGCCGCGCTTCGCCGAGCTCGGCTTCACGTTCGAGGCGTTCGGCGGCGATCGCTGGATCCTGCGCGCGATCCCGGCGCTGTTGCCGCTCGGCGAGGCCGAGCGTACGATTCGCGAGTTGCTCTCGCGCTCCGAGGCCGTCGGCGTGGTGGTCCGCCAGCCGGACGACGATCCGATCCGCCGCACGATCGCCTGCCACGCCGCCGTGCGTGCCGGGGATCCGCTGACGGCGGCGCAGATGGAGCAGATCGTGGAACGGCTGCGCGAGACGAAACACCCGCTCACCTGCCCGCATGGGCGGCCGACCGGGATCTTGATCTCGATGAAGGAGCTGGCCCGCCGCTGCCTGCGCAGCTAACAGAACCCTTCCCCTCTCCGGGTGGGTTCGTGGGGGGGCTGGAAAGGGGGAGAAGTCCCGCGCAGCGGGGGTGAGGGGGCCCGAGGAACACCCGGCGTGCCCCAAGCCCCCTCACCTGGCACATCGGGGCTCTACAGCCACTCCGTGCCGTCCTCTCCCCCGCCGGGGAGAGGGTAAGGGTGCGCTCAGTACAGCCAGTACCCGCGCAGGAACGGCGTGCCGCCGTCCTGCGTCAGCTTCTCCGCCGCCGTCGTCCCGCCATGCTCGTCGTGGCCCTGCGCGTACCCGACCCCGAGGCCCCAGCCCTCGAAATCGAGCTTCGCCTCGGCGCCCGCGCGCCAGCCCCACATCGGGAAGAAGCTCGGCACGGAAGGGGTCATCACGCTGCCGTTGGCCAAATACCGGAACTCCGCGAAGCTCACCAGCGCGAAGGGCCCGCCCGCGCGCCAGCCGAAGCCGCCGCGGATGGCGCCGCCGTAGGCCAGCCAGCTCGCCGAGAGGTAGTCCGTGGTGTCGACCTCGGCCGCCGGGCTCGCCACGCCGCCTGTGAGCGCCGCATGGGTCGTCGACGCGCGCACCGCGCGCACCAGCAGCCCTGGCTGCAGCATGCCCTCGAGCCCGCCGCCGAAGGCCATCCGGCCGCGCACGCCGGCGCCCAGCTCGTAATCGTCGCGCTTGTGCTTGATCTCGAAGCCGCGCGCCGTCGCGCTGTCGTCGAGGATCGAATAGCCGACCGTGCGCCCGCTGAGCGCGAGGCCGACGTGCTCGGAGAGCATGTGATCCCAGCCGAAGCCGCCGCCAGGCGCCCACGGCACGGCGGTGTCCGAGCCGCCGCGCGGGTAGACCTCGCTGAGCGCCACCGGCACCTCGGCGCCCACGTAGAGCTGCGAGCCGTATACCGGCCGATCGACAGCCGGTGGGCCCACGAGCGGCGCCTGCGTGGGCTCGGGGGTCGGCACCGGCGAAGGCGCGAGTGAGGGGGCCGGCACCGGAGTCGGCGCGATCGTCGGCATGGGCGTGGGCGGCGGGGAGGCGGGCGGTGCCTCGGTCGGCACCGGCTCGACCGGCACCCCCGGCGAACCGAAGGGGTTGGGCACGGGCAGGCGCTGGCCCGGCGCGAAGCTGGGCTCGGGCGGCAGCGGGCGCGCCGGCATCCAGCCTGGCAGCGGCCGCGGCGTGGGCGCCATCGGGAACACCGGCGCCGGCGTGATGCGGGCCATCGGCCGTGGCGCGGGGCGGGGCGTGCGCTTCGGGAGCGGCCGCACGAAGTCGGCCTCCGGATCGTTCGGCAGCAGCTTGATCTGCGTCCGGACGCCGGAATAGGCGATCGTCCAGGCGCCGTCGATCGGCGCGCGGAAGTACAACGTCACGCGGGTGCGCGCGCCCGTGGGGCCCGACGTGTTGGGATCGCCCACCACCTCGACCGTGAAGCGGTAAACCAGGCCGGCGCCGTAAAGCAGCCCGCGCGGCACTGTGCCCCAGGTGGCCGGCCACTCGGCGATCAGGCGCGGCGGGTTCTGCGCCTCGCGCACCGTCGGCACCACGCCGGGCGGCGGGATGAGCGTGAGCGTGCGGGTCTCGGCCTCGTAGCGTGCCTCGGGATCGACCGCCTGGGCGACCGCCGCCACGGTGGCCGCAGGCGCCAGTTCGGCTGCCGCCACGAGCGCGGCCAGGAGCAACGCGCGGCCCAGGGCGGCCTTGCGTTCAGCGCGCACGGGCGCGCCCCCCACGGCCGGCCACCGGCCTGTCCTTCGCCGCCTTCGCCGCGGCGCCTTTCCAGCGCCCCTTCCCGTTGAAGTAATGGCACTGCGCGGTCAAGAAGCATTCCTCGCAGCGCGGCGTGGGCGCCTTGCAGATCTCGCGGCCATGCCAGATGAGCCAGTGGTGGGCCTCGGACCAGAGCGTCCGCGGCACGGTCTTCTGGAGGTCCCGCTCGGTGGCCTCGACGTTGTCCGCGTCGGCCAGGCCGAGGCGGTTCGAAACGCGGTACACATGGGTATCGACCGGGATCGCGGGCACGTCGAAGGCGTTGCTGAGCACCACGTTGGCGGTCTTGCGGCCGACGCCGGGCAGGGCCACCAACGCGTCGAGGTCGTTCGGCACCTCACCGGCGTACTTCTCGGTGAGCAGGCGGCAGGTCGCCACGATGTTCCTGGCCTTGGTGTTGGTCAGCCCGATCTTCGCGATCCAGGGCTTCAGCTCCTCGGGGGTGAGGGTGGCGATCGCGGCGGCCGTCGGGTAGCGCTCGAAGAGCGGCCCGGTCACGACGTTGACCATCTTGTCCGTGCTTTGCGCCGACAGGATCACCGCCACGAGGAGCTCGAAGGGGTTGCGGTACACGAGGCCGGAGCCGCGGCCGCCATAGCGCGCCTGCAGCGCTGCGAGGACGGCTACCCGCTCGGCGGGCTTCAGCCAGGACGCCACGTCGCGCGTCCCTAACCGTCTGCGCCGGTTGCTTCTTCGTCGCCTTCGGCTTCGGTGCCCGTGGCGTCCGGGTCCTCTTCGGCCGTGCCGCCCACGAGGAACGGGATGGTCGCCGCGGCCTTGGCCTGGTCTTCATCGTCGATGAAGACGTCCATCAGGTATACGTTGGCCGGCAGCGCATCGGGCTTGAACGAGACGCAGAAGCCCGCCTCGTCCCCGCACGGATCGCCCTCCTTGGAGCCGTCCGGCGAGTCGTCTTCGAGATCGGCGAACTCGGCGTCGCCCTTGTTGCGAAGCACGAAGACGGCCTTCTCGGCGTCGTCGGGCCTGGGCACGGAGATGATGATGAAGCCGTTCTCATCGACGGTCTTGTAGGCCGTCGTCGACTTGTTCGAGCCGGTCGGCCCGATGAGCGAACAGCCTGACCCGAGCGCGATGGCGAGCACGAGGCCGAGCGAGATCTTCCGCATACGAGGTCCGTTCTGGATCGGGTGCGACACGGGGCGCCTCCTAGTACGCGACGCCCAGGTTCAGCACGGGGCCGTGCCAACTCTGGTTGAAACCCGCGCCACCATTGGAGTACGTGGTGTACTTATACCCCAGGGTGGTCGCGAAGCCGCCGAAGTCGAGCCGCGCCTCGAGGCCGGCCCGGATGTTCAGGAGCGGGAAGATCGTGGGCACGGCGGCGTCGCCCATGCTGCCGAGCACGTAGTTGAACTCGAGCGGCAGCGTCAGCGCCAGCCAGTCCGTGCCGCGCCAGCCGAGGCCTGTGCCGAGGCCGCCTCCATAGCCGAGGTAGCCGACCGACAGGTAATCCTTGGTCGCGAGGTCCGACGCCGTCCCGCCCGTGGGCGTCAACGTCGACTTCACGTTGGCGGTGCGCAGCACGAACTGCGGCTGGGCCAGCGCCTCGAGGCCGGCCGGCAGGTCGAAGCGCCCGCGGATGCCCAGCGTCGCCTCGATCTCGTCGCGGCTGTGCTTCACGTCCACGCCCGCGTCCTTCGCCACCTGGTCGGTGAACGAATAGCCCTGGAAGCGCGCGCCCAGGCTGATGCCGAGGTTGGGCGTGAAGAGCTGATCGTAGGCCAGCTCGGCCTGGGGCAGCAGGCCGATGGCAACGTCGCTGTTGCCGGCCGGGAAGGCCTCGGCGAAGCTGAGCGCCGCGCCGCCGCCGGCCACGAACCGGTTGCCGAAGACCGGCTTGGGCCCGGTGATCTGCGGGATGTCGATCGGGTCGAAGGTGGGCGGGGAAAAGTTGGGATCAGGCGTGAAGGGCGGCGGAACCGGGTTCTGGCCGATCGGTGGCGGCGTCTGCATGGGCATCGGCGGCTGTGTCTGCATGGGCATCGGCATCTGCCCGGGCGGGGGCGTCACCCAGCCCATCGGCGGCATCACCGGGATCGGCGTGACGCGGGCGATCGGCGGCGGATAGCCCGGCGCCGGATAACCCGGTGGGTTCCAGTACGGCGGGTAGGCCTGGTAGCCCGGCACCGGCCGGCGCGTGGGCACCGGCGCGGTCGGCGCGTAGTAAGGTCCGGGGGCGACAGGTGGCACGACGCCGGAAACGGCGCCGCGCGGCACGACCGTCAAGACCAGCGTGCCGCCCTGGTTGTCGGCGCGCACGTCGGCTGGCGCGGAAAGGTCGAAAACGATTCGCGTGATGCCGCCTGTATGGCGGGCGGCGCGGATATTCGTGACGAGCCCGGCGCCGATGTAGATGCTGCTCTTGGGGGCGCCGAGCCAGTGGCCCTGCAGGTCCACGACCAGCCGGTACGGGCTGCTCAGCCACAGCACGCGGTAAGGCGCGCCGGCCTTGCCGGGGATCGCGAGCGTGACCGCCCCGCCGCCGGGGCTCACCGACACCGCGCCGACGCCGGGCAGGTAGTTCGCCGCCTGGGCGTCGAGCGACGCGGGAAGCGGCGAGAGCATCGCAAGAGCCAGGGCGAGGTGTCGCAGGAATTTCACGGCAGGTTCTCTTTCCGGAACGGGGCGCGCGGACACGACCAGACCCTAGCCTAGCGGATTATGTGGGTCGCGGCTGTGACGGGGGCACCCGGGCCGTCACCGCGCCGTTGTTCCGGGTATAGAAGTGGGTGGCGCCCATCATAACGCCTCGACTCGTGAAAGGCGACCCTTGGCCATCTCCCGCTTCGCCCCGCTCCTTCTCGCTGGCTGCGTCCTGGCCACCACCGCCTGCCAGGGCGCCGCGCCGCCGGGTCCTGCCTTGCCGGTCGTCGACCGCGCCGGCACGGCCGCCGTGTTGCAACCGTCCAAGGAGCCGCCCGACGCGGCGCTGCTCGCGCTCGCGCACACCGGGCTCGACGCCGCGGCGGCGCTCGGCCCGGCGCTCAAAGCCTTTCAGCCGCTGCTCACGGCCATGCGCGCGAGCCGCGCGAAGCACCCGCCCCAGGGCTACAGGCTGAGCCAGGTCGCCGGCTGGCGGTTCCAGGGCGGTGCCTGGAGCCAGGCCGAAGCCGACGCCAGCCGGCGGCTGCGCGCCGCGCTGGAGACCGCCGACGGCAACTCCCTCGGCTGGGACGTCACGGTCGAGGACAACTACGGCCCGGACTACTACCCGGCCTTCCCGTCGGACGTCGTGCGCCTGCGCCTCGACATCGAGCAGGCCCTGCCGAGCGGCGGCCGGCTCGCCGTCACCTTCATCGGCCCGTTCGCCGCGGCCGGTGAAACGTACGAGGCGGTCGGCACCGGGTCGGTCGCGGTGCTCGGCGCCGCGGGGACGCTCGCCTTCGAGGCGCTCAACGCGCGGATCGGCATCGATGGCGCGGTGGAGCGCGGCGATCTCGGGCTCAAGGGCCTGGGCACCGGGGTCACGCTCCAGTTCTCGGGCACCTGGTCCCAGGCCGGGCTGGTCGCGGCGACGTTGCTCCGAAGCGCGACGCCCGCCGGCACGTTGGTGCAGGCGGACGGTCGCTGGCATTTCAAGAACGACGCTGGCACCTACCCCCTTTGAACGGGGGCGGGCTCCTCTTCCATCCTCGTCACGCGCAGGCGTTGCGGCAGCCGCTCCTGGAGCCCGCCGATCGCGTCGTAGGTGCGTTCACGGACCCGCCTCGCGGTCGGCGCGAGGTTGCCCTTCACGGCATAACCGATGCCGATGCCCACGCCGACGCCGACCGCCAGGCCCAGGATCAGGCTGGTCGTATCGTAATTGAGCGCCGACCGGTAATCGTAAGACGCCCGGGACGGCGCAACGCTTCGCCAGTCGAAGCGTTGGATGCGCTCCGCGTACGTAGGCTCGCGCAGGCCGAGCGTTTCCGCGATCCGCGCCGCCGCGTCGTAGTAACCAGGCATACCCACCTCCTCGTTGCAGGACACGCCTCAAATCTTACGTCCAGCCCATGGGCCGAACAACGTGCGCTTGAACGTCGGATGAGCCGCCGAGCGGCCTCAACGCTTGCCGGCGACCTTCTTCGAGCGGGATAGCCCACGTTCGGCTTCCCAATCGTCCGGATCGATCTTGAGCGCTGCGGCGTAAGCTTCCATCGCGTCGATGGGCAGTTGCATGGCCTCGAGCAGGCTGCCGAGCTGGCGGTGGAGGAAGCCGAGGTTCGGGCGGATGGCGATCGCCTGCTCGAACGCGTCGCGGGCCGCGCTGAAAGTCTGCAGCTGGCGGTAGATGCGGCCGAGCCAGGCGTACGCCGAGTAGGCGTTGGGGTCGACCGAGATCGCATGCCTGGCCGCCTGGATCGCGTCCTCGTATTGGCGCGCGCCGAAGCTGCACTCGATCAGGCGCTGGCAGGTCACCAGGTCGCGCGGGTTCACCTCGAGCGCGCGGCGATAATGCGCGACCGCGGCCGCCTGGTCCTCCATCGCGAGCGCCACGTCGCCCATGTGCCGGTACAGGTAGGTGTCCTGCACGTTCAGGTCCGCCGCGCGCTGGAACGCGCCGAGCGCGTCCTCGAGCTCGCCCTCCTTCTGGTAGGCCCGGCCGAGCGTCATCCAGGCGTCGCCGAGGTCGGGATCGAGCTCGAGCGACTTCCGCAAGATCCGCACAGCGTGGGTGAGCTTGTCCTGGCTCAGCGCCAGGGTGCCGAGCAGCGCCATCAGCGGCGCCGAGGCCGGCGCGCGGGCGAGCCCGCGCTGGCACGTCTCGATCGCCGCGTCCGTGCGGCCCTGCTTGAGCTGGGCGTGCGCGAGCCAGGCGCTCGCGACCTCGAAGTTCGGGTCGTTGTCGCGCACCTTGCGGTAATACATCGCCGCCTTGCGGAACTCGCCGTTCTTGAAGGCGTCGTGGCCCTGGTCGAGGTACCGCGCGGAGCGCGAGCGCCCGCCGATCTCGAACTTCCAGATCTTGATGGGCGGCAGCCGGCCGTTGCGCAGCGAGTCCACCGCCCAGAGGGAGTAGGTGGTGAGGATGTTCGCGAGCGCCCCGGGCGCCAGCGGCCGCTTGCGCCAGAGCTTGCGGAACGCGACCAGCGCGGGCCGGAAGTCTTGCTGGCACAGATAGGTGCAGCCCAGCGTCTCGAGCGACTGCGCGTCGTTCGGGTCGGCGTACAGCGCCTTCTGGAGCAGGTACTCGGCCTTGTCGAATTCCTTGAGCCGGAAGTGGTAGAGGCCGGCGCGGGCCGTCACGCCCGGCGCGTCCGGGTTGCGCCCGAGCAGGTCGGCGATCAGCGCCATCGCCAGGTCGCGGCGGCCGGACTCCATATAGGCCTCGGCGAGGTCCAGCACGGCCGAGAGGTCGGCCGGCTCGATCTCGGTGACCTTGCGGATCGCCGGCACCGCCGCCTCGTAGTTGCGGGCGCGCAGGAACAGCTTCGCGAGCCCGCGCCAGGCCTGGACGCTGCGCGGTGCCTGGCTCAGCGCCTCTTCGAAGCGCCGCTTGGCCTCGTCGTCGTTGCGCAGCTCGAACTCGCACCAGCCGAGCTCTATGCGGGCCTCGAGCGCCCCCGGCTGGATCTCCAGCGCCTGGCGCAGCGACTCGGCCGCCCGCTTGGGCTCGCGGGCCTGGCGCCGCAGGCGGCCGAGCAGGGTCAGGAAGTCCGGGTTGTTGGACTGCATGGCGAGCAGGCGCTCGACGAGGCGGATGCCCGAAGCGGGCTCACGCAGCTCGAGGTGGATCATCGCCGCGCTGAACAGGGAGCCGGCGTCGTTGGGCTGGCGCGCGATGACCTCCTCGAGGTACTCGAGCGCCTTGCGCAGGTGCCCGAGCTCGAAGTGGATCTTGGCGAGGCCCTCGAACGCCGGCACGAAGTCGGGATCGAGCTCGAGGGCCTTGCGCAGCCAGCCGCGCGCCGGCTCGAGGTCGCCCAGCTCGAAGCACACGGCCGCCAGGTTCTGGCAGATCTCCGGACGCTCGTCTTCTTCCGCGGCGAGCTCGAAGAACTCGCGCGCTTTATTGTAATGGCCTGTATCGAGGGCGCGTTGACCCTCGCCTACTAGGCGATCGGCGGTGAGGACGTCCATGTCTTCTCTGCCGGGGCCCCCTCCCCCGAAAGGGCCCACGCTCGGCACGGGCTATATACCCACCTGGGCTGGTTGGTTGCCTGGGGTTTGGCTGAAGGGAGCTGGCTTGATCTTCGGCAGGCGGGCGGGCCGGCTTTAGAAATGGAGTGCCGCCACTGGGACTCGAACCCAGACGTAACCGGTGTTTTAAGCACCGTGACTCTACCAATTGGTCTATGGCGGCAAATTAATACGTTCCTCTATTTCTGCCTCGATAAGTCGGTGTCATCGCATGACAATTCGGGCAGAGTAGCCTGATATTATCAAGTCTGTTATCATTATTTTTCCCGTTTATATGGTCCAATTCCAATGCAATTGAACTTCCCATCCATTCACTGAGACCACAACAACTACACTTGGCAGTGAAAATACCTTCACTTATTAAACGTCTTTTTAAATTATGATTTGAAGACCTAAATGGCGACTCTTGCAACAGGTATGCCTCAAGCGGGCGCTTGGGCCCAATGACGACGCCTTTTGCCCATTTCTGACCTTGTAGATGTGAGTAGTCGATGTCGAGCTTTTCAAGTCGCAGCCTGAGGTGTTTATAGTTGCCCCCGGCGGGCCGTAGTCCTAACGTCGTCAAGACTTGGGCGAAGCTCCGCGCTCCGGCGACGGCTGCGCGAAGGTCTTCAACAGTGTAGCCTGCACGTCGGGACATACGGGTCAATCATACCACCCGTTATGTCATAGAAAGTTAATACCTTCACGTTAAGCGAGCAGTATTCCACCAAACGTGTCCCGAACGCATGCCTCAGCCCTGCCTTCAGGACGTCGCTTCAGCACCCTCACGGGCGCCGTCGCCGGTCGCATCGTCGTCTGCCTTGTCGTCCCCGCCCTCAGCCGGCGAGGCGTCCGGCGAATCGTCAGCGGCCTCAGACGGCACGACCACCGGCGCGGCCGAAGGTGCCGCGGAAGGCGCCGCGGAAGGCTGGGGCTCGGCGCCCGGCTTCTTCCTGCGCTCCGGCGGCGGCACGTCCTTCACGCCGAGCTTCCGGAGCTGCCTGTACGCCAGCCGATAGTTCGCGTCCGAGCGGTCGTAGTAATGGACGACGGCTTGCAAATCGGCAATCGCCTCGTCCTTGCGTCCCAGCTCGACAAACGCGCGGCCGCGAACCAGCTTGGAGCCCATGTTGAAGCCTTCGCGTTCGTACTTGTCGAACACGGCGATCACCGCCGGATAGTTCTTCTCCAGATACAGCTCGCGCATCTGGTCGAACACATGCTGCGCCTTGAAGCGATCCACCTCCGCGGCGTAGCCGAACAGCACGTCGACGCCGGTGGCGCGCTTGTCCTGCTTGTTGAGGCCCTCCGCCAGGAACGCGTAGTGGGCGGCGTGGTAAGCCGGGCACACGCTCCGATGGACGGCCGCGACCCCGACGCCGGCGGTCAGCGCCACGATGCCTACAGCGTAGGGAATGCGCCAACCCGGGGCGAGCGCGGCCGTTTCGGCCGCCGCGATGGCCTCATCGCGCCGGGTCGCCACGCCGAGCGTGACCACCAATACGATCGCGAGCGCCGTGAGCGGGATGTGGAACGGGAAGCCGAACAGCGCAGCGACGAGCAAGGCCGTCAGCCCCCACGTGAAGCCGAACCGCTCGAGCGGTGCGAGCGACTCGTTCCGCCGGACCTCGCGGAACCAGGCCAGGAGCGCGCCGAGCATCAAGAGCAGGCCTACCAGGCCGAGTTCCACGGCGACCTGCAGCGGCTCGTTGTGCACCTGGATGAAGCGCGCGCGGCTGGATGAGCCGGGCAGCCCGTTCGGGTTGAGCTTGACCAGCTCATTCAGGCTCTCTTGCTTCCAAGCGCCGACCCCGTAGCCCTGGACCGGCCGGGCCTGCCAAAGGCTGGCGGCCGCCTTCCAGTTGACCAACCGCGATTCCACCGAGTCGTCGGCCATGAAATCGCGCGAAAGTTTGGCAGTGATGCGGCCGCTGGCGAGGCCCGCGAGCACCACCACCACCGCGGTGACGACCAGCATGGCCGCCCGCTTGCGCGGCTGCCCCCACCAGGTGCGCAGGTCGAAGATCTGCCAGGCTTTCGTCATGATGACGGCAACCAGGAGGCCGACCACGAGGCCCAGGAGGCCCGCGCGCGAACCGGCCGCCACCAACGTGAAGAGGCCGCCGGCCAGCGCCAGCCCGAACCAGATGCGGGTGGCCAGGCGCTCGCGGGTCGCGGTCCATACAGCGAGCACCGGCACCAGCAGCGTGAGGAACTCGGCCAGGTAGTTCGGGTTGCCCAGCGTCCCGCTCACGGTCGCCCGGTGAGCCTTCGGCCCAACCACCGAAATCCAGCCGTCGAGCAAGCCGCCGGGCGTCAGGTAGGGCTTGAGGCTCCGCAACGGCACGTGGAAGTGCTGCATCATCGCGAGGACGGCTTCCAGCCCCACCAGGGCGCCGATCAAGGCCACCACGTAGTTCCGGCGCTTGAGATCACCCTCGAGCCAACCGAGCAGGCTCTGCCCGGCGAGCAAATAGGCGATCACCGAGGCGCCATAGGCCCAATGCGTGCTCGGGCGCGCCGTCCAGAGCGACGACAGCAGGAGCCAGGCCACGAAAACGATCATCAGCCGGCGGAAGAGCGAGCCCTCGCCGCCGCCCAGGAAACTGCGTCCCTCGAGCGACCGCGCCGCGCCGATCGCGGCGACGACCGCCCAGGCGGCCACCACGATGAAGAACTCGGTGCCGACCTTCACGCTCTCCTGGAGGAGGTGTGGAATGACGAAGACGGGGCCGAGGATGAGGAGCGCCGTCAGGAGATAGACGGCACGATTGAGCCACTGCGCGGCGGTCTCTCGCATGGTGCTGGTCACTTCGATTTCTTCGGGCTGGGGCTGGCGGACGGCGAGCTTTGCGGAACGTCGCCGAGCTGTTCGTTCAACTGCTTCAACCGCTTCTCGGCGTGCTTGCGGCGCGGCGAGCGCTGGGGCAGCATCGCCAGGTATTCCTTGACGTACACGCGGGCCTGCGGGTAGTGCATCCGCGAGATCTCGACTTCGGCGAGGTTGTTGATGAACCGCGGGTCCTGCGGGTGCGCCTTGCGGAGCTCCTGGTAGATCGCCACGGCGTCGTTGTAGCGCTTGGCTTTCTGGTACGCCACCGCCAGCGCGAGCTTGATCTCGACGTTGTCGGGTTCCTTGGCGAGCGCGATTTTCAGGCGCTTCTCGGCCTCGTCGAAGCGCTTGGTCTGGTAGGCCGCCACGCCGACTGCGAAGTTCGCGCGCGCGTTGTCGGGGTCCTCACGCAGCACGTCGCCGAAGACGCGGCCCGCGCGATCGTCCATCTTCAGCTTCCAGAGCGCGATTCCCGCTTCGGCCCTGACCTCGAGGGGAGGGGGCGGCGGCGCGGGGACCCGCAGGAGCAAGCCGCCGAATACGACCAGGAAAAGCGGGGACGCGAGGACGAGGAGGCGCGGGTGCATGAATCCGTCAATCGAAAGTGAAGATGCCGGTGGTGGTCTGGAGGTCGGCGGCGATCGCGCTGCCGGCGAGGATGACGCGGTTCTCGGCGTCGAAGGTGAGGCCGTCGACCGAGAAGATCTTCTCGCCGCTGGCGAGCGTGAGGTCCGTCTCGCCGGCCGCCTCGCCGGAAGGCGCGTACCGGCGGAGCTTGGCCGGCTCTGCGCCTGTACTCTCCGTCACGAGCAAGAGGTTGCCCGCCGGATCGGTCCAGACGTGGTCCGGGATCCGCGGCAACGGGATCGGCAGGTCGGCGAGCTGCTGATCCTTCGTGAGGCGCTTCACGCCGAGCGTCGTGGTGGTCGAGCCCACGAGGTATAGCACGCCGCCGGGCGCGAGCGCCATATGCTTCGTGGGTTCGAAGGGGTCCCGGATCCGGAAGTTCGCCTCGGGCGGCTCGTCTTCCTCGGCGCGTATATACAGGATCTCGCGATCCCGCGTATCGCCTTCCAGCGCGTCCGGATCGAGCCGGATGACGCCCAGCGTGAAGACGTCGCCATCGGCGCCCAGCGCGGCGAGCCCCGCCCGCTCGAGCCCGGTGCTCGGCAGCCGCGTGGCGTCCAGCACCGTGGCGGTATAGAGGCGCCGCAGCGAGAAATCCTCGTCCTCGAGGTAGGTGAACGCCGGCACGCCGGCCAGATCGAAGGCGAGGCCGTCGACCGCCTCCGGCGCCTCTTCGGAGGCTTTGTGCAGGTCGACCGCCGCCTCGAAGGTGCCGTCCCGGTTGAACCGCCGCAGCAGGTAGCGGCGATCCGTGGCGTCGTCGTCCGTCGCGTCGATCACGTAGATCTGGTTGCGGCCGACGTCGAAATGAAGGCCGCCGATGTTGTTGAAGTCGTACTTGCGGAGCAGCTTGCCCTTTGTCAGATCCAGCGTACCTGCAGGCGCCGGCGTGGCGGCGGCCGGTGAGGCCGAAGCGGACGCCACGGCGCTCGGCGCCACGCTCGGCGCAGGCGTCGCCGCGGTTGGCGCCGAAGGGCTCGCCGTGGGCCCCGGCGCGGCAAACGCCGACGCAGTGGGCGCGGTCGGGCTCGCTGCGGGTGAAGGCGACGGCGTCACCACTACAGGAACCGAGGGTGAGCAGGCCGTCGCGCCTACCGCCAGGGCGAGGACCGCGAGGGGGAGACGGAAATTATGCATCGCTCAACCCCCGACGATCCGACCGCCGAGGCGGTTGCGTTTGGGGTCCGGCGGGTTGCCGACCGGGTCCTGGGCATCGGGGGTGAGGGTCACTTCCACGAACTCGAATTCCTCGAAGTAGTTGAGCGGGTAGTGAAGGTACACGATGCGCGGATCGAGGTAATCCACTTCGACCTTGCGGGCCCTCAGCCCTTCGCTGACCGGCTCGAGGTTCTTGCCGTCCACGTTGCGGGTCACGTTCAGAATCACGAACGGCCGGTCCTTGTCGAGCCTGGTCCACTCGGTTTCTTTGCGGTCCTGCGCCACGCTCATCGGCTCGCTGAAGGTCAGCGTGAGGACGTCCGCGTCCCCATCCTCGAACTCCTCGTTGACGTTGAGTTCCACGCGCTCGAGCGCCGGCGGCGTCTCATCGCGCCCGGCCTTGAAGGTGAAGGCCCCGTCATGCGACAGGCGCCAGCGGCGATCCTGGACGTAGTAACCGAAGTCCTCATCGGTCAGCATCTCGGCCGCCGGCGGGAAGATGTTCGGCCGCCTGAACGCGAACTCCGCGCGGCCACGCCCGAGCGCGTTGCCATCCTTGTCCTCGACGCCCATGTCGGTCCACTCGAACTCGCGGGTGATCGGATCCTGGGTATCCAGGATCCGCTGGATGAGCTTCACCGAGTAGGTGGTGTCGGTCGCGCCGCTCGCGAGGTAGGGACCGTCGTACTGGAATGTGTAGACCTGGCCATCCGCCGACCACTTCGAGGTCGTGCGCAAGCGCGCGTCGCCCGAGGGGCCTGTGCGCAGGAACTCGGTGTCCTGGCCGGCGCGCAGCGCGAAGATCTCGTCGAAGTTCTCCTGCGAGTCTTTCGGCAGCGGCTCGCTCAGGTGGACCCGCAAGGTCAGAGGCCCGCCGGGCCCCGCCTCCTCGACTTCGACGTGGTCGATCTCGGGCGTGTCGGCCAGCCAGAACGGGTTGGCCTGGTCGCCGATCGAAGGCCCGAAGTTGAGGACCATGTTCGCCTGGACCTTCACGGCCTGGCTGCGGTTCGTGTGGCCGGGCTTGGTGGTCGTGATCGTGTAGTCGCCCGGCGCCAGGTCGAGGAAGTAACTGCCGTCCTTGTCGGTCTGCGCGGTCGTGACGACGGTCTCGCCGCGCTTCGCGGTGACCGGCACGCCGGGCATGAGATCGCGGTCGATGTTTGCCACGAGCCCGGACACGCGAAAGAGACTCGGCGCGACGGAGGCTCCGGGCGCGGGACTCCCGGTAGCGGGGGTCGCGGAAGCGCCGGGGACAGGTGCGATCGAGGCGGCCGGCGCGGCCGTAGGCGCCGCGCTCCCGGTCACCGTGCCCGAAGGCGTCGGACCGGTGGGGGCGCCGCTTGGCGCGCAACCGGCCGCAACCACCATCAACGTCGCCGCGAGCCCGATCGGGCGGGCCATCATCGCACGAACAGCCATCAGAGCTCCCCTTCGAATTTGATACCTTCGCCGCCGACCGCGATGCCGTGGATGTCCTCGACCTTCGGATCGATGAACAGCTTGAAGCGCTGCTGGTCCTCGAAGCTGCCCGAGGAATCGTGCAGAATCAGCGTGAAGGGGTCATTCTCGTCGAACTCCACGCTGGAAGCGGAACCACCCGTCTTCGCCGGGTCGGCCTCCTCGAAATCTTCGCGCTCCGTCCGCTCGGTCACCCGGCCATAGACGAGGTGGTAGTTGGACCCCCTGACGGTCTCGGCCGAGATGGCGCCCTCCGGGAAGCCGAAGACGGGCTTGTCGAAGGTGAGCACGATCAAATCGTCGTCACCCGCATTACCGGGGAGCGGCTGGACCTTCACCAGCCGAGGAGGCTGTGGGTCGCGCCTGGGCTCGAAGCGGACCGAGGTCATGTGAGTCGTGCCCCACAAGACGTCCGCCGACGGCGCAGTCGTAGGCACTGGCTCGTCGATGACCAGGCGCCCGAAAGGCGCGACGCGGGTGGTGCGCTTCGAGCCCGAGCCGTCGACGGTCAACGCCACGACGTCGAAGCCGAGTCGCTTGCCCGACACGCCCTTCGGCCAGTCCTCGATGTCGGCGGTCGGGTCGAACTCCACCGACAGCGCCGCGCCCGCCGTCCGGACCACCAGCGGCAGCGCGAAGGCCACCTCGCACTTCTTGCCGTCGTCCGACCACGTGAAGCGCAGCCGCGCGCGGCCCAGCGCCGTCCGGTTGGTGATGGTCGCGGTCACGTCGCTGGCGGCCGGCACCACGACACGCACGAGATCCTCGAACTTGCCCTGCTGATCATCTTGAATCGCGTCGGAAAAGTGGAATGTGAACGAGAAGGGGTCGACATCGACGTCCTTGGCGAGGTTGGCGGGCTCCGTGCGGAAAATCTCGGGGTAGTCTGTCAGGAAGTACCAGAAGCCGGGCCCGTCAGGCCCGCCGAAATCCACGCGGTTCGGCGCCTCGTCCACGAACGGAATGGGCTTGCGCACCTTGATCGTGCGGCTCCGCGAGGAAAAGCCGGGAGCCGAGGCGGTGATCGTGAGCGTCGTGCCGACTGGCACGTCCCGCATGGCGTAAGCGCCGCCGGCCGCGTCGATCGTGCGATCGAAGGCCGGGTCGTCGGCGTCGATCACGACCTCGGCGCGCTCGACCATTCCGCCCCGATCGTTGAAGATCGAGCCGAGTACGACCTCGCGGGAGGCCGGCGGGGTGGCGGTCGGCGCGGGTGTGGTGCCAGGCGACTCGCCGGGTGACGGACTCATCGGTGCTGCGGTGCCGGCCGGCGAAGCCGCGGCGGCCGACGATGGCGCTGCCGTCGGCCCGGCCGACGCAGCGGCTGAAGCTGAGGCTGCCGGAGACGCCGAAGGGCCGCTCGGCGGTGCCGCCTGGCACGCGACGATCAGGCAGGCGACGGCTCCGAGGGACCAGTGACGAGGGGTCATGGGGCGGGTCTTTCTATTGGATCTGTCCGGTCATCGCCTTGCCGGACTCCGCGATGACGTTGTCGGCCGGATCGGCCACGACGTTGGCTTCGGCGTTATCGCGGTCTGCGTCCGAGCCCGCCAGCACCTTGATGAAATCCGCGTCGAGCGGGAACGAGCCCGGCGGCAGCGCGAGGATCACCACCTTGGGATTTCTGACACTGAGACTCACCTTGAAGTTCCCGGCCTCGGCGCGATCGGATGCGACGCGGATGCCGACGGCCCCGTCGAACGCGTCGCGGACGTCCTCGCCGTCGGCCCCGGTCGACACCTCGTCGGCCGAGCCGTCGTCGAGGTCGCGCGCGTCGAGCTCCTTCTCCGTCGCGGCCGCGGAGAGGACGTAGTTGTCGAGGCTGAGCAGCCCGCGGCTGGTGATGCGCGGATAGGCCACCATCGGCTCCGAGAAGGTCAGCTCGATGCGATCGACGCCGTCGCCCTCGTCGTCCACGAAATTGCGTCGCGCCACGACCGAGACGAGCTTCGGCGCCTCGGTGTCCTCCTCGACGCTGAAGCGCGTGAAGCTCAGGTGGGTGTCGGCCCAGCGCTCTTCCTCGTCGTCGAAGCCCTCGGTCAGGTTGACCGCGGGCTCGGCGATCGCGTTGTAGATGATGTCGCCCTCGGTGGTCTCGCCGAACTCGCCGTCCTTGTTCATGCCGAACGCGTTGTTGTCGGCGTCGACGATCGGATCGTCGTCGCGCTGGCGCAGGATGAAGGCATACTCGCCCTCGTCGTTGCGGTCGGTCTTGACCGGGGCTTCGAGCGTGAAGGTCGCGGTCAGGCCCGCCTCGTCCCACATGAAGTTGGCGGTCTCGGCACCGTCCAGGAAGCCGGCGTTCTGGCGATATGCGTAGGGATAGGTGATCGCGGCGTCCGTCGCGTCGTCGTCCGGATCCGCGATACGCAGGCCCTCGAGTTCTTCGTCGTCTTCCACGAGGTCCGGGATCGCCATGTCCTCGCCGATCGCCTCATCGTTGTTCGGCACGATCAGGAAGGCCGCGGACAGCCGCCGGCGGTTCTCGGAATCGAGCGGCTCGCTCATGGTCAGCTTGAAAGACATCCGATCGCGCGAGCCCGACGAATCCTTGTCCGTCGGCTCGACGCGCGCGATTTCGGGATGATCGGAGAGGAAGTGACTGATGCCGCGCGAATCGCCCAGCACGACCTTGCCACCGAAGTTGAAGACGTTCGTGGACTCGAAACGCTGATCGTAAGGCCGGACCACGCCGACCTGCGTGCGCGACGTCCAGCCGGGCCGCGTGGCTGTCACCGAGACCTGGGTGTTCAGCGGCACGCCGTTCAGGACATAGGCCCCCGACGAGGTCTTGGCGCTGCCATCGAACGGCCGGGTCGCATCCAGCGACTTCACCGTCACGGTGGTGCCGTCCGGCACCAGCTCCGTCGCCGCGTCGTAGACCGAGCCGCGCAGGATGCCCGTCTCGTAGGTCGCGGGCGGCGTGGCCGTGGCGGAGGCCGCGGGGGTCGGTGAACCTGCCGGCGCCGTCGAGGGCACCCCCGATGCACCCGGCGAGGCCACGCCCGGCGAGACCGGCGCAGCCGAGCCAGGCGCCGCCGTGGCGCCGGTGGGAGGCGCGGACGGCAAGGCCGTGGGCGTCGGAACGGCCGCAGGCGGCGCGCATGAGGCCACGGCGAACGCGGCGGCGATCAAGACCCAGGAAACATGCTTGCTGCGGATGACCATGGTTCTACTCCTGACCGTAAAAGGCGAGAGAGCCGGCAGGTGTCCCTGCCGGCTCGCCGATTAGAGGTCGCCGACGGCGACGTTGTCGGCCGTCTTCTTGGTGGTGTCCTCGTTGAGCTCGCTGACCTGGTTCCCGGCGGGGTCCTTCACGTTCGTGTCGACGAGGACCTTGATTTGCTCGAGGTTCGCGGGCAGGACCGACTCCGGGATGAAGATCGAGACCATCTTCGCATCCTCGTCGCTCGGTTCGATGAACACGTCGGTGTCCTGGTCGTTGTCGGCGCTGCCCTCGGCGAACCGGATCGGGTTCTGCGGGCCGCTGACGTCGTTTTCGAAGTCGGTGGCATCGTCGGTTGCCGTGTCGAATTCCTCGACGTCCTCCTCGAGATCGACGCCATCGAGATCGTCGCCATCGTCCGAGAAGGCGAAGACGTAGTTCTCGAGCTCGATGAGCTCCTGGACGTAGCCCTTCGCGTCCGGATAGACGCGCATTGCCTCGGAGAATACCAGATCGACCTGCAGGTAGTCGCCGCCCTCGTGATCCGCACGCCGTGTGTTGGACGTGTCGACGCTCACGAGCTTCGGCTTTACGTCGTCCTCCGCCACGTCGAACGAGGAGGACTGCTGGTGCGTTTCCTCCCAGCGGTCGTCGCCGCTGGTAGCGTCCGACTCGAAGGTGAGGCTCGCCTTCTTGACCGCGAAGTAGGCCACTCCCGCCCCCGGCTCGACCCGGCCGAGCACGTTGCCCTCGGCGTCTTCGATCAGGTCGGCGCCGGACGCGCGGAGCAACCGGAAGCGGTAGGTCTTGTCCTCGTCATCGAGCGCGCGCAGCGGCGCGTTGAACGCGACGGACATTTCCGTGTTCTCGGCGTTCCAGGTGAACTTGACGCGCTCGGCGCCATCCAGGAAGGAGCTGTTCTCGGTGATCGCGATGCGGGCGACCGATTCGCCCGCGTCCGCGGCGATGTCATCCGGGATCAGGTCGGTCGGCGCCGCGGCGGTGTCGATGATGAACGCGTCCTCGACCTCGGTCCGCGCGTCGGCGTCCAGCGTCTCGCTGAAGCGAATCTTGTAGGTGAGCTTGTCGGCGGCGACCGGGCTCGAACCGGGGGTCGCGGAGACCACCTCGGGGTAGTTCGAAACGAAGTAGGCCTCACCGGCCAGGTCGTCGGCATTCGAGGTGCCGGTGGTGCCGAAGTCGAGCGTGTTGCGGTTGTTGACGTTGGCCTGCAGCGAGGTCACGCGCGTGCGGCGCGTCCAGCCGGCCTTCGTGACCGAGACCTCGATCTGGGTGCCGACAGGCACATTGTTGATGACGTAGTTGCCACCCTGCGAGGCGGTCGTGGCGGAGTACGGCGCGCGCGTGTCCAGCGACTTGACGGTCACTTCGGCGCCCTCGATGGTGGCACCTTCCTCGTCGTAGATCTTGCCTTGCAAAATTGTCTTCTCGCCGGACGGCGCAGGGTTGCTGGTGCCCGCTGCCGATGGCTTCACCGTCGGCGAGGCGCCGCTCGCGGGGGCGGCGGATGCGCCACCAGCCGCCGGGGAGGCCGCCGACGCGCCTGTTGCCACCGGCGATGTCACGGCGCCCGGCGCCGCGGACGCACCGACCGCGGGGGCGGGCGAGAACTTGGCGTCACCTTGCAGCGGCGGTGCCGTGCCGGCATTGGGGCAGCCGGCGAGCGTGGCGACGCTCAAAGAGCCGGCGATGAAGACGCGGGTCAACGACGAGGGGAAATTCATGGCGGGGAGCCCTCCTGTAAGACTTATTTGCCAGATTGAGGTGCTGTGGTGCTGTGATCCATAACCGTGATGGGCCTTTCGAGCAACCAATCAGGCATCCTCATACCCGCTCCACGCCTCGGCATGCTTAGCAGGGTGTATTAGATCACGACGGAAACTTATCGATGTCAGTGCTTGAGCGGATTGATCCGCCGCTCGCTCTTGAAAACCCGCATCATGCGGTGACAGGTCGGCTTCAGATCATTCTCGCCGACGCATGAGATGAATTCGCTGGGGTGTAGGTTGACCTTGTCGCCAGCCTTGAGCGTCTTGAGCTTCTCAGCCTCGTCCCACAGCACCGGGTAGACCTTTTCGTCGAGCTTGATGTAGTAGCCCGTCGCGGTACCCCAGTTCTGCTTGTAGGGATCGGCGCCACCCTGGTAAATGAGCTGTTTCTCGCTCTCCACCGTCTTGATCTCCTGAATGGTACCAAAGACGTTGGGCTCGTCGAGCTTTTGTGGCAGTTCCTGCTTGCAGCCTGCCATCAGGGGGAGCAACAGCACGATGAGTGGGAAAATTCGCATGTGGTTTCCTGGAAGAAGGAGGAATGCTCCCGCGAAGAAGCATTCCTCCCATTGCTACTAGAGCGTTTATGGTACCGAGTTCTTAGATGTTGGCTTCCACGACGTTGGCGTCGGCGTCGGCCTCTTCGATCTCGTTGCCCGCGGGATCCTGGACGCCTTCAACGCGCGCCTTGATCTCGTTGACGTCGTCAAAGAAGGTGGGCTTGTCGACGAGCCAGATGAACAGGGTCGTCGGGTTGTCCTCGTCGACTTCCATGAAGATGTCGCCTTCGGCGAGATCGGGGTCGTCGACCGTCGACGCCGGGGCGTCTTCGATGTTGAAGACGTCGTTGCCGGTGGCGGCGAAGAAGAACTCTTCCTCGGCGTTGACGTCGTTCGCCAGGACACCACCGTCGAGGGTGTTGTCCAGGTCGAGGACCGAAGCCACGGTGCCCAGCTGGACGCCGGTCGTCTGGTCGGCCTCCGACGAACCCTCGAGATCGACATCGTCCAGATCGCCGTTGTCTTCGCCAACCGCGAACGTGTAGTTCCTGATGTCGAAGAGGTTGTTGCCGAAGATGCCGGTGTCCGAACCGCCGTAGGCAGCCATCGGCTCGCTGAAGGTCAGCTCGATGCGCTGATCGTCGCCCTCTTCGGTGACGTCGACCGCGGTCAGCTTGGGCGTGGTCTCGTCCTCACGGGCCTCGAAGTTCGAGACGGTGTCGTGCGTGAACGCCCAGTTGTCCTCGCCCGAGGTGCCCACGTCTTCGTTGATCGAGAGATCGGCTTCCTTGAAGGCGTTGTAGATCAGCTCGTCGGCAGCTTCGTAGTTGCTCTGGCTTCCGGCTTCGTCGGTGCCGAGCTGGTTACCGTCTTCGTCCTCGAGCTCGTTGTCCGGATCCTCGACGAGCAGGGCGATCTGGTACTTGGCCGTCTCGTTCTCGTCCGCGAGGAGCGCGCCACCGAACGTGAAGGTCACTTCGGTGCCTTCCGAGTTCCAGCTGGCGTTCATCTTGGTGCGCGAGCTACCCAGGAAGGAGTCACCCTCCTGCAGGGAGTAATCGAAAGCGGTCGCGACGAAATCCGCCGACGCGACGCCATCGTCCAGTTCGTCGTCTTCGCCTTGATTCTCGATGTCGAGGCCACCGAAGTCGTTGTCGCCGACGGCTTCGTCGCTGGCGGGCAGAATGGTGAAGACGTCTTCGAAGTTCTCCCGGCTGTCGTCGGTGAGGGCCTCCGAGAAAGTCAGCTTGAACGAGACCTTGGTGCTGTCGAAGTCGGTCGCCTCGTCAGCGGGCGTGGTCGAAATGATCTCGGGGTAATCCGAGATGAAGTACGCCTCACCGGTCGGATCATCATCGTTGTTGTCGGCGGAGCCACCGGCGGCGCCGAAGTTGATGACGTTCCGCTTGCCGGTCGCGGCCTTCTGGAACGAGCCGACGCGGCGACGGCTGGTCCAGCCGTCCTTCGTCGCGATGATCTCGACGTTCGCGCCTTCCGGCACGTTGTTCACGACCCACGAACCGGCCTGCGAAGTGGCGGTCGCCGAGTAGGGAACCGAAGCGTCGAGCGACTTGATGGAGACGAGCGCGCCATCGACGGTCGCGCCATCTTCGTCATAGACGTTGCCCGACAGGATGACCTTTTCGCCCGAGGGCGGCTGGGCCGAAACGGCAACGGTGGGGGAAGCGCCGGGAGCGAGCGATGCTGCAGGAGCCGTCGAAGCGACGGGGGCCGTCGAAGCGACGGGGGCCGTCGAAGCGACGGGGGCCGTCGAAGCGACGGGCGCGGTGGATGCGCCCGGAGTGGGCGAAGGGGTGCCCGTGCCGGTCGGAGCAGCCGCAGGGCAGCCGGTCAGCACCGCGAGGGACAGAGTCCCGGCGACGGCCGCGACCATCTGTTTGCGCGAGAATGCCATTGCTGTACAGTCCTCTTTTTCTGAGTGTGTGGGACGACTACTCACTGAAATCCGACGCGGGACCGCCGGTCTCTAGTGCGATGCGATGAGGGTGCAGTTACCGTTAGATAAACTGGCCCTTAATCCTAGAACCTTCGCTTGCTGGTGTCAAACCAGTAAGGCTGGAACGTGGAGTGGAGCGCAGTTCGCACCGGGGTCAGCGGGCCTAGAACAATGCCAGGCCGCAACCTTAACGAATTTATAGCACGCATTGGATCGGCCCAGTGTGGTCACAGTCACATCGCATCTGTGAACGATCCCACAAGCGGGTTTGCGTGCGGTCATTATGTAAAACCCCGTCCGTGCGGGCGTCACGCCGGCCTACGTACGCTCGCCAGCACTCTTCCGCGTCATTCGGGTACAATGAACCAACTCGCGCCGCTCCCTGGAGGTTTCTCCCGCTATGTCCGTCGCCGCTCCGCTCATCGGGCCCATCTTCGCCCTCGACATCGGCACGCGCAACGTCATCGGCATCATCGCGCAGCCGGAGGGCGATCGCCTCGTCATCCAGGCCATCGCCCTGCAAGAGCATGAAGAGCGGGCCATGCGCGACGGCCAGATCCACGACATCCCGAAGGTCGTGCGCGCCGTCCGCGCGGTGAAGCAGGCGCTCGAGAAGGCCACCGGCCTGACGCTCACCCAGGTGGCGATCGCCGCCGCCGGCCGCGCCCTCCAGACTATGCGCGCGCGCGCCAAGCAGGACGTCGGCATCGACCTGATCATCGACAAGGAACGCCTGCGCACCCTCGAGCTGAACGCGATCCAGGACGCCGTGGGCTCCCTTCGCTCGGAGGACACCCACTGCGTCGGCTACTCGATCGTCCACTACTACCTGGACGGCCAGCCGCTCGCGAACCTCGAGGGCCAGCGCGGCAAGGTCATCGAGGTCGAGCTGATCGCGACCTTCCTGCCACGCGTCGTCACGGACTCGCTCGTCGCCGTCTGCCACCAGGCCGGCCTCGAGGTCATGAACCTCACGCTCGAGCCGATCGCCGCGATCAACGCGGCCGTGCCGCCGAACATGCGCGCGCTCAACCTCGCGCTCGTCGACATCGGCGCGGGCACCTCGGACATCGCGCTCACCCAGGGCGGCACGGTCATCGCCTACGCGATGGTGCCGGCGGCCGGCGACACGCTCACCGAGGCGATCGCCGAGTCCTACCTGCTCGACTTCATGGAAGCCGAGCGCGTGAAGCACCTGCTCACCAGCGACGGCGCGATCACCTTCACCGACGTCCTCGGCCTCGAGCACACCTTCGCCGCCGAGGCGATCCGCCAGACCGTCCGCCCCGCGCTGGACACGCTCGTCCAGCAGATCGCGGACCAGATCCGCGAGATGAACGGCAAGCCGCCGGCGGCCGTGATCCTGATCGGCGGCGGCTCGCTCTTCCCGGCCACCGGCCCGCTGCTCGCCAAGGCCCTCGAGCTGGCCGAGAACCGCGTGGCGGTGCGCGGCACCGAGATGATCAAGCGCCTCGACGATTGCCCGCCCCTGCTCCAGGGCCCGCTCGGCGTCACGCCCGTGGGCATCGCGCTCGCGGCGCTCGAGGCGCCGGGCTTCCGCTTCCTCACGGTATACCTGGATGGCAAGGTGGTCAACCTCGAAGACTGGGGCTCCACCAAGGTGGTCGACGCGCTCGTCGCGGCCGGCTACAACTTGCAGGAGCTCACGCCGCGGCCCGGCAAGAACGTCTCGATCTCGATCAACGGCGAGTCCCGGCCCTTCCCGGGCGCGCCGGGCGGCCATACGCGTATCATGCTCAACGGCCAGCCCGCCACGCCGGACTCGGCGCTCAACGATGGCGCCACGATCCAGGTGATGCGCCCGCAGCCCGGCGAGGAAGATGCGCCGCTGCGCGTCTCCGACATCGTCGACCTGCGCCCGGTGCGCGTGCAGATCAACGGCCTGCACCTCGACTTCCCGCCGCTCGTGAAGGTGAACGGGCAGTCGATCATGGGCGATCGCCACCTCCATGACGGCGACGCGCTCACGATCGACCGCGCCGTGCGCGCCCTCATGATCCAGGCCGGCCTCAACGAGACGCCGAGCGCCGTGCTGCGCTACTGGTTCGACGGCGAGCCCAAGGAATACCTGCTACGCCAGATCAAGGTCACAATCGACGGCCAGCCCGCCTCCGTGGACCACGAGATCCGCGGCGGCGAAGTCGTCGAGGTCTCCCAGCAGCTCTTCCCGCACCCCACCATCGCTGACGTCCTGCCGTCCGGCACCAACACGCTCTCGCTGCGCCTGAACGACCGGCCGCTGCGCGTGCCCAACCCGGCGCTCGAGATCCTGATGGGCGGCGAGCCCGTGGCGCTCGACACGCCGGTGCCGGAAGGCGCCCAGCTGCGCCGGGAGTTCGGCAAGCGGATGACGGTCGCGGAGATCATCCCGATGATCCAGAACGAGATCGACGGGGACGAGAGTGACGAGTTGCTCATCACCGTGGACGGCAAGTTCGCGGACATGAGCACGGCGATCACCGCCAACAGCCTGATCGAGGTGCTGACGGACGAAGACGCCGACGCCGATGAGGACGAGTCCTCGGAAGCGAGCGAGTCGCGCGCGGGCTGACGTTCTGCGCGCGACGTGGGCTCAGGGACCTGTCGCGGGCGGGGATCCCGCGCCCGGTCGAGGTCGGTCGCAAGTGGACTCCACCGGCTCCATCGCATCTCGGGACGACCCAAGCCCCTGAGCGTCCCAGCACAACTCTGATGCGAGGATCGTCGAGGGCGTGAGCGGATGGTCATTCGCTGCGGAGTAATGTTCGGACATCGGATTCCTAAATGGCGAAAGGTGCGCGCTCGGTTCGCCCGGCCGTCCCTACACGATTGCACGCATCGATAACGAAACCATAACCGACCCGAAAATTCGGACGGAAACCTCGAACGCGACACCGCGACACGAGTGGCGTCGAGCGAGGCTCACCTCAACGCCTCGGCCGTGCCTGCCGTCGAGTGGCTCAGTGGCTCGACGGCCGACCTTTGCGGTTCGGCAGCATCGGTGCCGGTCGATTGCTCGGCCGAATGGCCTACATCAGGGATGGACGTCGGCTCAGCCGCCGGCGCCACATCCAGTCCCGGGGATGCCGAGGACGACGGGGACGGTGTCTGCTCTCCGTTGCCGGACGGCACCGGGCCAGGCTCGTCGATAACTTCCTCGTCATCTTCCGCGCCATTCGCGCCGTACGCCTCCTCGGAGTCGGCGCCCGCGGGCTGGTCGTCCGTCCAGTCGCCCAGGCCGTCGCCGTCCGTGTCCCGGTTCCATGGCCCGGCGTCGACGGCACGCTCGTGCTCGCCATCGCCATCCGGATCGGTGTCATACGGGTCCGGCACGCCGTCGCCATCCGCGTCAGGGCCGACTCCCGCGACGGCGTCGGGAATGCCGTCGTTGTCCTCGTCCCTGTCTCGATCGTTGGGGACGCCGTCGCCGTCGAGGTCGTCGTCGTGCGCGTTGTCGACGCCATCGCCGTCGAGGTCGTCGTCCTCGGCGTCCGAGACGAAGTCGTAGTCGACGTCGTCGCCCATCTCGCGGTCGAATGCGATCCAATCGAAGTCCGCGGCGATTTCCAGGCGCGCCGGGTCACTCGGCGCCGGATCGAAGCGATCGGCGACGCCGTCGCCGTCCTGATCCGCCGGCTCCTCGGTGTCGATCACGCCGTCATTGTCGTCGTCGGGGTCCACGTCGTCGGCGACGCCGTCGTTGTCACGATCGGGGTCGTCGGCGTCCGGGATGCCGTCGTTGTCGTCGTCGGGGTCGGCCTCGTCGGGCAGGCCGTCGTGGTCGAGGTCGTGGCCCCGACCCGGCAGATCCTGGTGGTCCGCGACGCCGTCGCCATCATCGTCGTCGTCCTTCGCGTCCGGGATGCCGTCGCCGTCATCGTCGGGGTCGTTCGCGTCGGTCACGCCGTCGTTGTCGTCGTCGGAATCCTTGTTGTCGCCCGCGCCGTCCTTGTCGTTGTCGTGGTTCTCGGTCGGATCGTACGCGAACCGCCCCTCGTCCTGGACGTCGCGAATCGTGTCGCCGTCGTCGTCGAGATCGGTGGCGTCGACGCTGCCGTCGCCATCCGTATCCAGGCGATCGAGCGGGTTGTTCGCGACCTGGGCCCCGGTATCGGACTCGGTCACGAGGCCGAGATCGTAGGTGGCGTCGGGCGCGAACTTGACCCACTCCTGGAGCCGGCCGCCGCCGGTCGCGTAGGCGATCGCGTGCGCCGAGCCATGCTCGCGCTCGATTCGCAGCGAGACGACGCCGAAGTCGCGCTCGCCACGAGGTTTCACGACGAACCGAAAGTTGCCCGCCGAATCGGGCACGGTCAGGACCGAGCGGCCGTTGGCGAGCACCAGGCGGACGTGGATTCCCTCGGCCTGCCTGAGCCTGAACGCGCCCGCGACGGGCGAGCGGGCGAAGACAATGCCGCCGTCATGCAGGACCGGCGCGGGCGGCCTGGCAAAGACGATGCCGCCGTCGTGCAGGACCGGGGCGGGCAGGCGGCCGCCGACCACGAGGCCGCCTGCCGGCGGCTTCGCGAAGACGATGCCGCCGTCATGCAAGACCGGGGCCCCGGCCAGGACGACGACGCCAGAAGGCGCAGCGGTCGGCAGCATTGCCATACCGAGGCGGGGCGCGCCCCCGTTCGCCGGGGCCTCGGGCAGAAAAGGCTGGCAGCCAGCTATGGCGGCGACCAGCACGATCGGAATGGACGGACGAACGCTCATTGAGGCACTCCGCGGGGCGAACAGCTCTTCCCATATACCCGTCACGGCCGAGCAGGATGCCGCCTCGGCGTCGGCTGGTCACATGGCCGCCCGTCGTCTCCTGGTGCGCGGGCACAAGGCTTGGTAGAATCGAGCGCGCCCACCCGAAAGGACCGACCCTGAGCCATGGCAAACGACTCACCGCTCCAAGAGAAGCTGATCGGCGTCCTCGCCGAGACGCACGCGATGGCCGTGCACTTCCGCGAGGCCCTGAGCATCCACCACGGGCTCAGCGGTTGGAACCCCGAGGTCGAGGAGCGCCTCGAGCGGCACCTGGCCGAGACGGACGAGCAGATCGCCCGGCTGGAGCGGTGCCTCGCGGCCCATGACCGCGAGCCATCGACCTTGAGGCGCATGCTCGGCAACGCGCTCGGCATGCTGCAGGGCTTCGCGGACGCGTATCGCGAGGACACCTACGAGCACATGATGACCGCCAATTATGTCGCCAAACACCTCGCGATCGCCAACTACGTGATGCTGCGCGACCTGGCCCGCGCGGTCGGCGATGACGCCACGCGAGCGGCGATGGAATCGAGCATGATGGAAGAGATGGCGATGGCACGCTGGCTCTTCGAGCGGCTCCCACAGGCGAGTTTCGTCTCGGCCCGCCACGAAGGGTTCGAGGTTCCCGAAGACCTCGTCGATTCGACGCTACGCGGCGATCGCTGGAGCCTCGAGTTCTCGCGTGCCGGTGTGCCGGCCGACTGATTCGTCGCCTGGACCGTTCGAACGAGGTCGGCTCAGCTCGCAGCCAGGACGATGATCCGGTCCTCGGGGCCGAAGCGCACCGACGCGAGCTTCGACGGGTTCAAGACCACCCCGTCCATCGGCGTCCGCCGTTGTTCAGGGGCCATCAACCGGTAGCCGATCGCGACCTCGCCTCGGAGACGGGCCGCCTCGACGATCGTGTACACGGTCATCTCCTGCGCCATCGAGACGTAGTCGCCGGCGGGCTTCAAGTAAATCTCCATCCCTTCGGCGTCGAGCAAATCGGCGAAGAGCGCGTTGAGCGCCTTGTTTTCGGAGACCTGGGCCAGGATCAAGCTGACCAGCTTGCTGCTGACGATGAAGTCGTCGACCCGGGTGACCCGCGCGAGGTCGCGGTTCCGGACGTTCACCATCTCGCTCACGACGTTCGCCCGCGCGCCCGTCCGTTCGACCAGGCCCCGCAGGAACAGGAGCGTGACGAGCGTCCGGGCGTCCGCCTCCTCCGGGCCCACCGCTTCGACGTAGCCCACCACGATCACGTGGTCGTAGGTGAAGACGTCGAGGGCGTCCAGCGTGGTGCGATCGGTGGTGTCGCCCCGCCAATACACGACCGCCTGGTTCTGGAGCAGCGGGCGCAACCCTTCGAGCGTCACGGCGGGGTCCGCCAGGTCCGCCACGATCGTGACCTCCGATCCCGCCGAGACATAAGCTTCCATCTCGCGGATGATCGCCGGTACGCGCCGGTTCCAGCCGAGGATCAAGGTCCGGCGAGGCCCACCCGCGGGCCTGGCATGGCCGTGGAGGATGAGCCAGCCCATGATCGGATGCTTGAACGCCGTCGAACACACGATCGAGCGCGCATCCCGGGCGATCACGAAAAGCCGGTCGCCGGGCGCGATGATGGTATGCATAGGCGGATTGAGCGCGATCCGCCCATCCGCGAAGCGCAGGCCGACGAGCGTCGCGTTCGTGAAGGCGAAGAGCGCGTCCCCGAAGGTCCAGCCGGCCAGCTCCGGCTCGTGATGGAGGTAGATTTCGTCGCCGTCGAAATCGAACAGCTCGTTGTAGACGATCGAGAGCCCGCTTTGAAAGCAGGTCTGGACGGTCAGGCGCGTGACCACGTCGGAGGTGAGGAGCACCTCGACCTCGTCGCCCGCGACCAGCTTGGCGACGTCGCGTTTCTTCGGATCCTGCATCTCCGCGACGATGTGGTACTTCCCGGGCTTCCGGTCGGGGCCCTTCGTCAACGCGAGAATGGTCTTTAGGACCTGGTTGTCCGCGTCCTCGCGCTCCGGCGCCAGCACGATGATCGATCGGGCCGCGTCCGGGTTGGCGATCGCCAGGTCGTCTAGGTCGATCGGCGAGCCGGTCCGGCATACCACGCGGGTCTTGCCGAGCGCGGGCGCCTTCCTCCGGATCTCCTGCTCCATCTCGACCTTGTCGCGATCGGCCAGGATCACCACGCAGGGGCGGCGGCGGTGCTCGTTGGCGATCGCCAGCTCCGACAAGATCGTGAAGACGTTGGCCGACCACCCGAGGATGAGCGTGTGGTCTTCCTCCATCACCACGGTCCGGCCCCGGCGGAGGTCGTCCAGCTTCTTGACCATCGCCGTGGTAATCAGGCCGATGAGCGCGCTGACGATCAACAAGCCGACGAGCGTGATCGTGAACATGACAGCGCGGTAAGGCCAGTCCGGCGGATCGTTGCCCATCGTGCCGCCGTCGAAGGCGTGCGCGAGCGCCATCCAGAGCGCCTCGGGGAAGTCCCAGTGCTTGGCGCCGTCCGGCGAGATGCCGGCGGCGGCGAGGAAGCCGGCGCCAATGAGGATGATCGTGCCCGCGAAGGCGGCCAGCAGGCCGATCTGGGCGAGCGGGCCCCTGGCGAGCAAGCCGTCGAAGGCGTACCAGAATCTGGCGGTCGGGCGATGACGCGGGTGCATGGGCGAGGGACTCGACGTTCTCGGACCCTCATCCGTGCAGGCGCCGCGGCGGCGGCCGCTAGGCCGCGCCGGCGGGGAGTTCCGAGGGGCCCCTATCATAGCCGACCGGCCGGGGTTCGTCAGGTCCCCGCGAACCGACCTGATATGATGCCTCCCCATGTCGCCCTTCGCCTTCCTGATCATCTTTCTCCTGATCCTCGTGAACGCGTTCTACGTGGCCGCCGAGTTCGCGACCGTCGGCGTGCGGCGCAGCCGCGTCCGCCAGCTCGCGGACCAAGGCGATCCGATGGCGCAGCGCCTGTACCCCATGCTCGAGGATCCCGCGCAGCTCGACCGCTACATCGCCGCCTGCCAGATCGGCATCACGCTCACGAGCCTGGTGCTCGGCGCCTACGGCCATGCCACGCTCGCCGCCGCGCTCGGCCCCTGGCTCACGGCCCACGGGGTCACAGGAGAGCTCGCCGCCCCCTCGATCGCGGCGAGCACGGTGCTGATCGCGTTGACGATCGCGCAGGTGGTCCTGGGGGAGCTCGTGCCCAAGTCGCTCGCCCTGCAGTTCCCCACGCAAATCGCGCTGCTGCTGGTGGCGCCGATGAAGCTGTCGATGCGCCTGTTCGGCTGGTTCATCGCCTTGCTGAACGGCAGCGGGATCGCCCTGATGCGCATCCTCGCGCTGCCGCCCGCCAGCCACCGCCACGTCCACTCGCCCGAGGAGATCGACATGCTGATCGTCGAAAGCCGGGACGGCGGCGCGCTCGAGCTTGACGAGCAAGAGCGGCTGCACAGGGCGATCCAGCTCAGCACCCGCACCGCGCGGGAGCTGATGGTGCCGCGGCCCCGGCTGGCGGTCCTCGACGCCGCCTGGCCGCCGGCACGCCTCCGGCAAGCCATCGTGGAGAGCCCGTACACCCGGCTCCCGGTCTGCCGCGGCTCGAAGGACGAGATCATGGGCCTGCTCCACACCAAGGACGTGGTGGCCGGCGACACCGACGCCTTCGACCTCGACGCCCTGATGCGGCCGCTTCCCGTCATCCCGGAGAGCCTGCCGGGCGACCAGGTCCTGGCCACCATGCGGGCCCGCCGCACCCGGCAGTTGCTCGTCCTCGACCCCTTCGGCGGCGTCGCCGGCCTGGTCACCATGGAGGACCTCCTGGCTGAGATGTTCGGCGACCTCGCCGACGAGTTCATGGCAGACACCCCGCTCATCGAACGGCTGCCCGACGGAAGGGTGCGGCTGCCTGGTCGCTTGCGGCCGGACGAGGCGGCGGCGTGGGTCGGGGTCTGCTGGGTGGGCGAGGCGACGACGCTCGGTGGCCTCGTGATGGAGGCGCTGGGGCGCCTGCCCGCCCCGGGCGACCGCCTGGTCATCCAGGGCGTCGACGTGGAGGTCGAAGCGATGCGAGACCGCGCGGTCGAGTACCTGATCGTCCGGCCGGCCGCCGGGTCGAACGAGGGGGCGCTCGGTGGCGAGTAGCCCGTTAGACGTCGTCGGCCCCCTTGCCGTGATCGCGGCGCTCATCCTCGCGAACGGCGTGTTCGTCGCGGCGGAGTTCGTGATCATCGGCGTGCCGAAGGCGGCGATCGATCGGCGCGCGGCCGCGGGGGACAAGGTGGCACGACGCATCGCGGCCATCCTCGGCGACCCGCGCAGGCAAGACCGCTTCATCGCCACCGCCCAGCTCGGCATCACGCTCGCGAGCCTCGCGCTCGGCATGTACGGCGAGCACGTCGTCGCCGAGTGGTTCTACCACGGGCTGGCCGCGCTCGGCGCGGCCAGCTGGGGAGCGGCCCATGGGCTCGCGGCGACGCTCGCAATCGCGACGATGACCTACTTCCACATCGTGGTCGGCGAGTTGGTGCCGAAGTCGCTCGCGCTCCAGCACGCCGAGCGCACGGCCGACTGGATCACGCCGCCGATGCTCGCGTTCCAGCAGGCGACGCTGCCGCTCGTGATCGCGCTCGACGCGGCTGGCACAGGCGCGCTCCGCCTCGTGGGCGCCGCCCGCCGCAGCGGCTCGACGCAGCACCTGTCGGGCGAGGAGCTCCAGTACCTCGTGCGCGAGAGCCAGGAGGGCGGGCTGTTCCGCCCCGCGGCCGGGGACATGCTGATCGACCTCTTCGAGTTCGGCGATCGGACCGCCACCCAGGCGATGGTGCCCCGGATGGCCGTTCGCGGGATCCCACTGGGCGCTTCGCCGGAGGCGCTGCGGGAGATCCTCCGGACGGCGCCGCACACCCGCTACCCGGTCTTCCGGGGCGATCTCGACCATGTGGAAGGCGCCGTCCATGTCAAAGACCTGGCGCGCTTGATCGACGCCGGCAAGGCCGTCGGCACGCCGGACGTCCGGCCGATCCCGCGCGTACCGGGCACTTCGACGCTCGACACCGTGCTCCGCGCGATGCGCCAGGCCCGGGTGCAGGTGGCGCTGGTGATGGACGAACATGGCGGCACGGCCGGGATCGTCACCGTCGACGACCTGTTCACCGAGGTCACCGGCGAGATCGACGATGGCCGTCTGACGCCTCCGGCGATCACGACGGGCGCGGACGGCCGCCTCCGCGCGGCAGGCACCGTCCGGCTCGCCGAGTTGGGCGATCTGCTAGGCATGCCGCTCGAGGATCCGCGCGTCGACACCGTGAGCGGCCTCATCCTCCTGCGACTCGATCGTCCGCCGGTGATCGGCGACGTCGTCGTCCACCGGCGGGTGGCGTTCGAGGTCGACGCCGTGGCGCACCACGGCGTCGAGTCCTGCCTCGTGAGCGTCCTGGCGGACGAGTCGACACCGTCGCCCTGAGGTCGTTCGGCGCCAGCCGAGAGCATGCGTAGCCAGGATGGGCCGGGCATATGCCCAGCCCATCCTGGATTTCGCGGACCGCGGAGTTAGACTTCCTCTTCCTCCGAAGGGGCGTCGTCGTCCGGCCCTTCTTCGTCGTCCGGCGCCTCCGGATCCCCGCTCCCGTCCGGCTCCTCGCCGTCGTTGTGGGCGTCGTACTCTTCCTTGCTGACGTAGCCGTCGTTATTGGCGTCCATGCCCGCGGGGATCTGGGCCTTGCAGGCCTTGCTGCCCGGGACCGGCTTCTCGAACTGATCGGCGCTGCCGTTGCAGTTCTGGTCCTCAAACGTCCACTTGCCGTCGCCGTCGCCGCCACCGGTCGAGGCGGACGCGCCGCCGCCGACGTCGACGCCCGCCGCCGACTGGCCGCCGTCGTCGGGGGTCACGTCTTGGTCCTCGGGATCCAGCGCGCCGTCGTTGTCGGCGTCGTAGTCTTCCCAGTCAGAGGTGCCGTCGCCATCGGTGTCCTTGGTCCAGGCGGCCTCGTCGAGGTCGATCTCCAGCGTGCCGCTGTTGTCGTCGTCGGTGTCCCACTGGTCCGGCACGCCGTCGCCGTCGGCGTCGGCGCCGCTGTCGGCGTACGCGTCCGGGATGCCGTCGGCGTCCTTGTCGCTCTCTTCGAAGTCGTAATACTCGCTATAGATGTCGGTGTCCTTGGAATCTTCGACGAAGTCGAAGTCCCAGTCCTCCATCGCGTAGAGGGCGTCCCAGTCGAAGTCCGCCGCGATCTCCCAGCTCGAGTCGTCGGCGTCGTTCGGGTCGAAGTAGTCCGCGACGCCGTCGCCGTCGGCGTCCGGAGCTTCCTTGGTGTCCGGGATGCCGTCGCCGTCGTCGTCGGCATCAACCGTGTTCGGGATGCCGTCGTTGTCCGAATCGTCGTCGGAAGCGTCGTTGATGCCGTCACCGTCGGTGTCCCAGTCGGCCTCGTCGGCCCAGCCGTCCTCATCGAGGTCGTGGTCGTTGTCCTCCACCGCGATGTCGGCCGTCGTGTCGTCGAGGCCGTCGCCGTCGTCGTCGGTGTCCTTGTCGTCTGGGGTGCCGTCGCCGTCGTCGTCCTTGTCGAGGGCGTCGGGGATGCCGTCGTTGTCGTCGTCGGTGTCGAGGACGTCGCCGACGCCGTCGCCGTCGTTGTCGTGGTTCTCCTGGTCGTTGTAGGCGTACTTGCCCTGGTCCTTGTCGTCGCTGGCCTTGTCGCCGTCGTCGTCGGTGTCGACGTTGTCCTTCTGCCCGTCCTTGTCCGAGTCGATCTCGGCGAGCGGGTTGTTGGTCGTTGCGCCAGTGCCCGCATCCGCGTCGAACGAGAGCTC
>JAKFEW010000076.1:0-1697 GCA_036675505.1 Candidatus Sericytochromatia bacterium
GCCTCGTCCGTCTCGACCGCCCCATCCGCCCCGTCCGCCACCAGCCCGCAGGCCACCCACAGCGACGCGCCCCGCTCGGGGTCGTCATGCCGAACCCACGCCACCCCGCGATCGCCCACCGGGCCCACCGGGCCACCCGCATCCGCCTCCCAGCTCGCGAGCTCCAACGCACCCGCGAGCGGGAACGCCGGGTCGCCCGCGCGCTGCGCCTCCACCGCCCGCCGGTGCGAGGCCGCATACGTCGCCGGATCCAGGCTCGCCTGGCGCTCCGGGCGTCCCGCCACCAGCAAGCTCGCCGACGGCGCGTGCAGCGGCAGCAGGGCGGCACCGGCCGCCGCGTCCCGCCGCGCCGCGAAGTAGGCCACCAGAAAGGACTCGACGGACGAACGGCTCAGCATCGACGCGGCTCCGTGGTCGCGGCCAGCCGCAGCCGCCGCGTGAGCACCTTCGCCGTTTCGAGGTGCGCAAAGGTCTGACGGAGCGCCGGCGTCCGCTCGAAGGTGAGCTCGAGCAGCCTGGTCAGGACGAGGTGGGTGGTGAAGTGCCCGAGGCGTGCCCGCAGCGCATCGGGGATGCGGCCACCGTGGGCCTGCTCGAGGGCGAGCATGGCGGCGTAGAGCAAGACCGTGACGGTATGCGCGGTCACCAGGTCGAAGCGGTACGCGTAATCCTTGGAGAAGTGCAGCGCCTCGAACCACTTCGCGACGAACCGTTCGTCCTGCAGCGGCGTGCCCGACCACCCGAAGCCGCCCGGCGCCACGAGCGCGGGGGCGAGCCGGGCCGGGTCGAGCTGGGCGATCAACCCGAGGCCGACCGCCAGCAGCGAATCGCCGACCGCGGCCTCGCGCTCATCGAGCGGCGGCGGCTCCTCATCCTCGAAGCGGTCGGGGTCGGCGCCCTCACCCGCCAGGCGGGCTTCGAGCAGGCGCGACACGATCCACAGCTTGTCCGCCATCGGCCGATCCGCGCGCACGAGCACCTCGCGCATCCTCGCTTCCAGCTCCCTGAACACAGGCCAATCCACCGATCGCGCAGGCGTCAGGCGCAGGACTTCCGGCATGTGGATCATGCCGACCAGCGACAACCGATCGTGAATGTCGGCCGTCTGGCTCTCGAGCGGCGCGCCACAGCCCTCGCGCACGCTGCCGCAGTAGAAGCTCAGGCCGACCGCGACGCCGTCAGGCGTTTCGGTGAAGCGGTAGGGGTAGGCGACGCAGGCCGAAAAGACCGGCGTGCCCAGGTAGGCGTGGATCCGGCAGCGGTCGTTTCGATCCAGGAACCGGCAGGTCTCGCCCGCTTGCCGGAGGATCAGCTGATCATCCGCCGGCTCGAGCCGGGTGCCCGCGAGCTCGGGCGCGAGCCGCTCCCAGGGCATGGCGTCGAGGAAAGCCTGCGCCTCGGGCTCGACGTGCAGCGCGACGTTCCGGCAGCAGTCGCCAGAACCCTGGCAGGCGAAGCGGGCGCCTTCGAGGAAGATCAAGGGCGGCCGGCTCACGCGGTGGCGGCGCCGGTAGGCCACGTCCAGCCAGTCGCGGTTGGGGCGGCCGCTCTGCCCGCGCAGCGCCGGGAACTCAGCGAGCCCCAGCGCCTGCCCGCGCTCGAATTCCAGCGCCTCGGGCCGCTCGGCCAGCACGCTCCAGGCCAGCCGCACGGCGCCCGCCCCTTCCGCCCCAGCCACCCCTTCCGCCTCGTCCGTC
>JAKFEW010000132.1:0-1690 GCA_036675505.1 Candidatus Sericytochromatia bacterium
CATCCCGACCTCGCCACCTGCGCGCGAGGCAGACAGCCACGCCCCCACGACCCTCGCTCGGGACCCCGAGGTGCGCGCCAAATCCGCCGGCCGCGACTTGGCCGCTAGAAGAGAAGGTTCTGTCGAACCCAGTTGACTTAACACTACATTCACCCAAACTAATCCTGGTGATAACCGGATCCCGCGCGCCGCGACCGAAGACATGGGCAGGAGTTCGCCCATGCGCAAGACTGCTTTCCTCGCCTTCCTCACCCTCGCCGTCCTCGCGACGCCCGCCTGTGGCCGTCGCCCGGGCACCGGCGTCGTCGACAAGGTCGTGAAGAACCTCGAGCGTCCGACGCCCTCGTCCGTCGAGCGCGCGCAGGACTTCCCGGCGTCCGTCGCCCGGCTCGAGGTGAAGGCCACCCAGCAGGAATACCTGGTGGTGCGCTGGCGCGCCGCCAAGCTGGGCTTCAACCAGGTCTCGAAGATCGGCTTCCCGGTGCTGGTGCGCAACAAGGAGCAGTTCAAGTCGAACCTCTACCTGGGCGCCGACGACCACCTCTACATCTCGGATCTCGGCACCGCCGCCAAGCCGCGCTTCTGGCGCGTGGGCGCCTGGGGCACGCCGCGCTTCAACCACGGCCGGCCGCAAGAAGGCGACACCGTGAACATGCGGCTCGATCCGGGCATCGTGCTCGATCTGGCCGTCGCCGACGAGCGCGAGGACGGCGGCAAGCTCGGCATCGGCATCAAGATGAGCATCAAGACCACGCCGCCCGCCACGTCCGAGCCCGAATTGTGGGCGCAGCCGCTGGTCGAGACGCCTTAGCCAGCTGATGCGGCCCCCCGAGGTCCTCGCGTTCCACCTCGGCGATGCCGCGGGCGGCGCGCACCGCGCGACCTGGGACAGCGAGACGTTGCGCTACGAGCGCTTCCGCGACGGCTTCGAGAAGCTGCGCGAGTCGCGCGTGACCCCCGACGCCAAGGCCTGGGCGGCCTTCGCGCGCGCGCTCGAGCGCATCGATCCGTGGTCGTGGGCGCCCCGCTACACGGGCGAAGGCCAGGGCGAGCGCTGGTCGCTCGAGCTGGCCTGGGACGGCCGCACGGTGCGCGCGAGCGGTGAAGGCGCCCAGCCGCCCGACTTCACGCGCTTCAAGCTCGCGCTCTGGGCGCTGCTCGGCAACCCGCCGGCCTTGTAGCCGCGGGGCGGGGTCAGCGGCCGCCCGGCCAGACCACGCCCAGGTCGCCGTCCACCGTGACCACTTCCCCCGTGCGCAGCCGCCGCGTGGCGGCCTCGGTGCCGAGCACCGCCGGGATGCCGAACTCGCGCGCCACGATCGAGCCGTGCGACAGCGGGCCGCCGACGTCGGTCACGATCGCCGCCGCGAGCCCGAAGAGCGGGGTCCAGGCGGGCGTCGTGGTGGCGGCCACCAGGATCTCGCCGGCCCTGAACGCGCCGAAGTCCTCGGGGCCGCGCACCAGCCGCACGGGCCCTGTCGCGCTGCCGCCGCTCGCGGCGATGCCCACGATCGTGCGCGCGGGCAGGCGCTCGACCGCCAGGCCCAGGCCGAGCGGCGGGGCGTAGCCCGCGCGCTCGGCGTGCAGGGCCCGCGCCGCGGCGATCGCCCCGGGCTCCGCGCGCCCGCCCCCCGCCGCGAGCGCCCGCACCTGGTCCCAGGGCAGCCAGAAGATCTCGTCGGCCGCCTGG
>JAKFEW010000107.1:0-43701 GCA_036675505.1 Candidatus Sericytochromatia bacterium
GACCTCTTCCTCGACGGCAAGGCCTTTGCGCTCGTGCCTTTGGCGCATCGCATGGCGCTCGCGGTCTAACGACCCCTGATTAGTTTTCCGTCCACCTCCCTACCTCCCACTCCAACTCCAAAAAACCACGGGGGCCGATCCGCAAGGATCGGCCCTCGTGGCATCCTGTACACTGAAGCAGGGGCCATCCCGGCGCCGCCGTTGGGTATAACTGACGCGGCCGCAGTTGGGTGGTCGGTCGCAATCTCACACGAGGAGAGGTCATGAGTCTGGTCAAGGTGGTATTCGACGGCGCCCCCGGCACGGGCAAATCCAAGACGCTGGAGGCCATCCGGCAGTTCTTCGCGATGAGCAACAACCTTCGCCAGATGTTCAACCTGCCGACCTTGAAGGTGGGCTTCGTGAAAGAAGCGGCATGGGACCTCTTCGAGACGCACCCCGACATCAACCGCGGCGCGATCTCGACCCAGCGCACGATCCTCAACATGATGATCGAACGCGAGTGGGAGAACCGCGACAAGGACATCGTCTTCATCGACCGCGGCGCCTACTCGATCAACGTCTACGAGAAGCTCTTCGGCATGGAAGACATGTCGCCCCTGCAGACGGATATCGACCGCCTGACCCAGGGCTACGACATGATCTACATGTTCCATCCGGATAACGTGATTCTCCGGAACGACGGCGTGCGCATCGAGGACGCGGAGACCCGCATGGGCCTCCATGGCGCGTTCCTCGAGCACATGCGAGTGATCGACCTGCCGCACCGCGTGCTGTTCGCCGAGAACACCGAGCGGGCCGGCGTGGTGATCAGCGACATCCTTTCGCTGTTGCAGAAGAAGGGCATCCCGATGCTCGTCTAGGCGGGCGCCCATGGAAGCCATCACCTACCAGATCGAAAATCAGGTCGGCGAACGCCATTGGTGGTTCGAGGGCCGGCGCGCGATCCTCGAGACCGTGCTGCGCGGCCTCGCGCTGCCGCCTGCACCCACGATTTACGACCTCGGCTGCGGCACCGGTCAGAACCTCGTGATGCTGCAGACCCTCGGCAACGCGACGGGCGTCGACATGAGCGCCGACGCGCTGGCTTTCGCGCAAGGCCGGGGCTGCCGCTCGACGCTGCAGGGCGACCTCTACGCCCTGCCGATCGCCGACGACACGGCCGACGTGGTGGTGGCGACCGACATCCTCGAGCACCTCGACGAGGACGGCCGCGGGGCGGCCGAGATCCGGCGCGTGCTCAAGCCGGGCGGCCTGGCGCTCATCACGGTGCCGGCCTTCATGTGGCTGTGGGGCAGCCAGGACGACGTGAGCCACCATCGCCGCCGCTACACCAAGGCCGAGGTGCGCCGCCTGCTCGAGGGCGCCGGCCTCGAGGTGCAGAAACTCACTTATTACAACTTCCTGCTCTTCCCGCCGATCTTCCTCGGGCGGCTGCTGATCAAGCTGACGAGGCGCAAGGTCGCGTCCGAGAACACGCTGACGCCTTCGGCCATGAACGGCCTGCTGCGCGGCATCTTCGCCGCCGAGGGCCCCTGGCTGCGCTTCGCCGGCTTCCCGATCGGCGTGAGCGTCATGGCGATCGCACGCAAGCGCTGAGCAGGCAAGCGACCTGGATTTTTAAACGAAATCCCCCCATACCTTAACGCTTCCTTAAGAAAATTTGAGTGGTCTTAACGCGACAATCATCGGGTCCCGCCGCCTCACCAGGAGCCGCCCGTTCATGATCGCGAACCGCGTCGTCCGTCCCCTCGCCCTGGCCGCGCTCGCCGCGCTGCTCGGCGCCTGCGGCACGGGCCCTTCGCCGCTGGCCGCGCCGCGCGCCGCCGAGGCGCTCGCTGCGCGGGCGATCGACGCGACGCCGCGGGAGGTCGCGAAGCTGCTCGACAAGGACGGCGACGGCCTGGTCGTCGAGCTCGAGGGCTGGGTGAGCGGCAAGGTCGAGGGCGAAAGTTTCGCCAACTTCGCGGGCAAGGGCCGCCCCGGCAAGCCGGTGCCCACCTCGACGCTGGAGCGCGCGCTCGCGACCCGCGGCGAGATCCTGATTTACGGCGTGGCCGGCGGCGTCGGCCCCGACGGGCTGGGCGTCTCGCTGACGGACGCGGCGATCGGCCGGCTCGCGCAGGGGCTCGCCGCGGTGCTCGCCGGCGACCCGTTGACGGTGGGCGATCAGATTCCGGCGCGCCTGAAGGAGGTCCGGCGTTACGGCTTCCGCGACGACCTCGACGCGGTCGAGACGTTCAGGGTGGGCGCGCTCGCGACCGAGATCCGCGAGCGTTTGGCCAAGCGCGGCGCGACGTCGCGCGTGAAGCTGGTGTCGGGCGAGATGCACCTGCGGACGAAGTACCGCGTGGTCCTGAGCGACTCCTCGTACCTCTGACCCACGCGGCAACCGCGCTCAGGGCGGCGCGGGGCCGCAGTCCTTGCCGTCCGCAGGCTTGACGAGCACCAGCCGCGCCAGGCGGAAGGGGGCGCCGCCACGCGTGCCCACCAGGTGGCCGGTCACGGCGTCGCGCCGGAGGTCGTACGTGATCCGCTGCGGCTCGGGGAGCGGCATGGCGGAAGTCACGCCGGGGGCCAGCACCTCGAAGGCCTCGCCCGCGAGGCGGAGCCGATCGCCGGTGAAGGTGCCCTGGAGCCGCTCGGCGCGGAAGCTGATCAGCGCAGGCCCGCCGTGGTAGACCTGGCGCACCGTCACGTCCCACCGGCCGGCCGCGCCGCGCGTGAAGGTGTAATGATCGTAGTTCGGGAAACAATCCAGGATGCGGACGGGGCCGGGACGCTTGTCGTCGGCGGCGGCCCAGGCGCCCGCAAGGTCTGCGCCGGGCGCTGCGGCGAGCACCCAGGCGGCCAAGAGCAGGCTCGCCGGCGTGATGGTCATCGGGGGCCCTCCCAGCCGAAGCGTCTGAAGTCTACCTTGTCGTTCGCGTCGAACGCGACGCCCTCTCGCTCGAGCAGCACCCGCTGGAGCGCGGGCTCGCCTCGTTCGTGGCCCCCGCGGGGCGAGACCTTGCCTTGCTTGTTGATCACGCGCTGCCATGGCACGTCGGAGCTGGGCGGCAGGGCGCCCAGGGCGTACCCGACGGCGCGCGCGGCAAGCGGCTGGCCACAGAGGGCCGCGATCGTGCCGTAGGTCGTGACCTGGCCGGCAGGGATCAGCCGGGTGATCGCGTAGACGCGCTCGTAGAAGTTCGCCATGGTCGCTTGATACCCGTTGGCGTCCGCCTTCTCCCCGCAGGGGAGGGGCGAGGGTTGTCTGGGCGGCGGGCCGGCCCACCATGGAGGTGGGAGGGACGTGTCATGGCGGATTCGTACAGTGACGGGGTGGATCGCGCGCCGCGGCGGCGTTGGTCGGCGTGGCTCCTCGTGCCGATCGCGCTGATGGCGCTCGCCGTGCCGTTCATGGTCGATCGCGGCCTGGAGCAGGGGTCGGGGCCGAACGCCGCGCGCGTGCCGGTCGTCGATTACCAGGGCGCGCGCTGGGTGCCGAGCGGGACGCCGCTCACGATCCCGGATCAGCAGATGGTGCGGATCGGTGCGAGCCTCGATGGACGGCCGCTCTACCTCGTGGAGGCGGCGGAGCGCCGGGGCGGCGGTGGTGGCCCCGTGGCGGAGCGGCAGCTGCCGAAGAGCTTGCTGTACGTGCGCATCGGGGAAGGCGCGTACCAGCCGTTGGTGCCGCGGTAGCGAACGGCGGGCAGCGCTATCGGCGCCGGAACAGCCTGGCGTGGATGGTCTTGCCGTCGGGGCCGTAGGGCCCCGCGGCCGCGTCGGCCAGGGCGAAGTAGTGCGAAGGCGCCGCGGGCCGGTGCTTGAAGGGCGTCACCACCAGGACCACGTCCGCGCCCGTCTCCCACAGGCGCCACCACATCACGGCCGCTTCTTCGGGCGTCGCGAGGTGCAGCGCGTAGCTCGAGACCACGCTGTCCGCGTGCGGGAGCGGGTCGCCGAAGCCCGCGACCACGGCCGGCCAGCCGGTCTCGGCCGTGTAGCGGCTCACCATGCCGGGCGCGCTGTCGGCGCCCACGAAGGCCAGGCCGGGGCGAGCGGCGAGCAGCTTGGTGGCGAGGCCGTCGCCACAGCCGAGGTCGAGGACCGTGCCGTGCAGCGGGTCGGCGAAGCGCGCGAGCAGCACCGCGATGCCCTCGGCATGCGGGTTTGCGTACTCCGCGGCGTGACGCGCGTAGTACTCGCTGGGCGGCAGATCGGTGCCGAGGTAGGGATGGTCGTCGGCGGGGTCGGGCATGGGGTTAAAAAGATCGCTCCTTAGTTTAACCTGATCTTCACGTTACGAACGTCGTTTGCAACGGCGGTGCAACCGGGGGGCCCTATATCCCTCCTGTGAGCCGCAAACGCTCCCCCGAAAAAGACTTAACTCCCCACTCCCCACTCCCCATAACTCCCAACTCCAACTCCAACTCCAACTCCAACTCCCAATTCCCAATTCCCAACTCCAACTCCAACTCCCAACTCCCAACTCCAACTCCCAACTCCAACTCCAACTCCAACTCCCAACTCCCAACTCCAACCGAACAGGCGGCCCGCAAGGGCCGCCCGTTCGGTTTTCGGATGTGGTTGAGTTGAAGGCTGTAGAAGCAGTGAAGCGGTTTATCAGACCGCCCGCAGGCCCACCGCCAGCCCGACCAGGGCGACGTTCACGGCCAGCTGGGCCCAGGCCGGGCGGCCCAGGCGCTCGAAGCTCGGCCGCGGCTTCCAGCGCAGCTCCCGCTCCAGGAAAGGCAGCGCGCGCTCGAGCATCGCGAGCGGCACGCGGCCGCCGCGCTTGCGGCGGGCGGACACGTACGATTCGAGGAAGGCGACCTCGAGGAAGACGCTCTTCGGGCTCGATTCGACGAGCAGGCCGATCAGGCGCTCGAGCTCATGGGCTTTCATCAGCGGCGCCCCCGGAAGCCGAGCGCCTGGCCGACGGCCGCGAAGCGCCCATAGCGGAACGCGGTGACGGCGACCGGCGAGTGGCCGTCTTCGCCCGTGTGATAGACCACCATGCCCCAGGCGCCCCAGCGCGACCAGTGGGTCACGACGAAGGGCCCGACGCAGGCGACTTCCCAGCTGCGGCGACCGGCGAGCTCCGGGTAGGCCGTGAAAACGAAGGCCAGACGCGGGTCCGAGGCCACGGTGGGCGCGAGGCTCTCGCAGGCCGGGCAGGGGCCCATCTGGCCGCTGGCGCAGCGCTTGCACGCCGGCACGCCGCAGGTCGGGCAGTCCACCATCTCGTTGACGGTGAAGTGGTCGGAGCAAGACGGGCAGGTGTCGGCCTGCACGGCCGGCATCGCACGCCCGCTCAGGCCGCTCACGACCTGCGCCGTGGCCGTCCGCCCGGGCAGGTTGCCGAACAGGGCGGCGATCGCCGCGTCCTGCTGCGACTCGTCCGCGATGCGCGCCATATAGGCGGCCGGCGCGGGCGCGCCGACGGCCTCGGCGGCCTGGCGCAGCTCGTCGCGGTTGGGGGCGCCCTGGCCGAGCGCGGCGGCGGTGAAGGCGACGAGCGGGTTGAGCGGGACGGGTGGGGTTGCTTCCTCGGCTTGCGAGGGGGCGCCTTCGGCGTGCAGGGTGAACTCCGTCGGGCGGTGGGCCTTGCAGTGGAAGGTGCCGGTCAGCGGGTCGACATGCGCGTGGCGGCGGCAGAGCGCCGTCTCGCAGCTGGCGCAGGCGGTCGTGCAACGGGCACAGAGGGCGTCGCCACACGCGTCGCAGGCGGTCTTGTGCTCAACGCAGACGCTGGCGTCGCACTGGGCGCAGGCGGTCTGGCAGTGGCCGCAGACCGACGCGTGGCACGCCGTGCATGCGCCCACCGCAGCGGCGCCCGCGCCGACCTCGCCGCAGCCGGGGCAGGCCGTCGCGCAGTCAGCGCAGGCCACCTCGCCCGAGCCCATGCGCCGCGGCGCGTCCATCGTGCGGCCGCAGGCCGGGCAGTCCGGCAGCGCGATCGCGCGGCTCGCGGGCCAGTAGCGCACGTCGAGCTCCACGGCCTCGCCGCCGGGCGGCGTGACGGTCGCGCGGTAGCTGAGCACGTCGTAGGCCGCGTGGCAGACCGAGACCAGGTCGGTCATGGCCGTGAGCTCGTGGCGCTCGCGCTCGGTGAGCAGCTTGCGCGTGCAGGCCGCCTCGATCTCGCCGAGGGACTGCTCGCGCGTCTCACGCGCATACGTGAGCTGGCCCTGCAGCGTCGCGCCGTCCTGGCGGTAACGCGCGATCGCATCCGGCGTCCTGGCCTCGGCGAGCCGCTTGATCGTGGCATCGAGCTTCTCGACCAGCTGCTGCTCGCGCTGGAGCACGTGGCCCATCTGCTGCTCGTAGTACTGGTTCGTGCGCGTCTCGGCCTCGCTGAGCTGGGTCGCGAGCTCGCGCTCGATCTCCACGCCGCGCGCGTCGGTGTCGGCGTCGACGATCGCCAGCGAGCGGTCGAGCAGCGCCTTGACGGTCGCCTCGGACGGGAACGACTCGGGGCGGATCAGCAGCGTCGGCGCCTCGTACAGCGCGGGCTCGAGGCCGAGCAGCCGGCGGCCGCTCTCGACGTCCCAGAGGTGCTGGTGCATCACCTCGCGGCGCGCGTTGAGCGCCGGCGAGTCGAAGGTCACGCGGTGGGAATAGCCCACCGCCACGCGGTTCTCGACCGACAGCAAGCGCGCCGCTGCCACCGCCCAGCCGGCCGGCAGCGCCTGCGCCAGCGTGCGCGCGGGGTTGGCGATCGGGGCCGAGGCCAGGTACCGGTACGAGACCGCCACCTCCGAGGTGAGGTCCTCGAGGATCGCCCGCCACTGCGGGCTGGTCGCCGTCAGGGCCGTCGCGACGCCGGTGCCGGTCTGAGCGGGGACCTCGTCGGCGAAGGTCACCTTGAGCGTCTTGCCCTCGGGCGCCGTGATCTCGAAGGTCTCGGCGTCGTCCGCGAGCGGGCGCACGTCGGCGCCGCGCTTGCGGTAGTAGTCGAGGGCGAACGAGCGGATGGAACGGTCGGTCATGGGAGTCCTGGCGGGGGCTGGTTGGGGGGAGGGAAGGGCTTACTTCTTGGCCTTGGCGGGCGGGGCGGGCTGGAAATACCAGACGCCGTCGCGGTAGGTGAACGTGCCCAGCGGAGCGGTCTCGGTCTTCATGTGCTAGTTGCCTCCAATCTCACGATGCCTGCGCCGTCCCCTCCAGCGCGGAGAGGTCGAGCAGGGACAGGGTCTTGGCGTCGAACGCCTTGATCTGGTCGGCGGCCTGCTTGGCCAGCGCCATCTGGTCGCCGAAGGCCTCGAACTGGTAGCGCAGGTCCTTGGGCGCCTTGGCCTTGGCGATCAGGTCGATCACCGCGCGCTCGAAGCTGTCGACGCCGCGCAGCTGGCTGAGGATCAGGTCCGTCTCGCCCACCGCGTTGGTGAACAGGCGGATCTTCTGCTCGAGCAGCTGGAGGATGTACTCCTCGACGGTGTCGCGGATGGCCATGTTCAGGATCACGACGTCGCGCTGCTGGCCGATGCGGTGCACGCGGCCGATGCGCTGTTCGACGCGCATGGGGTTCCAGGGCAGGTCGTAGTTGATCAGCACGTGGCAGAATTGCAGGTTGACGCCCTCGGAGCCCGCGTCGGTGCAAAGCAGCACCTTGTTGCAGCCCGGCTCGCGGAAGCGGTTCACCGCGGCGTCCTTCTCCTTCTGGTTCATCGCGCCGGAGAAAAGCACGACCTCGCGGCCGGCGTTGGTCAGCTGCTCGAACAGGTACTTCTGGGTCTCGTAGAAGCTCGCGAAGACGATCGCCTTGTCGCCCACCTCCTCGAGCGCCCGCAGCAGCGCCTGGGTCTTCGAGTTGGTCTTCACCTCCTGCGCGAGCTGCATGATGCGCGCGAGCGCCACGCCGTCCGCGGGGTCCTGGCAATCGGCCAGCATGCCGCGCACGGTCAAGGCGAGCGCCGCGGGGCTGCTCGCCATCATGCGCGAGAGCCGGATGTAGGTGAGCGTCTTGAAGCCGCGCCCCTGCGTGCCGCCGTGCGCCTGGTCGCCGCGCACGAAGTCGAGCACGGCCTCGTGCAGCGCCATCTCCTCCGGCGTGCCGTCGAGCAGGACGGTCTCCACGCGGCGATCCGCGAAGACGATGCCCACGTCGGCGCGGCGGTGGCGCACCATCACGCTGCCGAGCAGCTCGCCGAGGCGGGCGTCGTTCTTGAGGATGCGGCCGTTCTTGTCGGCGACGAAGGTCTCCTTGAAGTGCTCGGGCGTGCCGAGCAGGCCCTCCTGGACGAGGTCCGCGAGGTTGTACAGCTCGAAGAGGCTGTTCTGCACGGGTGTGGCCGTGAGCATGAGGAAGAAGCGCGTGCGCAGCTGCTTCACGAACTTGTAGGCCTGGGTGGCCGCGTTCTTGAGGCGGTGCGCCTCGTCCACCACGATCAGGTCCCAGTGCTGCGACAACAACAAATCCGCGTTGGCCGGGTGCTTGGCGGTGTCGAGGCTCGCGATCAGCAGCGGGTGGGCGTCGAAGCCCTGGAACAGCGTGTCGTCGTCTTTGTCGGCGACCACGAAGACCTCGCCGAACTTGTAGAGCAGCTCGCCGCGCCACTGGGTGGTCAAGGGCGCCGGCGTGAGGATCAGCACGCGCTTGGCGAGGCCGCGCGCCAGGTATTCCTTGATGATCAGGCCCGCCTCGATCGTCTTGCCGAGGCCGACCTCGTCGGCCAGGATCGCGCGCGTCCGCATCTTGTTGATCGCGGTCATCACGGCGTTCACCTGGTGCGGCAGGATCTGGATCTGCTGGCGGTCGAGCTGGGCGACGGCCAACAGCTGGTCGATCTGCTCCTGGAGGCTCAGCTTGTGGGCCTGCACCGCCATCTGCTGCCACTCGGGGTGGCAGAACTCGTTGGCGACCAGGCGACGCACGCCTTCTCCGACGTTGCGGTAAACCTTCTTCATGGCGGTCCTTGCTTCGGTATCCGTACCTTGGCCCATCCTATGCGAGGACGCCCCATGTTGTTGGTGACCCTGGTTACAATGTAGGTGTGATGCGCGTTTTAGCCTCTGTCAACCCATGTGCATAACGCACATCCTGATCGCGGGGATCGGGATCACCAAAACGCAGTTTGGATGCGCCTAGCGCGCCGGCAGCCGCAACGTGGCGGCCAGCCCCCGTTCGCCGGCGGGCTGGAGCGTGGCCTCGCCGCCGTGGCGCTCGGCGATCGCCTTCACGATCGCGAGCCCGAGCCCGGTGCCGCCCGTCTCGCGGCTGCGCGACGTGTCGGGGCGGTAGAAGGGCTCGAACACGTGCGACAGGGCCTGGGGGTCGATGCCCGGGCCGTCGTCGGTCACCCGGAAGATCGCCCCGCTCGGGCCGCGGGCGGTCTCGACGCGCACGTGCCCGCCCCCCTGCGTGTACTTGAGCGCGTTGTCGAGCAGGTTGCTCATGGCCCGGCGCACGAGCCGGGCCTCGCCGGCGGTGGGCGCCTGGGCCAGGTCGACCGTGAGCGTGAGGCCGCGCTCCCGGGCCGTCAGCTCGCGCTCGGCGACCAGCTCGCTGGCGAGCGCCGCGAGGTCCAGCGGCTCGGGCCGCAAGGGCCCCTCGCCGCGCGCGCGAGAGAGCTCGAGGATCTCGCCGATCAGCGCGTCCATGGTCGCGACCTCGCGGTCCAGTTTGGCGAGGTACGGCGCCGGATCGCTTTCCTTGCCGTCCCCCAACCCCGCCCTTGCCAGCGGCAGGGCGATCGCCATCCGCGAGAGCGGCCCGCGCAGCTCGTGCGAGACGTCGCGCAGCAGCACCTCCTTCTGCGCGATCATGTCCTTGAGCCGCTCGCGCAGGCCCTCGAAGGCCGCCTCCAGCTCGCCGAGCTCGTCGCGCCGCGTGACCGGCACCGGCGTGTCGAGGTCGCCGGCGCCGAGCCGGTGCGCGACCCCCACCATGCGCCGGATCGGCCGGATCACCCAGAGCACGAGCGGCGGCACCAGCAGGAGCGCGAGCCCGCCCATCCAGGCGAAGGGCATCAGCAAGGGCAGGTGGCGCTGGCCGATCGGCGGCAGGAACGCGACGCGCAGCGCGCCCAGGGGCTTGCCCTGTCGATCGAGGCGGATCCAGTAGGTGCGCCAGGACGGCCCGGGCAGGGCCCCTGGCGCGAAGTAGGCCTTCTGGTGCCAGAGCGCCCTGGGCGCGCTGTGGGCCCGCGCCCAGGGCAGGAAGGTCAGCTCGGCGTGCAGCGGCGGCCCCAGCTCGCGCAGGCGCGCCGGGTCGGGGCCCTGGGCGGTCGCCGTGCGCTCGAGCTCGTGCGCGATGAAGGTGGCATGGGCGACGCCGAAGCGGCGCAGCGCGTCGAGCTCGCCCACCTGCACGAGCTGGTGGGCCGCGAGCACGGTCAGCGCGCCGCCGATCACGAAGACGCCGACGGCCCAGAGGTAGATCTTCGCGATCAGCGAGCGCATCACCATGATCGGGCTACCGCGCGGCCTGCCATGCTCAATCGGCCTGCCATACTCATCGGCCTACCACTCCCAGCGGTAGCCCAGGCCCCGCACGGTGACCAGGTGGCGCGGCTGGCGCGGGTCTTCCTCCAGCTTGGCGCGCAGGCGGCTCACGTGGATGTCGATCGCGCGGTCGAAGGCCTCGGTGGCGCCGGCCTCGTCGAGCAGCGCGAGCAGCTGGTCGCGCGTGAAGGCCCGCCCCGGCTGGTTCGTCAGGGCCTCGAGGAGCCGGTATTCCGAGGGCGTGAGCTGCGCCTCGCGGCCGTTCAGGCGCATCAGGCGCTTGTCCGGGTCTAGGCCGCGGCCAGGCGGCGGGCCGCCTGGCTTCGCGCGCCGCAGCACGGCCTCGACGCGCGCGAGCAGCTCGAGCGGGTTGAAGGGCTTGGGCAGGTAATCGTCGGCGCCGATCTGCAGGCCGCGGATGCGGTCGAGGTCGTCGCCGCGCGCCGTGAGCATGATCACCGGCGTGGCGTCGCCGCGCGCGCGCAGCTCGCGGCAGACCGCGAAGCCGTCGCGCTCGGGCAGCATCACGTCGAGCAGGATCAAGTCGGGCTTGTGGGCGGCCAGGCTGGCGAAGCCGGCGGACGGGCGGTCGGCCCAGGCCAGCGCGTAGCCGTGGCGCGCGACGAAGTCGCCGAGGAGCTCGGCGAGGTCGCGGTCGTCGTCGATCAGGAGGAGATTCGTGGTCATGGGCTGCTCGCTCGCATCATGCCCCGGCACGCGGGGTCCGGCCCCGGATCGTAAGGCCCGAATGTTTCGAGCGCTTTTCGATGCGGTCGGTTGCCTGATCGGGTACAGAACTGTGAGGGGAGGGTCATCCAGATGCATCTTCATGTCGGCCGCGTGCCATCGCTCGTCGCCCGGACCTCGCTGGTGCTCGCGCTCGCGCTCGCGGGCTGCGTCGCGCCGGCGCTGCCGAAGCCGCAGGCCGGCACATCCCCGGAAGGCGAGAAGGTCACGAGCAACCCACGCGCCATTGGGGCGCCCGCCACCTCCGCGAAGCGCGCCCCGCTCGCGGCGAAGCCCCTGGTGAAGCCGCTCGCGGCCGGCGTGAAGCTCGCCGGGAAGATCCTTGCGGACCATACCTACCTGCGCGCGGGCGGCCTGGCCCTCGCGCCCACAGGCAACGCGCTGATCGGCGCCGACGGCGCGTCGATGGTCGCGGCGGGCGCCGGCAACGCGGTCGCCGTCACCGGCGACGACCTCGCGGCGAAGGGGGGCGTCGGCATCGTGGCCGCGGGCGGCGGCAACATCTTCGCCGCCGGCGGCGGCAACCTGATCGGCCCCGACGGCGCGAGCCTGGTCGGCCCCGACGGGGCCTCGCTGGTGGGGCCGGACGGCGCCTCGCTCGTCGGCCCCGACGGCGCGAGCCTGATCGGCCCCGATGGCGCGACCTTCCGGCTCGCCCAGGCCGGGGCCGCAGCCGGCGCCGAGGTCGGCGCGCAGCTGCCCGTCGCCGGCATGCTCGTGAGCGTCGTCTCGCTCGCCACGCGCGAGTACCTGCCGATCGGCGAGACCGCAGACGGCAAGAAGGTCTACACGGTCTACACCGACGCCGAGGGCGGCTTCGCGGTCACGGTCCCGCCGAGCGAGGACGCCAACGTGCTGGTGGTGGCGAGCCTGCCGGGCCGCCAGGAGGCCGGCACGATCCTCAACGCGCTCACGCCGCCGGCCACGGACGTGGCGGTCGACGAGGACGTCGCCACCGTCACGCGCTACCTGCGGCGGGCCATGGTCCAGCGCCTCGCGGACGTCGTGGCCGCCCCCACGCTCGACGAGGCGCGGAAGGCGATCGCGCGGGATGCGCGGGTCGGCGAGGGCGGGCGGGCCTTGTTCCAGGGCCTGGCCGAGACCTTCCACACGCTGGGCCAGGTGCGCGGCCTGCCCACCCTCACGGACCGCGCGCTCGCGGTGGCCCAGGCCCGCGTCCTCACGGCGGCCGTCATCGACGACGCGCTCGCGCGGGTCGACGTCGGGGGGATCACCATCGACCCCGCGATCGCGCCGAAGTGGGGGATCGCCGAGAACCGCCTCACCGGCTTCCCGGCCGAAGGCGCCCGCGCGCGGGAGGTCCTGCTCGCCTGTTTCCGCGCGCTGCGCGCGCGCGCTTCCGCGAAGATGGCGACGCCGGCCGGGGGCTACGCGCCGCTGCCCGCTGACTTCTTCACGCGCGTCGCGCTGGGCACGAACCCCGAGGCCTGGGTCGGCCCGAGCGCGGACTGGACGGATTGGTTCGGCGAGGTCCTCGGGCGCTACCCCACCGGGCCGTACGCGGTCACGAAGCCCGGCGAGGTCGGCGACTTCCTGGCGGACCGGTACTTCGGCATGAACCGCGTGTTCATCACCGAGCCGCCGCTGGCCGCCTACATCCTGCTCGACCCGAAGACCTACCAGGCGGACACCCGCTTCCCGCTGGCCGGCGAGCCCTACCACGCCGAGGCCACGGCGATGCTCGCGCGGATCAACGCGAAGTTCGGCGGCTTCGGCGGCAAGCCGGTCACGCCGACCGACCCGCAGTTCAACGGCTGGGCCCGCGACGCGAACCGACCCTACGTCGAGTCGGTCAGCGCGGCCGGGGTCGCCTACTTCCTGCAGGTCGGCCTGGCGGTGAGCGGGGCGTCGGAGCGCGCGCGGGCGGTGGCCGCGACGGTCGCGCTGCCCGCCAGCGCGCCGCAGGCGGAGTGAGCGCGGAACGCGGCAGGATGGGGTATCCTGGGGGCCCGAGAAGGAGGACCCTGGATGCGCGGATACGTCAGATTCGGAGGGGCGATCGCCGCCCTCGCCATGGCTGGCTGCCCGGCCCCGGCCCAGGGCCCGCAGATCGTGTTGTCGAGCGCGTCACCCGGCGCGGCCGGCGCGACGAGCCCCGCGCCCACGGCCCTGGCCACCCGCACGCCGGCCGCCGGGCCCACCGCCACGCCCGTGCCGGCGCCTTCGCTCGCGTCACGCCCGCTCGGCGCCGGCCCTGAGGGCGGCAGCCTCGCGGACGTCGCCGCGGCGGTCGGCGAGCCGGTCAAGGACCAGTACCGCATCACCTTCGCGACCACCCAGGGCGACTTCGTGGTCACGCTCTTCCCGGAGCGCGCGGTCAAGGCCAGCGCCAAGTTCCTGGCGCTCAGCCGGGAAGGCGTCTACGAGCGCACCACCTTCCACCGCGTGATCCCGGGCTTCGTGGCGCAGGGGGGCGACTACCTCTCGAAGGACCTGCCGCCGGACGCCCCGGCCATCGGCACGGGCAACTGGGGCGACCCTGTGCCCGACGACTTCGGCAACGGGCTCAAGCACCTGCCGGGGGCGGTCGCCCTCGCGCACACCTCGGCGCCGAACAGCTCCTACAGCCAGTTCTACATCTGCCTCCAGCGCCTGACCCAGCTCGACAACGGCTACACCGTCTTCGGCCAGGTCATCGCGGGCTGGGACACCGTGCAGAGGCTGACCTTCACGGAGAAGGACGGCAAGAAGACAGGGGCCACCCCGGACCGGATCTTGAAGGTCACGGTCGCCGAGTAGCCCCTGTGACGCCACCTGGCGCGGCTAGTGGTGGTGGAGGCGCATCGCCGCGAAGTGCTTCGCCTGCGCCGCGATCCGCTCGCGCTGCGGCTGGTCCAGGCTGGCCGCCACCTCCACGATCTCGCTGACCGGCAGCACCTGGCTCACGCCCGGCAGGGCCTGCGCGAGCGTGCCCACGTCGCCCGTGCGCACGAAGCTCGCCGCCGCGAGGCGGAGCGCGTCGTGGCGCGGGTCGGTGCGCAGGGCGTCGACCTTGGCGTGCAGCGCGTCGATCTTCGCGAGCTGGGCCGCGTTGAGGCCGAAGCGCGAGGTCGCGTGGGCGCGCATCTTGTCGCGCATCCCGTCCAGGCGCGCCATGAACTCGGGCCGGCCCGACTCGAGCAGCCCGGCGAGCGTCTCGCGCTGGGCGGGCGTCAGGACGCCGCGCAGCTCGGCCGCCATCGCGAGGCGCACGGGCTTCTTGGTCTCGAACTCCGCCGCGCGCGCCTGGATGTATGCCGTGAGCTTCGCGCGGTCGACTTCGGGGGCCAGGCCGATCGCGAGCAGCTCGTCGCGCAGGGCCGGGAAGTTGGCCGGGTGCAGCTCGCCGCGGTACTTGGCGATGATCGCCTCGGCCCGGGCCTTCTGCTCCTGGCTCAGCCCGAGCTTCGAGGCCAGCGCCAGGCCGGGCCGCGCGCCCATGAGCGGCCCTTCGGCGTTCATCAGGCCATAGCCGCCGACCACGCCCACCGCCTCGTTGCGCGCCGCCGCGTCGCGCACCACGCTGGTGCAGCCCGCCGCCGCCACGATCGCCACGCCGAGCGCGCCGGCCAGCCACCACTTCTTCTTGGTCATCGCATCGTTCCTCTTCTGGGGTCTGTCCGGCGAGCCCGCTGCCCGCCTCCGACCACCCGAGACTAAGCGGCGCGTGTTTCAGTAGTTTTTCGATCCGGGCGAAGCGGTCGCTGATGCGGTAAGATCGTCTCAGGATGCTCAACACGTTATATTCGATCTACGCCTGGCTCGTCTGGGTCGCCTGCTTGCTCGTCCTCGGGCTGCCGGCGGTGCTCCTCACGGCGATCAACCCGGAGGTAGGCTTCCGCTTCGTGCGCTGGGGCTCGCGCTTCGCGCTCGGGCTGGCGGGCATCCGCGTCACCGTGACCGGCGCCGAGAACGTCGATTGGTCGCGGGCCTACGTGGTCATGGGCAACCACCAGAGCATCCTCGATCCCTTCGTGGTGCTGCCGGCCTTCCCGCGCCGGCCGATCGCGATCGAGAAGGTCGAGAACCTCAAGCTGCCGGTCTACGGCTGGCTGACGCGCGCCTGGGGCAACATCGCGATCAAGCGCGAGGATCGCGAGCATGCGATCGCCGGCGTGGAATCGGCCAAGGAGCGGCTCGCCGCGGGCCACAGCATCGGCATCATGCCGGAGGGCACGCGCACCAAGGACGGCAGCATCGGGCCTTTCAAGAAGGGCGGCTTCCACCTCGCGCTGGGCGCCGGCGCGGACATCTTGCCCTTCACGATCAAGGGCGCCTTCGAGGTCGTCGCGCGCGACGGCTGGCAGGTGGGCCGCACGCCGATCGAGGTGACCTTCCTGCCGCCGATCGCCACCAGCGACTACTCGCGCGAGACGCTCGACGACCTGATCGCGCGGGTGCGCGACGTCGTGGAGACAAACTACCGATCAGGCCAGCCGATCGTCATGACGGGCGAGCCGACCTACAGGGCCTGAGCGCCTGTCGGCGGGCTGATTCGGCGCAGGCGCTCGAGCGGCTGGCCGTCGGGGCCCGGGCCGCTGTCGTGCAGGAACAGCGTGCCGTCCGCGGCCGCCGCGAGGTGCTGCGGCGTCGAGAAGCTCGCGCGCCAGCCCGGGCCGTCGGCGCTGCCGTCCGCGCCGCTGCCCGCCACCAGGAAGACCGAGCCCTGGGGCGAGATGCGCCGCACGCGCCGCGAGCCGGCGTCGGTCAGGTACAGGTTGCCGGAAGCATCGAGCGCGACGCCGGTGGGGCGGCCGATGCGCGCGAAAGCACCGCGGCCGTTGCGGTAGAAGGCTTCGCCGGGCCGGCCGGCGACGGTCTCGACGCTGTAGCCCGCGGCGCCTTTCACCAGGCGGCGGATGCAGGCGTTGCGCGTGTCGGCCACGTAGATCGCGCCGTCGGGGCCGGTGGCGAGGCTGTAGGGGAAGCGGAACAGCGCCTCGTCGGCCGGGCCGTCCTGGTGGCCGGGCAGCCCCCAGCGGCCGGCCACCTTGCGCGGCAGCGCCTTGCCCGGCTCGAAGGCGAGCACGACGTGCAGCTTGGGCATGGGCACGAAGATCTGGCCGTCGGCGCCGACGGCGATGCGGCCGAGCGCCGCGAGCGCATTCTCGTCGCGCGTGCGCACGAACGGGCCGCCGGCGCGCTTGGTCAGGGCCCCGCCCGGGCCGCCGCAGATCCACATGGCCTTGCGCGCGTCGAGCCCGGCCGCCACGAGCTCGCCGTTCGGCGCGAAGGCCAGCGAGACGGGCGGCAGGAGGTCGGTGGGCAGGCTCGCGAAGTCGGTGGCGGTGCCGGCGGCGTCCAGGCGGACGATCCGGACCGGCGCAGTGTCGGTCGCGAGGTAGAGCCGGCCTTCGGCGTCGGCCGCGAAGACCCCGCCTTCTTCGGTGATGCCCGCGGCCTGGGTCAGCACGCCGAGCTCGCGCAGGCGCGCGGCGTCGACCGCCGGGGCGACGGTCCAGGCGTCCGTGGGCTCGGCCGCGGCGGCGGCGATCTCGGTCGCGACCCTGGCGATCCCGTCGTGGTCGAGCGCGAGCTGGTCGAAGGCCGCGACCACGTCGTGCGAGTCGCGGCCGAGGAAGGGCAGCGTCTCGGGCGCGAGGGCAGCGCGCACGCGCTCGGCGAGGCGCATGAAGCGCGCGAGGGCGCGCGGCCGCGCAGCCAGCGCGCCGCGCCGCAGCAGCACGCCGAGCTTGGCGGCCACCAGCGTGGTCGCCGCGTCGACGTCGAGCTTGAGCCCCGCGCCGTCCTCGGGCGGCTCGGCCGGCGCGCGCAGCACGACGGGCGAGCCTGCGAGGTCGAACTCGGCCTGGATGAAGAAGGCCTGGTCGCCCGCGGGCAGGGCCTGGAACCGGAAGGACCCGTCGGGTGCTGTGGTGACGCGCTCGCTGCTCACCGGCTGGCCCGCGGCGTCGACCAGCCTGAGGGTGGCGCCGGCGATCGCGTCTTGCGAGAGGGCGAGCAAGCCGAAGGCGGACGCCAGGGCAGGCCCCGCGTTGGTCGCGACCAGGCCGGTCGGCGACTTGAGCTTGCCGATGATGCCCGCCGCCTGCGGGCCGACCCCGGCATCCGGGTTGGGGATCGCGCCGGGGTCAGGACCGTCGCCAGGGCCCGCGCCGTTGCCCGGCTGCACGCTCACGCGCGGCCGCTCGCCGGGGTTCGCCGCGCCGCCGGCCGCCGTCGGGTCGCCGGGGAGCCCGGCCGGGGCGCGCGGCTCGCGGATCGCCGCCGCCTGGGTCGTCTCTGTGGCCACGGGGCGCGGGGCCTTGACCGGCGTGACGACGCAGCCCGCGAGGAGGGCTGCGAGGAGGGTCAGGCTGGTGCGGCGGTTCGGCATGAAGCGCTCCTGGGCGGGTTATACCCGGAAATCCGCACCCCGCCCTCGGGTGCCTCAGGCACCCGAGGGCGGGGATGGGGCTCGCCGCAGCCTAGGGCTGGGCCGCGGTCGCCACGGGATCGACCGCCGCGGGCTCCTCGGCCGCCTCGTCGCCCGTCACGGGCTCGAGCTCGTCGAGGTCCGCCGTGTCCTCGTTGCCGCCGAAGGTCCAGGTCTTGGTGGCGATCACGGCGCCCGCGGCGTTCTTCCAGGTGATCGTGCCGGTGCCAGCGAAGTGGCCGTCGGTGTCGATCGTGCGGGTCGCGTCGGCGGCGCGGGTCGTGCCGTCCTTGAGCGTCGTCAGGCTGGTGCGCTTCACGAGGTAGGCGCCGTCGGCCTGCAGGGTCTTGTCGCTGCTGGCCGTCAGGCTGGCGCCGTTCGGCATCTGCTGGGTGAACTCGCCCTGGGCGGTGATCAGCGCCTTGGTCTCGGCGTCGACCGTGATCGTGCCCTTCACCTGGCGCGCGAAGGTCTTGCCGCCGGCCTTCACCTCCATCGAATAGTCGATCGCCTTGGTCTGCGTGCCGTCGCCGTTGTCGCTCCAGGGCACCGCGCGGAAGGCCCGGCGCACGTCCTCGCGGTGGGCGAGCTTGGCCTTGACGAGCTTGTGGCGGGCCGCGGCGCGCACGACGAGCTTGCGGCGGACCTCGTGGCGGAGGATGCCCCAGGCGAACACGCGGGCCTTGATCTTCGCCCGCATCGTGGGCAGCCAGCCCAGCCCGCCGAGGCCCTGCAGCTGGTAGCCGCCCTGCTCGTCGGCGAAGGCCTCGAAGGCGTCGAGCGTGGTGTCGACGTCGCCGTCGACCTGCGCCGCTGCTGCTTCTTCGGTCTGGACCGCGGCGGCGGCGCCCTTGAGCACCATCACGCTGGGGGCGAGGCGCTCGGCGACCTTCGTCTTGGCGCTGGCCACCTTGGCGGTGAGCTGGGCCTTGGCGGCCGCGACGCGCTGCGTCGGACGGGCCAGCGGGGCGATCGGCAGGGTGGTCGCGCAGCCGCTCAGGGTGGCGAGAATCAGGGCGGCGGTCAGGGTGATCTTGGTCATGGTCGGGTCCTCTCGTTCAAACGCTCACTCGGGGGTTTCGCTTCGGCGGCGCTCTCGGCGCGGCTCACGAGTTGGATATCCCGCGGGCGGGTTCCGGATCGATTCCGCGCGACCCGCTGGAACCGTAAGAACGGATTAAGTTCCGGTCAAGAAGCCTTTACCTGGCGGGGCCGGAACCGGAACCGGGTACGGGAGGCGCTGAGGAAGCCGCATGATCGCGCCCATCGACGAGGCGGAACGCGCGCGCCTGCGCCGGGAGGGCGAGGCCGGCGATCCCGATGCCTGGTTCGAGCTCGGCCTGCTCACCTGGCACGCCGGCGGGCCGAACCACGTGCCGCTCGCGCGCGCGATCCGTGCCGAGACGCGCGCGAAGGGGCTGCGGGCCGAGGTCGTGGCGACGGAGACCGAGCGGGCTTTCTACTGGCTGGTGGACCGGGTGCGGGACGGGATTTGATCCCGCGGTTCTCGGCAGGATCTCGGCGATCCGGGGGTATGACTACCTCCCGGGCGAGCGAGGGAGGGTCGGATGTACGGAATCGCGATCGGCGTGGCATTGCTCATGGCGCAAGCGCAGCCATCCGAGCCCGCGATCGTCATTTCGGGGCCTTCGCCGATCGTCATTCCGCTGGACGGTAGCGATCTCGGCGCCAGTCAGCTGACGCTGTTCCGGCCGCCCGATCTCCAGGCCGTGCCGGGTGCCGAGGCGCTCACCAAGCTGGTTCAGGCAGCCGATCGGGGGGACCTGGACGCGCAATACAGGCTGGGGCTCGTCCTCGTCTATGGCGCCGGCGCCCAGGCCGACCCCGCGGCCGGCGTCGCCTGGCTCCAGCGGGCCGCCAAGGGTGATCACGCGCGTGCCCACGTCTTTCTTGGCGAGCTGCACAGCTTCGGCGTGCTGGTCTCGCGCGACGCGACGTTCGCCCGCCTGCACTTCCGGGCGGCAGCACGGAAGGGAAACCGCGACGGCCGTTACTGGGCCGCCTCCTCCTTTCTCGACCCCTTAGAGCCGTCGCTCGGTCGCCGGGACGTCGAAGCGGGCCTGAAAATGATGCGCGAGCTGGCGATGACGGGTGACAAGGCGGCGTGGAGCCGATTGGGGGACACCTACCGCAGCGGGATCCGGAACCGGAAGACCGGCGAGCGGCTGTTGGCCCCGGATTTCAGCGAGGCCCTGCGCTGGTACGAGAAGGGCGCGGCGGCGGGCGATCGGACGGCCATGTTCATCCTCGGCGACCTGATTTTGGCGCGGCATCCCGCGCCGAAGCCGTTCGAAAAGGCCCGGCGCTGGTTCCGCGAGGCCGCCCGGGCCGGGCACACCAACGCCGAGCTCCGGCTCGCGGAAATGTACGAGCTCGGGTTGGGGGGCGCGTCGGATTACGCGAAGGCGTGGGCGATCTACCGCAAGTTCGAGGACTCAGGAAACGTCGGCGATCGGTGGCGCCTGGGCCGGATGTACGAGTTCGGCCGCGGCGTTCGCCGCGATCTCGGCAAGGCCCTCGCGTTTTACACGCACGATAGGGGCCTGATGCCCCAGGCCGAGGTCCTCCGGATCGCCCGGTCGATCGAGGCGGGGCGCGGGTTTCAGCGGGATATCGCCAAGGCGCGGGCCTTCTATTGTTTCGCCGTGGACATCCCGGCCGGGGCCTTCCGCGGCGCGCAGCTTTGCGAAGGCGGAATCGGCGGCGCGGTGGATCTGCGCGAGGCTTACAGCCTGTACTTCGTGGCCGCCCATGACGGTCACGCCGGCGCGCGCGACGGCCTACGCCGCGTGGCGGGGCGGCTGGATGAGGGGACGCGGCGGGAGGTCGAGGAAGAGATGAACGGCTGGCTTTCCGATCGCGACTGAGGCCCACAGCCATTCCCCCACCCAGGGCGTTAACGCAGGGCGCGGTAGGCGGCCTCGATCTCCTCGCTCGGCGGCAAGCCGAGCTGGGCCTTGCGCGCCTTGCGGCAGTCCCAGTAGGTCTGGCGGGCCTTCTCGGGTAGCCCCGCGGCCAGGTAGAGGTCCATCAGCGCCTGGTAGGGTGCCTCGTCGGTGCCCGTGATGCCCGCGATGCGCGTCAAAACGTTCTCCGCGGCAGCCGCGTCGCCGGCCTGGCGCTTCTCGCCAGCCAGCGCCAGGGCGGCCGCGACCGCCTGGCCGCGGGCCTTCTCGCGCTCGGCCTCGAAGTAGCGCTGGAAAAACGGTTCGTCGAGCAGGTTCCCGCGGTAGAGCGCGATCGCTCGCGCGCGATCGCCCGCGGCCAGCGCGGCCTCGAAGTCTGCCATGTCGAGGCGGACGTGGTCCCAACCGAGCCGGTAGCGCTCGCCCTCGAGCAGCACGAAGCGGCTCGGCGCGCCTTTCGCCAGGTGCGGCTCGAGCGCGTGGCGGAGGTAGGAGATCGCGACCTTGAGCGTGGTGAAACGCCCGCCACCTGGCTCCTCGCCGCCCATGAGCTCGGCGAGCTCGGGCAGCGCGAGGCCGCGCGGGTAGAGCGCGAGGGCGGCGAGCGCGAGCTGGGCCTTGCGGCGGACCCATTGGTCGACGAGGACGCCGCCGACGCGGGCTTCGAGGGTGCCGAGGAGATTCAGCTGGAGGATCGCTTCGTTGGTGGTGGCGGGTTTGGTCCCGAGTCCCGAGTTCCGAGTCCCGAGTTCGCGAATCGCCTGGTCCCGAGCGTCATCGCGAGCAACGTCCCGCACCGTGGCTGCCTCCAGCTCGGAACTCGGAACTCGAAACTCGGGACTCGAGCGGAGCGAGTCGAGCTCCTCCCACAACAGCTGATCCTGCTCCCGCAGGAACCCGTACCCCTGCGCGGCCATCACCGCCTCCGCCGCCGCCAGGTCCGCGCGGGCCCCCTCGGCCTGCCCTGCCCGCAGCCTGGCCGCCGCGCGGAAGAGCCGCGCCCGCACGGCGTGCAGCTTCGCCCCCAGCCCCTCGAACTCCGCGAGCGCCGCGTCCAGCAGCGCGATCGCCTCCCCCGGCCGGCCCGCCAGGTCCAGCGCGCGCGCCGCGGGCAGCCTCGGCGCGACGTCGTACAGGCTGCCGCCCGTGAGCTCGACCCCCGCCACGATCGCCGCCACGCGCGCGAGCTGCCGTCGCTGCAGCGCGAGCCAGGCCTGGCGCTCGGCCACGAGCTTGAGGCCTTGCGCGAAGCCGGCCGCCTCGAAGGTCGCCACCGCGCGCTTGAAGGCCTCGTCGGCGCCCGCGAGGTCGCCGCGCGCCGCGAGCAGCTGGCCGAGGATCGTGTCGGCGCAGCCGAGGTCGTGCCAGTCGAGCACGTCGCGCCAGGTCGCGGGCAGGCCGCGCAGCGCCTCGTCGGCGCCCTCCGGCGAGCCGCGCAGCAGCGCGAGGTGTGCGCGCAGGAACGACGCGAAGATCCCGTAAGGGTGGAAGCCCCATTCGCCCGCCACCGCCACCGCCCGCGCGGCGGCGCGCTCGGCCGCGTCGAGGTCGCCGAGGTTGAGGTGCGCGGTGTAGAGGTTGATCAGCGCCACCGCGTGGCTCGCCGCCACCTCGACGTCGCGGCCCGCCGGCACGGCCAACACTTCCTCGTGGCACTCACGCATGAGCGCGAGGTCGCCGCGCTGCTCCGCGATGAAGCCGCGGCTCGCGTGCAGATCCGCGAGGTCCTCGGCCAGCGCGTCGGCCTGCCGGGCCTGGGCCTGCATCAGCAGCGGGCCGGCGCGCTTGAGGTCGTTTTCCATCAGGGCGACGTACGTGAGCCGCACGAGCGCCTTGACCACCCCAGCCAGGTCGCCGGCCGCCTCGAAGGCCGACCGGGCCCGGCTATATAGGTCGAGCGCTTCGACGTGGTCGCCCGCGCGGGCGCGGGCATGGCCGCGCCAAATCAGCACGGTGGGCTCCTGCTCCGCCACCTCCCGCGGGAAGGCCGCGAGCCAGCGGGCGATCGCCGCATGGCGTCCGGAGAAGCGCATCGCCGGGAAGGCTTGCGCGCAGGCGCGCGCTGCCGCGGGCCAATCCTCCATGGCCATCCGGTATGGCAGCGCCGCCTCGGGCCGCCCGCCCGCCTCGTGGCGCTCGGCCACGGCCGCGAGCCAGCCCGCGCGGGTGGCCGGGGCGTCCTCGCGGCGCGAGGCTTCGCGCAGGAAGGCCCGCACGTGGGGCGGGAAGCGGTAGACCAGGCCGCCGTCATGGGCCGTCACCACGTGCTCGATCTCGAGCCGTTCGAGCCTCACGGCGACATCCGGCGCGCCGGTCACGAGGCGCACGTCCTCCGGCCCGAGCTCCTCGAGCCAGCTCGCCGCGCGCAGGAACGCCCGCGTCTCGGCGTCGTGCGCGCGGTAGAGCTCCTCGGCCACGTAATCGGCGAGCGCGCCCGCCGCGAGGCGCTCCCGGCGCCGCGTCGCGTCGAGCCCCGCGCCGAGGTCGGTCACGAGCACCCAACCGAGCGGCCAGCCGGCCAGCTCCGCCGCGAGCGTGGCGTCGGGCAGGAAGCCGCGCACGGCGCTGAAGGCCGCGGCCTCGGCTTCGTCGAAGGCCAGCGCCTCGGGCCCGAGCACCCGCGCCCGGCCCTGGGCCGCCAGGCGGGCGGCCGGCAGGGCCAGCTTGCGGCGCGTGGCGACCAGCACCCGCACGCCCGGCGGCAGGCGCTCGAGCGCTGTGGCCAGGCCCTTCAAGAGCTCCGAGCCCGCCTCGGCCAGGTGGTGGGCGTCGTCGAGCGCGAGCCAGGCGCCCGGCCCGCCGTAAGCCGCGAGGCCCGCGAAGAGGCGCGTCCAGAGCTGGCGCGCGTCCACTTTGCCGCCCGCGAGCAGCGCCTCGATCTCGGCCCCGAAGCCCGGCACTTGCACGCGCACCGCCGCGAGTAGGTGGTGGAAGACCTCGGCGGGATCGGCGTCGAACGGGTCGCAGGCCAGCCACGCCGTGATCGCGCCCTCGGGGGCGCCGGCCAGCAGCCCGGCCAGGGCATGGGTCTTGCCGTAACCCGGGCCGGCCGCCAGCACCGTGAGTACGGGCGCCGCCACGAACCGCGGGCGCGCCACCGCGTAGGGCGGCGGGTCGGGGGGCCTCAGGCGGCCTTCGGCGATCCAAGGTGCGGTCAATGGTGGCGGGGCAATCAGGGCGCGGTCGACGCGGCCGGCGACGTCGAGGCGGCGGGGAATGCCGATGCGCCAGGCGAAGCGGCGGCGGCGGGGGATGTCGTGCCGCCAGGCGAAACGGCGGCGCCCGGCGACGCCGACGCCGATGCAGACGCCGCCGGCGACGGCGCGGGCGAGGCCGTCAGCCACGCGGCATCTGCGGCCAGCGCCGTCGTGCCCACCACCGGTTTCGGGTCGGCCGGCAGGATCGCGACGCCCCAGAACGGCAGGCGCGGCATCGCCGGCGCCGCGCAGGCCAGCCCCTTCGGCAGCTCGAACGTGTCCACCCGGAAGGCCACTCCTTCCGCGGTCCGCTCGAAGACGACCGCTGCGTTGCAGCCCGGGACCGGCAGCGTGTTGTAGAGGGCGACGAAGCGTTCTTTGGCGAAGTCGAGCGAAGTGAGCGCGGGGTCGGGCTGCTCGAGCCAGGCGACGAACGCCCGCGCGGCGGCGGCGTCGGCGACCGTGACGGAGGCCGCGCCGGCCGGCGGCAGGCCGACCTTCCCGAGCTGGATCTGGTCCGTGAAGCGCGACGTGACGAGGTTCGCGGGCTTCGGCGTGGATGGCGTCACCCGACCGAAGGCGTTGATCATGAAGGTCGTGGCGGCGACCTTCGCGCCGAAGTCGATCGTGACGTCCTTGAGGCCTTTGGCCTCGACCACGTAGGTGCCTCGTTCCAGGTTCCAGAACGCGGCGCGCCCCGCCGCGTCCGTGGTGGCCGACGCCTCGTCGCGCAGCTTCCCGGGGCAGGCCGCATTGGCGGCCCGCGGCGTGCGCACCACCTTCACGGCCACGCCGTCGCGGGGCTGGCCTTCCTCGTCGATGAGCGTGACGTCGAAGGCCGAGCTCTTCGCGATGTCGCGGGTCTGCGGCGGGCAGACGCCCGGGTTCGCCGCGCCTCCCGGCACGGGGCAGCCGGCGAGGGCTGTGACCAGAACGCAGGCCAACACGGCGCGGGGAGCGAAACGAAGCTTCATGGGAGGTCTCCGATCAGGGATTCGCCTGTCGTATACCCTATTCGGCCGCCGCCGCGGCGGGCGAGGCTGGCGGAAAGGCGGACGGCGAGGCCGTGGGGGCCGACGTCGGCTGCGGGACCGGCGGGGCCGTGCTTGGTCTTGCCGTCGGCGCGACGCTCGGCGCAACCGAGGGAGCCGGCGTCGGGAGCCAGGCGGCCGTCGCGGCCAGCGCCGTGGTGCCGACGACCGGTGTGGGATCGGCGGGCAGCACCGCCAGCGCCCAGTAGGGGTCCGTGGGCGCGGGCTTCGGCGAGCACACGCCAAGCGGCCTCGTCAGCCTGCTCGACATCTCGAGGGTCTCGACCCGCCAGCCGACGCCCTGCGCGCCGCGCCCGAACACGACCTTGCTCTCGCAGCTCGGCGCCGGCAGCTGGCGGTAGAGCGCGGCCAGCCGCTCCCGCCCGAAATCGACGGTGAGCGTCCGGTCCGGCGACCGATGCCAGGCCTGGAACGCGATGAGGGTGGCGCTGTCCGTGATCGTGAAGGAGGCGCGGCCGGCTTCCGGCAGGTCGGCCTTCGCGGCGTGGGTGGTGCCCACGAACCGGGCCGTGACAAGCTCGGGGAGCGGCGGGTCGCTGGTCACGCTGCCGTCGGCGGCGATCGCGAAGGTGGTGGCGGTGGCCTTCGCGCCGAAATCGATCTTGGTGCCCTCGGGGAGCCCTTCCCCCTCCACCAAGTAGGTGCCGCGCAACATGTTCTTGAACTCGACGCGGCCCTCGATGAATGTCTGGCCGGAGGCCTCGTCCTTGATCAGCGCCGGGCATTGCTCCTTGGGCACGCGCTGCGTGCGCACGACCTTCACCAGGGTGCCGACCTGCAGCGCCCCGGCCGCGTTCCGTAGCTCGATCGTGAAGGACGAGTTCGGCTCGACCTTGCGGCTATCCGGGAACGGGCAGACCGGGCCGCGCGGGCCGCAGTCGTAGAAGTGGCAGCAGCCGGCCGCGGCGGCGGCGGCCAAAACGCAGGCCAGCAGGCGGCCTGCGACGTGAGGAGACATGAGGCGATTCTCCGGGCGGGGCTCGCCAGTCGTATACCCGCGCCCGGACGCTCCGCGATCCGAGCGCGGGCGCGGGGCTTGACTCTCACGTAACGTGATAGTTCAACGTAAGTACCGGGAGGTGAACCCCATGCCCTACACCGTCAAGGCCGTGGCCGATCTCGCCGGCGTCAGCGTCCGGACGCTGCACCATTACGACGAGATCGGCCTGCTCAGGCCCGCCGCGGTGACCCCGTCCGGCTACCGCCAGTACGCGGACGCCGATTTGGAAAGGCTCCAGCAGATCCTGTTCTTCAGGGAGCTGGGCTTCGAGCTCGCCGCGATCAGGCAGATCCTCGATCGCCCGGGCTACGACAAGCGGATCGCGCTCGCCACCCACCGGGAGCTGCTCGTCAAGAAGAAAGAGCGGCTCGAAACGCTGATCCGATCCGTAGAACGGACGATCGACGCCTACGAAAGGGGGTCCCCGATGGACCAGCAGGAGATGTTCGAGGGCTTCGACGAAGCCCAGCTCGCCGAATGGAAAGCAGAGGCCGCCGAGCGCTGGGGCCGCGAGCGGGTCGAGCGCTCCTACAAGCAGTGGAACCGCCTGAGCAAGGACGACCAGAAGGCCATGGTGAAGGCCGGCTGGGAGGCCGAGCATGCGCTCGCGTTGATGATGGACCAGGGGCCTGACGCGCCCGCGGTCCAGGCCCAGATCGCGGCGCGTCGGCAGGCGATCACGGACAACTTCTATGAATGCTCGCTCGAAATCTGGCGCGGCCTCGGCGAGATGTACGTCGAGGACGAGCGGTTCAAGCGGCGCTACGAGAGCGTGAAGCCGGGACTCGCGGCGTTCCTGCGCGACGCGATCAGGATCTACTGCGACAGGGAGGAGGCCAAGGCCTGACCCGCCCGTATCAGATCCCCGCGACCCGGCCCCCTTCCTTGCGGAAGAGGGCCGGGTCAGTTTGTGAGTGAGAGTGAGAGGAGAAGAGAGGAGGACGGAAAACTTGGTTTAGCGCATGCCCACGTGGGCGCCGCCGAAGAGCGAGGAGAGGGCGCCGCCGATGAAGTCCTTCGCCCCGCCGAGCACCGCGCCGACGCCGCGGGCAGCCCACTTGAAGGGCGCAACGGCGAGCTCGAGCACGCGGCCGAGCGTGCCGCTGGTGCCGACGCCGGCGCCGCCGCCGAAGCCGCCGAGCAACGCGCGGACGCCGATCACGGCGCCGGCGATCAAGGTGCCGTTCACGATCCAGCGGCCCACGGTCTCACCGCTGCGGCGGGGCTCCCAGGGGTTGCGGCCGTAGTAAGGCCTGCGCGCGTGCGCGTTGAAGGGGTGGGCGATCAGCTGGCCGACCTCGTGGCCGCGCTCCTTCACGCCGCTCCACACGTCGCCGAGGAAGCCGCCGACGCCGCGCGGCTGGCCGGGGTACTGCGGGTAGCCCGGGTACTGGGGCTGTTGCGGATACTGGGGGTACTGGGGGTACTGCGGGAACTGGGGCTGCTGCGGGAACTGGCTCGCCGGGGGCGTGGGCCAGGTCGGCGCGGGCGGCATCGTCGGCGTCGGGTAGGTGGGGTAGCCGGGCGTCCAGCCGCCGGGCAGGTTCTGCGCAGGCTGATCGGCGATCGGCGCGGGGCGACGCGTGGGGTTGTAGGGACCCACCGGGCGGATGCTGGCCGTCGTGACGTTGCTCATCCCAGACCTCCTGAAACCTGACGGTGCCCTGGCGACGCGTCCGCGTTCCCTTAAGCACCGTTTAATCTACGAGCTTACTATCGCTAATGTGACGTTAAACTTGCGTGGTCTTCTGAAAGATTTCTGGGTTCAGAAGGTGTTATTTAGCTTGCCCTGGCCCTTAACCTCGCCGTACAATCCCACGATTCGCGGTTCGCCGGCCTGATCGGCCGCTGACCAGCGCGATCGCGAGGAGCGCCATGAGCAAGAGACTGAACGGATCCACGGTCACCGCGTGGGCGCTCTACGATTTCGCGAGCACGGCGTTCTATATGAACTTCGTCTCGACCTACTTCGCGCTCTGGGTGATCAAGGATCAGGGCGCCGACGATCTCACCTACGGCCTCGCGAAGTCGCTCTCGATGCTGGCTGTGGCGATCGTCTCGCCCAAGATCGGCGCGATGTCGGATGCCGCGGGCACGCGCAAGCCGTTCATCATCGTCTGTACGCTGGGCTACGTGGTGGGCGGGGCGGCGATCGCCTTCACCGACAACGTCTGGGTCGGCCTCGTGCTCTTCGGCCTCGCGAACATCGGGCTGCAGCTCTCGGGGGTGTTCTACAACGCGATGCTGCCCGCGATCGCGCCGCCGGATCTGATGGGGCGCGTGTCGGGCATCGGCCGGGCGATCGGCTACGTCGGCTCGCTCACCGCCGTGATCCTGGGCATGGCCTACGCCACCGGCCAGGTGCTCGGCCACCCGGTGCCCTGGATCTCGGCGGGCGGCAGCCAGGCCGTCTTCCTGCCCACCGCGCTGCTCGCGCTGGTGGCCTCGTTCCCGCTCTTCCTCATGCGCGAGACGCCCGTGCCGAGCAACGAGCAGACCTCCCACAAGGTGTCGTGGCGCAAATTGCTCGGCGAGCTGCGCCACGACCCGGCGCTGCGCGGGGCGGGCTTCTTCCTGCTCGGCAGCTTCTTCTTCTTCGACACGATCAACACGATCCGCGACTTCATGAGCGTTTACTTGGTGAGGGTGGTGGGCCTCTCCGAGACCGACGGCAGCCTGCAGGGCTTCTTGCTGGTGGTCGTGCTCTGCTCGCTCGTGGGCGCGTTGCTCTGGGGCTTCTTGGCCGACAAGTTCACGCCCAAGAAGGCGCTGGTGGGCGTGCTCGGCACGATGTTCGTGGGCTTCGGCGGCCTGGTCGTGATCCACGACCAGGTGCTCGTGAAGCAGGTGCTGGGCCCGATCCTGGGCCTGGCCTTCGGCGGCGTGCTCGTGACCAGCCGCCCGCTGCTCGCCCAGCTGGTGCCGGAAGACCGGCGCGGCGAGTTCTTTGGCGTGTTCATCCTCTGCAACGATTTCGCCGCGATCCTCGGCCCCGTGACCTGGGGCGTGGTCGTGAAAGCGTTGGCGGGCACGGGCGCGTTCGCTTACCAGGCGGCTTTGGCCACCCAGCTGGTGTTCCTGGTGATCGGCCTGTTGCTGGTGCTCAAGGTGCGCGACCCGGGCCGGCCGGGGCCGGTGCAGCCGATCGCCCTCTAGAAAGCCTGCCAGGTCCCGCCGGCGTTCCAGCCGCCCATGCGCACGCCGATCTGGTCGCGGACCTTGCCGAGCCCGTAGATCACGTAGGTGCCCGAGACGCCGTCGTGGTCGTACAGGATGGCGCCCCAGGTCTGGGCGTCGAAGGTCGCGGAGGTCGGCGCGTGGCCCGGCGCGAGCGGCGCGCCCAGGGGCGGGGCCTGCGCGCCGTGCGCGAGCTGGGCGGCGGTCGGCAGCCAGCGCGGCAGCGGCACGACGTTCGCCTGGGTGAAGGCCCCGCCGCCCCAGGGCGAGGGCTGGAGGGCATTCATGGCGCCGGCTTCGCCGAGCAGCTGCTCGCGCCGCAAGGTGACGAGCCAGTCGGCGCTCGCCGGGTAGAGCTGGTCGTGGTTCAGGGCGTGCTCCTCGACCGCGACCCGCACGTTGAACACGCTGCGGCTCAGGACGATGTGGGGCGGCAGCTCGGCGCGTGGCGTGGTCAGGATGGCCAGGCCGAACAGGCCGAGCACGGCCGCGACCGCCAGCAGCAGCGCCCTGGCGGCCAGCGCGCCCGAGGCCCGGTCGCGGGCGCTGAGCACCGGCGAGCTGAACGGGCCGCCCGGCCCGGGCGTTGGCTTGGGCTCGTCGCCCACGCTGCGCTATTCCTCGACGATACAGGCCAGGCCGACGTGGCCGGCGTGGCCGACCGGCGGCAGGGCGTCCCAGGCGCCGGCGAGCGTCTCGAGGCTCGCCAGCACGCGGCTGCGCTCGTCCTGGTCGAGCTGGTCGAAGACCTGCGAGAGCAGCACGCGGCGGGCGGCCTTGGCCTCGGCGAGGACTTCCTCGCCCTTGGGGCTGAGGCAGACGAACACGGCCCGGCGGTCCGACGGATCGGCGTCGCGCGTGACCAGCCCGCGCGTGACCAGGCGGTCGATCAGGGTCGAGGCGGCGCCCATCGAGAGCCCGAGCTCGTCGCCGAGCGGCGACATCTTCGTGCGGCCGAGGCGGCAGATGGTCATGAGCGCGAAGAACTGCGGGGGCGTCAGATCACCGGCTTTGCAGACCTGCATCATGCGGGCCTTGAAGCCGATCATCAGGCGCTCCATTAATTGCTCGTATCGCGCAACGTCATCGGTGAGCGGCATATGTCCTTGCCTGGCCGTCGTGGCCTTGTTAGCCTTGTTGGCGTTGTTGGCGTTGTTTGCTTTGCTTGCTTTGTTTGCCTTCATGGGCCGCGCGGTGGTCCCCTGAAGGACCGTATTAACTACTTTAGCGCAAAAACAGTTTTGATGCAAAATTATTTAGCCGGGGAGCGCGGCGGCGACCGCGATCACAGCCGTGCGGGGCCCTGGCCATGGTGTAAAACGTTACATACGAGACCTTGCCACCCTATATTTTTGCTGCTAAATTGTTTGGCTATAAAACCGTTCAAGTTTGGTCCGGCCGCCCGAGGTGGAGTCATGTCTAAGCCCCGTTCCGTCCTTCGTCCCTGGTTGACGCTCGCCGTCGCCGCCGCCGTGCTGGCGGGCTGCGAGTCGACCTTCAACCTGACCGGCACGCCGGCCGTCACGCCGCTCGGCCCGGAGGCCGCGGTGCGCGCGATCCTCGCGCCCGGCGCCGCCGGCACATTCGTGACGATCGACAACCCGGGCGCGCTGCCCGCGGCGGTGCGCGAGGCGCGCACGCTGGAGGTCGCGATCGGTGGCCAGACCGTGCCGGTCACCCGCAACCCCGGCGGCTACTACACCTTCACGGTGCCGGCCCAGAGCACGCTCTCGCCCGACGTGGCGGGCAACTGGAAGGTCGTCTTCGTGCTCGACGACCGCGGCAGCCAGATCGTCACGCTGCTGACCGGCTCGCCCGTGCAATTCGCCAACCCGCCCGTGCTCACCGACCCCTCGCCCGGCTTCATCGTGCGCGGCCTCGACGTGAAGCTGCGCGCGAACACCGACGCCGCGAGCGAGAAGTACCAGTTCACCTGGGCCTACTCGACCACGGGGACGGCGCCCTGGCTGCCGATCCCGGGCCAGGGCAAGGAAGTCGAGTGGACGCCGCCGCAGCCCGGCAACTTCTTCGTCAAGGTCGACGCCGTCGACCGCACGACCCAGCAGTCCTACTCCACCACCACGCCCTCGGCGCTGGTCTTCGTGACCGACGGCGACGAGGTGATCACGACGACGCCTCCCAACGGCGCGGTGGAGCGCGGCCAGCCGGTGGGCCTGGTCTTCAACCGGCCGCAGGGCCTGCGCGGCGAGGACCTGTCGTATTCCTGGAGCGTGGGCGCCACGGCCCAGGGGCCCTGGACCCTCGTGCAGGGCGCCGGCGCCAAGATCGACTGGCTGCCGACCAACGTCGGCTCCTACTTCGTGAAGACCGAGGTCTCGAGCAAGGCGACCGGCGAGGTCAACACCTTCGTCTCGCCCGAGGCCGTCGTGTTCGTCAACGAGGGCCGGCCGATCGTGACGGCGAACCCGTCGTCGGTGCTGCGCGGCGACCGCGTCTCGTTGAACCTCAACCTGACGCTCGCGAGCCAGGCGCCGATCAGCTGGTACTACTCGCGCACAGGCGCTGGCGCCAGCGCGAGTTGGACGGCGCTCACCGGCAACAGCTCGGTGAACAACTTCCTCGTGAACGAGGCCGGCAGCTATTCCTTCCGCGTCGACGTGCCGGACGCGCAGGGCGCGATCAAGACCTTCACCACCACCGACCCGGTGCTCAACGTGGCCGAGGGCGACACGCCGCTGATCACCTCCGAGCCGCGCAACGCGATCGTCAAGCAGGGCGCGATCGTGACCCTCAAGCTCAACGCGCGCGGCGTGGACGAGACCAACTACCGCTACACCTGGTTCATCGCCACGACGCCGGGCGCCTGGAAGGCCTTGCAGGTCGACAGCGCGGCCGACGCCAAGCTGAAGACCTACGACTGGGACACCGAGCCCAGGATCGAGATCGCCGATGACATCTTCCGGGTGACCCCGGAGTCCCCCGGCGCTTACTTCATCCGCGTCGACGCCTCCGAGCGCAACGGCTCGAACACCTACTCCTTCACCTCGTCGTCGCCCGTCGTCACGATCCTCCAGAAGTAACCCGTCCCCGCAGCCCGAGGAACCGTCATGTCCGCAATCTTCGCCACGCTCGCGGCCGGCACCATCATCGCCGCCGCCCCCCCGGTGGGGACGATTGGCGTCCCCGGCTGCGCCGGGGCCCCGCCGGCAATGGCTGCGCCCGGGCCAGCGGCCCCGTTGATCGCCGCCGCCCCGCGCGGGGCGGGCCGTCGCATGCCCGCGCGCCCGACGCCCCGCCCGACCCCCACGCCGGCGGCCGTGCCGTCGCCAGCGCCCGCCGAGCCGGGCGTGGTCCAGCCGGCCGCCTCGCCCGCGGCGGTCCTGCCCTCGACCGTGTTCGGCGTCGTGCTCGACGCCGTGTCCGGCCAGCCGCTCGCCGGCGTGCTGGTCCAGCAAGAGGGCGCCGTGACCTCGGCCTTCACCCAGGCCGACGGCTCGTTCCGCCTGCTGCTCGAGCGCGGCGGCGCCCAGCGTCTCACCATCTCCGCCGTCGGCTACGAGCCGATGAGCGTGGCCGTGGGCGACGGCAAGGACCTGCGCGTGCGGATCGGCGCGATCTCGGGCTTCGTGCCGACCTCGCCGATGCTGCCCACCGCCGTGATCGGCCAGGCGGCGATCGACACGGTGCCGCTCAACTCCAGCCTGATTTTCGCCTACCGGCTGCGCCAGCAGGCGGTCTCGGCCGGCGCGGGCCGCTACGAGGGGCTCGTGAGCAACGACTATCGCCTCGGCATGCGCTTCCGCCTGCGGCCTGTGCTGATCGACGCCGAGGGCGCGCACTACGAGTCGCCGATCGACGTGGCGGGCCTCGACCGCGCCTCGAACCCGGCCTTCCGGCCGAGCACCTGGCAGGCCGGCGCCCGCCTCGGCCTCCTCACGCCGGTCTTCCACCCGGACCTCGAGCTCGCGGCCCAGGGGGGCTACCGCTGGTCGAACACGGTGCCCAACAACGCCGACGTGCCCTACACGGGCAGCGACCTCGACTGGGAGCAGACGCGCCACGCGTTCGGCCCCGTCGCGACGCTGGCCTGGCGTCCGTGGCGCGGCCGGCTCCACCTCGAGGCGAGCTACGGCTACTACCCCTGGGTGCGCGGCACCTCGGAGGCGCCCGGCAAGCCCTTCGCGGACCAGCTGTTGACCGACCTGCGCGGCGCGGTGGGCGTCGAGATCGTGCCCGGCATGCGGCTCGGCCTCGGCTACCAGGCCGAGCACTGGAGCGGCAACGGCGACGACATCTCGCGCATGCTCTCGCTGCAGGTGCACTATACGCCGGGTGGCGTGCCGAAGGGGCTCGAGCCGTGATGCGCACCGTCCGTCCCGCGATCCTCGCGGCGTTCCTGCTCGCAGGCCTCGCGGCGCCCGCCGCCGCCCAGCCGCAGGAGCCGCTCACGCTCTACGAGGCGATCCAGCTCGCGCGCGCCAACAGCCTCGCCGCCCAACAGAGCCGCCAGGCGATCAACGTGACCGAGGCCGAGCGGGCCGTGACGGTCTCGAACGTGCTGCCCACCGTGGGCCTGCAGACCAGCGCGAACTACCAGGACCTGCCGGGGCTTTCCGGCGGTGGGCTGGGCGGCTTCGGCAACATCGTCGGCTTCCCGGCGAGCGGCGCCTACGTCGACACCACGGTTTCGGCGAGCCAGACGATCTTCGACGCCTTCGCGACCCGCGACCAGCTCGCGATCATCGAGGACAACCTCAGGATGGGCAAGCTCCAGGCCGTGCAGGCCGAGCAGGACGCGATGCAGCAGGCCGCGGTGGCCTACTTCGACGTGCTGCGCGCCGAGGGCCTCGCGAGCGTGTCGGCCGATGGCGTGCGCCAGGCCTCCGAGCACATGCGCCTCGGCGAGCTGCGGCTCAAGGCCGGCACCGGCACGCGCGCCGAGGTGCTGCAGCAGCGCGCCCAGCTCGCCAACGCCCAGGGCCAGTTCACCCAGGCCCGCAACGGCGTGAACCTCGCGCGCCTGACGCTCTCGAACATCCTCAACGCGCCGGTGGGCGATCGGCCGCTGGCCGGCGACCCGGCCGTGCCCGCGATCAGCGTGGAGCTCGCCAAGATGCTCAAGCCGGCGATCGAGCGGCGCACCGAGGTGAAGCAGCTCGAGGCGAAGCAGCATGCCGAGGAGACGCGCGTCTCACTCGAGAGCCGCGCGCTCTGGCCCAACCTGGCCGCGAGCGGGCGCTACAGCCAGCGCAACCTGGCCGAGGGCCAGTGGCAGGCCGGCGTGACGCTGAACTGGACGATCTTCGACAGCTTCCGCGTGCGCAACCGCATGGCCTCGGCGCTCGAGCAGGCGCGCGTGACGCGCCTCGCGACCGAGCAGACGCGCCAGCGCGTGGCGCTCGAGATCCGGCAGCAATTCCAGAGCCGGCTGGAAGCCGAGCAGCGCGTCGGCACCGCCCGCGAGGGCCTGGCCGCGTCGCAGGAGGCCTACCGCCTCGCGCTCAAGCGCTACCAGGTCGGCATCGCGACGCCCTTCGAGGTCACGGACGTGCAGACGACCATGATCCAGTCGAGCAACAACTACGTCCAGGCGATCAACGACCTGCGCGCGGGCGAGGTGCGCCTGGCGCGCGCGCTGGGCTACGACCTGGCGGAGATGATCACGGCCCGCAAGCGCTGATCCGCGCCCGGGGCGGGCATCGGCTAGGCCCTAGGCCGGCAGGTTCACGCTCACCACGCGGGCTTTCAGCTCCGCCACCGGCAACGTGTTGCGCATGCCCCACGGGTTCACGAGGTGCGCGAGCCCGCCCGCGATCTTCTCGACCAGCACCTGGTGCCCCCCGATCGGCAGCCAGATCGCGCACGGCACGGCCTGGCCTTGCTTCACGGCCGCCTCGAGCTTCGCGAACGCGCCGTCGCGGTTGCCGCGCCAGACCACCTGCGACCTCCACTTCCGACCCGTGAGGCTCTCCACCATGTGGCCAGCCTGCGGGCCGATCAGCCCCGAGCCGAACCAGTTACAGGCCACGCCCGCCGCCACCGCGCCGAGCTCGATCGCGAGCAGGCGCCGCCCGAAGCGGAAGGCCAACACGGCCCCCGCCGCTGCGACGCCCGCGAGCGCGAGCGAGAGCGGGCGCGGCAGGCGGTTCGCGTCGCCCGCCAGGTCGTAGCGCAGGGGCCCGTTGCCATGCTCGATCAGCGCGGGCTGCAGCAGCTTCACGGTGGGGCCACGGCTGCCGTCGCCGGGATCGGCCCAGTTCGGCGCGCGGTGGATGGTCGCGCCGTCCGCGAGGCGCGCCACGCCCGCGGGCCGGGCGAGCTCGCCCACCAGGCGCGCGTACTCGGCCGGCTCGCGTCGCGCCACCAGGATCGTGGCCGCGGTCGCCGTGCAGGAGTTCTTGTCGCCCTGGGCGATGCGCGCGGGGTCGTCGCACTCGTTGACGAGGTCCGCAAGCAGCGCGGCGCGGTCGAGCCCGGGCACGAGCGGCTGGCGTGCGGCGGCGTCGAGACGGGCCAGCAGGTCGGTGGTGGCGTTCGGGCCGGTGAGGCGGCCGGTCAGCAGCAAGTTCTGGAGCGCGCGGCGCGCGAGCGGGTCGGCGTCGATCAGGCTGGCGAGGCGATCGTAGCTTTCGGCGCGGGCAGCGAGGGCGGTGCGGGCCGCCCGCTCGGCCTCGGCGTTCGCCGCGCGCTCGCTGAGCGCGGCCTGGCGGCGCGCGGCGGCGGCCTGGGGATTGGCCTTGGCCTGCAGCGCGGGGTTGGCCCAATCGGTCACCTTGAAGCCGCCGAGGCCCTCGGGCATGCGGCCGTAGATCGCCCAGGCCGCACCGTTCTTCAGCGTCTGACTCAGGCCGGCGATGCCGCCGAGCACGCGCTGGAGCAGCGGCGCGGGCGCCGGCGCGCTGGCCCGGGCGGCGACCTTCGGCGCGGTCGCGGCGGCTGCCGGCGGCGCGGCCGTCGGCGCGGGCCGGGTGCCGATCGGGCGCCGGGCGATGGGATCGGTGGAAGAAATCATGGCGGCCAACTCCTCGGGGATCGCGCGCGATTCCCTATTGCTCCACCCGACTTGTCCGCGCCCACGTCGTCGTCCTTGCACAATTTAAATGATTTTTGAACCAACCTTTGCTCGATCTTAACCGAGAACGCCGGCCGATCGCCCGACAACCCGGCATCGACCGAACCCACCTGGAGGCCGCCATGACCATCCCCGCCGTGAACCGCACGACCGCCGCCGCGCCCCGCCGTCCCGTGGCCGCAGCCACGCCGAAACCGGCCGCGCCCGCGGCCGCTCCGGCCGTCCGCGCGAAGGCCCAGGCCCCGAAGGCGGCCCGGCCCGAAAAGTTCTCGGACCTCGAAGCCTACAAGGCCCACGTCCTGTCCAGCGAAGCCGCCAAGCTGCCCGCCGCCCGCGGGTCCGTCGCCGCGGCCGAGGCGGACCTCGCCAGGGCGAATCTGGCGCTCGCCGCCAAGCAGCGCGAGGTGAACCACGCCGGCCTCAAGGCCGCGCTCGACAAGACCGAGACGGCCCTCGAGACCGCGACTTTCCCCCACCGCCCGCAGGCCGCCGCCAAGCGCGCCGAGGCCGACAAGGTGAGCGGCCAGGCCGGCGACCTCGCCAGGCAGATCGCGAGCTACCAGCAGCAGCTCGCCCGCGCCGAGGGCCGTCAGGCCGCGCGCAACCGCGACTTCTGGTGGGGCGACAACTCCAACCGCAGCGGCTGGGACGACCTGTTCGACGGCCTGGGCGCGATCGGCGACGCCTCGACGATCAGCTCGGCCAAGCGGAAGGTCAACACCCTGATCGACCAGAAGGTCCAGCTCGACATGAAGGCCGCGACGCTGGTCGCCGAGGCCGCCGCGCTGCACATGCTGAAGGCCGACCCCGGCGCGATCGTCTCGCAGACCAAGGCCCGCGACGAGGCCAAGGCCGCCTTCGACGGCGCGGTCGCGCTCGAGGCCCCCGAGCAGAAGGTCGTGGACGCGGCCCAGCACTCGCTGAACGGCGCCAAGGGCGAACTCGCGCGCCTCGAGGGCGTGAAGAAGGACCTGACCGACTACGCGAAGCAGTTCGGCTTCTTCGCCCGCGTGAAGCTCTTCTTCACGGACTGGGCCTGGAAGAAGGACCTCGACGCCTTCTGGAAGTCGAAGGGCCTCTAAAGCGCCTCGCCGGGGGGCAGGCTCTCTGTTCCCCTCGCGCCACAGGCGCGCTACGATCGGGGTATCCTGCAAGGAGGCGCCCCATGGACGATCGCGGCAAGGTCGAGCGGAACCGGGACCAGGCACCAGACTACGCGCACGCCGACGAGGCGGACGGGATGGTCGGCACGCCGAACGGCGGCAACGTGGGCGAGACGCCCCGCGGCTGGGCCTCGAACGGCGCGAGCCGGCACCTGCCGGACGGCCTGGCTGAAAAGCACCTCAAGAAGCGCAAGTGAAGCGTCCCGCCGCGTAGGCAGCCGTCGCCCACCCGAGTTGGGGTATACGTCCACCATCCCCCCCGCTCGTTTGGAGGTGGCCATGGCCCGGACGCTCCCCACGCTCGCCCTCGCGCTCGGCCTGCTGCCGGCGCTCTCGGCGCCCGCCCTCGCCTGTGGCGGGTTCTTCTGCATGCGCATGCCGATGGACCAGGCCGGCGAGCGGATCCTGTTCGTGGCGGACGGCTACGAGACGGTCGCCCACGTGCAGATCCGCTACCAGGGCGACGCGAAGAAGTTCAGCTGGGTCGTGCCCACGCCCACCGAGCCCAAGCTCGGCGTGGGCTCCGACGTGCTCTTCGCCCAGCTCGAGAATTCCACCCGGCCGCAGTTCCAGCTCAACCTCAAGAACCTCGGCGATTGCGAGTTCCCGTACCCGGCCGCCCCGGGGGCGGCCAGCGAGTCGATGCGACAGAAGAAGAATGGCGACGTCGAGGTGATCTCGCAGGAGAAGGTCGGGCCCTACGACTCGGCGGTGATCCGGTCGAACGACCCGGCCGCGCTCAAGACCTGGCTGCGCAAGAACGGCTACGAGGTGCCGCCCAAGCTCGACCCGCTGCTCGACCCTTACGTGGCGGGCAAGTACTACTTCGTGGCGCTCAAGCTGCAGCAAGACCGCGCCTCGGGCGACTTGCAGCCGATCACGCTGCGCTACCGCGCCAGCAAGCCGGGCATCCCGATCCGCCTGACGGCGGTCGCCGCGACGCCCGACATGGATCTGTACGTCTGGGTGCTGGGCCGCGATCGCGCGATCCCCGAGAACTACCGCCACGCGCGCATCAACGAGGCGAAGGTGGACTGGCTCTCGGGCGGCTCGAACTACCGCTCGGTGGTGACCCAGGCGGCCAACGAGGCGGGCGGGCAGGCCTTCGTGACGGACTACGCGGGTGATGCGAAGGTGATGGACCTCGACATCATGGCAGGCAAGCGCCACGACCTCGCCAGGCTGGGGAGACTGACCGACCCCGTGCTGTTCTTGCGAGCGGTCCAGGACGACGGCTACTTCCAGCCGGGGTCGCAGAACGCCCTGGCCTTCGTGCGGCGCTACGTGCCGATCCCCAAGGACATGAAGGACGTCTGGGAGCCGGGCTTCTACTCCAACCCCGAGCAATACCGCGAGCAGCTCGCCAAGCGCGGCGTGCGGGTCGACGCGGCCAGGGCCGCGGCCGAGCTCGAGGAGACCGTCGTGAAGCCCTTCCGCGACATCCGCAAGGCCTTCGATCGGCACCCCTACCTGACGCGCATGTACACGACCATGTCGCCCGAGGAGATGACGCAGGACCCGCTCTTCCGCTTCACCGCGATCCTGCCCGACGTGTCCAACGTCCACAAGGCCGATGGCGTGCGGGATTGCCGCAAGGTCAAGGAGTACTGGAAGGCGCCGGTGACGATCACCCTGCAAGACGGCACGCGCTTCACCGTCGACCCCTCCAAGACCTCCGGGCCCCGGCGCTGGGGCCGGGGCGGCGCGTTGCCCGAGCCGGCGCAGCCCGTGGTCGGTCTGGACGACGAGGTGGCGAAAATGCCGGCGGCGATCGCGATCGAGCAGCTCAAGCCCGACGGCCCTGTGTCGGTCATCCGCGACAACAGCGTCGACGTGCGCGCCACGCTCGACCGCGTCGAGCGCGGCCGCTCGCTGCCCAGCTGGCGCGGCGAAGGCTTCGGCTGCGCCCACACGCGCGGGCCCGCGCCTGCGAGCCAGGGGGGCGGCGAGGGCGTCGGGCTCGCCGCGCTCGTGCTCGGCCTGATCGGCTGGCGCCGCTGGCGCCGCTAGCGGCTCAGGCCAGCGTCTTGCGGAACCGCCAGACGCCGGCCGCCACCGCCACGACGCCCAGGGCCGCGAGGGCCGCGAAGGACGGCCACAGCGCGCCGAAATCCGCGGCCTTGAGGAAGAGCGCGCGCATGATGCTCATCATGTGCCGCAGCGGGTTCAGGTAGGTCAGCGCCTGGATCGGGGCTGGCATGTTCTCGAGCGGGAACATGAACCCCGAGAGCAGGATCGCCGGGAATGCCAACAGGAACGCGCCCATCATCGCCTGCTGCTGCGTGCGGCTGATCGTCGAGATGAACAGCCCGGCGGCCAGCGTGGTCGCGAGGTAGGTCGCGACAGCCGCGAAGAACAAGACCAGGCTGCCGCGCAGCGGCACCTCGAACCACCAGGTGGCGACGACCAGCACGATCGCCGCGTCGATCAGCCCGATCAGCGCGAAGGGCACCGTCTTGCCGAGGATCAGCTCGATCGGCCGCAGCGGCGTGACCAGCAGCTGCTCGAGCGTGCCGATCTCGCGCTCGCGCACGATCGCCATCGCTGTGAGGTTGAGCGTGATCACCGTGATCAACATGACCAGCACGCCCGGCACGTAGAACGGCCGGCTCTCGAGGTTCGGGTTGTACCAGGCGCGCGCTTCCAGCGTGAGCGGCGCGGCCGGGCGGACGCGCCCCGCGCGGGCGGCCTGGTCGGCCGCGCGCTCGGCCACGTAGGCCGCCGCGATGCGCGTCGCGTAGCCCGAAACCAAGGCGGCGGCGTTGGCGTCCGTGCCGTCCGCGGCGAACATGACCGCGGGCGCGCGCCCCGCCGCGGCGTCGCGCTCGAGGCCCGGCGGCAGCTCGAGCAGCGCCCGCACGCGGCCTGCGTCGAGCAGCGCGCGCGCCTCCTGGTCGCTCGCGGGCCAGGCCACCACGTCGAAGTAGCCCGAGCGCTCGAAGCGCGCCACCAGCTCGCGCGAGGCGGCGCTGTGGTCGCGGTCGAGCACGGCGGTCGCCACGTGGCGCACGTCGGTGGTCGCGGCGTAGGTGAAGACCACCACCTGCACGACCGGCACGGCGAACAGCACGAAGCGCATGCGCGGGTCGCGGAAGACCTGGCGCAGCTCCTTGACGACGATCGCCCGCACGCGGGCCAGGAACTCGCTCATGCCAGCTTCTTCCGGAAGACGCGGGTCGCGAGCGCGAGCGCGACGAGCGCGAAGGCCCCGAGGGCCGCGATCTGCCAGGCCACGCCGGCCAGGTCCAGGCCCTTGAGGTGGATGCCGCGCAGCACGTCCACGAAGTAACGGGCCGGGAAGAGGCCCGAAAGCGCCTGGATCGGCCGCGGCATGTCGGCGATCGCGAAGACCAGGCCCGAGAGCAAGAACGACGGCAGCAGCGTCGTGAGGAAGGCCACCTGGCTCGCGAGCAGCTGGCTGCGCGCGACCGTGCTGATCAAGATGCCGAAGCCCAGCGTGGCGCCCAGGAAGACCGAGGTGGCGGCGAACCACAGCCAGACGCTGCCGCGCAGCGGCACCTCGAAGACGAAGCGCGACACCGCCAGCGCGAGCGCGGCGTCGGCCAGCCCGATCAGGAAGTACGGCGCGAGCTTGCCCACGATCAGCTCGGGGCCCGTCACGGGCGTCGCGATCAGGGTCTCCATCGTGCCGGTCTCCCACTCGCGCGCGATCGTGAGCGAGGTCATGAGGGCTGCGATGATGGCCAAAATCGTGGCGACGAGCCCGGGCACGATCGCGTTGCGCGTCACGAGGTCCGGGTTGTACCAGATGCGCGGGCGCAGCTCGAGGGCGGCGGCCTGCGGGCTTGCGCCGAGCGGGGCCGCGGCCGCGCGCGCGAGGTCGGCCGCGTGGCTCGCGACCACGGCGTCCGCGTAGCCCTGCACGAGCGCGCCGACCGTGGGGTCCGAGCCGTCGACCACCAGCTGCAGCGCGGTCGGGCGGCCCCGGGCGGCGTTTCGGCCGAGCTCGGGCGGCACGACGAGCGCGGCGCGCGCCTTGCCGCTGGCGAGCGCCCGCTCGAGCTCGGCATACGAGCCGCCGGGCGCGACGCGGAAGTAGGGCGAGCCCGCGAAGGCGGCCACCAGCCGGCGGCTCTCGGCGGTGCCGCTCTGGTCCCAGACGGCGATCGCCACGTCGTCGACGTCGAGCGACAGGGTCCAGCCGAAGAGGCCGAGCAGCAGGAACGGGATGAAGAGCGCGAGCAGCAGGCTGCGCGGGTCGCGCCTGACGTGCAGGAACTCCTTGCGCATGACCGCGGCGAGCCTGCGCGGCCTCATGGCCGCCCCTGCCCGCGGCTCATCGCCGGGCCGCCTGGCGGTCGTGCGCCTCGACCAGCGAGACGAACACGTCCTCCATCGCGGGCGGCACGCGCTCGGCCAGGGCCTGGGGCTCGTCCGCGAGCGCCGCGCGCACGGCCGCGAGCACGCCGGCCGCGGTGTCGCGCTCGGCCACCACGTGCAGGCCGCGGCCGAACAGCGCGACCTCGCGCACGCCCGCGAGCTCGGCGAGCGCGTCCATCCGCTCGGCGGGCCGTTCGCAGCGGACCTCGACGATCGCGTCGGTCATGTGGACCGTCTTGAGCTCGGCCGGCGTGCCCGCCGCGATCATCGCGCCGCGGTAGATCAGCGCGAGCCGGTCGCAGTACTCGGCCTCCTCCATGTAGTGCGTCGTCACGAAGATCGTCACGCCCTGGGCCGCCAGGTCATGGATCAGATCCCAGAAGACCCGGCGGCCGAGCGGGTCGGTGCCGCTCGTGGGCTCGTCGAGGAACAGGATCGGCGGCTCGTGCAGCACGGCCGCGCCGAGCGCGAGGCGTTGCTTGAGGCCACCCGGCAGCGTGCCCGTGAGCGCGTCGCGGCGGGCCGTGAGCCCCGCGAGCGCGAGCACCTCGGCCATGCGGCCGGCCAGGCGCTGGCCCGCGAGCCCGTAGATGCGCCCGAAGAAGTCCAGGTTCTCGGCCACCGTCAGGTCGTCGTAGAGCGAGAAGCGCTGGCTCATGTAGCCGATCCGCCGCTTGATCGCGTCCTGGTCGTGGCGCACGTCGAAGCCCGCCACCACGCCGGTGCCGGCCGTCGGCGCGAGCAGGCCGCAGAGCATGCGGATCGTGGTGGACTTGCCGGCGCCGTTGGGGCCCAGGAAGCCGAAGATCTCGCCCACCGCCACGTCCAGCGTGAGGCCCGTGACCGCGACGAAGTCGCCGAAGCGGCGCTCGAGCCCGCGGATCGACACCGCCGGCCCCTCAGGCGGCACCGGGGGCCTCCTCCGCGCCGAGCAGCGCGACGAAGACGTCCTCGAGCGAGGGCTCGATCGGACGGTGGGGGCCGACCTGCAGCCCCTGGGCCGCGAGGGCCCGCTCGGCCTGCTGGAGCGCGGCTTGCGGGTCCTCCGCGAGCAGGTGGACCCGATCGCCGAAGAGCCCGACCGCGCCCGGCGGGAAGTACGGGCGGAGCAGGGTCGCCGCCCGGCGCGCGTCGGCCGGGCGCAGCTCGAGCAGGCGGCCCGGCAGCCTGGCCTTGAGGCCGGTGGGGTCGGCGATCGCCACCGCCCGCCCGTGGTGCAGCATCGCGAGCCGGCCGCAGCGCTCGGCCTCGTCGAGGTAGGCGGTCGCCACCACGATCGTGGTGCGGCGCTCGCGCACCAGGCGGTAGAGCAGGCGCCAGAAGTCGCGGCGCGAGACCGGATCGACGCCGTTGGTGGGCTCGTCGAGCAGCAGCACCGGCGGCACGTGCACGAGCGCGCAGGCCAGCGCGAGCTTCTGCTTCATGCCGCCCGACAGGGCGCCCGCGAGCCGGTCGCGGAACTCGGCGAGGCCGACGAAGCCCAACAGCTCGTCCATCCGCGCGCGCGCGGCCTGGCGCGGCAGCTCGCGCAGCTCGGCGAAGAAGGCCAGGTTCTCGGCCACCGTGAGGTCGACGTAGAGGCCGAAGCGCTGCGGCATGTAGCCGATGGTCGCGGCCAGGGCTTCTCCGCCTTCGCGGACCGGCAGCCCGCCCACGTGGGCCTGGCCTTCGCTCGGGTCGAGCAGGCCGGCCAGCATGCGCAAGGTGGTGGTCTTGCCCGCGCCGTCGGGGCCGACCAGGCCGAAGATCTCGCCCGCGGCGACCTCGAAGCTGAGCCCGTCGACCGCGATCAGCTCGCCGAAGCGCCGCACGAGGCCCGTCGCGCGCACCATCAGCGCAGCCTGATCGCGGCGTCGGCCGGCATGCCGGGCTTGAGCTCGAGGTCCGGGTTGGGCACGTCGATCTTCACGCGGTAGACCAGCTTCACGCGCTCCTTCGCGGTCTGCACGGCGCGCGGCGTGAACTCGGCCTGCGAGGCGAGGAACGTCACCCGGCCCGGGTAGGTCCTGGCGGGCCAGGTGTCCGTCGTGATCGTGGCCGCCTGGCCGAGCTTCACGCGGCCGAGGTCGCTCTCGGCCACGTAGCCGCGCAGGTAGACGTCGCTCAGGTGGGCGATCGTGACGGCCGGGGCGCCGGGCGCGACCACCTCGCCGGGCTCGACGTGGTGGGCGAGCACCACGCCGTCCAGCGGCGCGAGCACGCGCGCGTCGCCCAGGCGCGTCCGCGCGAGCGCGCGCGCGGCCTGGGCCTGGGC
>JAKFEW010000127.1:0-1688 GCA_036675505.1 Candidatus Sericytochromatia bacterium
CGGCGGCGGGCGGGGTCGGGGAATCGGTGGTCACGGGCGGCATCCAGGCATCGGGGCACGCCGGGCGGGGCCGCGGCGGGGCGACAGGGTGACCGCCCGGGGCCGCGGACGCAACTTCGGCCGATTCACGGCTGGCCGGCTATCGATGTCCGGCATCGCGGTACGGCACGATTACGCCGCTGCGGTGTCAGTGCTTTACCCGGGCAAACACGGCCTTTCCGGCACCCTCGCCACGCTCCTGTAGTTCGAACGACTTCGGATAAGCGCGGACCAGGTCCCGCAGTTTCTTGTGGCCGTAAAGTCGTGCGTCGAAGTCCGGGCGAAGCTTTGTCAGGTAACTCCCGACCTGACCGAGGTGGGCCCAACCCTGTTCATCGGAGCATTCGTCGATCGCCTGTTCGAGCAGCTCGCGCGGTGAAGGCAGGGGAGAGCCCGCCTCGGGGGGTGGCGCATTGACGTCGGTCGCTTCGGTAACGCTCGTCGCCTTCGCTTGGGGCGGCGCGGCGAGGTCGCCGACCGCACCGGCCTTGTTTGATTCGCTTGCCAGCACCGCTCCGCGGCCGCCCGGGTCGGCCTTCGCGTTTCCGGGTTTTGGTTCGACTTTGGCGCTCCCGGACTTCGGTGCGGTCTTCGCGGCAGCCTTCTTCGCGGGCGGCGTGGCCGATTGCCCGCCAGCCTTTGCGGCGGTCGACGCCGCCGTAGCCTGCGGGGAAGCCAAGGCCTTGCCTGGATCCTGGCGACGCAGCACCTCGGTGTAGATGAATTTGTCGCAGGCCTGCACGAACGCGTCGGGGGTCTTGCGCTCGCCGAAGCCGTAGACAGTGAGGCCTTCCTCGCGCAGGCGCTGGGCCAGGCGGGTGAAGTCGCTGTCGCTGGTGACGAGGCAGAAGCCATCCAGACGCTGTGTATACAACAGGTCCATGGCGTCGATGATCAGTGAGCTGTCGGTGGCGTTCTTGCCGCTCGTGTAGGCGTACTGCTGTATCGGCTGGATGGAGTGCTTAAGCAATACATCTTTCCAGGAAGCCAGACGCTGCGAAGTGAAATCCCCGTAGATGCGCTTCACCGTGGCGCGGCCAAATTTGGCGACTTCCGCCAAGAGGCCCTCGATCACCGAGGCCTGGGCGTTGTCCGCATCTATCAGCACGGCGAGTCGGCGCTGGTCGTCATCGCCATCGGGTTTGTTGCCGTTGCGCTGGGGCTTCATGGTGGGGTTCCGTACGGGATGCGGGCAGTATCGCGCCGTTGCCGTCACGCGGCGAGCACGCTGGCGCGCCCGGTCGGCGCGGCGCCAGCTATACGCGCGGGGTCGTGCCGCAGCGGGGCGGCCGCGCTCCGGCAGGGCACGGACTGCGCTTACACTCCGGCGACCCCCCGCCGACCCTGGAGCCGCCATGTCCACCGCCCTGCCCGCCGACCGCTTCCGCCTGTACACGGAGGCCGACCTGCAGCCGGTGATCGACGACATGGCCCGCCAGGCCGCCGCCTTGCTCGACCCGACCCCGACCGTGCTGCTGGGCGTGCTGCGCCGCGGCGCCCCGCTGGCCGACCGGCTGCTGGCGCGGATCCGGGTGCACGCGCCCTGGGCCGACATCACCCGGCTCGACCTGAAGGTGAAGCGCTACGCCGACAACCTCGAGCTGCTGCACCCCGAGACCGCGCTCGAGGCGCCGCCCGACGCCCACGTC
>JAKFEW010000001.1:0-10119 GCA_036675505.1 Candidatus Sericytochromatia bacterium
CGCCGGCGCCCAGGCCGACGCCGTCGCAGGCGCGGCCGCGGCGCCGATCCAGGCGCCCGTCACGACCGCCCTGCGCGACGCCGCCCTCAGCGCAGCCGGCGCCACCGGGGCCCGCGTGTCGGCCGCGACCGGCGCGATCATCGCGACGCCGGACGGCAAGCTGACCCTCACGATCCCACCCGGCGCCTTGAGCGGCGACGCCGACGTGCGCGTCGCCCCGGTCTCCACAGCCGAGATCGCGGTCCCCGGGATCATCACGCCCGGCGTGCGCTTCGCGCTCGATCTCGGCGGCGCGAAGATCGCTCCCGACGCGCTGATCAAGGTGCGCCAGATCGTCGATCCGCGCTTCGTGCCCGAGCTGCAGAAGCGCGACCCCGCCTTCGATCCGAGCAAGTACAGCCTCTCGCAGGACGCCAGCGGCGCCTGGGTGATGGAGATGCCGATCCACGGCCCCGCCTCGGTCTCGCCGACGGCGCCGACGGAACCCGTGTCGCTGGAGCAGTTCATGCTCGCGGAGTTCGGCCACCTGCCCTTCGCCCCCGGCGCGGGCGCCGGCCGGCCCACCTTCAAGCTCCAGGCCACGCCCCAGGAGAAGTTCGAGGAGACCTACGGGCGGCCTGCGCCGAAGTCGATGGACGAGTGGTACAGCTTCGAGAAGTCGGGCGTGTTCGATTGCGTCGGCATCGAGAGCACCTGCTGGGGCCTCGACCTGCTGTCGAGCCTCGGCTTCCCGATCGGCGGCAACGCCGAGTGCGGCTCGACGCCTCCTTCGTCGCCGAACGCCGTGCGCGCCGACGTGCCGGTCGAGGTGAAGTTCACCTCGGACGATTCGTCGATCGACGGCACGCCCGCGGGCGGCGCGACGGTGACCTGGTCGATGTTGAACTCGCCGGTCAACGGCCCCACCCAGGTCGTCGCCGACGCCCAGGGCAAGGCCTCGACGTTCGCGGTCGAAGGCTCGCGCGTCTCGGCGATGGCCCAGATCGACCTCGGGCCGCGCAGCGGCGCCTGGGTGGCTGGCACCGCCAAGGCCGGCATGGCGCCCCTGCAGCTCCAGGTCGAGAAGAACAGCCCGCATGTGAACCTCACGTTCAAGGTCGCGGATTTCAAGCTCGGCGCGTCGCTCGACGTCACCTTCACCGTGGGCGGCGAGGCGCGCACCCAGACCATCGCCGTCGCCAATCCCGAGGCCGCCGAGGCCAAGGCCCAGCTGATCGTGAAGGTCGCGAGCGACGAGTTGCACGAGTTCGCCGTCACCAACGTGGTCGGCGCGAACCTCGGCTTCCGCAAGGCCACGCCGGCCTCGCTGAAAGTCCGGCGCAACGGCGATTACGAGGTGCTGGTCGAGCTCGTGAGCGTGGCGCAGAAGTAACCGGCCGGTGTGCCAGGCGCTCGCCCAGCAGGCCTGGGGCGGCATGACCCTGCCGCTCCCGGCGCTCGACGACGCCGAGGGCGCGGGCGTGCCCGCCGGCCTCGAGGTCGTCGACGCCCACGTCCACCTCTTCCCGCCGCGGGTGTACGAGGCCATCTGGCGCTGGTTCGAGGACTTCGCCTGGCCGATCCGTTACAAGCTCTACGCCGAACAGACCGTCGACTTTCTGGCTTCGCGCGGGGTGAAGCGGCTGGTGGGCCTGCATTACTCGCACACGCCGGGGATGGCGCGGCTGCTCAACCGCCACGCCGCCGAGCTCGCGGCCACGCGGCCGATCGTGTGGCCGCTCGGCACCGTCTTGCCGGGCGAGCCCGAGGCCGAGGCGATCGCCGTCGAGGCCCTCGAGGAGCTGGGCTTGAAGGGCCTCAAGCTCCACTGCCATGTGCAGCGATTCGCGGTGGACGACCCGGTGCTCGACCCCGTCTGGAAGGTCTGCGTGCGCAACCGCGCCCGCGTGGTGGTCCACGCCGGGCGCGAGCCGGCGCTGCCGGCCTACAAGGCGGACATCGCGACGCTCTGCCACGTCGACGCGATGCGGCGGTTGCTCGCGCGCTGGCCGGACCTCGTCGTGATCGTGCCCCACCTCGGCGCCGACGAGATCACGGCGTACCTCGGCCTGCTCGACGATCACCTCAACCTCTGGCTCGACACCACGATGATGCTCGCGGACTACTTCCCGCAGGCGGTGGCGGGCGAATGGCTCGAGCAGTGGGGTGATCGGATCCTCTACGGCTCCGATTTCCCGAACCTGCCCTATGCCTGGGACCGGGAGCTGAAGCGCCTCGTTTCGCTGGGGCTCGCCCCGGCGACGCTTGCGGCGATCGCAGGCGGCAACGCGGCGCGCGCCTTCGGCTTCCCGCAGGCCCCCTGAGCTGGCCTGGCGCCCGGCGTCAGAGCCCGATCGGCTCGCAGGACTTCGGCTCGACCTCGAAGTTGCCTTCGTGGATGTACGCGCTCTCCACGTGCAGGCCCGCGGTGTCGAACCAGAACCAGTCGTACGGCGGGGCCTCGGTGATCAGGTTGTCGCCCTGGTCGAGCACCTCGAGCGAGAACGCCGCGCCGGTGTCGAGCACGCCACGCGCCCAGGCGCGGTCGCCCTTGAGCGCGAGCTTGGTGATGGTCCCGCGGTACACGCGCGGATCGATCGCGATGGTGGGCGCGCCGAGCACGTCCTTCATCGTGTAGAGCAGAACCGTGCCAGTCGCGACGTTCCCGCTGCGCCGGCCGTTGACCGTCAGCTCGTAGAACCGGCCGTCGCCCGGGTGGGAGTCGCCGGTGCCGCGCACCTCGCCGCAGTGCTTGGCGTCGGAGAACAGCGTGGGGTCTACTTCGACGGACGCCGTCAGCGAGGCGCCGAGCTCTTGCAGCGCATAGCGCGCGGGCGCCTGCGGGGCGAGCGGTTCGGTGACGGGTGGCTGCGCGGGGGCGGCGCATCCGACCAGGGCCAGGCCGAGCGTCAGGCACGTGAGAATTCGATTCATAGGGTGGTCATCTCCTGCGCCTCATTGTCCCGCGAGCCTCTGCGCCCGCTCAACGGCTTCTCGACAGCCTGGCGGGCGGACGGGCGTCCGCCAGCCCGCTGATCGCCTTGGTTACATCGCTTCGTGAATAAATGTATCGATGCCTCCCCCTCCCAAATCCGGATGCGGGCCCCACGGCGTATGATCAGTGTGATCGAAAGGAGGTCGGACGTGATCGCGAGCGTGAAGATGGCGATGGTGGCGGCCCTGATGATCGGAGTCGCGGGGGCCTGTGGCAGCTTCGCCGCCGCGCGGGAGGCCACGGAGGCCCCGCAGCAGAAAGGCGCGAAGATGATTGACCACGTGACGAAGTCCGCTGCCGAGTGGAAGCGCCTGCTCACGCCCGAGCAGTACCATGTGCTCCGCGAGAAGGGCACGGAACGGGCGTTCAGCGGCGAGTACTGGAACAACCACGCCAAGGGCACCTACCAGTGCGCGGGCTGCGCCCTGCCGCTGTTCAGCTCGGAGACGAAGTTCGAGTCCGGGACCGGCTGGCCGAGCTTCTGGCAGCCGATCGAGGCGCGGAACGTGAAGGAGGTGTCCGACAACACGCTCTTCATGCGCCGGACGGAGGTCACCTGCGCGCGCTGCGACGGGCACCTGGGGCATGTCTTCAACGACGGGCCGAAGCCGACCGGGCTGCGTTACTGCATGAACTCCGCGGCCTTGAAGTTCGTCCCCGCAAAGCCGTAACACCCTTGCGGGGACGGGTTCTACAGAGGCTCCCGCAGTAACCACTTCACGGCGCCCGCCCCGCTCACTGCGAGGCCGGCGCCGTATTTCACGCCGGCCGCCTCGCCCACGAGGCGCCCGTCGAAGAACACCCGCGTGCGCGGCCCGCGCGCCTCGAAGGCCACCACATGGCGGCCGGCGTCGCCCGCCGCCGCCGGCACGCGGCCGATCACGGCGTTGCCGATCCGCAGCGCGACCTCGCCCGCGGCCCCCGCGACGGACGCGCGGTGCTCCAGCACGAGGCCGTCGAGCCGGCCGGCGCGGCGCGCCGCGCCGAAGGTGACCGCCATCGACGGCCCGAGCGGCCGCGTGAGGCAGGAGAGCCGGAAGCCCCGCGCGGGCGGCGCCGAGACCGGCCAGCGTGCGAAGATCGTGCCGCCACGCGTCTCGAGCCAGCCGTCGTAGTTCATCACGATCGGCGCGCCCTGGGCGCGCACGAAGCGCCAGTCCTCGAAGTCGTAGACCTGGCCCGGGCCGAGCGCTTGCCGCGGTCGGCGACGGCCGCAGGCGAAGGGGCCGGGGTCCGCGAGGCCGAAGGGACCGGGCCGCGCCTCGACCTTGCGGAAGCCCGCGAACGCGCGACCGAGCGCGGATGGGGCGGGGTCGCGGCTGTCGTAGACGGTGATCGTGTTGGTGAGCCTGCGCCCCGGGGCGACGACCACCCGGCCGCGCTCGGCCAGCGCCCGCGAGGTGCCGCCATCGAGGTTCATGGCTTGCCAGCAGCCCAGCGCCTTCATCACGCGCGCGGCGCGCTCCAACGAAACGGGCGTGTGGAAGCTGACCAGCAGCAGCCGCTCGCCCGGGCGGTCGTAGCCCAGCGCGCTGCGCGTGGCCACGCCCGTCACATGCGGGTCCAGGAAGCCTTCCTCGCGGGCCCGCACGCGCACGCGGCCGTCCTCGAGCAGCCGCGGACCCGCCGTCAGCGAGAGCCAGTGATCGCGCCACCAGGCCCGCGGGGCAGGCTCCATCACGGGCAGGTTGCCCGCGCGCAGGCCGAAGGTCGTGCCATGCGGCCGCCACGAGACGTGGTGCACCAGCCGGCCCGCCTCGACCATCGTCCCCATCAGGGCCGGCCTGGCGTCGAGGCTGAAATAGGTCCCGTTCATGATCGCTGCCGCGCGCGTGCCCGCGACCAGCTTCTGGAACGCCGAATCGCCCCGCGGCGGCGCCTTCACCTCACCCGGCGGCGGGTGGTCGGCGAGGCGCAGGGTCACGACCGTGGCCGGATCGGCGAGATCGACGTCCACCACCCGCACGGCGGCGCCGGCCACGACGCGCTCGGCGGACGTGACGGGTCTGGCCAGGGCGGGCGGCGTGCCCGCCCAGACCAGGACGGCGAGAGCGAAGCCTGCGGCTAGCGGTGGCCCTTCTGGTCCTTGAAGGGATCGTAGCGCGGGATGGTGACCGGGGCGTCGAGGTGCGTGTTGATCCATGTGGCCTGGCGGTGGTCCGTCTGGGTGAACTCGCCGTTCAGAAGCTTCTGGATCATGGCGCGCTTGTGGCCTTCCGGCAAGGCCCGCAGATCGTCGTTGGTGCCGATCATCGGGTGCTTCCAGCCCAGCGTCTCGACGTAATCCGCCACGGCGTTGCCGGTCATCGCGCTCACGACGCCCGAATTCTTGTAGACGCCCTGCTTCTGGAACAGCGCGGCCATCTTGTCGCCTTCCTTGCTGTCGGCCAGGTCCTCGAACAGGTGCGCGAGCTTCTTGCGCTCGTGCAGCTGGTTCAGCACGCCCATCAGCTCGCCGCGCTCGGCGGCGGCCTCGAGCACGAACAGCGCCGCCTTGCGGCCGTCCTCGCCGGTGAAGCCGTCGAGGCAGTTCTTGATCAGCTGGCCCTTCTGCTCGATGGTCGCGGCCTTGAGGTACTGGGGGCTGTTCTTGCGCAGGTGGTGGACGTCGTTCTTGCCGTCGTGCTCCTTCAGGTAGGCCGCGAGGTCCGCCTGCAGGCGCGCGTCGCCGCTGTTCGCCGCCGGCGGCGACGCGGGCGTCGGATCGCCGCCGACCGTGTTGCCTGCCCGCAGACGGCCTGCATAGGCCTGCACGTCCGCCTCGTCCTTCTGGCCGTCCTTGTTCAGGTCGCCGATCTGGCGCTCGGCGTGGACCCACTTCGTGAGCTGGCCCGCGAGGCCCTTGATCGAGCCGCCGTCGGCGAGCGCCTTTTCGAGGCGCTTGAGGTCGCCGTCATGCAGGTCGACCCAACCTTCCTTGCCCGGGTCGATGAAGCCGAAGAGCAGCGCGTCGAAGTGCGCGAGCAGCGCATCCCGACCGGGGCCGGCCGCCATCGCCTCGATCTCCTTGCGGCTGATGCGGCCGTCGGCGCCGATGTTCGCGCGCAGCCAGGCCACGGCGTCCGCGTCCGACAACTGCTTGGCCGGCGGCGGCGCCGGCGGCAGGACCGGCGGCTTCTCCGCGGGCTGGGTCACGCTGCCCTTCGCCTTCCAGCGGGTGCGCGTGATCGTGTCGGCCGCCGTCACCTGGGTGTCCTGGTTGGTGGCCTTGGCCTTGCCGTCCGGGCCCACGTCCCAGTGGGTGTCGGTGTTGGTCTCGACAGCTTCGACGCGGGTCTCTTGCTTCTCGATCTCGAAGCCCGTGAGCGGGTCGATCGTGATGCCCTTCATGTCGATCGGCACGGGGGCGTTCTCGCCGGCCGGCACGTTGCCGCCCTGCTGGGGCTTCGCACCTGGCGTGGGCGCCTCCCAGCGGGTCTTGGTGTTGGTGTCGGCGTCGGTGATCTTGGTGTCCTGGTTGGTGGCCTTGGCCTTGCCGTCCGGGCCGACTTCCCAGTGGGTGTCGGTCTCGGTGCCCACGCCCGTCACCTTGGTGGCCTGGTTGGTGATGTCCCAATCCGCGCCGGGGCCGAGCACCACGCCGGTCATGTCGATCGGCACGGGCGCGTCGGAAGTGCCCTTCGGCACCGGCTTCGCCGGCTTGCTGGGCTTCGCGAGCGCTGTGTCTTCGGGCGCCATCACCTCCGGGATGATCACCTGGGGCTCGGCGACCGGCTTCTTGGCCGCCGGCTTCTTGTTGGCAGGCTTGGTGGGCTTGGCCGGCCGCGCGGGGATCACGTCGTCGTCGGTCGTGAGGGGCAGGTTGTTGACCGGCGCGGGCTTGGTGCTCGCGGGGGCGGGCTTGGCGTTCGCCGGGGCCGGTGCGGCGGCGCGACCGCCGGTGGGCAGCACGAGCTCCCAGCCGGGCTGGATCAGGTCGGGGTTCGCGGCGAGGCTCGGGTAGGTGTCCTGGTTCGCGTCGGCAATCTCCTGGAAGCGCGTCGCATCGCCCAGCTCGCGCTCGGCGATGTCCCACAGCGTGTCGCCGCGCGACACGGTGTACATCCGCGCGGGCTCGAGGACCTCGCTGGCCGGGGTGGCGGGCTTGGCGGTTAGGACAGGCTTGGTGTTGACGACAGGCTTGGTGTTGACGACAGGCTTGGTGTTGACAACAGGCTTGGCGTTGGTGACGGGCTTGGCGTTGGTGACCGGGGCATCGTCGTTGCTCACCGGCAGCACGTCGAGATCGATCGTCGGCTTGCGGGAGTTGACGAGGGGCCGGTTGGCGATCGCGCCGCCATTGTTCACGACCGGCGCGTTGTTCACGACCGGCGCGTTGTTCACGGCCGGGGCGTTGTTGGCCGCGCCACCGTTGCGGGCGAGTTGGCCCAGCGGAACGGGGGCGTAGGTCTCTTCGTCGTAGAGGTCGCTGACCTTGTTCTCGAGGGCGTCGATGCGCGCTTCCATCTCCGCGACCAGCGCGGCGAGCGCCGCCATGTCGGGATTGCCGTTCTTGCGAACGTAGGAATCCGACGCGACCGACCCGGTGTGCGAGCCGCCGGCGGGCGCCTCGCGCTTCGGCAGAATGCTCGCCACCTGACCGAGTACGCGAATCGATGCCTTGTTGACGCCGTCACCCATGCCGGACCTCCTCATGTTGACGCTTGTCTGCGTCGCTCTTAACGTCGAGATAACCTTTATTTGTTTGACCCTTACTTGTTTCAACATACCCGGCCTGGAAGCCGCTTCGTTAGCCGTTCGTTAAACGATCTTCAAATCTCTGTTGGACTTCATGAAAATGTTGCGTCGGAATGTCGCGGGGTCGCCCAGGTGATCGCGATGTCCTCGACCGGACAACCGGCCGCATAGGCGATGCGGACGGCGATCGTTTCTCCCGCCGCGACGGCGCGCACAGGCAGCGGGACCTGGAGCTGGAAGAGATACCAGTCGTTGTCGGGCGCGTCGAACTGGGGCGTGAGCACGGCCTTCGTGATCAACTGGACGGCGTTCACGCGGCCGTCGCGCGCGGCCGTGAGGGGGAGGATGACGTCCACGGTCGGGTCGGGGCGGTGCATGTAACAGACCCAGTACGGGGCGGGATCCGAGACCGCGGCCAGGCGGGGATCGGCGATCAGCGGGTTGCAGGAGCGGATCAGCGGGATCTCGAGCCCTTCGTAGCAGTAGTCGACTTCGATCAGCTGCGCGGCGCTCACGGCTGCGAACGGCAGGATGCGCAGCGCCTCCACGTCCTGCGAGGCGGCCAGGCGGTCGAGCAGCGCGCGCATGACCGGCACCTGGGGCTCGTTCGCGAGCGCGACGTGGAGCATCTCGCAGATCACCACGTCTACGGCGTCTGGCGGCGAGAAGGCCTCGGCCGCGCCGCCGACCACGGTCACCTGCTCGGCCAGGCCGTTCAGCGCCATCGTGCGGCGGGCCACCTGCGCGAGGTCGGGGTTGTGCTCGACGGCCCAGACGTGCGCGGCGCCTGCGCGCGCGGCCAGCGCCGAGAGCACGCCGGTGCCCGCGCCGGCCTCCAGCACGCGATCGCCCGGACGCACGGTCCGGGCGATCGCGCCACGGAACGCGGCCATCCGCGGCGCGTTGATCAGCATCATGTGATGGTAAGGCTGGGGGATCAGGCCCCCGCTCGGGAACGCCACGGCGCCTCCTTTCGGGCCGACTCCCCGCAGTCTACCAGATGGGCTTCGGCCTCAGGCGCGCGCGGGCGCTACCGGCGAGACGGCGATCCAATCGTAACGCGCCTCGAGCGGGGCGCCAGGATAGTGGAAGCGCCCGGCCCAGCCATCCGCTCCACGGGTCGGCCAGGCGTTCGCGAACACGCGCTGGGGCTGGCTCGGCAGGGGCCCCTGGGCCCCGTCCGCATGCTTCACGGCCTTGCCGTCGACGAACCAGGTGATGCCGCGCGGCCCCCACTCGAAGGCGTAGGTGTGGAAATCCGCGGAGGCGTCGAAGCCGAGGTCGATTTTCTCGACCGCGTAGTGCTTGCCGTCCGTGAAATAGCCGAGTTGCACCCTGGTGGGGTCGTTGCCCAGGAACTCGATGTCGATCTCATGGTGCGGCCGCCCCTCGGACGGCCCGGTATAGGTGAAGAGAGAGGTGATCACGCCGTCGCACTTGATCGGCTTCATGCGCGCCTCGACGCGGCCGAAGCGGATCGGCTCCGGCGTCGCGATTTCGGCCCCCGTGTGGGGCTTGCCGGCCGTCGGCGTATCCGTCACGCGCAACGTCAGGTGGCCATCCGCAACGGTGGCGTGATCTGGGCGCCAGCCGCAGTCGAAGATCGATCCGTTGGCCCAAGGCCCGCTGCGCCGCCAGCGGCGTGCGTCGAAGGAATCGAAGGCGTCTACGAAGCCGCCGGGCGTGGCGGCTGGGGGCGCCGCGGCAGGCGCGCTCGGTCGGGCGCGCATCGCCCAGGCCAGCAGGTGGAAAGCGCGACCACCGTACCAGCCAGGCGGCGCGGCGCCACCGGACGGCGCGGCCGAGGTCGCCGCCTGCGGGATCGCCGGCCGGTGTGTGGGGCGTGCGGGGCGGGGGCCAGCGATGCGCAAGCGGGGCAATCCTCCTCGGCGAACAGGCTCTCCTGCCATGTTCGCCCGACCGCGGACGATACTTGGTAAAGGATCGATGAAGCGAAATTCATCGAACAGTAAAGCTATGGCCCTGCCGGCAGGTCGTCGTGTACCTGGCGCCACGCCGCGACCTGGCGGCCGGCCTCGGCGAGCCCCGCCGGCGTCAGCCTGGCGGCGTGAGGGTAGGCCGCATGTTGCTCGCCGGGCGTCGCGCCCGTCGCGAGGCACCAATAGCCGTAGGCGATCACGTCGTCGCGAGGCACGCCAAGGCCGGCCACGAAGGCCTCGACCAGGTTCGCCTGGGCGAGCCGGTCGTCCTGCGCGGCCGCGCGCAGCCACCAGGTCGCGGCCTCGGCCTCGTCCGGCGCGCCGAATCGGCCCCGCGCGAGCGCATGGCCGAGCGCCGTCTGCGCCCACGGCGCGCCGGCCTCGGCCAGGGCCCGCAGGCGCGCGGCCTCGTCGCCGCTCTGGCCGGGCAGCCCCACCGACACGCCGGCGGCCGGGTGCCGCAGGGCCCAGGCCGCCATCTGGCGCGTCGCCGCCGCCCGGCCGGCCTCCGGCAGCGCGGCCATCAGC
>JAKFEW010000028.1:0-10078 GCA_036675505.1 Candidatus Sericytochromatia bacterium
CATCCCGGTCGTGGGCTGGCTCGTCAATTATTTGGTCAACCCGATCTACGCGGTCAAACTGCCCAACGGCGCCACGGCCTACAGGCTGAAGAAGCGGCCGTCGATCTTCGAGCGCGCCTTCGAGCTTGAACAGCTGACGCCGCTGGGCAAGGACGACCAGGACCGCGCGATCCTCGGCCTGCTGATGATGGTGCTCCTGGAGCGCTCGCGCGGCTAGGCGGCGCTAGCTACTTTGGAATGCCGCGCGCTACGGCGGCGGCGGCCCGCACTCGACCGGTGGCGTCGGCCGGTACAGCACCAGCCGCGCCAGCCGGACGGGCTGGCCGTCATGCGTGCCCACGAGGTGGCCGGTGGCGGTTTCGAAGGTCAGGTCGTAGGTGGTTGCCTTGGGCGACGGCCTCTCCCACGCGGTGATCATCCCTGGTGACATATCCGGCTGGCTCCAGCCGCTCAGGCGCAGGCGGCGCCCTTCGAGGGCGCCTTGAAGCCGCTCCGCATGGAGCCAATGCAACGCCGGCCCGCCGTGGTAGACCTGGAGGGCCTTCACGCGGTAATTGCCGGGTCCGGTGCGGGTAAACGTGTAGCCGACGTAGTTCGGCCAGCAATCCAGGATTCGCACCGGGCCCGGGCTCGCATCGGGCTTCGACGCCCAGTCCCCCTCGAGGCCCACCGTGCGCTTCGAGGCGGGGGCGGCGATGGCAACGGCGACGGCGACCGAGGCGGTGAGAGCAGCGAGGTAGGGGATCATATAGAGCTATCATATCGTACGGCGGGCTTCACTCCCAGCCACGGCTGAGCATCCGCGTCGTTCCGCCCCTTCCAAGTTCATGGGTCGTCTGCTAAGTTGATCGTGGCGCTGACACGCGTATGTCGAAGCGAGCCAACAGACGGGAGCTGCGGCCATGAAATACATCGTCGGTCTAATCTTTTGCCTCTTCATGGGCATCACCGCTATCTCCTACGGCGTTGGCGCCGCCTATCCACCCATCAACCAAATCGCCCAACCGTTCGTCTGCGCGGGCGGCAAGTTGAATTATCAAACGATCGTCAGCCACCCTCGCCCCGGGAAGACTTACATCCAAACCTCCTGGACCTGCGTGGATTCGTCGGGAGCCAAGGCCCCCATCGACACGTTCACGATCGCCCTCTATGCCGGCAGCCTTTACGGGCTGGTGCTTTACGGGTTTTTGGCGGTCATGCTCTTGTTGGGTTCGCGCCGGCCTAAAGCCGCGCCAAAGGGTTGATTGCGGGCCGAGTGATCATGACGGCCGCAACGCGGCAGTCGAGGCGCACTGCGAGATCATGTACCACCCGGACACCCGGGAGCAGGTCGTTCGGTGGGCTCCTGGAGGTATGATGGCGATACTGGCGCCCGGGAGCGTCGGTGGAGGGGAGCGGCGGAGCGCCATGTCACGCACCGAAGACGGGAGATCCAGGTCTGACGTCGCCGGAACACCGTCCGCCGAGATGCCCCCTGTACGGTACGTCATGGCCATCGTCTTCGGGGCGTTCCTGTTCGTCGATCTGACACTGACCGGGGTGATGGCCGTGGGCATCTCGGCGGCGGCCGGCGAAGGCGTCGTGAGCGAGAAGATTTTCAAGCACGAGGGTAGCCCGTCCCTGAAGTTCGCGGACGGCAGGATCATCCCCGCCGTGGGCGCCTATTACGCGATCTCGAATGGGGACCACGTGAGGAAGGCGAAGGGTTCCCTGGTGTACGAGGTCAACGGCGAGCCGATCAACGCCCTTCTGCTGTACGTCCACGACCTCGTCGTGTTCACCGTGCCCATGGCATTGCTCGCGCCGGCCGCGCTGCTGATCGCGAGGCGTCTTACCGGACGCCGCCGAGAGCCCGACCGAATGGCTGGCTAAGCCAAGATTTCGAGGCCAGGTTTCTGCACAACGGCGAGCAACTCGAGCGCGGCGCCAGCCCCCCAGCCGTCAGTCCCCCCACTCCGTGCCCATCACCCAGTCGCCGCGCCCGGCGGCGCCTTCCAGGAAGGCCAACAGGTCGTCGAGCTTGGGCTCGAGGTCGTCGTCGACGTCGAGCGCTGCGCGGGCGAGGCGCGGCATCAGACCGCTCTCGCGGATCGCCACGACGAGGTCGGCCAGCCGGTCAGGCGCGATCAGCCCGTGCCCCATGTCCTCGTACGTCATCTCGAGCCAGGGTGGCATCGGCGTGTCGATCCGTTTCGGGGGGACGCCCATGGCCGGCTGGACGATCGCGAGCAAGCGATGCCAGGCCAGGGCCATGGCCGGCGTGAAGGGATCCTCCTCGTCCTCGTCGGTCCCTTCCGCCAGGTCCGGGACAGCCGTTCCATTGACGAGGTCCATGAACATGTTGTCCCACGCGGGATCCCAGCTCGCGCGGCAGCAGTCCGCGAGCAGGGCGTTGAAGAGCACACGGCTCAGCTCGACCCACTTGATCCCTTTGCCGACCAGCGCGCGCCCGCCATCGATCCGCGGCACGACCGCGTCACCCAGGTAGAAGTCCACGGGCTGGCTCGACGGCTTGTGGGCGATCGCGCGCTCGACGAGCTCGCGCCAGCGGTCTTCCGGCACGCTCTCGCCGATCGGCGCGAAGTCCCGCTCGTAGCACGCGGCATCGAGGGCGTAGAAGGTGGTCAAGGTCTTGAACTCCGTCTCGATCGGGCCTCAGTCGCCGTCCGATATACCCGCCGCGGGGGCATCTTCAGCTGCATCGAGCGGTCCTCTGGTTCAAGGGCTTGCTAGCGGCAGGCCAACCATGATCCCACCTACCCCGACGATGTGGCAAAACTAGTGAAAATGAACACGGGGGCTTCTTCCGCGCGGCGCGCGCGTCGTAGCGGATCCAGGACTTCGGTGCGCTCGGGCGCGTGTACGGACCGTGACCGCCAGCAAGGCCAGCGGGAGCGAGAAGCCAAACGCGAGCGGCGCCAGCACCCACGCGGTCACGCCCGCCAGGCCCCAGAGCGCCGCCGGAAACACCATCAAGGCCGCCATCCCGACGGCTTCCCGACCAGGTCCGCCGATCGCCCGGGTGAAGCCGGCACTGCCGCCCGCGAGCGCGAGGGCAGCACCGGCGAAGATCATGGGGCCACGCGGCTCCCCGTGCACGAGCACGACCAGGAGCACGATCGCGAGGCCCGCCAGCAGGCTCGCCGCGCCAAGCCCCGCGGCCGCCGGGTGGTACGACGGCGACCTCGCCACCGCCTGCGAGCCTTCCGCGCCATCCGCCGGCCCGTCGCCTGGGCCCGCCGTGGGTAAGGGCGCCGGGCGGGCGCCGCACGCGCGCAGGAGCATCAGGCAGCCGGCCATCGCCAGAAGGGTCGGGAATGCCGTGGCCACGAGTGCAGCTGGATCCCCTCGCTCACCGCCCAGCTGGACCATCCCGGCGACGGCCGCGAGCGAGACATGCACGCACAAGGCGGCGCTCAGGACGAGGACGGGCGAGCCGCCCCGCGCCGCGAGCCGCCGCGCCACAGGCCCCAACGTCCCGAGCAGGGCGGCGCTGAGCGCGAGTGGCACGAGCCCACACCAAAACCAAGAAATGGCCTCCGGCCACGGCATCTCCGCGAGCACCCCGGCCGTGGCCATCTGGCAGCCCAGCCCCGCCAGGCTTGCGCCCCCGGCCATGGCGCCGAGATCGCGCGCGCGGCTCATCGATCCGGCCCCGAGGTGACCGCCCGCACCGGGCCGGGCTCGGCCGCCGGATCGGGCAGCGGCGGAGGCGGGGTCGGCCTCACGGCGCGCCGGAATGCCTGGCCGACGTCCCAGCACCCCTGGCCGACGATCCACAAGAGGAGCAACGCCCCAGGCCAGGCGATCGGCGTCGAGAACAGCGCGATTGCCGTGACCGCCGCCGCGAACGCGCTCACCCATAGCGCCGCCAGCGCCTTCTCCAGCGCCTCGCGCCAGGCGTCCGCGATCGGCCAGGCCAAGCGTACGAGCAGGCCGCCGGCCGTGACCAGGCCAACCCCGATCGCCAAGGCGGCCGCAGGCGCGCCCTCCCGGTGGGCCGCCATCAGGGCGGCGACGGCGAATGCCGCCAGGGCCGCGCTCACGACGACCAGCCCGCCCAACAACCTCGCCGGCCGGATCCCGCGCGCCACCAGGGCCCGCTCGATCGGCGCGAGGGCGCCGGCGAGGCCTGCTCCCGCCACGACCATTGGGAGGCCGACGAGCAGGAAGACGACCCGGCCCATAGGCGGCGAGGCGGGGTTGAGCGCCGGCAGCACGGCGAGGAGCGGCAGGCCCCCCAGGCCCGCGACGACCCCACCGACCAAGACCCTGACGGCGTCGGCCCGCGGGAAGAGCCGGTCGAGACCGGCCAGCCACATGCCCGCGAGCGCGACCCCCGCCCCGAAGTACGCCATGAACCAGCGCGACGGATCGCCGGCCGGCACACCGCCCACGAAGGCGATGCCATAAAGGACCAGGCCGAAAGCGACCACGGCGGGCCCGAAGAGCCGATGCTCCTGACCGTTCACATGCCCTCCCGGCGGCGTCCCCCTTCCGCGGTTATACCCGCGACCCGGCTCACAACGCCCGCAACGGCTCGCCGGCCGAGCCTCCCGCGCTCGCGTCCATGCGATGCCGGCGCAGGGCGCTCCGACCTCGATGACCCGCGTCGTGCCCGTGAGGAGACCTCATGGCCCTTATTCTATGGCGAGACTGGCCGTTTGTGACGCTGGAACCGCAGGCGTCGCCCGCTTTCCGGGTTCGCCAGCGCCAAGCCTCCCGCGATTTCCAGCCGTGGGGCGAAACTCCCATCGGCAGCCGCGGGCCCGAAGTTGACGGTCGCGAACGCGCGGGCGTCCTCGGCCAATGGCCTGCGCGGCGTCAGTACGAGGCGATCGCCAGCGATTCGAAATGTGCCGAGGATGCCGATATCGCGCTGGACGGCCTTCACGGCATCGCCTTTCGGGCCGGTCAAGCGCTTCTCGATCATTTCTGTCGACGCCGCCGAGAAGAGGTTTCCGTCCTCGAACGTCATCATGAACCTCCACCTGGAATCTCGGCTGACGCGCTCGCCATCCTCGACGCCGACCAGGACCCATACACCTCGGAGATGACTTTCCATGGGGCTTCCAGCCTTCGAACCAGTGCTCGACCAGGCAAGCACTATGAGCAACGCCGCGCCGATACCGCGACGACCACCGACCTTCATCCTCGAAACCTCCAAAAGCACCGTTCACGGCCTTCCGGCCAGCAGGGCTACATCAAGGTGGTGTCGTCCTTGCACCGCGTCAAGCGGCGAGCGCCAGCAGGTGTCCTTCCGCCGCGAGCTTCCTGTCCCGCGTCACGAGCGTCCCCTCCATGCAGCGTGCAGTTGCGACGATGCCGGCGCCTCGTCGGCCGGCACCAGCTTGACGATGGGCTTGCCGTGCTTGGTGACGATCAGGGGCGTGCGCGTGGCGGTGACCTCGTCCATCAGCCGCAAGCACTCCTGCTTGAAGCGCCCAGCCTGGATCTCACGCGCTTCCATGGTTCGCTCCTCCATGTCCAATAGTCATGGCCATATTGTCGCACAGCGCTGCTATCACCTACAAACAGCGCCAGCTGTTCAGGCAGCAGAGTTCGAGCATCGCCCTGCCAGGCACCGCTAGAAATACTGCGCCCAATATCAACGTTTCTTTAATAAAGTGTACGCCGAGGCGGCGACAAGAGGAAGTCTGCCGGATTTCAAGCATCCGAATTTGCCACCGAACGCCGGTCCGGAGATCGAAGAACGGCCGCTCGGCTGGGTAGAACGGTTGAGTTGCCCGCATTCAGGCCGGGCGCGTTTCCCCATCAACACGGTAGAAAGGACGCGGATCGATGAAGCTCTTGGTGAAACTGGCGACGGCGGGCCTAATCGCGGCGACGACGGCAGGTTGCGGCCCCTCGTTCGCCTCGCCGCTCGATATGCTGCTCGGCGTCTCGAAGTTCGAGGTCAAGGTGCAGGGCGACAAGCCAGGCGCCGCGTTCAAGCTCAACATCAAGGCCGACGATATTGGTCGCGAGGTCACGGGCACGGTCCCCGCGACGTTCGAGGTCTCCGCCAAAAGCTCGGTCGTCCTGACGCTCGACCGCACAGTGCCCGAGGACGAAAGCAAGATCCGCCTCGAGCTGATCCGCAACGGCCTGGTCTCGGCCGCGGACGAGAAGTCGGGTACGTACACGTCGCCCTCGGTGGTGAAGGTCAAGGTCGGCGACGACTGGTACTGATCCTGTAGAGTCGTGTCCCCACTCGTTCCACCTCGTTGACCTCGGGCTCGGCCAGCGCGTCGAGACTGGTGCGGGAAGTCGCTTTTTGTGAGCCCATGCTTGGACGCAGCTTCGGCGGCGACACGCGGCTCGTTCTGGCCGTAGCGCCACCATCCGCCCAGGCGATGGCCTGGCTCATCCGCGCACATCGCGGCTTCGAACTCTTCTTGCAACTGTAAGTACGTTGAGCCCTGGTCGCTGTCCAACTAACGTGGCTCCCAACGAGAGGCGCAAGCCCCATGACCGACCCCCACACGCTCTAGCCTCGCGGTCAGGCTTTGCGGGCCACGATCGCGATCGCCCCCATCTGCTCCCGGTGCCGCCGGAAGACCGAGCGCATCGCCCGCACCCGCGCGATGGCGGCCGGGTCGCGCAGGAGGTTCCAAAGAAACTGGAGCGTCCGCAGCGGCCCCTCGTCACGCACGAAGCGGGCGGGCTCGAGCAGGTGCATCGGGGCCTGCCAGACGTTCTCCACGACGAAGCCCGCGTCCTCGAGCAGGGCGCACCACTGCCGCCGTGTCAACGGCCGCGCGCCGACGTGGATCGCCCGGGACAGGTCGAGCTCCACGCGGTGCTGATCCGCCTCCGGCAGGTCGTCCGGCACGAGGCTGAGCTCATGGATGCCGTAGCGCCCGCCGGGCGCCAGCACCCGGAAGGCCTCCGCCACGATACGTTGCTTCATCGCCGCGGGATTCATCGTCAGCATCGCCTCGCCGAGCACCACGTCGCGCGAGGCGTCGGGCAAGCCGGTCGCCTGGGCCTGACCGAGGCGGGCCTCATGGGCCGTCCCAGCCAGGATCGCCCGCACGTGGGCGACGGCGTCCTCGTCGCGGTCGACCGCGACGTAGGTCGCGGGGCGCGCCGCCAAAACGCGGCGCGCCGTGCTCCCGAGGCCCGGGGCCAGCTCCAGCACGCGGTCGGAGCGGCCGATCGCGAGCCCTTCCAGCATCGATTGCGTGAGCTCGACGCCGCCGGGCCGCAGCACGCGCTTGCCGAGTCGCGCGAGCAGCCAGTGGCCCGGCATGCGTGCGGTATCGAGGTGGGCGGCGATCGGGAGGGGGGCGGTCGTGCCATGTTGCATGGGATCTCCTGCTTTCCAAACTGAGAATATTTCTCATTAGCAGGTATTCTACGGCTCGTTTCGCGCAGCGGCTATGAGTTGGCTCAAAGATCGAATGATGATGTCACGGTCAACGCCCGCCGGCGCGCTCCGCGGTGTGGGCCGCATCGACGATCGCCCACCCGTAGTAGCCGAGGACGACCGCGCTGGTGGTGACAAGGGGCACGAGGACCAGGCTATCGAGGCTGTCGTCGCCCAGCAGGAGCCAGAGCCCGGCGCCCGCCAGCAGGCCTCCCACCGCGGCATAGTAGGTACCGAGCCCGACCCCCAGGCCGCGTGCGGGATCGCCGGCGTAGACGTGCCCCGCCCCGATCGCGAGCGGTCCGAGGACGGCGAAGGCGAGCAGCGGGGTGGCGTCGCGGATCCCGGCCTGATAGAGCAGGCCGGAGCCCGCGGCGACGCCGAGCGGCCCCAGCGCGGTGATGAACGCCGCCGTGACGGGCGAAGGCTCGGACGTGACGCTCGGCGTGGCCGGCGCCGTCGCGAAGGCTGATTGCGCGAGCGAGGTGGTGCCGATCGAGGCCGCCGCGCGGGCTGGCAGCATCAGCATCAGTGCCAGTGCCAGGCTCATGCCGGCGAGGGCTTTCAGCGGGGGCATCTTCAGCTGCATCGGGCGGTCCTCTCGTTCAATCGGCTTGCTGGCGACAGGCCAATCATGATCCCACCTACCCCGACAATGCGGCAAAACCGTGGCAAAACTATTGACAATAGTTTGGATGGGAACATACCGTGAGGCTCACTTGGAGGTCCTATGCCCGACATCAGCCGCCGCCCGCTCGGCGATCTCGAACGCGCCATCATGGACATCGTTTGGTCGAGCGCCCCGCTCACCGTCCACGCCGTCGCCGAGGCGCTCGCCGAGCGCTCGCTGGCCTACAACACGGTCATGACGACGCTCGACCGCCTGTTCAAGAAGGGGCTGCTGGAGCGCGAGAAGACCGGCCAGGCCTTCCTGTATCGCCCCCGGCTCGACCGGGCCACCTACGAGCGACTGCTGGTCGCGGCGGTGCTCGAGGACCTGCCGACGGCGTCGCGGGACGCCGTCGTGAGCGGGTTCCTCGACTTCGTCGCGGCCGATGAGGACACCTTGGCTTCCCTGGAGCGGCTCATCGAAGAGCGGAAGCGGGGCCGGGCGTGAACGCGAGCATCGGCCTGGCCCTGGACGCCACCACCATCTTCGTCGGGACGGCCTGGGGGTTGTCCTTCGTCGGCGCGCTGGCGCCTCTTCCTGCCGCGCCTGCCGCCCGGACGCGCGAGGCGCTCCGGCTCGCGCTCCTGCCGGTCGCGGGAGGCATGCTCGTGGTCGCCGCCGCGTTCTGGCCCTCCCTGGTGACCTGGTTCAACGGCGTCGCCGATCATTGCGTCGCGGGTGGCGCCCACCCGCACCTCTGCTGGCTGCACGCCACAGAAGGCCCCGCGGCCTGGCACGACGGGCTGATGGCCTTGCTCGCGGCCACGCTGCTCCTGGCCGTGGGCTGGCGCGCCCTGACCTGGGCGCGCGCCGGCGGGCGGTTCACCTGCCTCGCGCACGCCCACGACGAGCGCCGAGCCGCCGTCCTCGCCGAGGCGTTGCGGGCGGGCGACGTCGTCTTCCCGGGCCCGGTCTGGGTCGTCCCTGCCGATCGCCCCTGGTGCTTCGTCGCCGGCGTTCGCCGCCCGACGCTCGTCGTGGCTTCCTCGGTGGTGGACGCGCTGGCGCCCGCGGACCTCTTGGTCGCCGTCGCGCACGAAGCGGCCCACGTCCGACGCGGCGACACGCGCTGGCGGCTCGTCGTCGACCTCGCTGGCTTCCTGCACGCGCCGGGGCTCGGCCGGCGCGCGGCGCGGCGGTGGGCCGACGCAGCGGAGAGCGCTTGCGACGAGGCGGCGGCAGCGACGGTAGGCAGCCGCCTCGCGGTGGCGGAGGCCCTCGTGCGCTTCCAGCGGCTGGTCAACGGCGCCGTCGCCCAGCCCGGCATCCCCTTCGGCGGCGATGCGCCCATCGAGGCGCGGGTCAAGGCGGTGTTGGACGTCCACGCGGCGGCTTTCGCCCCCCTGCGTGCCTGGCCCTGGGTCGCGTTGGCCCTCCTCTTCTTCCAGGCCGACGGCATCCACGAGGTCGTGGAGGCGGTGCTGGGTGCGCTCCATGGCTGATCGGCTCAGGGGGTCTCGCTCCATCGGCGCTGCCCTCGGGTTGGCCGTCGCGCTGGTGCCCGGCGTCGCCTGGGCGGCCCCCGAGGTCGACGAGGCCGCTGCCCTCGCGCAGTTCCTCGCCGTGAGCCCCGAGGTGCGCGCGGCCGCGAGCGCCGTCGAGGCTGTGCGGGCGGATGTCGTGGCGGCGGGCGTCTGGGCGAACCCCACGGTGGTGACCGATCGCGAGCAGGTCTTCACGGCGGGCGGCCCCACCGAGCAGCACCGGCTCGGCTTCGAGGCCCCCCTGCCCATCACCGGCACGCGCCCCTTGCGGCTCGAGCTGGCGGAGACCGCCCTCGCCGGGGCGCAGGCGCGCTTCCGCCAGGCCGCCTTCACGCTCGCCCTGGCCTTCCGGTCGGTCTTCGGGCAGGCTGCAGACGCCGAAGCCCGGCTGCCGGTGTTGAAGGCGCACGAGGAAGCCCTCCGTCACCTGATGCGGATCGTCGAGGTGCGGCGGCGCGCCGGCGAGAGCGCCGGCCTCGACGCCATGCGCATGCAGCTGGCGGCGGCCGGCGCCGCGGCCCGCGGCGCGAGCGGCCGGGCAGAAGTCGAGGC
>JAKFEW010000088.1:0-42914 GCA_036675505.1 Candidatus Sericytochromatia bacterium
TCGAGTTCGAGGCGTTGTCCTTGACGGCGTTGTAGCCGAGGACCGCGCCACCGATGATGATCAGGCCGACAGCCACGGCCAGGGCGACTTCAACGAGGGTGAAGCCCTTGCGGGTCTTCAAAAGCTTGCTCTTTTGCATCGTAAGGTTCCAAACTCCTTCGGAGAGACGTTCTCGGGGACGCGGAGCACCCCGCCGCACCGAGTCTCCCCCTGGGTCGATGCAGCATTGAACTTATACCATCGCGTCAGGTGGTCGTAATGGGTTGTAACAAAAACGCTCGAACTTTTTTTGCATTAAGTTTATTTAAGGACGCCCACCGGATCGGTGCGGCAACGGTACGCCCATGCGCTTCAAGGTGCGCTCGGCGACACCGCGCGCCTCCTCGCTCGGCGCGTGGAGGTAGGTATCCAGCCAGATCTTGGTCGCCATTTCCTGGCGGCTCGACACGGTGTACATCCGCGCCTCCATGTAGCGGGCCTCCGGCGGCGCGCCCGGCAGCGCCGCCGCCGCCCGGAAGAGCTCGGCGGCCCGCAGGTATTGATCGTTCCGGTTGCCGAAGAGGAAGAGGCTCATCCCCGCCTGATAGGGGAACTGCCACTTGCCCGGGTTCGCCCGCACACCTTTGTTCCAGAGCGTCTCGGCCTCGTCGACCTGCCCGTTGTCGCCGAGCGCCATCGAGCCCATCACGTAGGCGCCCTCGAAGTGCGGATCGAGGTTCGTCACCAGATCGAGCACCGGATAGACGTTGTAGAACTTCTGCTTCGCGCGCAGGTGCTTGCCGAAGTAATGGATGAACTGAAGATAGAGCGCGTCGGCCGCCATGTTTTCGTAGCCTGCTGCGAGCGCGTGCGTCGTCACGGCAGGCGGGATCGAAAGGTACTCGATCTTGCTCATCGAGGTGTCGTAGGTGCGCAGCATCCCCAACGACGCGCCGAAGAGGCCAATCGCGGCCGGAATGCCAACCCACGTCCTCATGTCAGCTCTCGCGCTTCCCAGGCCACCGTGGCGGCGACGAGCGCCGCCGCGACCATCAGAATGCCGTAGCCGAGGGCCGAGGCCCAGGCGTCCCAGGGCAGGCCCTGGCCATACAGCACCTGGCTCTTGAAATCGAAGATCTCGAAGTGCGGCAGCAAGTAATAGAGCACGTGGCCACCGTAGTAGTTGAACGCGCTGAGCTTGCGTTCGGAGTCCGCAAAGGCGCGGATCAGCGCGCCCTGGTGACCGAGCAGGAAGAGGCAGCCGGTATAGAGGGCGGCCAGCGTCCCCGAGGTCATCGTGGAGAACAGGAAGGCCATCGCGGTGACGAAGCCGAGTTCCACGATCAGCGCGAGACAGAGCGCGTAAACCTCGCCGCGGAAGATGTGGAGGCCCAGCATCAACGTGGTCAGGAACATCGCCATCAGCACGACCATCAGCGCGAGCGTCGCCATCAACCCGAGGTACTTGCCCGCCAGGAACTCGAAGCGCGAGGCCGGCTTGGCGAGAACGATGTAGACCGTGCGCTTGTCCAGCTCCTTGTGTACGAGGCTCGTGCCGAGGAAGATCGCGATGAGCACGCCCACCGCGCCCATCAACATGAGCGAGATGTCGAGCACGGCCGGACCGTTGGCGCGCATGCCGCCTTCGATCAGGAAGATGAGCGTCTGGACGACGCCGAGAAACACCAACACACCGACAATCAACCGGTCACGCATCGTCTCGCGCCAGGTGTTCAGGGCGATCGCCCAGACTCTCGATCCAAATGCTGTGACGTTGGTGGCCATATCGCGGGTTGGGTCCGGCAAGCAATCTCGCTGTGGTGTGACGGATATTCCCGATCGAACACCCGGGTAAACGGCATGATATAACGACTGAAGGACCCGATCGGCGCACGAGCCGACGACCGGGCGTCCTCCGTCACCCAGGAGCATACGCCATGCGCTGCCAGGCTTGCCATACGAACGAAGCCAACACCCTCGTCATTTGTGACGGGTGCGTGACCCATTACACGTCGATTCGCGAGGGCGCCTTCAACGAGCACGAACTCGAGCTCGCCGGCAGCACCTTGAAGGTGCGCAGCTGGTCCGCGCTCGAATCGACCGCCGTGAAGAAGGAGGGCCGCGACGCGAAGGCCGCGACCAAGAAGGCCAAGGGCGGCGGGTTCTTCGGACGGAAGAAGGAAGCCGCGGTCGAAGAGGAGCCGCCGCCGCCGCCGCCCGACTGGAAGAACCGCGTCTTCCCGGCCGAGGCGCCGTCGACGGAAGCCGGTGGCCCGATGGTCGACCTGAACGCGGGCGCCGCCGCGGCCGCTGCGGCGTATGAAGGCACCGGGTCGCTCATGGCGTCCTACACCGACGAACCGATCGAGCCCGCCGCGACCCTCGACCTGGAGGTGACGCCGGCGCCCGAGCCCGTAGCGGAGCTCGATCTCACCCCCGCGCCCGAGGTTGAGCTCGACCTCACGCCCACGCCCGAGCCCGTCGCCGAGCTCGAGGTCGCGCCAATGGAGCTGGATCTCGGAACAGCCGAAGCCGGCCCGACGCTCGAATCGACCATCCCGGCCGCCGAGGCCGCTGCGCCGACCGTGGAACAGGCACCGGCGCCTGAAGCGCCCGCGGAGCCACCGCCGGAGCTCGCGAGCTTCTTCGAAGGCCTGAGCGGCGCGACGACGCCCCCGGCCGACACCGCGGCGGCCCCCGCCGCCGAACCGCCGGCACCAGGGCCTTCGCCGGATCTGGCGAATTTCTTCGAGTCGCTCACGGCGCCCGAAGCCCCGGCCACGGGTGACGCTGCGCCCGAAGCCGCGCCGCCGGCCCCGTCGGCCGACCTGGCGGACTTCTTCTCATCGCTCACGGCGCCCGCCCAGCCCGCGGCCCCCGAAGAGGCCGTGACGCCGGCCGAGCCGGCAGAGCCGGAGCCGCCTGCCGCGGCGGCGCCCGAGCTTTCGAGCTTCTTCGAGAGCCTGTCGCAGCCGGCTGCCGTCACGCCTGCCAGTGAGCCGCCGGTGGCCGAAGCGCCGATCGTCGAAGCGCCGATCGGCGAACCGCCATTCGTCGAACCGCCGGTCGTCGAACCAACGATCGCCGAAGCGCCTCCGTCGCCTCCGCCTCCGCCGGCTGCACCGCAAGCCCCCGCGCCCACCGGCGGCGTGGACCTCTCGGACTTCTTCGCGACGCTCGCTCAGCCGCCGGGCGCGGCCGCGGCGCCGGCACCGGCCCCGCCGCCCACGCCTGAACCTCCGGCCCCGCCCAAGAGCAGCGGCGGGAAGGCCTTCGAGATCGATCTCGGAGACATCAAGCCGGCCTCGGGCGGCGAGGGCAAGAAGCCTTTCGAGATCGACCTCTCGGCGCCCGCCTCGCCAGCGCCGAAGCCCCAGACCGGCGGCCTCGCCTTCGAGATCGGGCGCGAGGAAGATGATGACAACGATAGCGGCCTGCTCGACGGCCTCTCGTTCACGCCCGATCCGAACGCCGGCCTGCACGCGTCGGACGCCTCGCACCGCGCAGCGCGGGACGACGACGACGACGAGGACGACAGCAAGACGATCGAGCTCTGAGCCCGCTCCAATCTGGGCGGCCTGACCGAATGCGTTGGTCAGGTCGCCCGTTTTCTTGCGGGATGCCGCCCGGCATGCTGGAGCCGGGAGGTCCGGCGTGGGAGACACCAGGCGCTTCGCGAAGGAGCTGTACCGCTTCCGGCTGGCTGCGCTGGGCGCGGCGGCATTCTTGCTGCCGCTGGTCGTGGCGATCGGCTTCTCCGAGGCGATCGCCCTCGCGATGATGGTGCCGGCCGCCCTCGCCTGGTGGAGCGCCGCGGGCGAGTGGATGGGCCCCGGCGACCATGAACAGCGGGTGCTGGGCCTGGCCGGGCTGCTCGAGGCGCTGGCGATCGCCGCGCTCGTGGCCGCGTACGGCGGCGGGCAGAGTCCCTTCCTGCTGCTCTACCTGCCGCTGGGCATCCAGGCCGCCTTCGCCCTGTCGCCCGCCGGCGCGGCGCTCACGGCGCTCTACGCCGCGGCGAGCGCCTGGGCCGCCGTCGGCTGGGGGGGTGGCCCCTACGCCACCTGGACCCTGATCCCGGTGATGGCCGCGCTGCTCGGCGCGGCCGCGCTCGGCTGGTGGGCCTCCACGCGCCGGCGCGCCGCGGCGCGCGACCGTGCCCGGGCCCGCCGCCTCGCCACCCTGCGCGGGCTCATGGCCCGGGCGCTGAACCAGGAAGACGTCGACCGGTTCTGGCGTGCGCTCCTGCGCGAGGTCGCGACCGACGGCGGCTACGCCGGCGCGGCCATCGTCCGCTGGTCCGGTGGCGAGCCGCGCGTGACCGCGACCGACCGCGCCGAGGCCTGGCACGGGCTCACCCGGCGCCACGATGACCTGCTGCGCCGCCGGCTCGCCAGCGGCTCGCCGGAGGTCTTCACGGAGGGCGAGGACGGCCGCGCGATCGTCTGCTGGCCGGTGCCGCGCCGGCGTGGGGCGCTCGGCGCGGTCGGCCTGCTGTGCGTGATGGTCGATCCGCAGGCGCGGCGCCTGCCGAGCGGCGGCCTCGACCTCGGCGCCGTGTGGCGGCACCTCGATCGCTGGCTGCCGCTCGCGGGCCTGGCCCTCGCCGCCGCCGAGCCGCGGCCGCCGCTGCGCCGCTCGGCCGTAGACTGGACGGCCCTAGTCGATGCCGTCGTGCGCCGCCTGGACCGCCGCCTGGCGGGCCACCTCGTGATGGTGGAGGTGGAGCCCGGCGAGGTCGAGGCCGATCCGGGCCTGCTGGCCGACGCCGTCGCGCACCTGGTCGACGAGGCGCTCGAGAGCCTCCCGCCGGGCAGCCATGTGCGGCTGCGCGCCCACCGGCTGAACGCCGAATGGCACTTCGAGGTCGAGACCACCGCGTACGCGGGCGCCCCGCCCGTGGCAGCGCGCCCGGGCCTGCAGCTGGCGCGCCGCCTCGTCGCGGCCCACGGCGGGCGATGGGAGAGTCGGACGGAGAACGGCGTCCGGCACTGGGGCTTCGCGCTGCCGGGGAAGTAGCACCACCCGCCGCTCCGGTCGGCTACCGGGGTATACGGCGCCCATGCCCCTCGATGCCGATCAACTCGACGCTTTCTGGCACGTCGTCCAGGCCGGCGGCTTCCACCATGCCGCCGAGGCCTTGCACCTCTCCCAGCCTGCCGTGACCCAGCGCATCCGGGCGCTCGAGACCGCGCTCGGGCGCCGGCTGTTCGTACGGGCGGGCCGTGGCGTCACGCTCACGGACGCCGGGCGCACGCTGGTGCGGCACTGCCGCCAGATCCGCCAGGCCGAAGACGAGCTGCGCCAGGCGTTGGGCGACGGCGCCGGCGGCCTGGCCGGCCGCCTGGCGATCGCCGCCGGCAAGGCCGAAGGCGTGGCCTGGGTCGTGCCCGCGCTCGCCGAGCTGGGCGCGGCCCACCCGGATCTCGCGATCGCGATCGAGCTCGCCGACCCGATGGAGCCCGCGAGCCGCCTCGAGGGCGCGCGCGCCGACGCGGTGGTCTGCGACGTCCCTACCCGCCGGGCAGGCCTGGTCGCGACCAAGCTCGCGGACGTGGCCCACGTGCTGGTCGCGAGCCCGACGCTCGCGGCGGGGTGGCCGGCGGAGCCCTCGCTCGAGGCCCTGCTCGCCAGGCGGGCGATCGATTTCGGCCCGACCGACCGCATCACGCTCGACCACCTCGCGCGCTGCTTTCCGGGCGCCGATCTGAGCGGCTTGCGGCGCCACTTCGTGGACGACACCCAGGCGATCCTGGCGATGGCGGAGGCGGGCGGCGGCTTCGCCGTGCTGCCGCGCGCGCTGGTCGCGGCCGCGCTGCGGGCCGGCTCGCTGCGCCATTACTGGCCAGAGGTCGTCAGCCGGCGCCCCCTGTACTGGTGCGCCGCCGAAGGGCCGCCGGCACCCGCGGCCCAGGCCGCGCTCGTCGCGCTGCGCCGCCGGCTGGCTTCTGATTGATTTTTCTTATCGATTATTCAGAATGATTCATTAGACACCGAACGAGCGGGCGTAGAAGATAAGAAAGGACCGTCTCTGAACTAAGCATAAGTAAAAGGACACGAGGTTTCGCCCATGTTCCGCCCGCTCGCCCTCTCCGCCCTCGCGCTCGCTGCCGTCTTCGCCCTGGCCGCCTGCACCGCTCCCGCCCAGGCCGGGCCTGGCCTCGGCCGCGGCGCCGGGGCCGTCGAGGCCCAGGCCCGCAGCGGTGCGGCCGGGGCCGACGACGCCGTGAGGCGCGCGATCCTGGCCGGCCCGAAGGCGCCGAAGACGATCTACGAGGTGCGCGAGCGCCTGTTGGCGCGGGGCGGCAAGCTCGAGACGCAAATCGTGGCGAACCGCGGGCACGAGAACCCGGAAGGCGGCAGCTTCAGCTTCTTCGAGAGCTACACCGGCCCGATGGAGGGCGGCGTCGTCCGCGAGGGCGAGCTTTTCATCGGCTTCTTCTCCGAGCGCGCGGGCGACGTCCTGCAAGTCCAGCAGAGCTTCGCGCCGGGGCTGATGATCGAGCTGATCAGCTGGGACTACACCAAGAAGATGTACAACTTCTGGGAGCTGGTCGGCACCGGCCAGGGCTCCGAATGGAAGTACCGCGGCGACTCGCAGGACGTGCTGGCCGACGTCGCGCGCGTGAACACGGGCGCGGGCAAGCCGGAGTTCGGCGCCAAGCTGCGCTGCTCGGGCTGCCACACGCTCGGCGGGCCGATCATGAAGGAGCTGCCGGCGCCGCACAACGATTGGTGGACCGACGCCCACAAGCTCGAGCTCGGGTCGATGAAGCTCGCCTCGACGCAGGACGCGGACGTCGCCAAGCGCACGGCGGCGGGCCTCTTCCGCGGCGCGAAGGACGCCGCGAACCTGGCCCGGCTCGTGAAGGCCGGCACCGACCGCATGCTCGCCGAGCGCGTGCGGCGCACCGGCGACGGCCAGGATCTTCGCCAGGAGCTGCGCTCGCTGTTCGTGCCGATGGAGGTGAACCTCGCGTCGGACGAGCGGCCCTTCCGCGAGCGGTCGGGTGGCAACGTCCAGCTGCCCACAGGCTTCTTCGTCGATGAGCGGCTTGCCGGCCCGCGGCGCGGCCCGACGGTCGCGGCGGGGGCGTTCGCGGATGCCCTGCGCGACGCCGGCTCACGGTTCGCGGCCGATGAGGCCCCCGGCCTCGCCGAGACGCGCCATGCCTTCCTCGTGCCCGTCCGCTCGTACGTGGATCAGAAGCAGCTCGACGCGCTCGTCGGGCGCGGCGTGCTCGACGAAGAACTCGTGGCGGACGTGCTCGCCGTCGACCTCACGGCGCCGCTGTACAGCGCGCCGCGGGCGGCCTTGCTGCGGCACGTGCCGACAAACGCACGTGATGCCGCCGAGCTGAAGCATAAGCTCGCGGCCTCACTCGCGGGCGATCGGTCGCCGGCGGCGCGCGAACTGCTCGCCAACCTGACCGACCCCGCGCGCACCGCGTCGAGCCACCGCAAGCGCGCGCTGGCCTTCTTGAGCGCCTGCGAGAAGGCGCGCGCCTCACGCGAGGCCCTGGGCGGCTGGCTCAAGATCGCGTCGCAGCGGCGCAAGGAGCTCGCGGCCGCCGAGACCGGCCAGAACCCGCGCGGCACGATCCTCGAGCCCGGCTTCCGGGTGATCTTCCCGGTGGACAAGCTGAACGCCAGGCCAGGCGCGCTCGGGCTGCGCGAGGCCGACTGCGGCTGCGAGCCGGTCCGCTGAACCCGGCGGAGGCTAGAGGTCCTTCGCCATCAACACCGATCTGTACAGCTTCCCTTCCCACTGCACGTGCCCGAACGGCGCGTAGCCAAGGCGCCGGTAGAAGGCCGGCAGCCACGGATGGCTCTCCGGCGTATCCAGCGTCAGCCGCCGGGCGCCCGCGCGGCGCGCCACGTCTTCCGCGTGCGCCACGAGCGCACGGCCGACCCCGCCGCCGGCGGCAGCCGGCGCGACCGCCAGCAGGTGGAAGCGCCGATCGCGTGGGTCGTCCTCGTCCGCCTTCACTTCGATCGTGCCGACCAGCTCGCCATCCGCGCCTTCGGCGACCCAGAAGCGGGCCGGATCGAGGCGCGGCAAGAGCGTCGCGGCGCCGATGTCGGCGGCGGTGAAGTTGAACCCGTGCGCGAGGTTCCAGGCATGGGCGGCGTGCATCAACGCACGCACGGCGTCGGCCTCGCGGTCTGGCCTGACGGGTCGGATGGTGAAGTCCATAGGCGAGACCAGGGTACCATAAGAGCATGCGGCCGTTCGCCCCCCTCCTGGCCTGCCTGGTCCTCGCGACCGCCCAGCCGGCGGTGGCGATCGATGCGCGATCTCCAGGACGGAGGAATGCGCCGGAGTACAGCGCCTGCGGCTCAGAGTTCAGAAATGTACGGGAGGCGCCGCCGCCGGCGCCTGTGCTGGTCCCGGACGTGTGCCCGCTCAGCAACTGCATCTACGGCCCCTGGCACGCCACCGCGGCGCTGAGCGCCTACGCCCGCGAGGGGCAGCCGGGCAAGGTCGCGTTCCAGCTGCGGCCGGGCGAGCGCTTCACGGCCCTCACCGGCAACCTCCACGTGCAGAGGCCGGCGAAGCTGCGCGTGGCCGAGACGTTCGTCTGGCCGCCGTTCAGCCAGAACCCGTTCGACCGCTACACGCGCGGCAGCGTGATCTGGGTGCTGGCACCGCGCGGCGATCGCTGGCTCGACGTCTGGTACCGCGGACGCCGGCGCGGCATCCGCGCGACCGTCGGGCGCGGCGCGTGGTTCATGCCCGGACGCGACCAGCTCCAGGAGCTCGAGCCGGGCATCTGGACCTGGTGGGTGAAGGTCCAGCGCGCGGACCGGCGCCAGGGCTGGCTCATGTTCCCGGACATCCGGGTCACCGGCATCCGCGAGCTCGCCCGCTGAGCCGCGCTTGTCGCCCGCCGATCCGCCTGCTAGGATGGCCGCCCGTCGCCCCGCCACCGAAAGGATCAGCCGCATGACTCGCCGCCCGCTCACCGCCCTCGCTCTCGCCGCCGTGGCGATCGCCCTCGCCGGCTGCCCCAAGGGCGAGGAGCCCAAGTCCACGGATAGCGCCGCGGCGTCGGCCGCCCCGGCCGAGCCCGCAGCGGGCGCCGAGGCGCCGGCCGCCGGTGCCCCCCTCGACATGGCCTACTTCAAGGACTTCCCGATGGGCATGGAGAAGGGCACCAAGCGCACCTACACGATGACCACCGCCGTCGCTGGCCAGAAGCAGACGATGGAGATGGCGATGGAGGTCGTGGACGTGCAGGGCGACATGGCGACCGTGAAGACCACCACGATGGGCCAGACCACGACCTCCCAGGTGCCCATCTCGGGCGCCGCGCTCGGCCAGGCCCAGGCAGCGGACAAATCCGGCGTGAAGCTGACGTCGGGCGGCACCGAAGACGTGAAGGTGCCGGCGGGCGCTTACCCGGGCGCGATCAAGATCGTCGCGACGACCAAGGACGGCGCCAAGGTGACCTCGTGGGTCGTGCGCGGGGTCGGGATGGTGAAGTCGGAAACCGAGGCGAAGGCCGCCGGCATGACCTCGACCAGCCTGATGGAGTTGAAGTCGATTTCGAAGTAGCTCGCGCGGTCCGGGGCGAATTCAATTTCGCCCTTATTCCGGAATCATTCCCGGCATCAAAATCGCCATGTGATCTTCATCATTTGGGGTTGACATGTCGTCCCTGGCTTTAGTAACCTAGTAGGACGGTTGTTGCAGCGCGGCTTCATGCCAGCGCGCCGGTGGGTCCGCCCACCACTTTCTCGAAAAAATCCCGTCGAAAGGAGGAATCCGATGATGTCCAATCTCGCTACCACTTCCCGCCAAACGCCGCCCGTCGCGAATGACACCGGCAAGACCTGGATTCCTCTCGACGCGGTGCTTCACGCCAAGTGACGCACGCCGCCGTGGGGAAGGCCTAGTCCCCCCACGGCTTCGAGAAGACCGATCTTTGCTGATCGTCGACGAGCCGCGGTGGTGACCGCGGCTCTCTGACGTCTCTACACCTCGCGCGGTGCCGGCCCGCTATCGCATGCATCTCGAATGCATAGCGATGGCTTTGGGATTGCCTTCGAATGATATTCGAAGGCCAGCGTAGCCGTGGCAATCATTCGGAGCAGCAATATGCATACCAATCTTCCACTGGCGGAGTTATTCGCCCTTTTCAAACGTAGCCCCGCTTTCAAGCGGGTCTACCTGGCCGACCTGGCCACAGGCATCGGTGACGGCGGGCTTCTGATCGCCTTCCCGATGCTGATCCTCCACCACACGCACGACGTCACGCTCACCGGCCTGGCGTTCAGCGGCGAGATCCTGGCGTTCGGCCTCGTGAGCCCCCTGGCGGGCTACTGGGCCGACCGGCTGGAGCAGAAGGCCCTGATGATCGGCGCGGACCTGGTCCGCGTCGCGCTCCTCGGCTCGCTGTTGCTCGCCCTGGCGCTCGGGGCGCCGATCGCCCTGATGCTGGCGCTGTCGGTCCTGCTCGGGGCGACGGGCGCGTTCTTCATGCCCGCCCGGGCGGCCTTCATCCGGCGCCTGCTGGATGGCGAAGCGCTGGAGCAGGCGATCGCCATCGAGGGAGCCACGAACTTCCTGGTGCGCGTCGTCTCGCCGGCCCTCATGGGCGTGCTGATCGCGTTCTTTCCCCCGACCATCGGCATCTGGGCCACCATGGCCACGACGCTGGTGGGCGCGGCGCTCCTGGCGCCGCGCTGGGTGACCGGGCCGCGGCTGGCGGCGCCGGTCAATGAGCCGAAAGGCGCGTGGAAGGAAGGCTGGCGGATCATCGGGGCGTCGCGGACGCTGCGGGAGATGGTCATGCTCGACGTGCTGCTCAGCGTCGTCGGCATGGCGGCCTTCTCGCTCACGGTCGCGTACCTCGAGACCGAACTGCGCCTGCCGGCGCGGGACAACGGTTGGCTGCTCGCGACCACCGGCATCGCCGGGGCGATCGGCACCCAGCTCGCGGGTCGCATCCCGCGCAGCCGGGCGCGGTTCGCCATGCTCACCGGCATGATCGCGTTCACCTACCTGCTCGTGCCGGCGATGCCGAACCTGGCCGCGATGGTCGCGGTGTGGGCGGTGCGCGGCGTGGCGATCGGCACGCTGTGCGTGCTGTTCAACCAGGCGATCGTCCGGGAGACCCCGGCCGACTGCATGGGCCGGGTGAACGCGGCATGGGGCCTCGCGGCCTGCCTCGCGGCCTTCGCAGGCAGCGCGGCGACCCCGTTGCTCCTGCGCACCCTCGGCGCCGCCGGCTCGTACGTCCTGTTCGGCGCCCTGCTCACGGTCCTGGCCTTCGTGCTCGCGGCGCTCGCGCTGCGGGAGTGGCTCAAGGACCAGGCCGTCGAGCCGACGCCGGTGGAGGCGTGACCCATCCCGTCGGGCGTCGGCGGGCCTGAAAGGCCCGCCACGCCCCCCTCTTCCCCATGATCTCTCGGAAAGGAGAGTGTCTTATGCGACGGAACGACCTCGAACTCAGCCTCCACCTGGCCCGGCTGGCCGCGCGGCTCAACGCCGCCGCCCGCCGCCGCTGGGTCCACTCGCTGCTCAACGTGCGCCCCTTCCGCACGCCCGAGGCCATTCCCGTCGCGATGACGACCGGATGCGCGCAACCGGGCCCGCGGACTCCGAAAGGACGAGATCCCCTTGAATCCCGAAATCCCTTCGCAGGCTATGCCTACCGGGCATGACCTGGCCAGCCTGGGCTTCGATGCTTACTTCGAAGCCCAGCACGCCTCCCACGCGGCCGCCGGCCTCGCGCCGGCCCGCGTGATCACCGAATTTCCCGGCCGCTGGCGGGTCGCCGGCGCCTTCGGCGAACGCCTTGCCGTGCCCACCGGCCGCCTGCGGCACGGCGCCGCCGGCCGCGGCGACTTGCCCGCCGTCGGCGACTGGGTCGCCATCGACCTGCCGCGCGATGGCGAGGCGGTCGTCCACGCCGTGCTGCCGCGTCGCGGCAAGTTCTCGCGCCGCGCCGTAGGCGGCGAGGCGCTCGAGCAGATCGTGGCGGCCAACGTCGACGTCGCGCTGATCGTCGCCGCGCTCAACCACGACTTCAACCCGCGCCGCATCGAGCGGTACGTGGCCGCCGCGTGGGACGGCGGCGCGCGGCCGGTCGTCGTGCTGTCCAAGGCGGACCTGTGCGACGACGTGGACGCCCGCGTGGCGGAAACGCTGGCGATCGCCCCCGGCGCGGACGTCGTCGCCGTGGCCGCGCTTGGCCCGCTCGGCATCGCCGCGCTCGCCCGGTTCCTCACGCCAGGCTCGACGCTCGCGTTGATGGGCTCCTCGGGCGCCGGCAAGTCCACGCTCACGAACGCCCTGCTCGGCGAGGCCCGCCAGGCCACCCAGGACGTGCGCGGCGGCGACGACCGCGGGCGCCACACCACCACCGCGCGCGAGCTCGTGGTCGCGCCGTCGGGCGTGATCCTGATCGACACGCCCGGCATGCGCGAGCTCGGCCGCTGGGAGGCCGGCGAGGGGCTCGGCAAGCTCTTCGAGGACGTCGCGGCGATCGCCGCCGGCTGCCGCTTCAACGACTGCGGCCACGCCGGCGAGCCCGGCTGCGCGGTCGCCGCGAGCATCGCCGACGGGTCGCTCGACGCGGGGCGCTGGGAAAGCTACGCCAAGCTCCGGCGCGAGGAGGCCTACCAGGCTCGGCGGGTGGACCTGCGCGCGGCGCTCGCGGAGAAAATGCGCTGGAAGCAAATCCACAAGGAAGCGAGGGGGCGTAGCAGGCCTTGACGCGGGTAAAAAGCCAGCGACCACCGGTTCCAGGAGACCTTCCATGCGCACGCTCGCCCTGCTCCTCGGCCTCACGCTCATCGCCGGCTGCCAGGCAAGCGCCGGCGGCGAGATCACGATCACCCAGCCGGCCAGGAGCACCAAGGCCACCACCAAGGTGCGGGCCGTCGAGGTGAAGGTGGTCGCGCCCGCGCTTTTGGCCACGGCCGGCGGCAACATCCTCACCGACGGCGGCGCCGGGCTGATCAAGGGCGGGCAAATCCTCACCGACGGCGGCGCGGGGCTCGGCCCGCGGTTCGACCTGCTCGCCGCCGTCGACCAGTTCAAGTCGGTCAAGGCGGCCGGCGTCCAGGCCGTCGGCCTCGACGGCAAGGCGATCGGCCAGGTCGGCACCACCGACGAAACCGGCGGCGCAAAGCTTGCCGACCTGCCGGCGGGCAAGGCGGTCTCGATCATCGCCGCCTTCAAGACCGGCGGCAAGGTCTACCGCCTCGCCGCCACGCTGGGCGCCGACGACTTCGACGGCACGCTCATGCTCGACCCGATCAACACGATGGTCGAGGCCAGGGTGCGCGACCTCCTCAAGGGCGCCGACGCGCCGTCCATCACCAACAAGCGCCTCAAGCGCGTGTGGGGCATCTGCAACAAGGCCGAGATCACCCTCACACCGGCGGAGATCGAGGCCGGGCGCTCACTCGCGGAGATCACGGAGACGCTCAACAAGGCCTGGAAGGCGGCGATCGACGCCAAGGTCACGAGCGTGGAGGAGAAGGCCGAGATCCAGGCGTTCATCGCCGACCTCGACGCCGCCGGCAAGAAGTGACGGGCGGCTACGGCCCCAGCTGCGGCGGTGGCGCGCCCTTTGTGGCGTTGGAGGCCCGCAGCAGGCGGTCGAGGTCCTTGATCATGTTCTCGGTGTGCTGGTAGGTCACGGTCATCAAGTTCGGGATCAGCATGATGAGGATGATCATCCCGGCCACCGGCTTGGTGATCGTGATGAGATCCTGCGTCAGCGAGCTCGCCTGCTGGGCCACCTTGCTCATGTAGCCGACGCCCAGGTCCGCCAGGAACACCACGATCAGCACCGGCAGCGCGAGCTGGATGGTGATCGACAGGAAGACGCTCGACATCTGAATCATGTGGTTGGCCACGGCCGGCGTGAGGTGGAAGGTGCCGATCGGCACCAGCTTGAAGCTCTGCACGTAGCCGCCCAGCATCCACATGTGGCCGCCGATGATCAAGAAGACCAGCAGGCCAATGTTGAAGTAGAGCGTGCCGAAGGCGTTCACGTTCGAGCGCGTGAAGGGGTTCTGCACGCTGGCCGCGCTCATGCCGGCCTGCACGCCCGCGAGCTCGCCCGCTGACTGGATCGCGAGGAACATGAAGTTCGCGGCGAAGCCGAAGAGCGCGCCGACCATGAACTCCGTCAGCGCCATCATCACGAAGAGGATCAGGAACGGCGGCGGCTGGATGTAGGTCGGCAGCGCGTACATGATCATGATGCTGATCCCGATCATCATCCCCATGCGAATGGTGTTCGGCACGTTGCGGCTGGAGAGCACAGGCGCCTGCAGGAACAGGCCCATCGTGCGCGAGAAGACCATCAAGAAGGTCGGCACCGCGGCCGTCAGCCAGTTGACCAGGATGGCCATTTCCGGCGTCATGACGCGCGGCCCGTCAGTTGGCGACCGTCGGGATCTGCGCGAAGAGCCGCGTGATGAACCCGACGGTGGTGCTGAGCATCCAGGGCGCGACCAGGATCAACACGACGAAGACGCAGATGGCCTTCGGCACGAAGGAGAGCGTCTGCTCCTGGATCGAGGTGACCGTCTGAAGCAGCGCGACCGTGAAGCCGACGACCAGACCCACGAGCAGCATCGGCGCCGAAAGCAGCAGCACCAGGGTGATGCCCTGGGTCAGCAGCGTGAGGACGAAGCCCGTGGTCACGTTCGCCGCCTCACATCTTGAAGCTGCGCACCAGCGCCTCGATCAACAGGTGCCAGCCGTTCGCCATGGAGAAAATCATCACCTTGAAGGGTGGGGCGACCATCTGGGTCTGCAGCTGCTGCATGCCGAGCGCCATGATCACGTTCGTGATCACGAGGTCGACCACGATGAACGGCAGGTAGACGATGAAGCCGATCTTGAAGGCCGTCGCGACCTCGCTGATCATGAACGCCGGCACGGCCACGTGGAAGGGCACGTCGGACGGCGTGCGCGGGTCCGGCAGCTTCGCGAGGCGCAGGAAGAAGGCCAGCTCCTGCTGCTTGGTCTGCTTGATCATGAAGGCCTGGACCGGCTTGCTGGCGCGCTCGAGCGCCTGCTGCTGGCTGATGCGGTTGTTCAGGTAGGGGAGCACCGCCTCCTGGTTCACGCGCTCCCAGGTGGGCGCCATGATGTACATGCTCAGGAAGATGGCCATGCCGATGAGCACCTGGCCGGGCGGCACGTTCTGGAGGCCCGTGGCCTGCTTGAGGAAGGCCAGCACGACCACGATGCGGATGAACGGCGTGGTCGCGATGAAGAGGAACGGCAAGAGCGTGAGCGCCGCGAGCAGGAACATCAGCTGGATCGGCGTGGTGAAGCCCGGGTTGCCGAGCGGCGCCTTGAGATCGATGCTGTTGAAGACCGTGCGCGCGTCCGGGATGCCCTGGCCGGCCGGCACGCCGGCCGGCGCGGCCTGCGCCCAGGCCACTTGATCGGCCCCCAGCAGGAAGCAGGTGCCGAGCACCGCCACCGTCATCAACAACCGCCAGTTAAGGGCCTTCACGGGGCGTCCTTTCGTTCTCGACGAGCTGGGCGAAGTCCGCCTTGGTCGCCTCCACGTCCGCGCGGTCGAGCTCCGCGACGGTGGTGACCTGGCTTTCCGTGGCCGCGAGCAGCCAATAACGCTTGCCGACGTTCACGATGAAGGCGGTGCGCGTCGCATCGAGCGCCACGCGGTCCACCATCTTCACGATTCGCCCGCCGCCGAGCAGCGGGAGCCCGATGCCGGGCACCTTGTCACGCAGATACTTCAAGCTGAGGTACCCCAGGCCCGCCACCACAGCCGTGACGACCAGGAGCTGGAGCAAGTAGGGCCAGATGGGCAGGTCCGGCCCGCCGCCGAACTCCAGCTGCGTGGGGAACGGCGAGATCGTCGGCAGCGGCGAGAGCCACTCGGTGGGCGCGGCCGACGGCGCCGGGCTCATGGCCGCGCTCGCGCTCGGGTGCGGGCTAGCCACCGGCCATCGCTCCTTGCAGGTCCTTGTGGAAGATCTGGGTGATCTTGATGCCGAAGGCCGTGCCGATGACGACGACCTCGCCCTGCGCGACGATCTTGCCCGCGATGCTGAGGTTCACCGGCTCGCCGGCGAGCTGCTCGAGCTCGATGATCGTGCCCTCGCCGAGCTGCAGCACCTGGCGGAGCGGGATGCTCGTGCGGCCGAGCTCCACCATCACCTCGAGCTTGAGGTCGCGCAGCAGCTCGTAATTCGGCTCGTTCTCCACCCCGCCACCCGAGAGGGGGGCGAAGCGGACCTGGCTGACGGTCTGGCGGTTCGTCATGGCGTCTTACTCCGGTTCAGGATCGCACGATCTGATCGATTTTGCCGCGCAGGCCCACCATCTTCACGGCCTTGTTGCCGTTGACGGTGAGGGGCCGGCCGCGGCCCGCCGGCTTGCCGTTGATGGTGATGGCGACGGTGCCGTCCGCCGACTTCGGCAGCTCGAGGATGGCGCCCTCGGCGAGGGCCAGCCAGTCCGCGGCCGGCACCTCGAGCTTGCCGAGCTCCGCCGTGATCTGCACGTAGACGTTGCTCAGCGAGCCCATTGCGCTGGGCGCGTCCTCGTCGATCTCGCCCGGGTCGCGCGCCGAGATGAGGTTGGTGGCCTCAGCTTCCGGCCGCTTGCCATGCTTGCCGACCGGCGGCAGATCGTAGCGCTCGTACTCCCACTCCGCGCCGTCGAACATCTTCTGCAGCTGGCCCTGGAACTGGCTCAGGATCTGCTGGCTCTCGGCCTGCACGCGGCCCATGTCGAAGGCCATCTGCGGGGCGTCCGGCACCTCCGGGATCTGCACGTCGATCGGCCGCGTGAGCTCGGGCGCTTTGGGATCCGAGAGCGGCGCCGTGATGTCCGGCTTGCCGCCGAAGAGGGAGAGCGCGCCTGCGAGCATGCAAGCCGTCGAGAACGCGTACATGAACGCCACGTTCGGGTTGCTGGCCGCCCCGATCGCGTACACGAAGTGCATGATCGCGGGCGGCGTCACGGCGGTCAGCGTCGGGAAGAGCACCCGGATGGTGAAGATCAGCACCGCGCCCAGCGCGAAGCCGATCGCCATGCCGTAATACAGCCCCACCGCCCCGCGCACGAGGCCGGCGCCCGCGGTCGAGCCGATGTGCTCGTCGCGCGGGTCGAGGATTTCCTTGCGCAGGAGGCCGAACAGGCAGCCCATCAGCGCGAACGGGATCGCGTAGCCCAGCGCGCCCCACAGCGCCCCGTTCAGGTACGGCTTGTTGAGCATCCACTGGTTGCGCTTGAGGTCGAGCTTCTTGCGCTTGGGCAGCTTGAGCGGCTTGCTGGCGCCGGGCGACAGCGACGTGAGGGCGACCTTCGCGATCACCGCCATCATCTGGCCACCTTCGATCTTCGGCCCAGGCGACAGCATGAGCGCGACGCCGTGCGACGTCGCGAGCATGTTGTAGGCGCCCACCGGCAGCAGGAGGCCCGCCACCAGCACGCACTTCCAGAACGCCGGCGCCACGATCGCGCTGCGCGGCTTGTGCTGGCTGTAATACAGGTAGTAGTTGACCGCCATCGCGAGGCTCGCGAGGCCGCAGAGCGCGAAGCCGACAAGCATCGGGTTGAGGCCCGTGCCGCTGCGGAACCAGAACTGGAAGAGCATCCCGAGCGGGACGACGCCGATCGCGAGGAAGCTCCGCGTGGCCCAGAAGCTGATCTCCTGCTCGGGCGCCCGGCGCACGACCACGGGGTCCTGGGGGTTGTAGGCCGTCTCGCTCATACTTGCGTCTGCACGATCTGCACGGCCAGGCGCCGGCCGTCGGCCGTCGTGCCCGGCTTGCCGCGCATGTTGATGGAGCCGACCTTCATGTCGAGCGGCTCGCCGAGCACGGTGCCGAGCTCGATCACGTCGCCCTCCTCGAGGCTCTGCAGCTCACCCACGGTGAGCTCGACGCGGCCGAGCAGCACGGACACCGGCACGGGCACCTCGTCCACGTAAGCGAAGCGCTCGTAGAAGTAGGTGGTGTCGTTGCCGCCGAGCGTCGTCTCGCCGATGCTCTGCAAGCTGGGGCCGAGGGCGAGGAGGTAGGCCTGCGGCACGCCGAGCACCACGCGCGCGGTCTGGGGCAGGCCGGGCTGCGAGACGCGGAAGGAGGTGGTGACGACCGGCGTGTTCATGTTCAGGCCCGGGAACATCGACTGCAGCTCCTGCATCGCGGGCGCGGTCGGGCTGGGGTAGCACTGGACGTCGAACTGGGCAATTTCGGACCAGCACTCCATGAACTGCACGGCGAGGTGCTGGAACCACTGCTCGACCTGCTGGAGGCCGCCCTCGTCCTGCATGTCTTCCTCGCCGACGCCCGTGATGAGCGTGGCGGCGTGCATGTCGACGAAGGCGAACGCGCCGCCCGGCTGGTCGGCGAAGTCCATGACGCCCCACCAGGCGTTTTCGCCGTACTTCTCGTCGAGCGCGCGGAACGGCGTGATCTCGACGGCCGTGACCTGCCAGGTGGTCTGCGGGAAGACGAAGTAGTCGTCCTGGATGAGGGCCATGCGCTCGCCCAGCACGCCGTGGATGTAATACATCGCGCGCAGCTCGAGGCCGTAACCGCCCATCGCCGAGGTGACGACGGCGTCTTCGGCGTACTGCTCGGCGTGCTCCTGCTGGCCGCCGTGGGCGTACTCGTCGTAGTCCTGCAGCGCCCTCACCCCCTTGCTGTGCAATGATCACGGAGATCTTACCAGATCCGTACCCGTGAGGGGCGCAAATAGAAGTAAGCAGCCGCGCCCGAGTCGGGCGCGGCTGCGTAGCGTTTTGTGAAGCGGTTACGGCTTAACGAATCAGGCCGTTCACGTCGTCGATCATCGTGTTGCCGACGGAGATCAGCTTGCTGGTGGCCGAGAAGGACTTCTGGGCCAGCGTGATTTCGGGCATCACGGTGTTCACCGAGGTGTTCGCGTTCTCGAGCGAGCCCGCGCGGATGGTGTTGTACTTGCCGACCACGCGGCCCGGCTCGTCCGATTTCGCGGCCGTGCCTGCGAAGATCTCGCCGGCCACGGTGTCGTACTTGAAGTACGCGCCGCCGCCCTGGCGCACGAGGCCCTGGGTGTTCGAGAACTTCGCGAGCGCGACGTGCATGTTGGCGTCGTTGTTCGCGAGGTCCTTCGGCGCGGCGCCGTTCAGGCGCAGCAGGCCGCGGGCGTCGAAGCCCAGGCGGTCGGCCGCCTCGGGGTTGCGCACCATGTCGAGCTGGATGTTCTGGATGCCCAGGCCGATCGGGGGCTGCTGGCCGTTGGTCACGACGGTCTGGAACGCGCCCACGTCGGTGCCCTGGCTCTCCACCGGCGGCGTGCCGAAGGGCCGGACGTTCACGTCGACGGGCGAGTTGTAGCCCATCACGAACCAGCCCTCTTTGTTCACCATGCGGTAGGTGCCGGTGTTGGGCAGGTCGCCCGGCAGGAACTCGAAGTGGAAGTCGCCGTCGCGGGTGAACTGCACGTCGTCCATGCTGGTGGGCACGGGCGTGCGCGAGATGACGAAGAACGCGTCGCCGTCGATCGCGAGGTTGGTGGGCACGCTGGTCTGGACGATGGAGCCCTGGCGGAAGTCCGTGGTGGTGCCCTTCACGTAGATGCCGGAGTCGGCGCGCTGGACGGCGTTGACTGAGCCGTAGCCGTCGGTGGCCTTGGCGCCGGAGCGCATCTGCATGTTCAGCACCTCGCCGAACTCGACCTTCGCGCCCTTGAAGCCGGTCACGGTGGAGCCCGTGACGTTGTTGCCGATCACCTTCATCCACTGATCGACGGCGCCGATCGTGTTGAAAGCCGCTGTATGAATCTGGCTGGTCATGTCGCGACTCCTCTACTGGCCGACCACGCGGAGGATGTTCTCCGCGGGGTACGACCGGCCGTCGATGGAAACCGTGGGGCGGGCGCCGTTGTAGTCGACCGTGGTGACCTTGCCGGTGGCCGGCGCGCCGGTCTGGGGGTCGCGCACCTCGACGTTCTTGCCGAGCATCGACGCGGCCTGCGAGACCAGGTGGTTCTCGGTGCTGAGCCAGGTGTTGCGCGAGGTGGCGATCGCCGCGTTCATCTGCATCATCTGCGAGATGAGCGCCGTGCCGTCCATCGGCTTCTCGGGGTCCTGGTTCTGCAGCTGGGCGACCATCAGCTTGATGAAGTCCTCTTCGGGCTTCTCGTCCTCGCGGAACATGCCGCGCAGGTTCGGCGGCGGCGTCGGGATGATGGATTGGAGGCCGTAAACGGGGTTCGTCGGCATCACTTCACCTCGGGTGCGAGAAATGGGGCGGTCGCCAGTTATTGTCTGTCTTGTACCCGCTCAGGATAGCGTTTTCACGTCTTCGAAGCTGTGATCGGCGCATCCGAGCGGGCCTCGCCGTCGCCGGGCCACCAGTTCCAGCGGCCGGCGATCGCGAGCAGCGCCGGCGCCAGGACGAGGCGCACGATCGTGACGTCGAGCAGGATCGCGAGCGCCATGCCGGCGCCGAAGAGCTTCACGAAGATCATGTGCGCGCCCACGAACGCGCCGCACACGCCGATCATGATGCCGGCGGCCGCCACGATCACCCAGCCCGTGGCGGCCAGGCCGCGGGCGATCGCCGCGCCCTCTCCGTCGCCCGCGGCGCGCTCCTCGCGGACCCGGCCGATCATGAAGATTTCGTAGTCCATCGAGAGCCCGAACGTGAGGCAGAACACCAGGAAGGGGATCAGCGCCGGGAGGGTGCCGAGGCCCGCGGGCAGGCCGAACAGGGTCGCGCCGTGGCCGAGCTGGAAGACCCAGACCAGCGTGCCGAGCGACGCGGCGACCACCAGCAGGTTCAGGGCGATCGCCTTGAGCGGGATCAGCACCGAGCGGAACATGACGCCCAGGATCAGGGCGGTGGCGAACAGCAGCCAGGCCACGGCGGCCGGGGCGGTGGCCTGCAGCCGCGCGTCGTAGTCGATGTTGAGCGCCGCCAGCCCCCCGACTTGCAGCGCCAACCCGGCCGGGTCCCAGCCGCGGATCTCGCGCGTGAGCGCGATCGCCCCCGACACGTCGGCCGCGTTCGTGCAGATCACCTGAAAGGCCGCGCTGCGGCCGTCGCGGCTCACGAAGCGGCCGAGCGCCGGGTACCGCGCCATGGCGTCGGCCGGGCGGGCGTAGAGCACGGCGTAGCCCAGCGGCGAGAGGCCGGGCGCGACGTCCACCGGGCCGAACACTTCAGCCACGCGCGGGTCGGCGTGCAGCGCCTTCGAAAGGGCGAGCATCGGCCCGAGCCCGCCCGCGCCGAGGATCGGGCCGCCGTCGCGGCGGCGGACCAGGATCTGGACCGGGTCGGTCCAGCCGCTGCGGCCCATCTCGTCCAGAATCGCGATCGCCTGGACCGCCTCGAGCTCCGCCGGATAGAAGCGCATGTCGGGCACCCCCGGCTTGAAGGCCCCGAGCGGAACCGCGAGCCAGACCAGCCCTGCGACGGCCAGCGGGGCCGCCACCCAGCGGGTCCGCGCGAGCATCGCGCCCCAGGCCTGCCAGCGCCCGGCCTGCGTGGGCTCGCGCAGGCTGCGCCGCGGCCAATCCAGCCAGGGGTCCGCGAGCGCGAGCAGCGCCGGCAACAGGCCCAGCGCCAGGACGACCGCGGCCAGCACCACGAGCACGCCGCCGAGGCCCACCGAGCGGGCGTCCATCAGGCCGAGCGGCAGCAGCGCCGAGAGCGAGGCCACCACGACGCCGCCGGCGCAGGCGACCGTTCGGCCGGCGGTGCCGCTGGCCGCCCCCGCGGCCGTGGCGGGGTCGTCGCCCAGCCGCCGGCGCTCGCGGTAGCGCGCGGTGACGAGCAAGGCGTAGTCGATGCCGAGCGCGAGGCCGAGCATGCTGACCACCGTGAGGAACATGCCGTTGATGCCGAACATGCCTGCCACGCAAGCGCCCGCGGCGATGGCGAGCACCGAAGCCGCGACGGCGAGCACCAGCGGCAGCAGCGCCGCGAGCGGCGAGCCGAAGACCCACAGCAGCAGGAGCAGCACCGGGGCGAGCAGCAGCCGCTCGGCGCGCGCGCTGTCGGTGCCGGCCGCCGTGTTGAGGTCCTGGCCGAGCGGGAAGGCGCCGGTGGTGCCGACGCGGACCGTCGGGTCGTAGGCCGCGAGCGCCGGCTGGAGGGGCGCCACGGCGGCGCGCACGGCCGCGAGGCCCGCGGCCGAGTTGCGGTGGACCGCGACGAGGAGGCAGGCGCCGCGACCGTCCGCGGCGGCGAGACGAGGGTCCGCCGCCGCGTCGGTGGGTGCGAAGACCTCGGCCACCTCGGGCAAGGCGCGCAGGCGGGCGGCGGTGGCGGCGATCGCCGCGTGGCGCGTGAGCCCCGCGCGCTCGCCGCGCCAGGCCACGACCCACGGCTCGCCCGGCGCGCCGTCGAAGTCGCGCTTCAACGCGGTCTCGACCGCCAGCGAGTCCGTGCCGGGCATCCCGTTCGCCTCGGCCCGCAGCTGGCCCGGCAGGGTCGCCGCGAGGGGCGATGCCGCCACCAATACGACGACCCAGGCCGCGATCACCCGCCAGGGATGGCGAGCGAGCCAGGTGCCGAGGGCGACGAGGGCAGACGGACGCATGCCCCCTGTTCTACCACACACCGCCGGCACCCTTCCGTTCTCCGGGTGGGTACCATAGGGGTTGTGAACGCCCTTGCTCCGGCCGAGACGCCGCTGAACCTGATCACCTCGCTCCTACGCTGGGGCGTCGTCGGGGCGCTCATGCTGGCCTGGTACCCGGCGCTGATCGCGGCCAGCTACGTGTTCCCGATGGCCCGCCTGAACCGGATCGCATGCGCCTGCTTCCGCCTCTCCATGCGCATCCTCGGCGCCCGGCTGGTGGTGCGGGGCGCGGAGCACCTCGACCCGGCGCGGGGCTACCTGTACCTGGGCAACCACGTGAACCTCTTCGACCCGTTCGCGTTCGTGTCGGCGGCGCCGCACCACGTGGTGGCGTTGGAGCGGCGGCGGAACTTCCGCATCCCGGTCTACGGCTGGCTGATCGCCCGCTGGGGCAACATCCCGATCGAGCGGGACGACCCGACCGCCGCGATGAAGACCCTCGACGAGGTGGCCCAGCGCCTGGCGCGCGGCGAATCGATCTGCGTCATGCCCGAAGGCACGCGCACGCGTGACGGCGCGATGGGCGAGTTCAAGACCGGTCCCTTTCGCGTGGCGATCGACGCGAAGGCCCTGGTGGTGCCCTTCGCCCTCCGGAACATGCGGCGCTTCAACCGCACCGGCTCGCTGCGCGTCCATCCCTGCGAGGTCGAGGTGGTCTTCATGCCGCCGATCGACGCGGGCGCATACGATCGCCTGGACATGCAGGCCCTGAGCGACGAGGTGCGCGAGCGCATGCAGGCGGCGTTGGAGGCGCCGGAGGGGCGGGTATAGCCAGAGCGTCGCTCGCCTGAACCCGCAAGGTCCGCCCCGTCCGCATGTCTTCTCGAGAACTCACCGTCATCGGTGGCGGTGCCGCGGGCCAGACCGCGGCGTATCCACTCACCCAGGCCCAGCGGGTCGAGCGGCGCATCGCCTGGGCGGTGCTCGTGGTGCCGGCCGCCGGGCTCGTGGCGGCGATCGCCCTCGCCGTCCGCTTCGGCGTGACGCCGCTCGACCTCGCGCTCACAGCCACGCTGTACGCGCTCACCATGCTCGGCATCACCGGCGGCTTCCACCGGCACTTCACGCACCGCGCCTTCCAGGCCCACCCGGCCGTGCGCTGGGCCCTGGGCGCGCTCGGCAGCATGGCCGGCCAGGGCCCGCTGCTCTATTGGGCCGCCGCCCACCGCCGGCACCACCGCCACGCCGATCGACCGGGCGACCCGCACTCGCCGTGGGCGCCGCCCGGCGCAGAGCCGGACGGACCGCGCGGCTTCTGGCACGCCCACGTCGGCTGGATGCTCACGCCCACCTCCGAGGACTGGGTCCGCCTCGTGCCGGATCTCCTCAAGGACCCGCTCGCGTTCGCGCTGCACCGCCATTACTTCACGCTCGTCGCGGCGGGGCTGGCCCTGCCCGCGCTGGTGGGCGGGCTCGCGACCGGGAGCCTGGCCGGCGCGCTCACGGGCTTCCTCTGGGGCGGGCTCGCGCGCATGTGCCTCGTGCACCACGCCACCTGGCTCGTGAACTCGTGGTGCCACCTGCGCGGCGGGCGCGCCCATGCCACCGCGGATCGCAGCACGAACGCCTGGGCCGTCGCCCTGTTGACGCTGGGCGAGGGCTGGCACAACAATCACCATGCGGCACCGGCCGCGGTGCGGCACGGGCGGGCCTGGTGGCAGCTCGACCTCACCTACGGGGCCGTGTGGTCGCTCGCGCGCCTCGGGCTCGCGAGCCAGCTGGTGGGCGAGCGGCAGGCGGCGGGCGCGGACCTGCCGGGGGATGGACCGACTTGAACGACGAACCGATCCTGGGCGCCTCGGTGGCGGCGATCGAGGCCCACTACGACCTCGGCAACGACTTCTTCGCGCTCTGGCTCGACGAATCGATGACCTACACCTGCGCGATGTGGTCCGACGACTCAGACGAAGACCTGGCGACCGCGCAGGCGCGGAAGATCGATCACCTGCTCGAGGCGGCGGGCGCCCGCGGCAAAAATAGCGTCCTCGACGTCGGCTGCGGCTGGGGTGGCGCGCTCGCCAGGGCCCGCTCGGCCTTCGGCGTCCAGGCGGCCCATGGCCTCACGCTGAGCCGCAGCCAGGCGGACTGGATCGCCGAGCGCGGGCCGGCCGGCCTGACCATCGCAGTGGAGAGCTGGGCCGACCATGAGCCGGCCTTGCCCTACGACGCGATCATCTCGGTCGAGGCGTTCGAAGCCTTCGCGCGCCCCGGCATCGATCCGGCCCACAAGCTCGCGATCTACCGCCAATTCTTCGACCGCTGCCACGCCTGGCTCGCGCCGGGCGGCAAGCTCGCCCTCCAGACCATCGCCTACGGCAACGCCGGGCCCGAGGACCTCGACGCCTTCATCGCGGCGGAGGTCTTCCCGGAGTCCGACCTGCCCCGCCTCGCGGAGCTGGCGCAGGCCATCGAGCGCCGCTTCGAGGTCGTCTCGCTGCACAACCGCCGCGAGGATTACGCGCGAACGCTCAGGACCTGGCTCAAGCGGCTCAAGGCGCGTCGCACGGAAGCCGTCGCCCAGGTCGGTGAGACCGTGGTGGTGCGCTTCGAGCGGTACTTGCGTTTGTCGATCTTCATGTTCGAGAAGGGCACCTGCGACCTGTTCCAGCTCGAGCTGCGCCGCATCGACCACCCACGCCCCGTCAACGCCCCGCCTGGAGGAGCCCGATGACCCAGAACACCCCCACGAGCGCCCGCCCCGCGGCCGAGATCGCCGCCTGGCTCACCGCCTACGTGGCGAAGGAGCTCAAGTTGCGGCCCGAGGAAGTGGATCCGGCCGCGCGGCTCTTCGATATGGGGCTGACCTCCCGGCAGTCCGTACTGATGGCCGGCGACCTCGAAGACTGGCTCGGCGTGCCGCTCGCGCCCGACGTGGCCTGGGACCACCCGACGATCGCGGCGCTGGCTGCCTTGCTCGGGCGCCCGGAAGACCAGACCCTGTGATCGGACGGGCCGTGGCAGCCGTGGCGGAGGTCGCGTGACTGAGCGGGCGGCAACGCTCGTTGCGGTGGTGCGCGGCCACGCCGCATGCCAGCCCGACCAGCCCGCCCTCACGTTCCTCGGCGCGGGCGGCGAGCCCGAGGCGGTGCTCACCTTCGCGGCGCTCGACGCGCGCGCGCGCGCCGTCGCCGCGGCCCTGGACGGGCGAGCGGCACCTGGCGACCGCGCGGTGCTGCTGTTCCCGCCGGGCCTCGACTATGCCGTGGCCTTCCTGGCCTGCCTCTACGCGGGCGTGATCGCGGTGCCCGTGTACCTGCCGCGCGGCGATCGCCAGCTGCCTCGCCTGGCCGCGGTCCTGGCCGACGCCACCCCCCGCGTGGCGCTCACCACCGCAAACACGCTCGCCCGGGCCGGCGGCGGCCTCGCCGCGCTGCTGGCGGAAGCCGGCGTCGCGACGCTGGACCTGGTCGGGGTGCCGGCGGACGCCGCGGACAGCTGGCGCGATCCGGGTGCACCCCCCTCGGCCAGCGCGTTCCTGCAATACACCTCCGGCTCCACGGGCGCGCCGCGCGGCGTGGTGGTGGCGCACGACAACCTGATGGCCAACAGCGCGGCGATTTATGAAGCCTTCGGGCACGGACCTGATAGCCTCGCGCTGCTCTGGGTGCCGCCGTACCACGACATGGGGCTGATCGGCGGCATCCTGCAGCCGCTCTACGGGGGCTTCCCGGGCGTGCTGATGTCGCCGCTGGCCTTCCTCAAACACCCGCTCGGCTGGCTGCGCGCGATCGACCGGTGGGGCGCCACGACGAGCGGCGGGCCGGACTTCGCCTACGCGCTGTGCGCCGATCGGGTCAGGCCCGCGGATCGCGAGGGCCTCGATCTTTCACGCTGGCGGGTTGCCTTCGACGGCGCCGAGCCCGTGCGCGCCGCCACGCTCGACCGCTTCGCCGCCGCCTTCCGCCCGTGTGGCTTCCGGCGCGAGGCGTTCTTCCCGTGCTACGGGCTCGCGGAAGCGACGCTGATCGTGAGCGGCGGGCCGGCGCGCACGGTGGTGCTGGACGCGGACGCGCTGACGCAGGGGCGGGTGGTGATGGCTGCGCCGGACACGGCGGGCGTCGCGCTCGTGACGAGCGGCGCGGCCGCGAGCGGGCAGGCCGTGCGCCTGGTGGATCCGCTCACCGCGCGGCCCTGCGCGCCCGGGGAAATCGGCGAGATCTGGGTCGCCGGGCCGAGCGTCGCGCGCGGCTACTGGCGACGCCCGGACGAGAGCGCGGCGACCTTCGGCGCGCGCCTCGACCCGGAGGGCCCCGGTGAGGAAGGCGCCTGGGAGGAAGGCCCCTTCTTGCGCACCGGCGACCTGGGCTTCCTGGCGGGCGGCGAGCTGGTGGTGACCGGCCGCTTGAAGGATGTGATCATCGTGGCGGGCCGCAACCACTACCCGCACGACCTGGAGGCCACGGCCACGGCCAGCCACCCGGCGCTGCGGTCGGGGGGTGCGGCGGCGTTCACCGTACCGGCGCCGGACACGGCGGACGGCGTGGCCCTGGTGGTGGTGGCGGAGGCGGACCGCGACCCGGTGGCGCGGGAGGCCGCGATCGCCGCGGTGCGGCGGGCGATCGCCGCCGAGCACGACCTGGTGGCGGCGGACGTGGTGCTGATCGCGCCGGGGACGCTGCCGCGGACGTCGAGCGGCAAGGTGCGCCGGGGGGCCTGTCGGGAGGCTTACGAGGCAGGAACGTGACCTCTGCCGTTTGCTTCCACCCGGGCACCCTTCCGCTCTCCGGGTGGGTCACTTTGAGTATGAACCGCTCGGGGCCGGCGCTACGGCGGCGTCGGCGGCCCGCAGCGCTGACGCGATCGCGCACTCGTTCGACCCCGTCGACCCGAAGTACGAACCGCAGAGGTAGATCGGGCCGCCCGCATTCAGCTCCGCCAGCGCCGGCCGGGCAGCGACGGCTGCAGGCGGCGACGCCGGGTGCCGGTAGTCCACGCGGGCCAACACCCGCGCCGGGTCGATGGGATCGCTGAAGCCCCGCGGGCCGACCGTCACCAGCACCGGCTCCGCCGCCTCGATCCCCTGGATCCGGCGCATGTCCCAGGTCGCGAGCGTCTCGATCCCGCCCTCCCCCTGCCTGGCCCGGTAGTTGTAGTCCGACCACGCCGCGGGGTCCGGCGGCAGCGCGGCCGCATCGGTGTGCACGATCGACGTCGTGGCGTTGTAGGTGAATGCCCCGAGCACCTCGCGCTGGCGCGCCGTCGGCGCGGCGAGCGCGCGCAGGGCGTCGTCGGCGTGGAGGGCCAGCACCGCGGCGTCATAGGTGGCCGTCCCGGCCGCCGTCTCGACCACCACGCCAACCTCGGCGGGTCGCACGGCGCTCACCGCCAGGCCGGTCCGGATTTGCGCGTCCAGGGCCCCGACGAGCCGCGCGAGCCAGGCATCCGTCGACGGCACGATCCGCTCGAACGGCTCGCCGTCCTCCGCGTGGAAGAAGCGGTTCAGGCTGTCCGCGACCGTGCGCGCGGACATCGCCATGATCTCGGCGGGCTGGAAGCCCCACAGGGCCGCGATCGAGGGCCCGAGCACGTAGCGGGCGATCGCGGCGTCATAGCCCCGCTCCGCGAGGAACTCGTCCAGCCGGACGTTCGGGATTACTTGACCCTCCGGTCGGCGGGCGTGGCGCCAGAGGCGCGCCACCAGGTCCGCCAGGTGCGCGCGGCCCGCGGCGGGCAGGCGATCGCCGGCGTGCGCCGCCGCGCCTGGGTGGCCAAACATCGTGAACCAGTCGCGCCGATCGAACACCAGCCCGCCCGGCTCGTCCCAGATCCCGAGCCCCACCCCGCTCGGCGCGGTCGCGATGCCGAAGGCGTCGAGCAATCCTGATAGCGTCGGGTAGTGCGAGCGGTGAAACGCCAGGAAGCCGGTCTCGACCGCCACCGGGCCGGTCGCGGTCGGCACGGTCACCGCATGGACGTGGCCGCCCAGCCGGTCGGCGCGCTCGTAGAGCGTCACCCGGGCGCGCCCGCGCAGGCGGTGGGCGCAGGCCAGGCCGGCGATGCCGCCGCCCACGACGGCGACGGACGGCAAGGGGCCAGTCGCTTGCAACCAGCTAGCCCAGCGTCACGGTGCCGAGCGCCTGGACCTCGGTCTGGGGCGGCACGATCTCGTTGTAGGCGAGCACCGCGACCTGCGGGAACTTCCGCTCGATCAGGCGGCGGAAGACCAGGCGGACCTTGCTCGAGCACAGCACCGTGGGCTGCTGGCCGGTCGCGGCCAGGCGCTCGATCTGGGTCTGGAGGTTCTTGAGCAGGCGGGCCGCCACGCCCGGCTCGAGCGAGACGAACGCGCCCTGATCGGTCTGCTGCACCGCGTTCGCCAGGATCTGCTCCAGGCCCGGGTCGATCGTCAGCACCGGCAGGCGGCCGTCGGGCGTGATGTAGGTGTGGGTGATCGCGCGGGCCAGGGCCTGGCGGGCGTACTCCGTGAGCGTGTCGGTGTCCTTGGTGAGGCGCGCGTAGTTCGCGAGCGACTCGAGGATCGGCACCAGGTCGCGGATGCTGACGCGCTCTCTCAACAAGTTTTGCAGCACGCGCTGGATCTCGCCGAGCGTGAGCAGGTCCGGCACGAGCTCCTCGACGACGGCCGAGTAATCGGTCTTCACGTTGTTGATCAGCGCCTGCACGTCCTGGCGGGTAAGGACGTCCGGGGCGTGCTGCTTCACGATCTCCGTCAGGTGGGTCGCGACCACCGAGCTCGGGTCGAAGACCGTGTAGCCCATGATCTCGGCCTCTTCCCGCTTCGACTCCGGGATCCAGTAGGCGGGCAGCCCGAAGACCGGCTCCTTGGTGGCGATGCCGTCGATCGGGCCGACGGCCATGCCGGCGTTCATCGCGAGGAAGTGGTCGATTTGCACGTCGCCGCGGGCGATCTCGATGCCGCGCAGGTTGATGCGGTATTCCTTGGGCTTCAGCTGGAGGTTGTCGCGCACGCGGATGGGCGGCAGCACCAGGCCCAGCTTCGAGGCGGTCTGCCGGCGGATCATGGTGATGCGGTCGATCAGGTCGCCGCCCTGCGAGGCGTCGACGAGCGGGATCAGGCGGTAGCCGATCTCGAGCTCCATCGTGTCGACGGCGAGCAGGTTCATGACGTTCTCGGGACCCTTGGGCGCCTCGGCCTCGGCCTCGAGGGCCACGCCGCCCGTGATCGCCGCCTCGGCCTCGCGCTGCTTGGCCTGGTTGGCCGCATAGGCCGCGAAGCCGATGAGGCTCGCGAGGAAGATGAACGGCACCTTCGGCAGGCCGGGCGCGAGCGCCAGCAAGCCGAGCATCGTGGCGACGGCGCCCAATACGCGCGGATCGCCCAGGATCTGCTGGCCGATCTCGTCGCCGAGCGAGGTCTCGGTGGCGGCCTTCGAGACGAGGATACCGGTGCCGACCGAGATGACCAGCGCCGGGATCTGCGAGACCAGACCGTCGCCGACGGTCAGCAGCGTGTAACGGCCCGCCGCCTCCGCGATGCCCATGCCGCGCTGCAGCACGCCGATCGCGAGGCCGCCGATGATGTTGACGATGATGATGATGATGCCCGCGATCGCGTCGCCGCGCACGAACTTCGACGCACCGTCCATGGTGCCGTAGAAGTCGCTCTCACGCTGGATCTCGCTGCGTCGCTTGCGCGCGTCCTGCTCGGTGATGAGGCCGGCGTTGAGGTCCGCGTCGATCGCCATCTGCTTGCCGGGCATCGCGTCCAACGTGAAGCGCGCCGCGACTTCCGAGATGCGCCCCGCGCCGTTCGTGATGACGATGAACTGGATGACGATCAGGATGGTGAAGATCACGACGCCGACCGCGTAGTTGCCGCCGACCACGAAGTTGCCGAAGGCCTCGATGACCCGCCCCGCCTCGCCGTTGAGCAAGATGAGGCGGGTCGTCGAGACGTTGAGCGAGAGCCGGAAGAGCGTGAGGATCAGCAGCAGCGACGGGAAGGTGCTGAACTGGAGCGGCTTCTGCACGTACAGGCTGACCATCATCATGATCAGCGCCAGCGTGATGTTCACGACCAGCAACATGTCCAGCATCCACGAGGGGATCGGGACGATCATCATACCGATGATGAACACCATCGCGACGGCGACCATGAGGTCGCCTGAGCGAAGGAGTGATGCGAGCCCGGTGGGGCGTGCGGAACTGACGTTCGCGGCCATGTCGGATCTGTACCCTTGGCGCAGCCGGCGGAACGTGACGACCGGGGGTCACGCGGGGCCGGAGGCCGGTCTCAACATAACACCCGCGAGCGCGCGGGGCTGTGAGATAAGACCACCGCCCCCGGGGTCCTGTCCGGGGGCGGTGGTCGAGGCGGAGGGCGGCGTCCCGTCGTGTGGTGACGGGCCCGGCGCTAGTTCATGCCGCCGCTGGCGACGATCGAAGGTTGGGGATGCTCGATGGGGGCGTGGATGGTCATCGGGCTCACCTCGCTCACAGGCGGCGCAGGCGCCGCGGGGGGATGACTCCACGATAGCGCGGTGGCGTTACGCGCGTATGCCGCGACAGTTGAGCGAATATGAACAGGTCGCGCCGTGGGTCGCTCGCCCGTGGGCGGTATGAGGCTCGCATGGACGCGCTATACGCCGGTTGGCTGCTCTCGACGCTCGGCGCCGCGATCGTGGTCGTGGCGGCCTGGCTGCTGTATCCACGCGGGCGCGAGCCGGGGCTGGGGCGCGCGGCGCTGGTCTTCGGCGTCGTCCTGGTGACGGTGCCCTTCCTGGGCCTGGCGCTGGGCCTCGTGGCCGCGCCGCTCGCCGCGCTGCCGCTGCCGATGGTGCTCCACCTGGCCATCCAGGCCTTCTTCACCGCCGCCCTGCCGGAAGAAGCGTTCAAGGGCGCGGTGGTCTGGTGGCTCGTCTTCCGCCGCCGCCCGCTCCGCCTGGTCCAGGACGGCGCCTTCTACGGCGTGGTCGCGGGCATGGGCTTCGCGCTGCTCGAGAACATGGCCTACCTCCTGCAGGCGGATCTGCAGGCAGGCGGCACCGAGCAACTCGCTTTCGCCCGCACGGTCATGTCGGGCCCGGGCCACGCGGCCTATTCGGCGATCTTGGGGCACCACCTCGCGCGGGCGATGCTCGCGGGCGGGCTGGCGTCGCGCGCCGGGCGCGCCCTCGTGTGGCGCGGGCTCGCGATCGCGATCGCCTTCCACGGCACCTTCAACCTCGTCTTGCTGCTCGGCGCATACTTCGCGTCGATCGCGCTGGCCCTCTCCGTGGTTCCCGTCTTCATGGCGGCCGTCGTCGCGGCGTTCGTTTGCATGGAACGCGCCCGGCGCCTCGACGATCGGCGCCTGAAAGCCCTCGCCTAGAAAAGCGCGTCGAGCAGCGGGAAATCGCGCGAGCGCTGCAGCAGCGTGAGCAGCCGGCCGAAGCCGTGGCGATCCACGTAGCGCTTCACGCGCCGGAAGCCAGCCCCGTAAGCCGGGTGCGGGTCCTTCATCAGGCAATCGACGTGGTACTTCGCCATCTCGTCGTCGCGCTCGACGTGGAAGCGGTAGCTCATGTAGTTGCACGCGCCCTCCTCGAGGTCGAAGGCGTGCGGCGGGCCGTGGTGGAAGTTCCACACGTGCATCAGCTCGTGCGCGGCGGTGGCCTCCAGCCAGTGCAGCGGCATGCCGCTCAGCAGGTAGATCGTGGCCTGCTTGTTCTTCACCTGGCGGCCTTCGCGCTGCCAGTTCATGTTGGCGAGGCCGCTGACCATCTTGATGCCGGCGTGCCCGCGTCCCATCAGGCGCGCGAGCTGGGCCCGGTCCACCATCCGCACCGGCACCTCGATGTCCTCGAGGTCCACGCCCCAGCCGGCCATCTTCGCGCGCACGGCCGCGATCGTGCGCAACGCGTCGCCGTCGCGGTGCACGGCCGTGCGGTGGCACCCGCGACAGATCGGGCGCTGATCCGGGTAGAGCAAGCCGCCGCCGGCCCCGGGGACGGCCGGGTGGCAGAGCTTGCCGCAGTAGAGGCAGGTGGCGTACTCCCGCGCGTGGTCGGCGTGGTAGACGTTCCCCCAATAATCGGTGAGCGAGGTGCCCACGATGCCACGCCGGCAGACCACGCAGTTCACGGCCAGGTGCTTGCCGTAGCAGGCCTGGTGGACGTTCTTGCCCTCGTGCACGACGTAGCGGCCCGTGAGCGGCTCGGCGCAGATCGCGCAGCGCGGGGCGTGGTGCGCCTCGAAGCAGGCGGGATGCATGCAGGCGCCGCGGTGCACGCTGAAGCTGCCGTCGATCGGTCGCTTGCATTGCGCGCACAGGAAGTGCTCCGGGTGGAACGCGAGCTTGCCCACCCGGAGGAATCGGCCGGTGATGCCCTGTCGACAGTGGGCGCAGACCATAGACGCGCGGATTCTCCCGCGGATCGCATACCCCGTGCGAACTAGCTTCAATTGACGTTAACCTATGTTGCGACCGCCGCGCCGAATTTTATCCCAATCTTAGTGGCCGAACCGGCATCCCGGCGGCGTCGGGCGGCGATAACATCTGCAGGAGGAACGGAGCCATGGAACTGAAAGTGGGCAATACGCTCTTCAATAGCTCCAGCGGCGGCGGCGGCACGTTCTACATGGGCCGCGGCGACAAGGACGAGAAGGGCAAGGAGCGCAAGGACGAGGACGAGACCGGCGAGATCGGGAGCGACGAGATGTCGTTCTCGGACCGCAGCCTCAGCCGCGACGGCATGCGCCTGCCTCCCCGTCACCGGTCCTTCCTCTCGCTCGGCTGCCCGGCGCCCGTGACCGTCGAGATCGATGCCGAAGAAGTCGTGGCCGAGCTCGAGAACGCGATCCAGACCAAAGTGCGCCTGCTGAGCTTCGCCGTGACCCGCCTCGAGGCCGCCTTCGAGCGCCGCCTGCACGCCGAAATCGGCGACATCCTCATCGGCGCCTGACCCTCGCCCGCCCTTGGCGCCGAGCGCCGTCGTGACGCAACCGTTGCAAGCCTGTTAATTGTGTATTTACGCGCCTTTCCGGGAATGATGCCGGCTGAAGGAGGGGCGCGATGCTTCGACACCCGATCGCCCGCACGTTCATCGGCGCGACCCTCGCGTCGCTCGCGCTCGCGGCCTGCACCGACGGACTCGGCGCCGTCTACACGGCTTCCCAGGCCATCCCGCTGCCCGCGCCGGACCTGCCCGGCACGCGCTCACCAGGCCCCGCGAGTGGGCCGGCCCGCCCGGGCCCGGCCACCGTGCCGGTGGTGATCGGCGGCGTGAAGCGCCCATCGCTCCCCGGCGCCTCGCTGCCCACCCGGCCCGACGGCCCGATCGTCGTGACGCCCGGCCTGCCGCCGGTGGCTGGCGGGAATACGGCGCCTCGTCCAGGCGGCCCCGCCACAGCACCCGGCGGCTCCCCTGCGCTGCCGGGCGACGCGCCCACCTCGCCGGGCGGCAGCCCGGTGCCGGTCGCCCCGTCCGCCGCGCCGGCCGCCGGCACCGGATCGACGGCCGGCGTGGCGGCGCTCGAGCCCCTCGCGATCGTCGCCGTCCAGGCTTCTGGCGCCAACCCCGGCTATGAGGCGATGCGCGCCGTGGACGGCGATCCGGCCACCGAGTGGGGCGCCGCCACGACGGGCACCGCGCCCACGCTCACGCTGAGCTTCAACCGGCAGGCCGTCATCTCCGCGGTCACCCTCAAGACCGGGCCGACGCCCACCGGCGCGTCCTACGCCATCGAGACCTCGCTCGACGGCACGACCTGGTGGCCGGCCGCGACCGCCACGAATGCGGGCTGGGGCCTCGAGGACAAGCCGCTCGCGGGGACCGCCGAGTCGCGCCACGTGCGCGTGCGCTACGTGGTCGGTACCTCCGGCAAGCCCGCCTTCGCGGTCTTCGAGGTGGCGATCCTGGCCGCGCCGGCCGGGCTCGCTGGCCCTGGCACCGCGGCCGGCGCGCCCGGCGCCGCCATCGTCGTCGACCCCGACCGCGCGCTGCACCGCGCCACCTCCCACGTGCTCGCGACCAACCGCAACCACGTGCCGAGCGACTTCCCGAACGGCGCGGCCAAGCTCGCGAAGCTGCGCGAGCTGCAGCCGAAGTGGGGTGGCGGCAAGTACCTGTACCGGGTCGGCCATGGCCCGACCGATGGCCGCCACGACTACGCGTACATGACCGGCTACCACTTCGAGCAGAGCTGGGACAAACAGGCCCCCTATCCTTACGACGACCTGCGCAACGCGCTCGCCGAGGCCGCCACGCTCGGCGCGGACCAGATGCACGTGATCAACTACGGCACGGGCACACCCGAGGAAGCCGGCCGCTACGTCAGCTTCCTCAACCGCGCCGACGACGCGAACCGCCAGGCCCATCCCTTCGCCAAGCAAGACGTGCGGCTCTTCGAGCTCGGCAACGAGATCCCCTGGTCCATGGTGCGCGGCCACGCCGAGCACGCCGCGACGGACGCCGCGTATGCGGCGCGCGCGAAGCATTTCGCGGAGCGCATGCGCGCGAGCTCCGACGTGCCGATCCAGATCGGCGCGGTCGCCTCGATCAACTCGAACTGGGAGGGCAATGGCTGGAGCGGCGGCGCCAAGACCGTGAAGACCATTCTCACGACGATGGGCGATCAGGTCGACTTCCTGATTTACCACGGCTACCCGAGCTGGCCGCTCCAGAAAGCCGGCGACCTATGGACCGTGATGGCGCAGAACGAGTGGAACCGCCAGAAGCTCGAAAAGGAGATCAAGCCGGCGATCCGGCAGTATGCGGGCGGGCGCGACGTCTGGATCGCGAACACGGAGTTCTTCACCCACCTCTACAACGACCCGACGCGGGCGCGCGGCATGTTCGGCGCGCTGTACGCGGCCGACTCGATCATCCTCGCGATGAACCAGGACATCCGCGCCGCCGTGCAGTTCTGCTTCGACCACAAGGAGCTGGCCGACGCCAGCTTCTTCCTGGCCAACGACCCGGCCCGGCCCACGGCTATCTTCAAGTTCCAGGCGCTCCTGGCCGCGCATTGGGGCGACACGATCGTGGCGACCGCGGGGCAGGAGCTGCCGATCCAGCGCGTGACCGGCGCCAGCACGAGCCTGGACGTGCCCAAGCTCGCCTTCACGGCGGCGGCGGGCGCCGGCAAGGTGTGGGTGATGGTGGTCAACCGCGCGCCGGACACGGACGTGACGGCGCGGCTGGAGCTCGGCTTCGTTCCAGCCGGCGCCCAGGCCTGGGAGCTCGCGGGCGCGGGCGGCTGGGACGCGGCGAACGGCGAGGTCAAGCCGATCACGGCCCCGTCGCTGGGCGGCTACACCTTCCCGCGCGCCTCGATCACGCTCTTCGAGCTGACTCGCTGAACCCGTCGGGCGTCAGGGCTGAGCCGCCGGGCTCGGCGATTCGAAGAGCGGCAGGAAGGCGCCTAGGCCGGGGATCTCGAGCAGCGGCCCGAGCACCTCGGTCGGGTGCTCGTTCCCCACGCGGGCGAGCTCGGCGTTCAGCACGTCGGCGGTGGCGTTCAAGCGTTCGGCGAGCGACGTCGCCTCCGCCTCCGCCATGCCGTGCTTCTGCAGCATGCCCGGGATCTCCGGGATCGTACTCACTTTGTAGAGCAAGGCTGCGACCTGGTCCTGCACCGCCGGCGTGGGCGGGCTGGCCAGGCTGGCGTTGAAGGCGACGAGCCTGTCGAAGATCACCTCGAGCTCCCGGAAAACGGGCTTCGTGAGGTCGGCGTACGAGACCGTCCGCTCGGCGAACTTGCGCGCCGTCACGCCGTTCTGGTCGAGCGTCACCGCCATCTCGGGGGTGATCTTGGAGAGGATCTCGTTGACGTCGCTGGCCTGCTTGCGCTCGGCCTCGTCCTTGAGCTGCTCCGGATCGACCGAGACGTCCGAGCCGCGCTTGCGGTCGTCGATGCCGCCCTGCACGCGGCCCGCGAGCACGCGGATCATATATTCGCAGACGAGGTCGGTGGTGTCGGTGGTGTTGATCGGCAGCTCGGCCGGCGGGGCGAACGCCGCATAGCTGAAAGCCGCGTCGCTCTCCTTGTTGTTGACGTAGGCCACGATCTGCAAGTTGGTCTCGGGCTTCGCAAGGAAGCCCAGCCGGTAGCGGCCGTCGGCGTCGGTGGCGATCGGGCCGGCGAGCACCTCGCCGGTGCGCAGGCTGATCGCCTTCACGATCAGGCCCTGCACGGGCAGCGGGCCGCGGCCGGTCCCGGCCGCCTGACTCACCGCGTACTTCGTCTTGCTGACGATCGCGCCGCTGTTGTTGCTGATGAGGCTGCCTGAGTTGTTCGCGACCAGGACGACGCCCTTGTCTGAGATCAGGCCGACGCCCTTGTCCGAAATCAGGCCCGGGCCGTTGTTGCTGATCAGCTTCACGCCGACCGACGTGCGCTCCGCGATGCCCAGCTGGAGCATCGCGCTCGGGTCGAGCTTCACCTGGCCGGCGAGCAGGAGGCCGAGGCTGGGCAGCGGCTCGGGCGTCGCCTGGGCCGTGGTCGAGGCGGTGGGCGAGGGCACGGCCTGGCTCGCGACGGGCGAGGGTGCCCCGTTCTTCTTGGGCTCGACCTTGTTCAGCTTGTCGCCGCCGCCGCCGGGGATGACCGGCGCGTTCACGACGCACGCCGCCAGGGCAACCGTGCAAGCGAGCGCGGCCAGGGCGCGCGGGGCGGCGAGGAGCGGACGACGGGACATCGATACCTCCAGAGGGCGGCGAGCGGTGACGCCGAGAGCGTTATACCCGTGCCCGAAGCGACCAAACGGGCGCTATCCCTGCCCGCTCATCCCGAAATTGTCCGATAGGCCACAACGCCTTCGGGGGGCGCGTCGAGCAGGATTTCACGCACGGCGCGGCCGATCGGCCGGTGGTGGCGCCGCACGACCGCCTCGAGCCAATAGGCGCCGCGCCACGCCGGGTGGGTCGGCAGCGGATCGCCGTGGTCCGGGAAGACGCGCACCACGCCGTTCGCAGGCACCTCGAGCGGGATGCTCGCGACGCTCGCGCGCTCCACGCCGTCGGCCCCGGCGATCGAGAGCGTGACGACGACCCCATCGAGCGCCTCGGGGCGGTCGTTGACGATCACGAGGTCGGCGCGGATGCCGAGCCCCGCGCGGTGAGGCCCGTTGGGCAGCCGCAGCGACGGATAGAGCGGCTGGAACGCCTCGGCGAGGGCGTAGTAGCCCTCCTTGGGCAGGCGCGCGTGGTCCGTGACGCCCCAGCCGAGGCCGGCCCAGGGCTCGGCCAGCAGGAACACGAAGGCCCCCGCCGCCGGGGCGAAGCGCTCGCGGCGCAGGTGATCGAGGGCGTCGCGCAGGTAGGCCGCCTGGTGTGCCTGGGAGGCCGCCACCAGCGAAGCCGGGTCCTCGGGCGCGGCGAGGCCCGCGATCCAGAAGGCCTGGGTCCAGTCGAAGCCGTGCCAGGCCCAGGTCTCCCAGGCCGGCGGCCAGGCGGCGCCCGCGGGCAGCAGCCCGCGCAGGGCGTCGAGTGACGGCAGCGCCTGGGCGCCGACGGCGTGGACCAGGGGGGCCGCGAGGTCAGGGAGGGCTGCCCGGTCGCCGGCCACGCCGCGGCCGGCGAGGCGCGCCTGGTCTACCACCGGGCGGGCTTCCGGGTCGGCGGCGGCGATCGCCGCCGCCACCAGCGGCGCGAGCGCCTCCGCGCCCTCGGCGCCGTCCGTCAGCGCCGTCCAGCCCACAACCGCCGGGCGCGGCCCGAGCAGCGCGACCATGGCCCGGGCTTGGCGCACGGCCTCCGCCGCGACCGCGCTGTCGTCCTCGTAGCCGCCGTAGAGCGGGAAGTCCTGCCAGACCATGAGCCCGGCCGCGTCGCAGGCGTCGTAGAAGGCCGGGTGGGTGACGTGGGCATGCACCCGCACGGCGTTCGCGCCGGCGTCGACGAGCAGGCGGACGTCGGCGGTCGCGCGCGCGGCGTCGTAGGTTGCGAGGAACAGCGCGGGGATGTGGTGGACGCCGCGGATGAAGGTCCGCACGCCGTTCACGACGAGGGCCCCGTCACGCCAGGCGACCTCGCGCAGGCCGATCCGGCGCGCCAGGCGGTCCGTCTCGAAGCGCGCCTCGAGGCTGTAGAGCGGCTGCGCTCCCAGATCCCAGGGCCACCAGCGCGCCGCCTCGTAGACCTCGAGCACCGCGGTCGCCACGTCCTGGCCGGCCGGCACCGTCGCGATGGCGCGGGCCACGACCGTCCCGCCCGCGTCCGCGAGCGCCAGGTCGATCACGCTCGGCGCGTCCGCGCGCGGGCCGGCGAGCGCGACCTCGATCGCCACGCGGGCCCGCGCGCCAGCGAACGTGACCGCCGTGGTCAGCGCGGCGAGGTGGCGGGCCGGACGCCACTCGAGGCGCACGTCGCCCCAGATGCCGCCGGTGCCGACCTCGCGCCCGCGCGCCTCGTGCAGCCCGCCCGGCCGGGTCGGGTGCCAGCCCAGCGCGCCCTTGATCTGCCGCTGGTGCCGCGGCCGCTCCTCGGGCGGTGCGGCGACCCGCACGGCGACGTCGTGCCAGCCGTTGCCCAGGGCGCCGAGCGGCACGGCCAAAGGCTCGAAATAGCCGAGGTGGCGCGCCCGCCAGGTGCCGTCCACCCACACCTCGGCCTCGTAATCGAGGCCCGCGAAGACCAGCCAGGCCTCGGCGCCCGCCGGGCCGCCGGTCGCATCGAAGCGCCGGCGATACCAGGCGACCTGGTCGGTGCAGGCGAAATCCGCCGCCTGCCACTGGTGGGGGACCTGGGCTGGCTGCCAGTCCGGGCTGAGGCCCATCGGCTCGGCGAGGTCGCCTGGGTGGATCTCCCAGGCGCCTGCGAGCGAGAGCGACGGGCGGGCGAGGGCGGAGTCGGTGGTCGGCATGGGGGCATTTTAGCCCTCCCCGTCCCCGGCGGCCACCCTTCCCGCTAACGAACCGGCGTGGAGGCGGCCGCGCGGGACCCGCCGCTGCGCGCGTTGAGCTTCTGGACCATCACGAGGATCTCGGCGACGGTGGCGTAGAGGTCCTCGGGGATTTCGTCCTCGATGTCGAGCCGCTTGTAGAGCTCGCGGGCGAGCGGCACGTTCTCGATCATCGGGATGCCGTTCTCGCCGGCGATCTCCTTGATCCGCTGCGCCACGAGGTCGAGGCCCTTGGCGACCACCATCGGCGCGGGCATCGATTCGCGGTCGTAGCGCAGCGCCACGGCGACGTGGGTCGGGTTGGTGATGATCACGGTGGCCTTGGGCACGTCGGTCATCATGCGGCGACGCGAGGCCTCGCGCTGGGCCCGGCGGATGCGGCCTTTGATCAGCGGGTCGCCTTCCGACTGCTTGGCCTCGTCCTTGATCTCTTGCTTCGACATCCGCAGGCCCTTCTCGTACTCCCACTTTTGGTAGAAGTAGTCGAGGATGCCGAAGACGAACAGCACCATCACGGCGCGCCAGCAGATGTTCCAGGCCACCGAGGCGTAGAGCATCGCGGCGCCCGCGCGGTCCATCAGCACGGTGGCGGCCATCTGCGGGAAGGCCTCTTCGATCGCCCGGTAGGCGACGTAGGCGACCACCGACATCTTGAAGATCGCCTTGAGCACCTCGACGGCCGAGCGCCGCGACAGGATGCGCTTGAAGCCGGCGATCGGGTTGATCTTCTCGAGGTGTGGGCGCAGCGGCTCGGACGTGAAGAGCACGCCGACCTGCAGGTAATTCACGGCGAGGCCCGCCGCGAGCAGGATCGCGAGGCAGGGCCCCGCGATGATGAAGAACTGCAGGCTGAGCATCAGGCAGAGGTGGTACAGCTCGCCGGTCGTGATGTCGTCTTTCGGCAGCTGGGTGAACAAGGCCGTCGTGAGGTCCATCAGGCGGCCGCCCATCGCGCCGAACTGCAGCTTGATCGCGGCCAACGCGGCAATCAACACGACCGCCGTGTTGATGTCCATGCTGCGCGCGATGTTGCCTTTCTTCCGCGCCTCCTGGAGGCGCCTGGGAGTAGGCTTTTCGGTCTTTTCCTGGGCGCCGGACTCAGCCATTCAGCCGCTCCCCCCTCAGTGCGCGAGGAACGCGAGGATGCCCGCGAAGGTGCGTTCCGTCTCGCTGCCGAGGAAGCTGATGAGCAGCGGGAAGGAGACCGCCATCGTGACCACGCCGAGCGCGATCTTGACCGGGAACGCCGCCACGAAGACGTTCATCTGCGGCATGATGCGCGCGACGATCGCCATCGCAATCTCGCCCAGCACCAGCACGCCGAGCACAGGCGCCATCAGCATCAACGCGACCCAGAAGAGGTCGTTGCTGGCCTGCAGCAGCATGCCGAGCGCCTGAGCGTCGAACGTGAAGCTCCCGAGCGGGATGGTGACGAAGCTCTTCTGCAGCGCGATCAAGACCCAGTGGTGGCCGTCGAGCAGCAAGAAGACCAGGATGCCCACCAGCAAGTAGAACTGGCCCGTGACGGACACCGTGGCGCCGAAGTGCGGGTCGAAGACGCTCGCCATGCCGAAGCCCATCTGCAGGCCGACCACCTGGCCCGCGAATTGAACTGCTACGAAGAAGAATTGGGCCAGGAGGCCGATCAGCACGCCGAGCATCAGCTCGGCGATCACGGCCGGCACGATGCCCCAGACGCTGTCGATGTCTGCCTTGATTGGCACGTTCAGCAACATCGGCGTGATGATCAGCGCGAGCATGCCCGCCAGGCCGACCTTCACGCGTGCAGGCACGATCGTGTTGCCGAGCACCGGCGCCGTCAAGAAGATCGCGGACGCGCGCACCAGCACGAGCAAGAAGATCGCGAGGCCCTGCGGCGGGAGCTGCAGCAGCGCAGTCAGATTCATCTTGCGAAGTTCGGCAGGTCCACCAGCAGCTGCGTCATGTAGTCCACGGTGATGTTCAACATCCACGGACCGAAGAACGCGAGCGCGGCGAACACCGTGACGATCTTCGGGATGAACGTGAGCGTCATCTCGTTGATCTGGGTCACGGCCTGGAACACGGAGATCGCGAGGCCGACGATCAGGCTGAGCACCAGCGTGGGCATCGCGAGTTGGAGCAGCAGCCAGAGCGCCTTCTGGGTGAGCTCGAGGACGACGGTCTGGGTCATTGGAAGCTCGAGACCAGGGCGCGGCTGAGCAGGTGCCAGCCGTCCACGAGGACGAACAGGATGATCTTGAAGGGCAGCGAGATCACGACAGGCGGAAGCATCATCATGCCCATCGACATCAGGATCGAGGCCACGACCATGTCGATGATCAGGAACGGCAGGTAGATGACGAAGCCGATCTGGAAGGCCGTCTTCAGCTCGCTGGTGACGAAGGCCGGGATGAGCACGTAGGTGGGCACGTCCTTGGCGACGCGCGGCCGCTTCACCTTCGCCATCTTGATGAAGAGCGCCAGGTCCTTCTCGCGGGTCTGGCGGAACATGAACTGGCGGACGGGCGCCTCGGCGCGCTGGAAGGCCACGTCCTGGGTGATCGCCTTGTCCGAGAGCGGCTTCCAGGCGTTCACGTAGACGTCGTTGGCGACCGGCGCCATCACGAAGAAGGTCAAGAAGAGCGAGAGGCCGATGACCACCTGGTTGGGCGGCATCACCTGGGTGCCGATCGCCTGGCGGACGAACGACAGCACGATCACGATGCGCGTGAAGGCCGTCATCAGCACCAGGATCGCGGGCGCCAGGCTCAGCACGGTGAGCATGGCGATGACCTGGAGGGTCACCGCCATGTCCTGCGGCGCCTCGGAGCCCGAAAGGCCGATGTTCACGTTCGGCACGGCCACCGGGGCGGCCGCGGCGGGGTCGCCGAGCAGCAGGGCCGGGACGACGGCGAGCGCCGCGAGCAGCCAGGGACGCATGCTAGGTCCCCCAGCCGCCGCGGCGGCCGACGTCGCGGATCGGGCCACGGTAGAGGTCGTTGCCGTCTTCCTGGACGACGCTCTCCATGTCGTACATCTGGCCGAACGCCGTGTTCTGGCCCTTCTGGTTGGTGGCCGCGAGCAGCAGCCGCACCTGGTTCGGGTCGTCGATCGTCGCGAGCGTGGTGAGCCCCTGCGGGCCCATCCCCACCACGATCAGGCGCTCGCCGCCGACGCTGACGAGGTGCATCGCCTGCGAGGGACCGAGCTGGGTCGACTCCAGCACCACGAGGTTGCGCCCCTTGGGGTTGAGCTGGAGGCCCATCGGCAGCGAGCCGCCGGAGATTTTCTTGACCAGCACCATCGAGCCGAAGATCAGGCCGATGACGATCGCGAGCTTGACGACGAAGCCGAGCAGGGTCTGCCACCAGGGCGACTGCGCCTGAGGCTTGGGCTCCTCGTAGTCCTTGAGCTGGAACGGCTGGTCCTCGGCGAGGTAGGCCGGGCCATCGTTGGCGGGCGGCTTGGGTGCAGCCTTCTTGGGCGCGACGGGCTCCTCGGCGACGGGCGCCGCGACGGGCGCCGCGGCGGCCGGCTCCGGCGCGATCGCCGCGGC
>JAKFEW010000148.1:0-1642 GCA_036675505.1 Candidatus Sericytochromatia bacterium
GCCGCGACGGCCAGATCCTGGGCGCCCTCGAAGCCTGCGACGACGACGGGCGCGCCGAACGCGCCGTCCGCCTCGACGGCGTGGTAAAGGGCCTGCGTCTCGCCCGAGCGGTTCGAGGCGAAGAAGAGGTGCAGCTGGCCGCGGGCGTCCTCGGCGAGCGCGGGCGCCTGGTCCGCGAAGGCGCCGGCGCAGGCGACCCTGGGCTTGCCCCAGTGCGTGCCGTCGGGCGAGCTCGCCACATAGATCTTGCGCTCGGCGCTGCGCGTGCCGGCGTAGGCCAGCACCCAGCCGCCCGCGGCGCGGCGGGCGAGCGCCGGCTTCTCGCCGCCCTCGGCGCCGAAGCCCAGGCGGGCCAGCGCATGGCCGTCGATCGTGGTGGCCTGGGGCTCGGCGGCCGCGCCGGCCTTGGCCGTGCCGCAGCCCGAAAGCGCGAGCGCGCAGGCCGCGAGGAGGCCGAGCGCGATCCGGCGGCTCATTTCGCCTCCGGCGGCACGGCCAGCGAGAAGGGCTTGCGGGCGCCCGCGACGTCGGCCTGGAGGTCTTCGCGGCTGTAGCCGGTGGCGAAAAACTGGTCGTAGACTTCCTTGAGCCAGCCGAGCGAGATGCTCACGCCGATGCCGACTTTCTCGGCCAGGCCGCGCGGCAGCAGCTTGTCGGCGACCTCGGCGACCTTGAGGCTGATCATGCCGCTCACGAAGAAGTGCTGGGTCTTGTCCTGGCCCTGGGGGATGCCGGCCAGCACCGTCGGCTGCTCGGTCGCGGCGGCGGCGGCGGCCGTGAAGGCGCGCGCGCGGATCTGGTCGTCGGTCGGGCGCTTGCCCTCGCGCACGAACGAATCGCGCGCGGCGACGGCCGCCACGGCGAGCAACGCGTCGGCGCTCGTGCCCGGCTTCTGGCCGGTCGCCTTGACCTGATCGATAATGGGCCGCAGGCGGACGTCCTGCCGGACGGTCCGCAAGCGGCTCTCGATTTGGTCGTTGATCCAGCTCATGGGGGCTCCAAGGGGGGTCAGGGTCTTATCACCCGCTTAACGGCCGGTCTTGCTTGTGATTCGATTAACGTTCCTTTAAAAGTCGGTTCGACCGGGGAGACAGATCACATGGGGACCTTGCGCGAAGCGAGCGAGAGTTGGGTGATCGGCACGGCGGCCGCGCATGCGATCGCGGCCCCGCCGGGCGCGATCGGGATCGGCGACGACGCGGCGCTCGTGCCGACCGACGGCCCGACGCTCGCCACGATCGACATGCTGATCGAGGGCGTGCACTTCCGCCGTGCCACCATGATAGCCGCGGATCTCGGCTGGAAAACGCTCGCCGTCAACCTGAGCGACATCGCGGCGATGGGCGGCACGCCCACCACGGCCCTGATCGGCCTCGCGCTGCCGGGCGATCTCGACACCAGCTTCGTCGGCGCGTTCTACGCGGGCCTGCAGGCCCTCGCGACGCCCCATGGCGTCTGGCTCGCCGGCGGCGACACCACGGGCTCGCCCGGCCCGATCATGATTGCGATCACGCTGCTCGGCAGGCCCGGCCCGCGCACGCTGACGCGCGACGCCGCGCGCGCGGGCGACCTGCTCTTCGTGACCGGCCAGCCCGGCCGCGCGGCCGCGGGGCTCGCGCTGCTCGAAGGGCAGGCCCAGGCG
>JAKFEW010000061.1:0-135305 GCA_036675505.1 Candidatus Sericytochromatia bacterium
CCCCCGCCGCCGCCCCCGCCGCCGCCGCCCCTGCCGCCGGCCCCCCCGGCCTTGCCTGGCGCGCCCGCCCGCGCGCTCGTGGGCCCGGTGCCGCTCGAAGGCTACGACGACGGCAAGCTGCACAACGCCGCCCACCAGACCGTGAAGTACAAGTTCGGCCGCGTGGCGTCGCACCACTCGCTCGCCAACGTGAAGAACCACGCCGATGCAGAGGCGCTGCTGCGCGCGATGCTCCCCGAGTTCAAGGAAGCCGGCATGATCGTCAAGGACGTCAGCCGCGACAAGATCCTCGTCACCACCGAGATCGGCGACGAGTGGGTCGACGTGGTCTGCCGCGCCGGCGCCGGCAACCCGGGCTGGTGGTGGGGCTCCGAGGGCAAGGCCGTCCCCGGCTCGGCCCCGCTGCCCGGTGGCCCCGCGCCCGCTCCTGGCCCCGGCGGCCCCCTCCCGGCCGAGCCCGGCGCGCCGCTGCGCACCGTGCCGATGCTGCCCGAGTACAAGGAGCTCGCGGCCCAGCTCGACAAGTCCAGCGCGGGCGCCGCCACCAAGAGCGCCGCCACGATCATCAAGGCCCGCTACGCGGATCTGATGCCGCGCGGCGACGATCGCCTCGCCTGCTACAAGGTCATGACCCACGTGATCGGCGTCCTGCGCGCCGCCGGCTACGACGCCTTCCGCGTGGTCAACCACCCCAGCCGGCCCGAAGGCAACGAGGGGCGCTACGGCTCGGACGCCGTGGTCATCAACGATCAGATCTTCGACGTGTACCGCGCGATGGGCGAGGCCAGCGAGCCCGTGAACCAGATGGTCGGTCCCTGGAACCGCGAGCGTTCGAAGGGCCTGCGCGAGTAGCCCTGGGCCCGCTCAGCGCGCGCCGCAACATCCCGGAGCGCGCTTCGGCAACATGATCCAGAAGCGCGAGCCGCGTCCCGCCTCGCTCTCGACATCAATCCGGCCGCCATGCGCCTCGACGATCGACCGCCCGATGCTGAGCCCGAGGCCCGTGCCGCTCCTCTCGCGGCGGCCGGCCTCGAGCTGGCTGAACCGCTGGAACAGGTGCGGGAGGTCGGCCGCCGCGATGCCGACGCCTGTATCGGCGACCTCGATCCGCACCATCTCGCTCATGCGCGCCACCTCGACCCGGATGGAGCCGCCGGGGCGGCTGAACTTGATGGCGTTGCCGATCAGGTTGAACAGCACACGCTCGATGCGCGCGGGATCCAGGCACGCCGGCGCTTGCTCGTCGGGCACGATCAGCTCGAGCTTCAGGGTGGCCGCGTCGATCAGGGGCTTCATGCTCGCGACGCCCTCGCGCACGAGCGCCACGAGGTCGACCACCTCCTCGTGCAACAGGAAGGTCCCCGCGTCGAGGCGCGCGGCGTCGAGCAGGTCGTCCACCATGATTTCCATCCGCCGGCAGCTCTTCTCGATTTGCGCGACGTAACCGCGCTGGGCCGCCGTGAGGGTGTCGCCTTCTTCGAGGAACTCCGCGTAGCCGAGGATCGAGGTGAGCGGCGTCCGGAGGTCGTGGGAGACGGCGTTGACGAATTCGTTCTTGAGGGCGTCGGTCCGCACCAGCTGCTCGTTTTGCTCGCGGAGCGCCTCCTCGAGCCGCTTGCGCCCTGTGACGTCGCGGCCTTCGGGGATCAGCATCGCCACCGCGCCCTGGTCGTCGCGGATCGGCTTGATCGAGAAGTCGATTGTCAGCGTCGTGCCGTCGGCGGCCGGGTGGGTCGCCTCGAACCGGTCGAACCGTCCGGCGGCGGCCTCCGCGATGGCGGCCTTCAGGCGCACCTGCAGGGCCCTGGAATGGGACCACCAGGGGGCCTCCCAGAACGGCTTGCCGATCACGTCTGCGCGATCGACGCCCGCCGATGCGAGGGCCGTATCGTTGGCGTCGAGCACCAACCCGCTGGGGTCGAGCAGGCCGATGAACTCGAAGGTCTGGTTGAAGATGCCGCGGAACACCTGGTCCTTGGCCTGCAATGCGCTCTCCATCCGGCGCAGTTCGGTCACGTCCAGGACCGCTCCGCGCATGCGGAGGGGACGCCCTGCGTCATCGCGCTCGACCTCGCCGGTCACGTGGATCGCCCGCGTTTCGCCGTCGGTGCGAAGGATGTGGCCGTCGTAGGAGAACGGGCGGCCGTCGTTCAACGCGGTGGCGATGATGCGCGCCACTTTCGGCCGATCCGCCGCCACGAGCCGCGCCAGGTAGGCCTCGTAGGTGGCCCCGAACTCGACCGGGGAGAGCCCGAAGATGCGGTAGAGCTCGTCGGACCATGTCACATGATTCGTCGCGACTTCCCATTCCCAGCTGCCCAGCCCCGCGAGCCGCTGGGCTTCGGCGAGCTGGGCCTCGCGTTCCCGCAGCTGGCGCGCCGCGGCCTCGCGCTCGGTGGTGTCCCGGATGAGGGCCATCACCCGCCTGCCCGGCGGGAAGACGAAATCGAAGGGGCTCAGGGTCAGGTCGATCGGGAAGCGCCGGCCGGATCGGTGGATCGCCGTGAGCGGCATCGCCCGCCCGGATCCTACGGTCGCGCCTACGGACGACGCGCGATAGCGGGCCAGGCCGGCGGCATGGCGGTCGCGCATCTCCGGCGGGATGAGGATTTCGACCGGGCGCCCTCGCACCTCCGTCAGGTCGTAGCCGAACATCGCGCCAGCCGCCCGGTTCCAGCCCTCGATCGCCCCGGTCTCGACGTCCGCCACCACCACCGCGTCGGCGAACTGGTCGATCAGGCTCGTGAGATCGACGTCGCGCACCCGCGGCGATTCATCAGGCGGACGCTTCGGTTGGCGGATTGGCGCCTTCGGCATGGAGGTATTATGCCACACCGGCGTCAGGGGGTTGGCAGGTGTGCTCGCTTGCGCGTGGGGCCCGTCAGCGAGGCCCGATACACCGAGGCGCATGCCGGCGAAATACGGATGCGGCGGACCGCCCTCCGTGGTGAGATCGCATAAGGCGATCGCCAAGGGGTGGTCCGCCGCCTCTCGCTGGAAGGAGCGTCCGATGAGCCTCGAGACGGATCTCAAGCAACAGCTGCTCGAGCACCTGATGACCGAACGGCAGGAAGTCGAGCTGACCTGCGAGCAATGCAAAGCGACGTGGGACATCGCAGGCCCCTTCGAGCTGGTGATCGCGTTCGCCTGTCCGGCCTGTGGCAAGGCCGGCATGATCCAGCTCGTGCGCCAGGTCGAAGGGATGGTCGCGAACGTCATGAATCAGTTCGAGTCGCGGATCGCCGAGCAATACATGGAGCGGGCGGCGCGGTACGGCGCCGCGGCAGGCCCCGCCCCGACGCGCCAGCCCGCGGCCCATGGTGCCGGGTGCGGCAGCCACGGCGGCGATTGCTGCTGACCGCCCGCCAGGTCGCTCCCCGCTCGACCCGGCCTGCCGGGCGGGCTTCCGCCGGTCAGGGCCTGGCGCTGATGATCGTGTAGGTGCCCCGGGCGGCGATCGCCTTCTCGAACTCCGCGATGCTGACGTCCATCGGGCCGTTCAGGTTCGAGGAGTCGTTCAGGTAGACCCGACCGTCCTTGATCGCGGTCACCACTGTATAGTGCCCGGTGCGCGCGTTGGGGCCCCAGATGTACGTCGCCTTGACGTGCGCGATGACCAGCTTGCCCTGGTCGAGCTCGCCCTGGATCAGCGCGATCGTGTGCGGGCTCGCCTTCACCTGGGCGTCGAGGCCGTAGGAGCCGAGCGCCTGCTGGAGGCCGGCGATGCTGGTGCCCTTCTTCTCGTCCATTCCGTCGCCGATCCGCCTGCGGCTCTCCTCGACCGCCGCGTCGACGCCCGCGGCGTCGGTGTCGACCTTGCCGAACGCCCGCGCCACCATCGTGACCGCCGCCGGGCCGCAGTTGCCGTTGCCGAGAACGTCCTCGTTCGGGTTGAACTGTCCGCGCTGCTGGGACAGGAACCAGTCGTGGCGCCGTTCGTGCGGGCTGCCGTCGGCCGGGGCGCCCTCGCTCGGCGCGGCCGGCGGGGCGGGCGGCGCGATGGGCGGGAGGCCGAGGTTGGAGGGCTGGTTGGGGCCCGGCGCCGGGGCCGCCGGCTTCGGCGCCTTCGGCCGCGGCGCGCCCTTCAGGCCGAAGGCGGCCCAGGTCTTGGGGCCGGCCTCCGCGTCGACCTTGAGGCCGCGCGACTGCTGGAACGCGCGCAGGGCCTTGGCGGTGCGCGGGCCGAGCCAGCCGTCGCTGGGGCCCGGATCGAAGCCGGCCGCCTTGAGCCGTCGCTGGAGCGCCTTCACCGAAGCGGCGTTCGGGCCGGCCTTGGCCTTCGGGACCTCGGTGAGATAAGGCAGCTCAGCGGGCAGGTCCTCGCCCGGGGCCGCGCTGACCCCCGAGGGCCCCTGGATGGCCGGCCCGCCCGCGGCGCCAATCGCTTCGATGGTCATATGCCCTCCCCACTTGCTACGCTCCATACCCGCCATCCAGGGCGTTGAACGGCACGCGACCTCGTGCGTTACGTCATAGACAGTGCGCGACCGGCCGATCTACACTGGGTTCCGCGAAACGGCAGTCTCTATGCGCCTCTCGGGGTGCGTAACATAACGCGGTCGATCGAGGTTGCGAGTGTCGGGCAAGTTCGTCCATCTCCATGTCCACTCGGAGTACTCCCTGCTCGACGGTGCCAACCGCACCGCCAAGCTGGTGAAGCGCGTCCATGAGCTCGAGCAGCCGGCGATCGCCCTGACCGACCACGGCGTGATGTACGGCGCCCTGGAGTTCTACTGCAAGGCCAAGGAGAAGGGCGTCAAGCCGATCATCGGCTGCGAGCTCTACGTCTGCCGCGACCGCAAGGATCGCTCGAGCCACGGCAAGAACAGCCCCAACCGCACGTTCCACCTCATCGCGCTGGTCAAGAACCGCACGGGTTACCGCAACCTCGTGAAGATGGTCTCGCTGAGCCACCTCGAGGGCTATTACTACAAGCCGCGCGTGGACTACGAGCTGCTCGAGCGCCACAACGAGGGCCTGATCCTGCTCTCCGGCTGCCTCGGCTCCGAGATCCCGCAGAAGATCCTCGCGGGCGACATCGACGGCGCTTACGAGCGCGCCAAGTGGTTCCAGCACCTGCGGGGCGACGACTTCTACTTCGAGCTGCAGGACCACGGCTTCGAGGAGCAGTACAAGGTCAACCGCGTGCTCGAAGACTTCGCCAAGGAGCTGAACGTCAAGCTCGTGGCCACGAACGACGCGCATTACACCTGCCATGAAGACTACAAGACGCACGACGCGCTCGTCTGCATCCAGTCCGGCAAGCTGATCTCGGACCCCAACAAGCTCTACAAGACGGATCAGTTCTACATCAAGAGCGAGGAGGAGATGCAGGAGAAGTTCGGGCACCTGCCCGAAGCGCTCACCAACACGCTCGAGATCGCCTCGAAGTGTAACTTGGTGATCGAGCTCGGCCGGCCGCAGCTGCCGCAGTACCCGCTGCCCGACGGCTTCACGGAAGAGTCCTACCTGGCCCACCTCACGTGGGAGGGCGCCAAGCGCCGCTACCCGCACATCGACGACGCGCCCGCGATCCAGGAGCGCGTGACGTACGAGCTCGACATGATGAACCGGATGGGCTTCCCGGGCTACTTCCTGATCGTCTGGGACTTCATCAACTGGGCCAAGGAGAACGGCATCGAGGTGGGCCCGGGCCGCGGCTCGGCCGCCGGCTCGATCGTCGCCTTCTGCCTGGGCATCACCGACATCGATCCGCTGCCCTACAACCTCCTGTTCGAGCGCTTCCTCAACCCCGAGCGCGTGTCGATGCCCGATATCGACGTGGACTTCTGCATCGAGCGCCGCGGCGAGGTGATCAAGTACGTCCAGGACAAGTACGGCCATGACAAGGTCGCGCAGATCGTCACGTTCGGCACGCTGGGCGCGAAGGCCGCGATCAAGGACACCGGGCGCGTGCTCGAGTTCCCGTTCGCCGAGACGAACCGGCTCTGCAAGCTCGTGCCGCCCGAGCTCGGCATCACGCTGGAGGACGCCACCAAGGAAGGCACCGAGCTCGACGCCGCCGCCAAGTCCGACCCGCAGGTCGGCCAGCTGATCTCCCTCGCGCGCAAGCTCGAGGGCTACGTCCGCAACACGGGCATCCACGCCGCCGGCGTGGTCATCTCGCGCGACCCGCTCGACACCCTCGTGCCGCTCCAGAAGGCCGGCAAGGACGACAGCGGCTTCGTCGCGACCCAGTACGAGCAGAAGTACCTCGAGATGATGGGCCTGCTCAAGATGGATTTCCTGGGCCTGCGCAACCTCACGATGCTCGCGAAGGCGCTCAGGTACATCAAGCAGTTCAAGGGCGAGGACATCGACTGGGCGAAGATCCCGATGGACGACCCCAAGACGTACGAGCTGCTGCGCTCGGGCGACGCGGTGGGCGTCTTCCAGCTGGAGTCCGAGGGGATGCGCAAGCTGGTCGGCCAGCTGCAGCCGAGCACCTTCGAGGATCTCGCCGCCCTGCTCGCGCTCTACCGCCCGGGTCCGCTGCAGTCCGGCATGGTCGAGAGCTTCATCAACCGCAAGCACAAGCGCGAGAAGATCGAGTACCCGCACGCGTCGCTCGAGCCGATCCTCAAGGACACGTACGGCTCCTGCCTCACCGGCGACACGCTGGTGCGCGACGCGATCAGCGGGCGCCACCTGCGCCTCGACGAGGTGCGCGGCCGCGACCACCTGCTCGTGCAGGGCGTCGACGCCTCGATGAAACCGAGCCTCGCGCGCGTCACCCACTTCTACGACCAGGGCGAGAAGCCCATCTTCGAGCTCGTCACCAGCGACGGCCGGCGCATCCGCGCCACCGCCGATCACAAGTTCCTCACGGCCACCGGCTGGCGCGAGCTGCAGGAGCTCGAGCCGGGCGATTTCGTGGGCACGCCGGTCGCGGAGTACCGCCTCGAGGACTTCGCCTTCAAGGCCGCCACCAACTTCCAGGTCGGCGCGCTGCGGGCCTTCGGCGACGTGTTCAGCGGCGTCGATCCCGAGAGTTCGGCCGTGAAGCTCATGAAGCACGGCGTGGCGTTCGAGTTCGAGCGCCTCTCGCGCGTCCGCTGGGTGCCGATCGCGAGCATCGAGCCGGCCGGCAAGGAGCGGGTCTACGACATCACCGTCGAAGGCATCCACAACTTCGTCGCCAACGGCTTCTACGTGCACAACTGCATCTACCAGGAGCAGGTCATGCAGATCGCCCAGGTCTACTCGGGCTACTCGCTCGGGCAGGCCGACCTGCTCAGGCGCGCGATGGGCAAGAAGAACGCCGATGAGATGGCGAAGCAGAAGTCGCTTTTCATGGACGGCGCGCTCGCCAAGGGCCACGACAAGACCAAGGCCGAGGCGCTCTTCGACAACCTCGCGAAGTTCGCGGAGTACGGCTTCAACAAGTCGCACTCGGCCGCCTACGCCGTCATCACCTTCCGCACGGCCTACCTCAAGGCGAACTACCCGATCGAGTACATGTGTGCGCTGCTTTCGAGCGTGATGGGGACGCAGGACAAGGTCCAGCTCTACATCCACAACTCGAACCAGATGGGCATCAAGGTGCTGCCGCCGGACGTGAACGAGTCGGACAAGGACTTCACGATCAAGGGCAGCGCGATCCGCATCGGCATGTGCGCGATCAAGAACGTCGGCACCGCGGCCGTCGAGGCGCTCGTGGAGACGCGCGAGCGCATCGGCGCCTTCACGGACATTTACCAGCTCTGCGAAGAGGTGGACATGAAGGCCGTGAACAAGCGCTGCCTGGAGTCGTTGATCAAGGCCGGCGCCTTCGACAGCACCGGCGCCCACCGCGCGCAGCTGCTCGCGACGCTCGACGAGGCCGTCGAGCGCGCCGCCAAGATGCAGCGCGAGAAGGCCTCAGGCCAGATTTCGCTCTTCGCGTCGCTCGCCGGCACGCCGGCCGAGGCGTCGTTCCAGGCGCCCCGGCCGGTGCTGCCGACCGTGCCGCCCATGAGCGCCGACGAGGCGCTCGCGATGGAGAAGGAGCTGCTCGGCGTCTACGTCAGCGGCCACCCATTGCAGGCCTTCGGCTCCAAGCTCTCGATGTACAGCACGCACCTGCTCGCCGAGGCCGAGGAAGTGCCCGACGGCACCACCGTGGTGGTGGGCGGCTTGCTGATCGCCTCGCGCAAGGTCATGACCAAGAAGGGCCTGCCGATGATGAGCGCCCAGATCGAAGACCTCACGGGCGCGGTCGAGGTGGTGTTCTTCCCGGAGTGCTACGAGAAGCACTGGCAGCTGCTGAAAGACGACGCCAAGCTGCTCGTGAAGGGCAAGTTCCAGAACAAGGACGATGAGCGGAAGATCCTCGCGGCGATCGTGAAGCCGCTCGAGCACCTGCCGCTCCTGCACGTCACGCTCCCTGCAACGCTGGAGGGCGGGTTCCTGCTCGCGCTGCGCAACGAGATCGCGAAGGCGCCCGGCGACACGCCGATCGTGTTCCACTTCGCTCACCTGCCGGAGCTGGTCCTGGCCGGCGAGCAGTTCCGCGTCGACCCGACGGACCAGTTGCAGTTCGATTTGAAGCGGATCCTGGGGGTCGGCAACGTCCGCCTGGAAGATGCCGCTCCCGCCACCGACCGCGGCATGGCCCTCCTGGGTTAGGTCCCCGCCGCGGGACGGACGACGGCGTAGACGTGCTTGTCGAACTCCTTCTGGCTCACGGTTTCCTCCTGCCCCCACGGGTTGCGGTAGGTGACCGTGCCCTTCTCCTTGTCCACGCCGATCACGCTGATCCAGTGCGGGCCCACCTTGTCCGCGAGGTCCTTCCCGTCGCCCGGGTAGTTCACCAGCACCGGCATCGGGCTGGCCGGCGTGCCGCTCTCGTACGCGTGGTTCTCGAAGCCGGGCGTGTTCCAGACGGTCTCGCGGCCCTCGCCCGTGAGCTCGCCCATGACGCCCGCCATGCCATGCGGGAACATGCCAGGGATCGCCACGTCGAGGCCGGGGATCGGGGTGCCGTCGGCCTTGTTGTCGTACTTGCCGACGCTCGCGCGGTCCATGATGGCGGGCTGCAGCAGGCGGCTCGAAATCGTGCGGCCGTTGTCCGAGCTATCCATGAAATTCGCGTCACGCTTGAGCGTGCCGCCGTTCTGCATCGCAACCATGCCCTCCGGCCCCGCGAGGCCGGCGACCAGCCGCACGTACTCGGCCGGGCTCGACGCCGCGAGGTGGCTCTGCACCGTCGCCGCGCCGCAGGTGTTCTTGTGCCCCTGCGCGACGGCGGTCGGGTCATGGACCTCGCGGATGGTCGCGGCGAGCAGATCGGCGCGCTTGCCGTCGATCTCCGGCGCGAGCGGCTGGCTCGCGAGCCTGTCGAGGTTCTCGAGCAGCGAGGCGCCCCCTTTGAGATCCTTCGTGTCCGTCAGCTTGCCATCCACGAGCAGCGCCTCGAGCCGTTTCACAGCGCCAGGCTGGTTGCCGAGCGCCGCGGCCACCCGGTCGAAGCGCGCGCGGTCGTCGGCCGACAGCTTGTCGTAGGACGCCTGGAACGCGGGGCCATGGGCCGCGTCGGCGCCCAGGGCGTCGGCCACTTGCTGGTCGGTCGGCGCCTTCTTCTCGACGGGCTTCTCCTCCCAGGTCAGCCCGAGCTTCTTCTCGGCGTACTTGCCGACGTCGTTCACCTTGCCCTTGAGCCAGTCCACGGCGCCCGACGTGAAGCTGCCCCCGACGTTCGCCGTGCCGCCCACCGTTTCGCCGGCGCCCGGGATGAACCCTGCGATCAGCGCGTTCTGGGGCAACGCGCCCTGCAGCAGATCGAGCTGCATCCCGAGATGGGCGCGCGGCGCGTCGTCGAGGATCTCGCCGAGCTGGGCGTACTTCTCGCGCACCTCGCCCGCCACCGTGCCCAGCGCGTCCTTCTCGAGCTTGCGGTTCGCGAAGACCTGCATCATCGCAGGCACCTCCGCGCCGGCGTCCTCGAGCAGCGGGAGCCCGAGCTCGAGGGCCTGGGCGACGCTGGTGTTCACCTCCGGCAGCGTGAAGGGCTCGCTGCGCGCCACGGTGGCCTTCGCCGCGACCGGCGGCGCCGCATTCACGGGCGGCTCGAGATCCGGCGGCGGCGGCGGGGGCGGCGGCGGCGCGGTGGGCGGCGTGACGGGGGTGAAGAAGTTTCCTCGGATATCCACGCGCGCATCCTCCTGGGGCTCATACGGGGCTCAGGATTTCTTACCCGGCTCGGCGAACGCCCACGCCGAGCGGCGTCACCTGCCGCCCGCAATCGCCCACCACGGCTCGCCGTCCGCCCCGAAGATGCCGACGGCGTAGTGCCTGACCGCCACGGCCTTGCCGGTGGCGCCGTCGCGGAGCGCGTACCAGGTGCGCTGTGGGCCCGGCAGCACGCGCAGGAAGATCAGCTCGCCGGACTTCGCGAAATCCGGCCGAACGCCGCCCGTATCGGCCGCACGTAGGGCGTCGTCGGGGGTCGCGAAGCGCGCGCCCACGTCAGGCGCTGTGAAGACGCCGCTCGGCTCCTTCGTCACGGTGTCTTCCACCCACACGTTCGCGGCAGGGTTCGAGGACCGCGCCGCCACCCAGGCCTGGCGAAACTCCTCGGCGGTCGGCCAGCGGCCCCTGGCGACGTGGAATTCCTCGACGACGGCCACGCCCAGCATGACCCGGTCGCGGGCATGTGCCCTTACGGCCTGGTTCTGGCCGCGGGCCTGGGTGGCGAGATCGACGGCCAGCGGCAGGAGCGCGAACACCGTAAGGGAGGCGGCGACCAGATCGAGCGGCCGAATGGCGGCGGGCCGACCGCGAGCGCGATCCCCTTTCAGCTTGCTTACTACCGATTTCAGCGCGCGCGCGAAGGCGACGAACGCCAGGAAGGCGGCCGCCGTAAGGGCAAGCGCGAACGCGAACCCGAAAGCGGTACGAAGCGCGCCGGATTGACCCTGTGCCGCCGCCTCGAAAAAGACGCTGGCGACCGCCGCCAGAAACGCCAGCATCCCCGCGTTACGCCGCCAGTTGCTCGCCTCGTGCGCCATCACCACGCTCTCAGGGCTTCCGTTCGAGCTCCCAGAGCGTGGCGCTGGTGGTCGCTCCATTCCCACTTTCTGGCCGCAGCGTCGAGACGAGCTTCACGAGCCCCGTCCCGGCCGCCACCCACAGCTCGCGGTGCGTGGCGTAGCCGAGCGAGGAGGTGTCGTAGGCGTACTTCGTGGTGCCCGGGAACACGCCTGCCGGCACCGTCACGGGCTCGGTGGTGATCGACGACGGCCTGGGGGCGTCGGTGCCCGCGGTGCCCCACTTCTCGAACGGGTTCTCGGCGTCGAGCGCGAAGCGCGTGCGCCGGCCCGGCACCTCGCCCGGGCCGGGGCTCGGGAAGGGTTCTTCCTGCACGGCGATCGTGGCCGCGGCGGCGGTCACCTCGACGACGACCACGCGCACATGGTCCTTCGTCTCCTTGCCGCCGGCCGTGACGGTCTGGGCGAACTCCCAGGTCTTGCCAGGGGTGAAGAGCGCGTTGTAGGTGGAGGTGGCGACGGGTGAGGGCGCGGTGGTAGGCACGCCGGTGATCACGGGTGGCAGCGGCGTGCGGATGCCCGCGGGCGGGGCGCCGGACGCGGCGGCGGCCGAGGTCGCGCTGGCCGAAGGCGGGGCCGAAGGCGTGGCAGAAGGGCCGGGCGCGGTGCCGGAGGGGCCACTCGGCATGCAGCCCGCGAGGCCGACCAGGGCCGCCGCCATCCACCACCACCGTGCCGTCATGCTTGCCTCCGTTCGCCGTCGCCCTGTGCGGGCAGGCGGGCCGCCACCTTCTTACCCGACCGAGCGGGCGTCGTGATTTCAGGCCCTGGCGCCGGCTCGCCCGGCAACGGCGCGAGGTCCGGCGGTACCCAACCGAAACGGGCCTCGGGGCTCAAAATGCGCTCTCGGCTGTAGTGCCGCAGCACCACGGCTTTATCCGACAGCGCCGCCACCACCGCCGCCTCGGCGGCGAGCGCGTCGGTCGGCCGGGGAAGGTCGGCGATCGTGGCGGCCGTGAGGCGGACGTACACCCGCGTCAGGGTCTCATGGTAGCCGCCCGTGGGTGTCTGTGGCACGCTATGCTGGATGTTCAGCCCTTGCACGGCCGCCCGGAAACGGTCGAGCGCCACGTCCGCGCCGCACGTGAAACAAAGCCAGGCGATTGCACGCAGGTGGGCTTGGTGGTCCCACTCCGCGGGTGCGAGGTCGTGGGCCTCGAAGCGCCGAACAAGCTCCTCAGTGGACATGGGCGAGGCCGCGATGATGGACGCCTCGGTGCTCATGGCTGCTCCGAAAGCCGCTTCACATGCGCGAGCACCCGTTCGTGGATGGCGTGGATGATCGCGTCGGACCAGACCTGCCAGTACGGCGAGGGCCAGATGCGGTGACGGTACCAGGTCGTGCCCTCGAGCTTCGTGCGCCCGCCCGGCAGCGGCGTGAGCAGGAACTGGCCGCGCTCCGAGCGCAAGAAGCCGTCGAGGTGCGGCGCCTCGATGCCGGTGTAAGGGCTCAGCTCTTTCATCGGGCGCGGCTGTGCGATAACGTCGAAGGCCAGGCGGCTGGGCTGCTCCCAGGCCGTGATCGGCTCGACGAAGGGTCCTGTCGAGAACTCGCAGTGCCGGATGGCGCCGACGCCCCGGCCGTCGATGCGCGCCCGCACCGGGTAGGCCACGCCCAGCTCGAAGATCCACGACTCCGGCGGCGGCAGGTCGCTGAACGCCACGACGTGCTCCCAGACGCGCTCGGGCGGCGCGTCCACCTCCACGGTGGTGACCACCGCGATGAGTGGGGCCGGGGCCGTATCGCGCGCCTCGGCGGCCATCAACAGGGGCAGCACCACGATCAGCAAGACCATCGCCGGCGGCAGCGTCCGCGGGGCGATGCGGCAGTTCTGGATCGTCCAGCCCAGCGTCGCGCCGAGCAGCGCGAGCACCAGCCCGATCGGGGCCGCCATCGCGAGGCAGATGATGCCCTCGATCGCGAAGGCCAGCAGGCCGGCGGCGAGCACGCCCACGGCGGCGGCGCCGGCCAGGAGGCAGCTCGTGAGCGAGCGCGGCGCGTGCCAGCCGTGGATCAACGCGGCGTTCAGGCCGAGCAGGAAGGGCAGGCCCACGAAGAGGCCCCAGCCATACTCACCCGCCGCGTTGACCGCCACCAGCGTAAGCCCGACGCCGAGCAGCCCCGTGACCAGCACCGCGAGCGTCGCGGAGCCGATCCGGCTCTCGGGCACCAGCGCGTCGAGCCAGGCCCGGAACGGGCCCTGCGGCGCGTCGAGCTGGGGCGCGCGGTCCGGCACGAGCGTGAGCACGAGGAAGAAGAAGAGGTTCGCGACGGGCAGAAAGAAGAAGACCACGAGCCAGGGCGGCAGCTCGAGCGTGCGCAGGCGCCGGACGGTCAGCACGGTGCCGGCCCACAGGAACGGCAGCGCCACCGCGACCAGGATGGCGTAGAAGAGGCCCGTGGCGGGCACGAGGTGGGTGATGTCCTCACCCGGCAGGCCCGGCTTGAGGTAGCTGAACGGCCGCCATTCGCGGCCGAAGCTCGCGGCGATGAGGCGGTCGATGTTGTACTTGAGCCCGGCGAGCAGGATGCCCCAGAACGCGTAGGTGCCGCGGTCGAGCGGCCCGTCCCAGCGCCAGAGGTCGGTAATCGACGGTTTCATGACGTGCCCTCCGGACGTGACGCCGCTATGATACAGCGACCCAACCCTTCCCTGCTCGCTGAAGCCCCGGTATCATGAGCCGTCAATCCGAAAGGTGGCCGAAATGGTGGAAATTGGACTCGCGGGGCCCATGGGCGCGGGCAAGACGACGATCGCCGACCTGCTGGTCGCGGAGCACCAGTACACGCGCCTGAGCTTCGCCGAGCCGCTGCGCTACGTCACGCGGACGCTGCTCGGCCGCCCGATCGACAAGAAGCACGACCGCACCACCCTGCAGCGCGTCGGCGGCGCCGCCCGCTCGCCCGACTGGCAGGGCATCGACACCCCCTACGAGGAGGGGCGCCGCACGCGCGTGGCGAAGCTCGCCCAACACATCTTCCCGGACGCCGGGCCCGACCAGGTGAAGGCGCTCTACCGCGCGCTCTACGACGAGGGCCTGTCGTACGGCTGGGGCGACCCGCTGTACTGGATCGGCCGCTGGCGCAAGGATTACATCCGCGCGCCCAAGCCGGTCGCGGTCGACGACATCCGCTTCCCGGTCGAGGGCGAGGTGCTGCGCCGGGCGGGCTTCTTCGTGGTCCTCCTCGACGTGCCGCTCGAGGAGCGCCAGCGCCGCATCATCGGCCGCGATGGCCTCTGGGACCCGGCCTGGAGCAAGGACCCCACCGAGGAGCTGATCGACGGCATCCCGATCGACCTCAAGGTGGACGGGACGGGCACGCCGGAGGCGATCGCCGAGCGTGTCTACCAGGCGGCGATGGACTGGGGCGCGAGCCGCTCGCCGGGCATGCGCCCGCTCAAGTAGCCGTGAGGCTCAAATCCGTCGCAGCGTCGACCCCGGGTAGTAATGTGACAAAATCTGCTGGTACCCGTACCCCGCCTCGGCCAGCCGCCGCGCGCCCCATTGCGAGAGCCCCAGCCCGTGCCCCCAGCCGCGCCCGGCGAAGGCGAACTCGGCCGGCGACCCCTCGGCGCCGCCCCGCGGCGCCAGGTTGAACAGCGTGCTGTTGAGCCCGGCCGCGAGCCGCAGCGTCTCGCCGGAGATCTTCCGCGAGCCGGCCGCCCCGACCACCTGCACCTCCCTCACGCGCCCCGAGTACGACCGCGACACGGGGTTGATCGCCCGCAAAGCGCCGACCCGCACGCCACGGCTCGCCAGACGGGTTTCCAGCGTCGTGGCCGGCACGTTCTTGTACCAGGTGTAGTGCGGAGAGTTCTGGTCGTAGTCCGGCACCGCCCGGATGTGGCCCAGCTTCTGGATCCACACGTCCTCGCTGTTCTCGGTGTAGCCGCCCGACGACGAGTGGAAGTAGGCCGCGAGCACCTTGCCGTTCTTCGCGAGCACCACGCCGCGCGTGGCGTCCACGGCCTTGTTGGACAACGCGGACTCCGAGCCCGCGCCGGTGTAGACCTGGCACTCGTCGGTGTCGCACACGTCGTAGCCGCGCGAAAGGTGCTTGTTCAGGCTCGCGACCGCGTACGAGCGCGCCGCGACGGCCTGGCTCTGGAGCGCCGAAGCGGGCCAGCTCGCAGACATCTCGGACGGCACCACGCCGTAGAGGTAGTTCTCCATGTCGACGATGTTCACGGCCGTCACGCCGCCGCCACGCCCGGGACGCAGCTCGAGAATCCCGCGGTACCAGCTGCGGCCGGCGAACACCAGCGGCGTGCCCGTGCCGAGCGCGAAGATGCGCAGGTAGCCGGCCACCGTGGCACCCTTGCCCTCGGGGCCCTTGAGCGAGACGCGGCCGCCTTCGGCGGTGGCCGTCCAGCCCTCGACGGCGTTCATCTTCGTGACGAGCGTGCCGCGCTCGTCGTACACCGAGGCCGGCAGCGACGCGGCGACCAGGATGCTGTTGGCGCCCTCGAGCACGCCGACGCGCAACGCGCCACCGGCTGCCATCACGGGCGCGGGGGCGACGGCCGGCAGCGCCAGCGCACACACCGTGGCGGCGGCCAGCACGGGCGCGAGCCAAGTTTTCCGCGCCACCTCAGGCCTCCATCCGGCGCAGCCAGGCCGCGACCAGCATCGGTTCGGTCAGCTCGCCGCGCTTCAGCGCCTCGACCAGGCCGGCGAGCTCACGCAGGCTGCCGCGCAGCGCCTCGTCGCGGGCCTCGGTCACCAGGGCTTCGGGCGGCAGCAGCGTCTCGAGGCGCGCGCCGACGGCCTCGATCGAGTCGCCGGTCATGACGGATTGCCAGCCCTCGTCTCCGAGGACGCGCTCCAAGAATTGATCAGCGGTTTGGGAGGCCATGCGAACGATCATAGGGGCCTTTGGCCCCCGGGATCAAGGTACGGCGATCACAGGCGGGCGGTCATCCGCCAGCCGTGCGGATATTCTCAATGTTCGACGACGCCGATCCGGGTCAGGGGCCAGAAGCGGAAGACCGTCTGGCCGATGATGTTCTCGATCGGCAGCGCGCCCCAGACGTGGCTGTCCTGGCTGTTGTTCCGGTTGTCGCCCATCACGAACACCTTGTCGCGCGGGATCACGCCGTTCTGGATGCCGAGCCCGTCCCAGTTCGGGTCCGGGTAGCGCGGCGCCTCCATCACGTAAGGCTCGTTGAGGTCCTTGCCGTCGATCCAGACCTTGCCCTCGCGGATGTCGATCTTCTCGCCCGGCAGGCCGACCACGCGCTTGATGAAGGCGTTGCCGTTCCCGAAGGCGCGCTCCGGCGGGTTGAAGACCACGATGTCGCCCCGTTGGGGCTGGGAGAACCGGTAGCTGATCTTCTCCACGATGAGGCGATCGCCGACCTCGAGGGTGGGCAGCATCGACTCCGAGGGGATGAAGCGGGCCTCGGCGATCGTGCCGCGCACGAAGAAGGCGAGCGCCAGCGCCACGACGAAGGTCTCGAGGTATTCCCGCGTCTTCGACTTGGGGCGCTTCCACCAGCTCCCGATGGCGCCGAGCAGGCCTTTTGCGGGTTTTTCTGCGCCCGCCGGCGTGCCTTCCGCGTCAGCGGGGCGGTGATAAGTCTTCTCAGCCAAGCGAAAGTCTCCTTATGTCATCCTGATTTTAGGGACCGGATGACGCCCGGGTCAAGTATACAATCACCGGATCGCCCGCAAGCAGGGCGGCGAGGGCGAAGACGTTCAGGCAGACGAGCGGGACCACCAGGCGCCGCCCCCAGTCCCGGCCTTCGGCCTGGACCAGCCAGGCCAGCGAGCCGAACACCAGCACCGCGAGCGCATTCAAATGGACGATTTCGTGCCAGCCCGGCGCCGGGTGGCGCAGCCAGGCAACCACCCCCGCGGCGGTGCCGAGGGCGAAGGCCGGCGCCGCGAAGCGCGCGAGCACGGCCGTGGCGTCGCGCAGGTCGTTCGGGTGCACGAGCTTGCCGCCGCGCCGGTCCGGCACGAAGCGCAGCAGGATGCCGGCGCCGAGCCCCAACGCCAGCGCCGCGGCACCTCCCGTCGCGGTGAGGTCGCGCAGCACGCCCCAGTAGGCCACCACCGCGTTCGGCGGGGCCGGCGGGGCGGCGGGGGCCCAGCCGGCGGGCAGATAGGGGCCCACGGCGATGGCGATCGCGAGCACGCTCACCCCGACCCCGAGCACGGAGAGCTGGAACAGGAACTCCAGCATCAAGAAGAACGCAAGCAGGGCGAACAGGAAGAGGTCGAGGTAGGGCAGCTGGTGCGGCGCGCGCAGCGCGGTGGCGTAAGCGAGCACCGTGGCGCCGAAGGCCACCACCAGGCTCAGGCGGCCGAGGCCCACAAGGCCCGGCCGCGGCGAGACGGCCCACAGGCCGTAGAGCACGAAGGCGAACGCGCAGGCCACGACCCGCAGATCCGCCAGGAACCCGACCAGGGCCCCGCCGCTAGCATTCAAGCTCGTCACTCCATCCTGTCAGCGCGAAGATGCCGACGGGCTCCATCCGCCCCTTGATAGGCACGATGCCCAACGGCTTCACCTCCGCGCGGCCCGCGAGCAGCTCGTAGGTGTACTGGCTGAGGATGATATCCGTGTGGAACTCTTTATTCAACGCCTCGAGGCGGGACGCCGTGTTCACGGCGTCGCCGATCACCGTGCGGTCCTGGCGCGCGGGGCCACCGATCATGCCGACGATGACCCTCCCGGAGCTGATGCCGATGCGGCACTTGATCGGCACCTTGCCCTCGGCCAGCCACTTGGCCTGCAGGCCGCCGAGCACGCGGTGCATGGTGAGCGCCGAGCGGGCCGCCAGGCTCGCGCCTTCGGCTACGGGCTGCTCCCAGACCACCAGCATGGCGTCGCCGATGTACTTGTCGATGCGCCCGCCGTGCCGCTCGACCACGCCCGCCATCGCCGCGAAGTACTCGTTGAGCAATGCGACGACGGCGTCCGGCGGCAAGCGCTCGGCGAGCGACACGAAGCCCTCGATGTCGGCGAAGAGGACCGTCACGTCACGGTACTCGCCCCCGCCCCCAGGAGGTGGAGGCGGGGGCGGGTCAGCGGCTCGGGAGGGGCGGCGCCAGAACGTCGCTTGTTCCCTCCCTGGTTAGAACCCGACGCCGAGGTTGGCCGAGAGGGCCGCGGCTTTCGGGTTTCCGGGGTTGTCGGTGGCGCCGCCGACGTTCAGCTGGACCCACTTGGTCTGGATGCCCAGGCCGGCGGTGTAGAACGGCGAGAAGCCGAGCTGCTGGGTGCCGAGCCGCAGGGCCAGCGGCCCGAAGAGCTTCTCGACGCCCATGTGCAGCGACGGCCGGATCGGCAGGTTGGTGCCGGTGATCAGGGGGGCGTCGAGGCCGGCGGTGACCAGGATATCGTTGACGAGGATCGCGGGGCCGCGTCCCTCGAGCTGGGGCGTCCAGGCCGCACCCAGGCGGACCGCGAAGGGCTCGGCGATGCGATATGACACGTTCTCGGGCGAGCCGACCTGGACCAGCTGGAGCGGGTTCGTGCCGGTCGTGCTGAACTTGTACTCGTAAGTAGTCTTCTTGGCGTTCCAGAGGAGCAGCGGGTTGACCATCGTCAGGCCCACGGCCCACCAGCGGTCGAACTTGAAGTGAGCGCCGATGTCCGCGCCCAGGCCGGCGGTGTCAGGCGTGACACTCGAGAACTTGAGGGTGGACTTCGTGAGGCCGTTGCCCATGAAGTCCTGCGTCGCGCCCAGCAACTCGCCGAGGTTCGCCAAGCTGGGATCCGCGTCGTACGCCGTGACGGCATTCAGGAGGTCCGTGACCTCGCGGTCCATGTCGAGGTTGACTGACACGGAGCCCGCGGCCGGGTTGTATTGCGCGCCGGAGGGGCCGCCCGCGAGCGGGACGCCGGGCACCATGCCCATCGGCGTGCCGAGCAGCTTGGCGGTGGCACCGAGGGTAAGTTGCGACTCGGGGTAGAGCTTCGTGAGCGCCATTGGCAGCGGCACCGGCTGCGCGTAGGTGGCGGCCAGGCCTCCGCTCGCGCCGGTCATCACGTCGGCCGCAAAGCTCTTCTTCGTAGCGGCCTTCTTCGTGGTGCCGTTGATGATGAACGAGCTCATGTTCTTGTTGATGGCCGCCTTGAGCTTCGAGACGTTGCCCTTGAGCTCTTCCTGGCCGCTGGCCGTGGCCGCGTTGCCGCTCGTACCGCCGGCGATCGAGCCGGCCGCGCCGACGATTTCCTGGAAGCCGTTGGCGAATATCAGGCCGTTGAGGTCGTTCGCGAAGTCGCTGCTCAGACTCACCTGGCCGAGGGCCGACGCCTGGCCGTAGGCGCGAAAGGTGAGCGCGCCGGGGCCGACGCGGCCGAGAGAGAAGCCGAGGGGCTCGACCATCGCCTGTGCCTGAATGTTCATGCCCTCGGGGCTGCCGAGCTTCGTGAAGATCGAGCTGCCGCTGCTGCCAATCGCCGTCGGGTTCTGGAACACCTGCGCGAGCGACAGGGCGTCCTGGACGCCAAGGATATTGTTGCTCAGCGAGAAGCCGATGGTGGGCAGGAACAGGCCGAAGTTCTTGCTATTCGCGGCCGCGGCCGGGTTCCAGTAGACCAGCGAGCCGTTGGTGGCGTAGCCGACCGAGCTGCCGCCCATACCGAGGGTGCGGGCGTCGTAGGCGACCAGGGCTTCCGCGGGGGAGGTGAGGCTGACGACGGCGACGGCGGCTGCGAGGGGGAGCGAGGTGAGACGGGTCCAGGACATCGGGGGGGGAGATTCCTTCCTGCTATTTCAAGCGGTGGACGCCGCGAGGTCTCGCGGCGTCCGATGTTTCCGGCGGTCAGTTACTTGGCTTTGGTGACGTCATTGGCGGAGTCCGCGCCGTCTGCGCCCACCTGGGCGGCGGCGTTGGACTCGTCGAACTTCACCTTGTCGCCGCTCTTCGTGCCGTTCTTGAACGAATCGGCCTCGGCGACGATCTTGCCGTCCTTCACGCCGATGGAAGCGACGAACTTGTACTCGTCATTGCCATCCTTGGTGATCAGCGTGAATCCGCCAAACTTGTCGATGTTCGCGGGCAGCGGATCGACGGTGTCGAAGGTAAGGTCCTTAAGCGAAATGGACGTGTCCTTGTGCTTGATCGAGCCCGACAAACTGCAGTGCACCTTATTGCCATCGGTATCGAAGGAGAATGTGCCATCTTTGGCCTCGATCTCGTAGCCCTGCGACGTGCACGTGAATTTACTGATCTTGGAGGTCCACTTGGTGCCTTCGGGCGCGCTCGAGTAGGTGACGCTACCGTCAATCTTGTCGCCCTTGACCGGCTTGGTGACGTCCTTGCCAGGCTCCAAAGCATTTAGCCAATAGTTCAATCCACCGGCCGCGATAATGTTGCCACTGCCAGCCGCGATGATGCCGGACGACTTCGCTTCCTTGCCGTCAGCCGAAAGCGCTTCCATCATCTTCATGCCGCCGAGCGAGGCCGCGATGGCCGCGGTCGGAAGTCGCGCGTTGCCGATGGCCTTGCCAGCGGTCGTGATGGTCTTCAACGCGGTGTTCGCCTGGGTGAACATGTCGGCGCTGCAGCCGGCGGTCACAATCGCGCTCGCCAGCACGGCCGCAGCTACGAAGTTGTGATGCTTGCTATTCATAAACTGAGTTCTCCTTCTCAATCCTTGGCGCCGTGCTGAATCCAGCCACCCTGCCGGCGGGCCTCATGGGCGTCGTAAACGGTTCCAAGGCCATTATCCCCGAGCGTTTCATTCACCTAACACAGATATTAGTCTTGTTAAGAAATGTTAAATCTCGAGTGACAAGCTATTCAGAGCGGACGTCCAAAATCCTACAAACTGACGGTTGGCGACTGCAGTCAGAAACTATTTAGGCATCAGTTTTTCCACTCTCTCAGGATTTCGAAAGGGATCCTCTTAATTTGGTCACTTTCGAGAATGATTAGATCGCCGTCCGGTGAGATTTCTAGGTCACGTATCGTTCTGAAAGATGTATCTCTGGAATCTCGGTTGAACAAGACTCCGCCCTTTCCGCCGAGGATCCGGGATTTACTCATGTCCCGTGCAATTTGAGCAATCTGATTTTCCGTTGCTATGTATAAATTATTTTCAGCATCAATCTCAGCCGTCGTTGTGTCAAGAAAATTAAAATCTGCGCCGAAGACTTTTTTCAAGTCACTGGACGTTGCAACTACCTTTTTGTCGCCGTTCGAAATTGCGAACACTGTCTCGTTTCTATTATCGATGCCTTCAATGACATCAACCGTGGCCGGCCAAGAAGGCGAATACGAAAGGCTTCCATCAGCCTGCAAAATGTAATTGTAACCTGTGTCAAGTAGTAGTGTTGTGCCATCGCGGAGCTTGGCTGTCCACTTTGGATCGTTTAGGCTGATTTCGACGGCCTTTCCAAGGCCCGGAGTTCCATTCGCGTTTTCGCCATTTCCAATAACTGTCTTGAGGCTCCCGTCAGTCGAAATCGTTTGAATGGTAGGAAACGTTTTATCGGCTGAAGTCAGTCTTAGCTTCTCTGAGACAAACATCGCCGTCTCATTGTCATCCCATCGGATGTGACGTATCGGGAAAATCGGTGCTTGCTGGGCGTTGTTTGCGCTAGGGGTCCATCCCTCATCGCCGTTTCCAGCTAAGTGCGCAAGGGGCTTCCCCTTACGTTGAAGGAAAATTTTTGAACCAGCGGCAATAATCATGTCGCCGTTTGCGTTAATTGAAAATGAACCTGCGCCGATTAGTGTGTCAGTATTGGTTTTTGAAGCGAGGCCAGCGATTGGCTTTGCTGAGATTGGACTGTTCAGATTTATAGCTACGACTTGATTGTCGCGTTGTTGGATGTAAATGTGGCCGCCGTACCCGGTGAGTGCCGTTGGACTGAATAACCATTCGCTGATTTCTTCGACATCGCTAGAGCTGAAAGGTGATATTTCCCTCGTCGAATTATCATCTAACTCTAGAACGGTGCTATGGCCGTGCTCGCCATTAGAAGTTGTAAAAATGCGGCCTCCGACTTCGGCTAAGGCTGTCGGATATACAACTCTATCGGATTTTGTCGTAATCGTACCCTTGTCGATATTCAGGCTGATGATTTTGGAACCCGACGTCAGATTGCTGTCTGTTACAAGAAGGTTTCCACCACTTTCAAATGTTAATCCTTCTGCCATCCAAAATTGATAGTCTCGCGCAGGAATTTGACCATTGAGGTCGGCGTTTGTGCCGCCTCCGGCGACAGTTTCTATTTTTCCGTCGTTGTTAATCCTACGGATACCCCCTCTCATCCGCCTCTCAGTGAAATAAACAATTCCGTTGGTGTCTACAGCAATACCTGCTGGATTATATAATGAAGCTTCTTTTGCATTTACTCCATCTGGAGAAACGTCTTTGGTTCCGGTCCCAGCCAGTACTTCAATTGAATCAGATTTCATTCTCACAATTCTCTGGTTGATAGTATCGCAGAGATAGAGCCATCCATTGTGGTAGTCCATGCCGGCATGATAGGTAAAGGCCGAACCTACATTCTCGGCGTACGGCCATGAATTCTGCTTGACGATGATTTTAATACGACCATCATTAGTCACTAGTAACAATTTATGCTCTTCAGGCATAAACAGAAACAATCCAATGGAGGTTGCTTTCATACCGCCCACATGACCCAACGGTACATCGAGGGCAAGGTGTCCATCGCCATCATTTGTAATTCCTGAGATGATTAATAGCTTCTCAATGCGTTCAAAAACATCCTGAACACTGACATCTTCGCTGATAATGTTGTTTACAAGCGAAACGATTTGCGAAGTTTCAGTAGTGTCAATGAGGTTGGTAACCTTGCTTTCGAGGGCAGATCTTACGTCGGAGCGGGCTTCCGCTTCGATTTCCGGGGTAAGTTTTTCCAGAATCTTCTGGTCACCGTCGATGAATTGATCCAAAATAAATGTTGTCGCAAGTGTTGACACCATGTCGATTTCCAATTCTTTTTCGGGCGAAGAGGCGCCCTTCGATACGAAGGCTTTCAACTCGCCGTTGATGAGTGGCGACGACACCTGAATTACGCAGTTCGCGTCAATCTCTTCGCGCGGCACAAGGAATTGGCCCCACGCGTCGGCTTTGCCTTCGAGCGGTTGCCCATTCTTGCCAATCTTTAGCTTGCCCGCCGCATCGACAACTCGAAGGCTTGCGTATGCGAGGGGACGCTGGCCCAAACTGCCGCCGTTGTTGCTGACAATATTGGCGCCGTTCTGGCCGATCACGTTGCCACCGTTGTTGTTGACGATATTGGCGCCGTTTTGGCCGATCACACTGCCGCCGTTATTGCTGATGATATTGGCCCCGTTCTGGCCGATGACATTGGCGCCGTTTTGTCCGATGACGTTGGCCCCATTCTGACCAATCACGTTCGCGCCGTTCTGGCCAATGACGTTCGCGCCGTTGTTCGACACGATGTTGGCGCCATTCTGCCCGATGACGTTCGCCCCGTTCTGCCCAATCACGCTGCCGCCATTATTGCTCACGATCCCCAACGGCACGAAAACACGGCCAAGTAGAAATTTCTGGGAATCGATCTGTGCGCCGCCAGTGCTCGCCTGGCTCGATCCGGTTGTGGCACTCGCGCTTGCGGCCGCTCCTGCGGCATCTGTTGCGCTCGCCGTCACTGGTGTGTTCGCCGAGGCATCCCCAGCGTCGGTCCTGGCAACACCATCCCCTTGCCGTTGACCACCCGCGCCGCCGGGTCGCTTCCCCGCCCCCACTTGCGAAGCACTCGGGCTAAAGCAGCCCGTCATAATGCTTAACGCCAGGCAACCCACTAAAACCGAGCGGTGACGGCGACCCTTTGTTGATGTTGTATGCATTGGTCCACTCGGCAGGCGAACAATCGATGGTTGTGGTCATATTCCCCGATGTCGACTCTATTACGCGCTTGCAGTATTACGTCAAACCGCTTCCGACGGGACTCTTGAGACATAACGCTCCCTCGGTGTTTCGGAAAATCTCCGATTCCTTATCCTGACCCGAACCCGCCCCCATGTGACGGCCGTCACGCCCCGAATCCGCTACAATACCCCCGCTCGTTGCCCCGGCCCGCGACCCGCGGCCCGACCTCCTGGAAGGACCACCCCATGCACGACTCCATCGAAACCGTCCTGCTCACCGAGCAACAGATCGCCGAGCGTATCAAGCAGATGGGGACGCAGATCGCCGCGGACTACAAGGAGACGCCCAACGTCCTCCTGATCGGCGTGCTGCGTGGCGTGGCGGTGTTCTTCGGCGACATGATGCGCGCCGTCCCGCTCCCGCTCGACATCGACTTCATGTCGATCTCCAGCTACGGCTCCAGCACGCGGTCCTCGGGCGTCGTCCGCATCCTCAAGGACCTGGACGAGAACATCACGGGCCGCCACGTGATCATCCTCGAGGACATCATCGACACAGGCCTCACGCTCAGCTACCTCGTCCGCCTGCTCCAGGAGCGCCGCCCGGCGAGCCTCGAGATTTGTACGTTGCTCGACAAGCCCTCGCGGCGCCTGATCGAGGTGCCGGTCAAGTACGTCGGGTTCACCATCCCGGACCAGTTCGTGGTCGGCTACGGGCTCGACTACGATCAGAAGTACCGCAACCTTCCCTACGTGGGGATCCTCAAGCCCGAAGTGTATGCGAAGGCCTGAACGCTAGCTGGTCCTGAGTTGCGCCTATCACGGGCGCACCGTATAATGAATCCACCTTCCGCCAATGGTGGCATCGTTACCGCTAGAGTTCTGTGAGGGAGCGGGTTTACGCCCTCTTTCCGCAGTTGACAGGAAACTCGCCCGATGATGAACTAGGATCCAGGTTCGCCTGGTTTTATGGGCCGCCTCTCGTCGCGAGGCCGGTGGTCCCACCTAGCAGATCAACGTGGAGCGGCGCCGAGCGCGACCGTGGCGGAGTGGGTTATCCCGCTCCTTTTTTGTTGTTTATGGGGGTAGTGTCAGTTGGCCGTGCGAGACGATCTCTTTGCGATCGCCGAGCCCGTCGTTCAGGCCGAAGGCTTCGAGCTGGTGGACCTGGAATACGCCAAGGAGGGCCCGCGCTGGGTCGTCCGCGTGTTCCTGTTCAGCCCCGAAGGCGTCAGCCTCGAAGACTGCAAGACGGTCAGCCATGCGCTCTCGGCCAAGTTCGAGGCCGACGATCCGGTCAAGGTGGCCTACTCTCTCGAAGTTTCTTCGCCGGGTGCGGAGCGCGTGCTCAAGACCGAGCGCGAGTACCGCATCTTCCAGGGGCGCCTCGCGCGGGTCACGGTTCGTGATCCGGTCGAGGATCCCGCCACCGGCAAGAAGGAGCAGGTGATCCACGGGCTGCTGGGCCCGGTCACAGGCGACACGATTCAGCTCGGAGGCCCCGAGGGGCAATCGATCCCGCTTGCGCGGGACAACGTCAAGCAGGTCCGGTTGGCGCTCAAATCGAGCGTTCCGGCGTTCAAGTAGGGGGATTCGGCAAGGTGTCGAACAATATCAAGGAAGCTTTCCAGGCGTTGGCGCGCGAGCGCAACATCCAGACGACCGTCCTCAAGGACGCGCTGGAGGCCGCCCTGCTGGCCGCCTATCGCCGCGATCCCAACGTGACGCAGAACGCCGAGGTCGACCTCGACCTCGAGACCGGCACCTTCAAGGTGTGGGCGCACAAGGTCATCGTGGACGAGGTCAACGACGCGAAGGAAGAGATCTCCATCGAGGAAGCCAAGGCCCACCGCGAGGACGCCCAGGTCGACGAGACGATCGCCTTCGACGTCACGCCGAAGGACTTCGGTCGCCTGGCAGCGCAGATGGCCAAGCAGGTCATCACGCAGCGCCTGCGCGAGTCCGAGCGCAAGATCCTCTACGACGAGTTCAAGGACAAGCAGGGCGCCACCATCATCGGCACCGTGCAGCGCGTCGAGGGCCGCAACGTCATCGTGAACCTGGGCAAGCTGGAAGCCTTGCTGCCTGGCTCCGAGCAGATTCCCGGCGAGCGTTGGCGCGTCGGCGAGCGCATCAAGGTCTTCGTGCTGGAAGTGCGCGACACCCCGCGCGGCGTCCAGGTGATCGTGAGCCGCGGCTCCGAGCAACTCGTGCGAGAGCTCTTCGAGCTCGAGGTGCCGGAGGTCGTCGAGGGCGCGGTCATCATCGAGGGCATCGCCCGCGAGGCCGGCCACCGCACCAAGATCGCCGTCCGCTCGCGCGACGCCGCGATCGACCCGATCGGCGCCTGCGTCGGCGCCCGTGGCGGCCGCATCCAGGCGATCAGCTCCGAGCTGCGCAACGAGAAGATCGAAATCATCCGCTTCAGCCCCGTGCTGGAGACCTACATCGCGAACTCGCTGTCGCCCGCCAAGGTGTCGAGCGTGACCGTCAACGAGGACCACCGCCAGGCGCTCGTCGTCGTGCCGGACAACATGCTCTCGCTGGCGATCGGCCGCGAAGGTCAGAACGTCCGCCTCGCGGCCAAGCTGACCGGCTATCGCATCGACATCAAGAGCGAGAGCCAGATTGCCGAGCTCGACCGCCAGGCCGAAGAAGACGCTTACTACGCCGAGCACGGCTATCCCGAGGAAGAACCGGCGACCGAGCTGGTTGCCGACACCGAGCCCGCGGCCGAACCGGCCGAAGGTGAGGCGGAGGCTGCCGAGCCTGCCGCAGCTGCTGAAGGCGCCGAGCCTGCTGCAACTGCCGAAGCCACCGAGCCTGCCGAGGCCGTCGAGGCCGCCGAGCAGGCACCGGCTGATACGGAGGAGGTCGTGAGCGGCCAGCCGAACGCATGATCGAGGGCGGGCCCGCGCGCCCGCGCCGCGTGCCGGAGCGACAGTGCGTCGCCTGCCGGACGATGGCGCCCCGAGACAGGTTGATCCGGATTGCCCGGACGCCCGACGGGGAGGTGGTTCTCGATGAAGACCACCGCCAGCCTGGACGCGGGGCTTACGTCTGCCGAACGCCCGAGTGCGTGAAGCAGGCGGCCAAACGGGGGGCCATCCAACGGGCCCTACGCCGGCCGATTCCGGCGGAACTCTCGGAGCGCGTCATCGCCCTGGGAAACAACCTGGGGACGCACGAGAGACCAACGGATTAATGGTTTTCAAGTACTGGAAAGGTTACGGACGAGGTTATGGGCAAGGTTCAAATCTGCAAAATGGCGAAGGACCTCAACGTCCCGACCAAGGATCTCCTGGCGGAATTCTCCGCCATCGGCGTGGACGTGAAGAATCACCTCGCCTGGGTGGAGGACGAGGAAGCGGACAAGGTCAAGGCGCGCTTGCTCGCCCCCAAGGAAGCGCCGGCTCCCGCGCCGACGCCGGCGGCCGCGCCCACCGCCACGCCCGCCGGCGGCGTGCCCGCGCGGCCTGGCTCGACCCCGCCCGGCAGCCCCTCGCTCACGCCGTCGCGCCCGATGGCGCCCGGCATGCCGGTGCGTCCCGGCTCCAGCACCCCCGGCGGCCCCTCGCCGGTCGCGCTGCCGCCGCGCCGGCCTGATTTCAGCCCGACGACCCGCCACGAGATCCGCCCCGACCAGCGGCCCGACCGCTTCGGCGCGCCCGGCGCCCCCCGCCCGGGTGGCCCCGGCGGCCCGCGTCCGGGTCCTGGCGGCCCAGGTGCGCCCGGCGCCCCCGGCGCCCCCGGTGGCGAGCGCCGGCCTGGCGATCGCCGCCCCGGTGAGCACGGCGAGCGCCGTCGCAAGGACTCCGAGGAAGTCGCCGCATTCAACAAGCCGAAGCCCGGCCGCCGCAAGTCGAAGGCCGAAATCCGGCAGGAGCGCGCGGACCGCCGCGCCGCCCGCCAGGGTGGCCCCGGCGAGGTTCCGACCACCATCGAGCTCGTGGGCTCGCTGACGGTCAAGGAGCTCGCCGACAAGATGGCGGTCAAGGAGACCGAGGTCATCAAGCGCCTTTTCATGAAGGGCATCCTCGCCACGATCAACCAGACCATCGAGAAGGAGACGGCCGAGATGATCGCCGTCGAGATGGACTACGAGGTCAAGTTGATCGACCCGATCGCCCTCGCGCTCGCGGCCGTCACCGACGACCACGACGAGCCGGAAGACCTCCTGAAGCGGCCGCCGATCGTCACGATCATGGGCCACGTCGATCACGGTAAGACCTCGCTGCTCGACGCGCTGCGCTCCGCCCGCGTGGCTTCCGGCGAGGCCGGCGGCATCACGCAGCACATCGGCGCCTACATGACCTCGATCCACGACAACGAGATCTGCTTCCTCGACACCCCGGGCCACGAAGCCTTCACGGCGATGCGCGCCCGCGGTGCCAAGGCGACCGACATCGCGATCCTCGTGGTCGCGGCCGACGACGGCGTCATGCCGCAGACGATCGAGGCCATCTCGCACGCCAAGGCAGCGGGCGTCCCGATCATCGTCGCGATCAACAAGATCGACAAGCCGGACGCCAACGCGGAGCGCGTGAAGCAGGAGCTCACCGAGTATGAGCTGGTCCCCGAAGAGTGGGGCGGCTCGACGGTCATGGTCGAAGTGTCGGCCAAGATGAAGGTGAACCTGGATACGCTGCTGGAGATGATCCTCCTGGTGGCGGAAGTCCAGGAGCTCAAGGCCAACCCGAACAAGCCCGCACGCGGCATGATCGTGGAAGCCAAGCTCTCGAAGAGCATGGGCCCGGTCGCGACCGTGCTCGTGCAGAACGGCACCCTGCGCGTCGGCGACGCGTTCGTGGTCGGCGCGGTCGCGGGCAAGGTCCGCGCCCTCATCGACGACCGCGGTCGTCGCGTGAAGGAAGCCGGCCCGGCCCACCCCGTCGAAGTGCTCGGCTGCCAGGACGTCCCGCAAGCCGGCGACGTGTTCCAGGTCATGCCGTCGGAGAAGGAAGCCAAGGCGGTCGCCGACACCCGCGCGTTGGCCGTGCGCTCCGAGGCGCTCACCTCGCGCAGCCGTGTCCACCTCAAGGACTTCTACACGCGCATCCAGGAAGGCCAGAAGGAACTGGCCATCATCATCAAGGCCGACGTCAAGGGCTCCAACGAAGCCATCGAGCAGGCGCTCTCGCAGCTCAACCAGCGGACGGAAGGCACCACCATCCGGATCCTGCTCTCGGGCAACGGCGACATCTCCGAAACGGACGTCAGCCTGGCGGCGGCCTCGGACGCGCTCATCATCGGCTTCAACGTGAAGGCCGACGAGCGTGCCACCCGGGCGGCCGATGAGGCGGACGTGGACGTCAAGCTCTACTCGATCATCTACGGCATGATTGAAGACCTCGAGAAGGCCATGCTCGGCCTGCTCGAGCCGGAATTCGAGACCGTCAAGACCGGTCAGGCCGAAGTCCGCGCAACCTTCAAGTCTGGCAAGACCACGGTCATTGCGGGTTGTATGGTGACCGAGGGCAAGATTGTCCGCAACGCGACGGTCAAGGTGTTGCGCGCCGGCAAGCAAGTCCACGAAGGCAAGATGGACAGCCTCAAGCGCTTCAAGGACGACGCCAAGGAAGTCGCGACCGGCTTCGAGTGCGGTATCGCGATCGAGCGGTTCAACGACCTCCAGGAAAACGATATCATCGAGTCGTACATCACCCAGGAGAAGAAGCGCTAGTCAGCGAAGCTACACCTGGGAACCCGGGGGGAGGTTGGTTATGGGGCATCGATCGACGCGTGTGGCGGAAGCCATCAAAGAAGAGGTCGGCTCGATCCTGCTGTACCGGATCAAAGACGTTCGGGTCCCGAGCGAGCGTGTCTCGGTGACGAACGTCGAGGTGACCGGCGACCTCCGCCACGCCACTGTCTTCATCAGCGTCCTCGGCGACGAGGACGTGCAAAAGGAGGCCCTCGCCGGGTTGATCTCGGCGCAGGGCTTCGTGCGCAGCGAGCTCGGCAAGGCGATCAAGATGCGCGCCACGCCGGAGGTCCACTTCAAGCTGGACCACTCGCTCGAGCACGGCGCGAACATCCTCGCGCTGATCAACAAAATCAGCCAGGAACGAAACGAGCAGGCGGGCCGTGACGGCCACGACGCGGGTTAATCCGCCCGGCACCTTCGCCCGGGACCTCCCGGCCGACGTCCAGGCCTGGCTGCCGTTGCTGCAGACGACGCCAGCCTGGGTGGTCGTCCCGCACATGGGGCCCGACGCCGACACGCTCGGCAGCAGCCTTGCGCTGGCGGGGCTGCTGCGCAGGCTCGGCCGACCGGCCTGGGTGGCCTGCCAGGACGACGTGGCGCAGCGTTTCGACTACCTGCCCGGCGCCGCGGAGGTCGTGGTGAACGCCCTGCCCGCCGACCTGCCGGCGGGGACGGGCGCGATCGCCTGCGACGCGGCCACTTTCGACCGCCTCGGCACGATGGGCCCGCGCATCGCCGCCATGCGCCCGCTGGTGAACGTGGACCACCACATCAGCAACCCGGGCTGGGGCAGCCACAACCTGGTCGACGTGGCCTCGGCCGCCACCGGCGAGGCGATCTACCTGCTCTACGATTGGTTCGGCGTGCCGCTCGATCGCGACGCCGCGACCTGCCTGTACGCCGCCCTCGTGACGGATACCGGCAGCTTCCGCTACCCGGCCACCACGCACCGCACGATGGCGGTGGCCTCCGAGATCCTGGCCACCGACATCGACGCGCCGGCGATCGGGGCCGCCATCTACGAGCGCCGCACGCCGGGCGCGATGCGTTTGCTCGGCCTGGCGCTCGCGTCGCTGAAGATGGGCGCCGGCGGCCGCCTGGCCTGGGTGACCGTGCCGCTCTCGATGTTCGAGCAGGCCGGCGCCGGCGAGGACGAGGCCGACGCGATCGCCGAGCGGCTGCGCGAGGTGGCGGGGGTCGAGGCGCTCTTCGTGGCCCGCGAGAGCCGCGACGGCGCCGTGCGCGTGAGCTTGCGCAGCAAGGGCCTCGTCGACGTGAACCAGATCGCCAGTTGCTGCGCGGGCGGCGGCCACGTCCAGGCCGCCGGCTGCACGATCGCCCGGCCGCTCGCCGAGGTCGAGGCCGAGCTCGTGGCGGCCCTGGAAGAAGCGCTGCGCGGTGCCTGAACCGAGCGAAGCGGGATCCCGATCGCCCCACGTGGGGCAGGCGGGTGGGGCGGCTGCAGGTGAGCCCTTCGGGCTCCTCAACGTCCTCAAGCCGCCGGGGATGAGCGCCCATGACGTCGTCGGCGCGGTCCGGCGGATCGTCGGCACGCGCCGCGTGGGCCACGGCGGCACGCTGGATCCGGCGGCCGCCGGCGTCACCACCGTGGCGGTGGGCAAGGCGACCCGCCTGCTCCAGTACCTGCGCGACGACAAGGCCTACAGGGCCGAGGTGGTGTTCGGCTTCGCGACCGATACCGTGGACTTCGAGGGCCAGGTGATCGCCGAGGCCGACGCGTCGGGCCTCGCGGCCGACGCCGTGGAGGCGGCGCTCGCGGCCTTCCGTGGCCGGATCACGCAGCGCCCGCCGATGGCCTCGGCCGTGCACTTCCAGGGCAAGCGGCTCTACGAGCTGGCCCGCGCGGGCGTGACGCTCGCCGAGGAGCAGATCCCCACGCGCGAGGTCACCGTGCGGTCCTTGCAACTCGTGGAGTTCGTGCCGGGGCCGCGGGCGCTCGCCCGGCTCGACGTCGTCTGCTCGGCCGGCACCTACGTGCGCTCGCTGGCCGTCGACCTCGGTGCCGCGCTCGGCCTGCCGGCCTGCCTGGCGTTCCTGCTGCGGACGCAGGCGGGCGATTGCGCGCTGGCGGACGCCCAGACGCTCGAGGAGGTGAAGCTCGCGCCGCGCTGGATGCCGATCGACGCCTGGCTCGGCCACCTGCCGGTCGTGACGCTGGACCAGGCGGGCGTGGCGGACATCGGGCATGGCCGGCGCGTCGATGGCCATGCCGAGGGCGTGGTGCGGCTGAACGGCCCCGACGGGGCGCTGGTTGCGCTGGCGGAGCCGCGCGAGGGGCGCTTGCAGCCGTTGCTGGTCATCTGACGCCACTTGGGTTATGTTGTAGCCGGCCTATCCCCGCTCCCCCGTCGGGGAGACCGAGACTTCATGCGCAGCGTTCCAATCCTCCTCGTCGCCAGCTTCCTCGCCACCTCCTGCTCCGGCCTGCGCAACCTCCCGCCCGCGGAGCGCCGTGCCATCGTCGTATCCCTCGACGGCGGCGCCGAGCGCGTGATCGAGCGCATGGTGGCCACCGGCGCCATGCCCAACCTGGCCCGCCTCAAGGCGCGCGGCGCCTGGATGGACTACAGCGTCACCAACTACCCCTCCAAGACCGCCGCGGGCCACGCCGCGCTCTGGACCGGGGCGTTCTCGGACGTGAACGGCGTCACGTGCAACAAGGTCTTCAAGCTGCCGCTCCAGGCCCACTCGATCCTCGACGTGGAGGACGGCTTCGACAGCCACGCGCTGCTCGCCGAGCCGATCTGGGTGACCGCGGCGCGCGCGGGCAAGCGGGTGACGGTGCTGCAGGCGACCCACGCCTCGCCGATGAGCGTCTACGAGCCGGGCGGCCGCTTCGGTGGCCCGTTCCAGGGCTCGCTGACCTTGCTCGACGGCTTCTTCGGTGAAAAGGGCAAGGACGGCCTCTTCAGCGGCGCCGGCAGCTGGCGCCCGGCCTCCGGCTGGACGCAGGCGCCGCCCGGCCGTGAGCCGATGGAGATGCGCTTGCCGCTGGCCGATCGCACCTGGTGGGCGCTGGCCTACGACGACCCGGCCGACCCGGTGGCCGGCTACGACACCGTCGCCGTGGCGCCCCAGAAGGCCGCGGCGCCGGTGGTGCTCAAGCCAGGCGGCTGGTCGCCCGGGCTGCGCGTCGACACCGACAAGGGCCCGGCCTACCTGCAGTTCCACCTCTTCGCGCTCGATGCGAAGCTGGAGGACTGGATGCTCTACCACACGCCGGCCACGCGCGCTGTCTCGAACAAGCGGGAGGCGGCCGAGTCCTGGTACGGCGCCGAAACGCCCTTCATGCCCCAGGGCCCGGGCCGCCTGTGGGCGCAGGGTGCCTTCGGCCCCACGCTCTTCCAGGGTGGCGACGGCACGGCCGAGCGCCGCTACCGCGCCGTGGTGGGCCGCATGACCGCGCTCGCGCGCAAGCGGCTCGAGCGCCTGATCGCGCGCCGCGACTGGGACCTCGGCCTCTACTACCTGCCGTTTCCGGACGAGGCGCTGCACCACTGGTACGGCGCCGCCGACGACAACAGCCCGGCCTACGATCCGGCGCTCGCCCCGCGGGTCTGGGACCACCTCACGGCGGTCTGCCGGCAGGTCGACGACGTGCTGGCGCCGCTCGCGGACCATGAGGACGTGGTGGCCGCCGTCGCCGCGGACCACGGCATGGGCGGCATGAAGTGGTCGTTCCACGCCAACCACGTGCTCAAGCAGGCCGGGCTGCTGGTGCTGCGCAAGGACGGCAAGGTCGACCTCACGCGCACGAAGGCCCTCTACCCGGCGACCGACGGCGCCTTCGTGGTCGTGAACCGGCGTGGCCGCAAGGGCGGCATCGTCGCGCCCGCCGACCTGCCCAGGGTGCTCGACCAGGTCGAGGCGGCCTTCAAGGCCGTGAAGGCGCATGACGGCACGCCGCTCGTCACGGCGACCCTGCGCGCCGCGACGGCCGAGGCGGCGTTGCTCGGCATCGGCGGCCCGCGCGCCGGCGACCTCTACCTCGACCTCAAGCCTGGCTATTACTTCGACGGCAAGGTCGAGGCCAAGGCGCTCTTCTCGCCGCAGGACGCCGGGCGCGCGGGCCACGTCTTCGACCCGCGCAGGCCCGACATGCATGCGTTCATGATGTTCGCGGGCCCCGGCGTGAAGCGCGGCGTCGCGCTCGGCCCGGCGCGCAACGCCGATTTCGCGCCCACGATCTGCAAGCTCCTCGGCATCCCCGCGCCCGCCCAGGCGACGGGCCGCGTGCTCACCGAGGCGCTCGCCGCCGAGGAATGAGCGCCCCACCGGCCGCCGCCGCCACCGACCGCGGCCCCGAAGCCTCGGGCGAGGTGTCCTGGGGCGACATCTGGCGCCTGTCCTGGCCGCTCGTGCTCACGATGATCGTGAACGCGGCGATCGGGCTGCTCGACACCTGGGTCGCCGGCCACGTGAGCCCGGTGGCGCAGGCGGCGGTGGGCCTCGTGATGCAGCTGATCCTGCTGATCAACGCCACCACCACGGCGGTGGCGATCGGCGCCCAGGCGCTCGTCTCGCGCTTCGTCGGCGCGCGCGCCTGGGCCGAGGCCGGTCGCGCCGCGCAACAGGCGCTGTTGCTCGGCTTGATCCTCTCGCTGGTGGTGATGCCCCCCATGTGGGTGCTCGCGCCGTACTTCTTCGATGCGATGGGCGCGCCGCCGGCCGTGCGCGAGACCGGCACCTGGTACCTGCGCGCGCTGCTGCTGGGCCTGCTGCCGATGGACCTCGGCATCGTGCTCGGCGCGATCTTCCGGGCCCGCGGACGCACGGTCGCGCTGTTCGCGGCGAACCTCGCCGAGGGCGTCGTGTGGATGAGCGGGTCGCTGGTGCTCGGCCTCTGGCTCGGTTGGGGCCTGATGGGCCTCGCCACCGGCTTCGTGCTCGGCAAGCTCGCGAACGCGGTGATCGGCTTCGGGCTGCTGCGCCAGATGGGCCTCTACAAGGCGATCGTCGAGCCGTGGCGCGTGGACTGGGGCTGGTTCCGCCGCATCCTCGAGATCGGCCTGCCGGCCGGTGGCCAGGTCCTCATCCGCAACCTCGGCATGATGGCGTATTTCGGCATCCTCGGGCTGCTCGCGCGGCCCACCGAGGCTGTCGCGGCCTTTTCGATCGGCTTCCGCATCGAGTCGATCGCCTTCCTGCCGGTCTTCGCGCTGAACATCGCGACCGCCACGCTGGTGGGCCAGAGCCTCGGGGCCGGCCGGCCGGACCGGGCCGAGGCCGCCGTGTGGCGCGTCGCGACCGTCGGCATCGTGGTGATGGGCGCCTTCGCCGTCTTCTTCTGGTTCACGGCCGACCTCCTGGCCGGCGTGTTCACGGCCGATCCGGTGGTGCGCGGCTACGCGGCTGATTACCTGCGCGTGATAGCCATATCGGAGCCGTTCCTGGCGATCGGAATGGTGATCAACGGCGGTTTGCAGGGCGCCGGCGACGCGCGTGCGCCGATGGTCGCCGTGTTCCTCTTCCAGATTCTCCTGCGCTTGCCGTTGGCCTACGCGCTCGCGTTGGGGGTCGGCCTCGGGCCGAGCGGCGCCTGGTGGGCCTTGACCGTCTCGATGATCGCCCAGGGCATCGGCATCACCTGGTATTTCCGCCTGGGGCACTGGCGCACGCGCGAGATTTGAGCGAGGGCGGGTGTACACGTAGGGTTAAGAAAGATTTGCTTCGTTATTAACGATAGATGAAGACACCAGCCTTCATCCATGACGACCACCCCCCTCCCTCCCCATCGCGGCACCGCCCCCCTGGCTCGCCGCCCGCCCGCGAAGACGCCCACCCGGCGCGTCGAGACGGGCCCGCTCACCTCGCCTTCGCCGGCCGAGGCCAGCGAGCTGCTGGCGCTCGGCACCTGGGCGGCCGCGTGGCAGGTGGCCTGGCCATTGGTCGTCACCACGGCCCTGAGCGTCGGCAACGGGCTCGTGGACACCTGGATCGCGGGCGACATCGGCCCGGTGGCCCAGGCTACCGTGGGCCTGACGCTCCAGGTGGTGCTGATGATCAACGCGATCATGGCGGCGGTGGGCATGGGCTGCCAGGTCTTCGTGGCGCGCCACGTCGGCGCGGGTGACTGGTACCGCGCCGCCCGGGCGGCCCAGCAGTCGATCATGTGCGCCGTCGCGCTGTCGCTGGTGGTCCTGGTGCCGGTCGTGACGCTGGCACCGGCGTTCTACGCCGCGATGGGCGCCTCGCCGGCGGTCATCCACGAGGGCTCGACCTACCTGCGCCTGCTGATGTTGGGGCTCATCCCGATGAACCTCGGCGTGCTGCTCACCAGCGTCTTCAAGGCGCGCGGCAAGACGATCGCGAAGCTGCTGCCCACCTGCGTGGAGTCCGCCGTCTGGCTCGCCGGCTCCCTGGCGCTCGGCTGGGGGCTCGGCTGGGGCCTGCCGGGCCTGGCGCTGGCCTTCGTGCTGGGCAAGGTCGCGGGCGGCTGGATGGCCTGGCGGGCCTTCCGGCGCAGCGCGCTGGGCCGCCAGGTGCGCGGGCCGTGGCGCCCGGACCTCGCTTGCATGAGCCGGATGCTGCGCGTCGGCGCGCCGACGGGGCTCCAAAACGTGCTGCGCAACCTCGCGCGGATGGCCGTTTACGCGATCCTCGCGTTCGCGGCGCTGCCGGCCGACGCGATGGCGGCGTACGCGATCGGCTTCCGGCTGGAGTCCGCCGTGTACTTGCCGCTGATGGCGCTGGGCATCGCGGCGGCCACGCTGGTGGGCCAGCACCTCGGCGCCGGCCGTCCGGAGCGGGCGGCGGAGGCGGGGCGGGCGATCGCCTTCATGGCCGTGGGGGCGGCGACTCTCGCCGGCGTGGCCTTGTGGCTCGCCGCCGACCCGATCGCGAGCGCCTTCACCGTGGACCCGCTGGTCTGGGCCTGGACGGTGGACTTGCTCAGGGCCCTGGCCGCGGGCCTGCCGTTCCTGGCCGTCGGCACGGTGCTCTCCGGCGCCTTGCAGGGCGCCGGCGAGACCGAGCCGCCGATGCTCTTCACGCTGGGCTCCCAGCTCGGCGTCGGCATCCCGCTCGCCTACGCGCTGTCCTGGTCCTGGGGCTGGGGCCCGACCGGCGTGTGGTGGGCGATCACGGCGGGGACCGTGGTGCAGGCAGCGCTCGTGACCTGGTGGTACGTGCGCGGCTCCTGGCGGCGGCGGGCGATTTAGCTAAACAGCATCACGTTACTTCGCGACCAACGCACCCTTCCCCCTCTCCCCGGTGGGGGAGAGGACGGCACGGAGGGGCTGGAGAGCCCCGATGTGCCCGGTGAGGGGGTGGAGGGGGCACACCGGGTGCCTGGCGTGCCCCCTCACCCCCGCTGCGCGGGGAAGGATGCTCGGGGCGCCGATGAGCGACAAGTAACGCGAAGCTGTTTAGTCGACCGCCGGGCAGGGCGTCAGCGGGTCGAAGCTGACGTTGTTGCCGTCCACGACGCAGGTGAAGGCGATCCCGCGGCCTGAATCGACGAACGCGACTTGCCCCAGGTTGTCCGTGAGCACGGCGTAGTCGCCCAGGTTGCCCGCGGCGTCGTACCGGGCGAGCTGCACCTGGTTCGAGCCGACGCCTTCGGCGTAAATGATGGTGTTGTAGCGGTACCGCAACCGACCGTAGACGGGGTGGTCGACCGTCGCGGAGCCGCGCCCGCGGAAGAAGATGGAGACTGTGCGTTTGGTGGCGAAGCCCTCGACCTTGAGCGTGCCCCGGGCGTTGGGGTCGTTGAGAAGGGAGAAGGCGCCCTCCGCGGCGGCGTAGATCGAGCAGGCCGTCTTCGTGCCGGCGAGCAGGTCGAACCGGGGGGCCTCGGGCAGCGCCTCCTCCACCGCCGGGACCATGAACCGTTCGTAGCATCGGGCCATATGCACCTCCTCGGCTTTCGCCGCAATTGACACATACAAGCGGCTAGTCGTCCGTGGGTCACACGCCAAGATCGACGACGCTCCCGCCGCCGGGGTCGCAAATGTGATGAATGCTTCGCCGCTCGCAGGTCGAAGCGGGGCGGCCAGCGGCGTGCTGTGCATTGTTTATTTGTATGGGTAGAGGTACAATTAAATGGTCCCTCGTGACGAGTCTCGTGAGATTTCATTTTTTCAGCATGCTTCGGAACGACTCGAGAAACGTCGCATTGCGCTTGAAGAGGCCGAACAGATCAATCGGGCTGGTGCGGGGAGTTCCCTGGATAGCGGTGAGTTCGCCGAGCCAAAATGGGAATCCACGGGGGCAATCCGTGGGTATCGAATACGAATCGTATTTGTCGAAACGACACGTAGAGAGGGTGCGGGGCGTTTCATGGTGGTTCAAAGCATCTTGCACTTTGTGAACGTGATGAACGATGACCCGAGGAGAAGGCGATGAAGCGAATGCGCATCAAATACGATCCCGAGGTCGACATTCTCGTCGTCGATCTGGGCGACCTCACCAAGAGCGTAGGGACAGAGGAAGTCGCTCCTGGCATCCACATCGACTGGGACGAGAACCACACGATTCTGGCGTTGGAAGTGATGAACGCGAGCAAGCGCTACGATATGGACCTGCTTGCTCAGCATCCGCCGAATTACGAAGAGCCGCTGGCATTAGCCGACGCAGCTCATGTGCTCGGCACGACCCCTCAGGCGCTCCAAAAGGCAATCATGCGTGGCCGACTGCGAGGCGTGAAGGTGGGGAACACCTGGACGACATCCATCGCCGCGGTCACTGAGTACATGAACTCTCGCTCGGTCAGGGGGCGGAGGCCGAAGGTTGAGGCGGACTGACCGGCGCGAAAGTCCCGGTCGGGGTGCCGCACAGCCAGAATTGGCGCATGAGACGCGTGGTGTGGGGCTCGTCCGACAGAAACAGCTCGAACGTCGCGGAACGATCGACAGTGTGCGCTTCGGCGGGCACCACGAACGTTCCATGGAATGCCTGGCCCCATCCGGGCGCGGGTATCTCGGTGTAACGGTCCGGTGCTGGCAGGTTCGGATAGCTGATGCGGTAAAACGCCTTGCCACCGGCTGGGCGGGAGCCGCCCGAATCGACTTCGAACCGAACCGTGTCGCCCGGGCAGGGGGCGACGGGCCAAATGTTGACGCCCGGGATGCCGAACTTCATCGGACATCCACTCAACGCCGCAACTGCCGCGAGAGCGCGCACGCCAGCCCGCGCCAGGTTCATACCATCACCCGAATCGCCCCAGGCACCACCTCGATCACCACCGGTCCTCGGCCCGCGATCTCCCCATCGATCTCCAGCGGCGCATCCGAATCAATCTCGATCCGTCGCCCGCGCGCGCTCGTGCACATCCCGAGCTCCAGGTGCGTCCCCGCGTAAATCCGCGGAAAGGCGGGCAGCAGCTCCCAGACCGGGCGCTCCGCCACCACCACCGCGTCGATCAGCCCGTCGTCCTGCACCGCCTGCGGCATCATGTGCATCCCGGCCCCGAAGTAGCGGGCGTTGCCCACCGCCATGATCAACGCGCGCGTCGGCGGCTGCGCGATGCCGTCCACGCGCCAGGCGAGGTCGAAGGGCCGCAGGTCGGCGAAGCCCATCAGGCTGCCCAGCATGTAGCGGGCCTGGCCCTGCACCCAGCCGGGCAGCGTCGCCATCTTCTCGAGCACCGCCGCCGCCATGCCCACGCTCGCGATGTTGATCGAGAGCCGCTGCGCCGGCGCGCCGTCCGGTCCGCGGTACGACACCCGCGCCAGGTCGATGGTGCGCTCGGTCCCGCGCGCGAGGCGGTCGACGGCCGCGAGCGGGTCGGACGGCAGGCCGAGGGTCTTGATGAGGTCGCTGCCCGAGCCGGCCGGGATCACGCCCAGGCGCGCACCGGGGCGGATCGGCGTGCCGCCGTCGAAGAAGCCGTTCGCCACCTCGTGGACGGTGCCGTCGCCGCCCACCGCGACGACGAGCTCCGCGCCTTCACGCAGGGCCTGGGCGGCCAGCGTCGTGCCGTCACCGGGGCCGGCCGTGAAGCGCGGCTCGCAGACCAGGCCGGCCGTTCGCAGGCGCTCGGCGATCGCCGGCCAACGCGCGCCCGTCCGGCCGCCGCCCGAATGCGGGTTGATGACGCAAACAGCCTGCGTCACGGCTTCGCGAGGCTCAGCTCGAGCTCCTGGATCGCCGGCACGCGCTTCTTTTGCTGGTTGTCGTGCAGCGACCAGAACACGTATTGGCGGGTGGCGTTGAGCGCCTCCTCGCGTTGGCGGGCGTCCGCGTGGGCGAACGCCAGCTCGAACCAGAGATCCGCGCAGCGAATCGGCGTCGCGGCGGTATCCTCGGCGAGGCCCAGCTTGAGGGTATCGATCGCCTCCGCGGGGCGGCCGAGCTTGCGCAGGGCCTGGCCGTGGCGCAGGCGCAGCGTCGCGTGGCGTGCGTCGCCCGGGTTCGTCACGCCAGCCAGGCCGTCGTCGCAGGCCTGGCGGGCCTCGTCCCAGCGGGCGAGCTTGGCGAGCGCCTCGGCGTGCGTGAGCGCCAGGCCGGGCTCTTGCGGCGCGAGCACGCGGCCCTCGGCGGCCCGCCGTTCGGCCGTGGCGACATCGCCGGCCTGGAGCGCATGCGCGGCCAGGTCCGCGGTGGCCTCCAACGTGCGCGCCATCGCCAGGCCGGCCGGCGCGAGGGCCAGCGCGTGGCGGGAGGCCTCGAGCGCGGCGACGAGGTGGTTGCCGGCCTTCGCCCGTTCACCCCGCCGGGCCTTCACCTCGCCGAGCTCGGCCTCGACCGCGGCGAGCCGCAGCCAGAGGTCGGCGGAGGGGTGGTGCTCCAGCGCCTGCTGCAGCGCCGTCGCGGCGAGGGTCCGCTGGCCGGCGGCGCGCAGGGCCTCGGCGCGGATCTCGGCCTGGCGGCCGGCGCCGACGTGCTGGGCCAGCGCGAGGCTCACGATCGTGTCCGCCGTGCCCTTCTTGTGGGTCTGCGAGAAGCCGTGGGCCAGGCGCGCCATCGCGGCGCCCGGATCCGTGATGCGGGCTGCTGCCGCCACGGCCTTCACCGCCGCCGTCCGGTCCTTGTCGCCGAGCGCCTGGTAGTAGCGGGCCAGCAGCCCGTCGTCCTCGGGCGAGAGCGAAACCGCGCGCCGGAAGTGGCCGATCGCGGCCGCGGTCTTGCCCGCCGACAGCAGCGTGATGCCGAGACCCGCCTGCACCTTCGCGAGCTCGGCGCGGCAGGGGTGATCCGCCTGGAGCTTGATCGCCGCTTCGAGCGCCCGGGTGGCCTCGTCCGTCTTGCCACCCAACGTGAGCAGGCGCGCCCGCTCGGCCTGGAGATCGGCGAAGCGCTTGCGGTCGCCCGGCAGTTCCGGCGCTAGGCGCAGGGCATGCTCGAGCTCCGCGCGGGCGGCCTCGACGTCGCTGCGATCGATGAAGCGCCCGGCGCGCGCGGAGCGGGCTTCCACGAGCAGCCGCACCGCCGCGGTGCGCTGCTCGGGCTTCGCGCCGCTGTTGGCCTTGCGAACGTCGCCGGCGGCGGCCATCACGCGGTCGAACGACTCGCGGTGCCAGTTCGGGTTGTTCAGGTAATGGTGCATATAGGCCTGGGCCAGGTGGAGCTGGCGCTCGACGGTCGTGAGCTGCGGCGCGTCCTTGGCGAGGCGTTTGGCGAGCTCGCTTTCGGGCAGGCCCATATGCAGGTACGCCTCGAGCAAGCCGATGCGGGCGGCGTCGTCCTTGTCGCGAGACGCGTGCGGCTGGTAGGCCGCCACGGCTTCCTGGCAGCCGGCCTCGATTTCGCCGCGCTCCAGGCGCAGGGCGAACCGGGCGGCCACCCAGGCCAGCTGATCGGGGGCCGCCTTCGCGGCGCGCTCGTAGGCGGCGAGCGCGCCGTCGAGGTCACCCTCGGCCCGCCGCAGCGCGCCGAGCGCCCCGTGGAGCCGATCGTCGTCGGCCGACAGCGCGAGCGCTTCCTCGAGCGACGCGCGGGCCGCGGTCAGGCGGCCGGCCGTGCGATCGCGGTCGGCGAGCGCGAGCAGCAGCTGGAGGCGCGCCTGGCGATCGGGCACGAGCTCGGCGGCGGTCAGCGGCGCGCGATCGCCCTTGAGGTAGCGCGCCACGCGGGCGCGCTCCCAGGCCGTGAGCAGCGCGGGGTTCAGGCGCAGGGCCTCGCCGAAGCGCTTGAAGGCGCCCGCGTACTCGCTCGCGGCCAGGCTCTTCTCGCCTTCCTCGAGCAGCGTGTCCGCCTGGCGGGCGCGCTCGTCGGCGATCGCCGGCCGGCCGAGCATCCAGCTCAGCGTCGCGACTGGGCCGTCGGTCCCCTGGCGGGCCGTCCAGGTCAGGCCGCCGAGGACGGCCACCGCAGCCACCAGCGCGACGACCCGACCCGCTCGCGGCTTGCGCGGCGGGGGCGGCGACGAACGCTCGGGCACCGAGTACTTGAACGATTGGACCACGATCGCACCTACGAATACGGAGGGGTATTCCATGTTAACTGATCCGCGACCTCCGGACAAGCTGTAGGAACTTGACGTAATGCCCGTTTGCAGGAAACCGGCCTTATGTTTCGGCGATGTTGCCAGGGCCGGGTGGCGCGGATCAGCTAGAATGGCCACCGTGGACTTCCGAAACCTTCCGCTCTACGTAGACCTCCTGGCGGTCGCCGGCACCGGCGACGCCGTGGCCGCGCTGCAGGCCCTGGACCGCCTCGAGGTGCCGCTCGCCCAGGCCGGCCCGGGTCGCCTGCTCGGCGAGACGTGGGCGGTCGAGGTGCGGCGCTGGTCCGAGCGGCTGTTGTTCCACCATTCTTGCCTCGGCGAGCCGGACGCCCAGCGCTGGAACCTGGCGGCGGGCGACGACGAGATTCGCATGCGCGCGGTGGACCAGGCGATCGAGGCCCTGCGCGTCGCGGCCGATATGGGCGCGCCGTTCTACAGCGTGCACGGCGGCTGGGCGCTCAAGCTGACCCGCGATGAGGACAACCAGCCGGTGGGCGATACCATCACGCCGCTCCGCACGCAGGACCAGCTGTGCCGGTCGCTCGATCGCCTGGCGATGCAGGCCGACGCCCTGGGCCTGCAAGTGCTGGTCGAAACGGCGCCGTTCGTGCCGGCCGAGCGCCCGGCCTTCGCGGAGCCCGAGCAGATGCGGGCGCTGCTCGAGCGCATCGCGGCACCATCGCTGGCGCTGCTGCTCGATCTGCCGGCGATGATGCTCACGGCCCGCCGGATGCGCGAGGAGCCGGAGACCGTGCTCGAGTACCTGCGGCCCTGGATCGGGGCCCAGGAGCTCCACCACGGCGACGGCAAGGGGCTGCGACACCTCCCCTTGCGCGAGAACGACCTCGAGCTGAGCCTCGCGCGGCTCGCGGGCGGCCTGGCCAAACCCGTGGTGCTCACCATGCGGGACCTCGACGGCCCCGCGCTGCGTGATCAGATCGCGCTCGCGCTCGAGGTGCTCGCACCGCCGCCGCCGCCCGCACCGCCGCCGCCGGCGGACCGCTCGGACACGACCGACGCCGAGTCCGACGAGGCCTGATCGGCCGGGCGGTCGACCGGCGCAAGCGCGGAGGTTAAGAGAGCTATAAGGCACTTAACCTCTCCTTGGCCTCAGGGCCGAGCGAGCCAGGCCCTGAGTCGAGGTCCCCGTGCGATTCCGCTTCCTCGCCATCTGCGCCATCGTCGTGAGCGCCCTGTCAGCCTGCGGCCAGCTGCCCGCGGGCCCCGGCGCCAAGGCTGCGGCCGCGGGCCCGATCGACGCCCTCGCGGACTTCCCGAGCGTCGACGCGCAGATCCTGCGCGCCACGGTCGGCCGCGACCAGACCGGCACGCGCGTGAGCCGCATGCCCGATCCGGGCCGCGCGAAGCCTGTCACGTTCCTCACCTACAAGGCGCTCGACAACAACCTCGGCAACCAGCAGAACAGCATGCGGCCGTTCCACATCAACATCCTGGAACGTGCAGGCTCCAACACGGGCATCAACGTCGTGGCGCTCACCGACGAGGAAGGGCCGAACAACACCTACGCCTACTACGTGCGCCAGGACGCGGACGAGCAGACGGTCACCAGCCCCTACATGCCGATCTGGCCCGGCGAGCGCGATACGGGCTCGGCCTACACGCTCGCGCAGGCCGTGCGCTGGGGTTTCACGGCCTACCCGGCCAGGCTGCGCTGGCTCGACGTCAACGATCACGGCCACGGCGCCTTCGGCATTGCCGACGACGGCCGCTCGGGCAGCACCATCCCGCTGCCCGAGCTCGCGGCCGCCCTGCGGGTGGGCACCGAGGACCGCCCGCTCGACGTCGTGTCGTTCGACGCGTGCCTGATGGCGACCGTGGAAGTCGCCCATGAGCTGCGCGGCGCGGCCAAGATCCTGGTCGCGAGCGAGGACCTCTCGCTGGCGCTCGGGATGAACTACGACAAGACGATCAAGGCCCTGGAGGGCAAGACCTACGACGCGGCCACGCTGGCGCGCGCGCTCGTAATGCGCGCCGAGCGCCGCGGGCCGCAGCGCGCGCTCTACTCGCTCTCGGCGCTCGACCTGTCGCGCGCGGCCACGCTCACCCGCGCGGTCGACCGGCTGGCCGGCGCGCTGATCGCGGCCCTGCCCGCGCAACGCGACGCGATCCGCCGGGCGATCACGGAGACCCCGCGCTTCCACCTCGCCACCGACGACCCGGCCGGCGCGACCGACGAGCACCACAAGGACCTCGCGGCGCTGGTCAAGGCCTTCCGTGGCCGCGTCGCGGGCGCCGAGGTGCGGGCGGCCGCGGAAGCCGTGACCGACGCGCTGTTCGGTCGCGAGCGGCTCGTCATGCTCACTTTGAATGCGCCGGAGGAGAAAGAGGCGGCCCAGGGCCTCTCGATCCATGTGCGGGCGGACGGCGTGGTGGCGCCGGCTTACCGGCGCACCGCCTTCGCGCGCGACACCCGCTGGGACGAGTTTCTGGCTTCGCTGCGCTAAGTCCGAAAATTTCAGTTTCTTTACGCAAGGAATGATGTTAATCTGGGTATAACCAAATTAAGCTAAGTTTAAATTGGTGTGGTCTTAGCTTTAAAGGGGAACCCGATGACCTTCCCGATCCGCCAGAGCCTGCTCGGTCTCACGCTCGCCGCCACCCTCGCGGCGACCGGTTGCGGCGTCGTGCCGGGCCTCGCCCCTGGTGGCGGCCTGCGCGGCGGCGACGGCTTCGCGGCGCTCGCGGACGCCCCCGACATCGACGCGCAGATCAAGGCCAACACGGTCAGCCGCGACGAGAACGGCACGCTGGTCAAGAAGCTGCCGGTGCCTTCGAAGGCCAAGCCGGTCACCTTCCTCACCTTCAAGGCGCTCGACAACAACCTCGGCGTCACGCTGCCGATGCACCTGAACACGCTGGAGAAGGCGGGCTCGAACGCCAACATCAACGCGCTCGTGCTGGCCGACGACGTGGGCCCCAACAACACGCGCCGCTACTACATCACCCAGGACAACAACGCGGAAGCGATCTCGAGCCCCTGGGTGAAGGCCGGCCGCGACGGCGAGATGAACACCGGCAACGGCACGGCCCTGGCCGCGGCGATGCGCTGGGGCTTCGGCACCTACCCCTCGCAGATGCGCTGGCTCGACGTGAACAACCACGGCGGCGGCTACTACGGCATCGCCCAGGACGACAACGCGGACTCGATCATCCGCCTGCCGCAGCTCGCGAGCGCCCTCAAGCGCGGCGGCAACGGCAAGAAGCTCGACCTGCTCACGTTCGATGCGTGCCTGATGGCCTCGGCCGAGGTGGCGTTCGAGCTGCGCGACGCCGCCAAGGTGATGGTCGCGAGCGAAGACTCTTCCTACGCGCTCGGCATGAACTACGACGCCACCCTCGCGGCGCTGGCCAAGAAGCCGAGCACCGATCCCGACGATCTGGCGCGCGACCTGGTGCTGCGGGCGCAGCGCAAGGGCAAGACCGTCGCGCTGTTCACCGTCTCGGCGATCGACCTCTCGAAGGGCGATCGCGTGGCGGCCGCCGTCGACCAGCTCGGCCGCGCGCTGACCGGCGCGATGCCCCGCAGCGCCGCCGCGATCAAGATGTCGCTGAACGCGGTCAAGGCCTTCTACGTCGCCGGCCCCGACAAGTCGGATTTCAACCACCGCGACCTCAACGAAGTGGTCGACCAGCTCCGCCTGCGCGTCCAGGACCCCGCCGTGCAGGCCGCCTGCCAGGCCGTGAAGGGCACGCTCTTCAACAAGGGCGGCGCGATCTTGTTCTCGCGCTCGGCGCGCGAGGAAGCCAAGGTGGCCCGTGGCCTCTCGATCTACCTGCCGACGGACGGCCAGGTCGACCCGATCTACAAGGAGACCTCGTTCGCCAAGGCGACGAGCTGGGACGAGTTTTTGGCCTTGCTTCGCTGAGCCGCAGGCGCTCGACCCTCAAGTAGGCGCCACGCGCCCGACAAACACCCCTGGCTACTGCCGGGGGTGTTTCAACATGAAAATCCACCGGGGAAATTTAACGCGACCTTACCCGATTACGGCGTCTTGACGCCCGATACAGCGCTCGGGAGTTCAGATCGTCCAGAGAGTCAGGGAGGTACCACGGGTGCAAGCGCGCCTGAGCGTGGCCATCGGCGCCCATGGCGCGAGGCCCAACGCCGACAACGAAGCTGCACGCCCACGCGCGGGCGCCGAGCCGTCCACGCGCTTCGCGTGTGACCGGGCGGTGCGCGCGACGCTCACGTATGTCGTGATGCCGGGCGACACGCTCAAGCGGATCGCCCGCGCCACGCTGGGCTCGGAGGACCGCTGGCGCGAGCTGTGGGACGCCAACCGCGAAGAGCTGCCCGATCCGCGCATGATCTATCCAGGCCAGACGCTCACCGTGCCGAAGCGCCGGCCGCAAGCGCCTTCGGCCGCCGCCACGAAACCTGCCGCGCCGCCCGACCCGGCCGCCGTCGCGCGCTTCCTGCGCGCGGCGCAGACCTTCCTCGGTCAGCCCTTCTGCTGGGGCGGCGGCCACCTGCCGCGCGCCCTGGGAAAGCCGGTGCCGGTGGACGGCTCAGGCCTCGTGCAGCAGGCCGCAAGGGCCGCGGGCGCGCAGCTCGACGGCACGGCGGCGGCGCAGCAGCGCCTCGGCCGGCCGGTGCCGATGGGCGATATACTGCCCGGCGACCTGCTCTTCCAGGGGGAGCCCGCCCGGCACGTCGGCATCTACCTGGGCGACGGCCAGGTGCTCCATGCGTCGAGCCGCGCCGGCCGCGTGGTGGCCGAGCCGCTGGGGCCGGAGACGCCGTTCGATCAGGCCCGCCGGGCTTTCTGAGCAGCCCGAAGCGGCCTAGCCCTGGACCGCCGCGAAGAAAGCCGCGAGCCTGGCCTCGTCCTTCACGCCCGGCGACGCCTCGACGCCCGACGACACGTCGACGGCCCAGGGCCGCGCCTGGCGCACCAGCTCGCCCACGTTGTCCGCGGCGAGGCCGCCGGCGACGATCAGGGGCACGGGGCACGCGAGCCCGGCGAGCACGCCCCAGTCGAAGGTCTGGCCGGTGCCGCCCAGCATGCCGACCTTCGCGGTGTCGAGCAGCAGGCCGTCGACGTGCGGCGCGATCTCCGCGATGAGGCCCTGCAACGCGTCGAGGTCCGGGCCGCCCGCGCCCTCGGCCTTCGGCGGCACGCCGATCGCGACCACGATCGCGAACCGGCCGCGGTAGTAAGCGCAGTAGGCCGGGTCCGGCGGGCCGACGAGCTGCAAGGTGTCGAGGCGGCAGGCCTCGGCGAGCGCGGGCGCATCGCGCCGCTGGTCCGGGCCGAAGACGCCGACGCGGTTGACGTACGGCGGCGTGGCCGCCGCGAGGTCGCGGGCCTGGGTGCCCGTCACCTGGCGCGGGCTCGACGCGAAGATGAAGCCCACGGCGTCGGCGCCGAGGCGGGCGGCCAGCCGAACGTCTTCCGGCCGCGTCAGGCCGCAGATCTTGATGCGCGTCTTCACAGGCGCCGCTCCGCCGGCAGGCCGAAGAGCTCGGCGAAGGCTGCGCCCAGGTCCGGGCTGCGCATGAGCGTCTCGCCGATCAGCACGGCGTCGGCGCCCGCCGTGACCAGGGCCTGGACGTCCGAGGCCGTGCGGATGCCGCTCTCGCCCACGATGACGCGCTCGCCCCGGCGCTCGCCCATCGCGTCGATCAGGCGGCCGGTGGTGGCGACGTCGATCGCGTAGGTCTCGAGGTTGCGGTTGTTCACGCCGAGCATCGCGGTCTTCACGCGCAGGGCCCGCTCGAGCTCGGGCTCGTCGTGCACCTCGAGCAGCACGTCGAGCCCCAGCGAGGCGGCCAGCTCGGCGTACTCGGCCAGTTGCGCGTCGTCGAGGATGGCCGCGATCAGCAAGACCGCGTCCGCGCCGAAGACGCGCGCCTCGTAGACCTGGTAGGCGTCGATGAGGAAGTCCTTCTGGAGCAGCGGCAGGTCGACCAGCGTGCGGGCGCGGCCGAGGTTGCCGAGGTCGCCCTGGAAGTAAGCCTCCTCGGTGAGCACGGAGAGGGCGGTCGCGCCGGCGGCGGCGTAGGCCTGGGCGATCGCGCCGGGGTCGAAGTCCGGCCGAAGCAGGCCGCCCGACGGGCTCGCTTTCTTGAGCTCGGCGATCACCGCGGGCTTGCGCGACCCGCCCCGCAGCGCTGCGGCGAAGCCGCGCGTGGGCGGCAGGCCCGCGATCATGGCCTGCAGATCGGCCAGCGACCGCCGGGCGAGGCGCGAGGCCAGGTCTTCCCGGCGACGGGTGACCACCATGTCGAGCGAAGGTCGAGACATGGGGCCCAGGATACCATGAAGCGCCTGGGGGTCGCGGGCCCCAGGCGCTTCGAGGAGGAACGCTCAGCGCAGCCAGGTCGCCTGGCCGGGGACGGCGGGCTGGGGGGCCGTGCCTGGGCCCTGGCCGGGCATGAACGGCTGGCTGGTCAGGCCGGAGACCTGGCCAGGCGTGAGCGGCAGGGTGGCGAAGCCCGGACCCTGGCCCGGCTGGAAGCCCTGGCTCGGGTAGCCCGAGTTCGGGTAGCCGGGCGTCGGGTAACCTGGCGTCGGGTAACCTGGCGTCGGGTAGCCCGGCGTCGGGTAGCCCGGCGTCGGGTAGCCCGAGGTTGGATAGTTCGGGCGCGGGAAGCCCGGCGTGGGCTGCGGCCAGGGCTGGCCGGGCTGACCCGGCTGGCCGGGCTGGACGCCGCCGTTCGCGCCGATGTAACGCATGACCTGCGCGAGCTGGGACTGGAGCGCGGCGAGCTGGGCCTTCATCGCCCTGATCTCGCGGCGGAGCGCGGCGTCGTTGTTGTTCCCGGGCCGCTGGGAGCTGAAGATCGCGTCGTCCTGGCGCCAGGAGCCGGGCACCGTCGGCCGGTTGGCGAAGTCCGGGCGGGGCCGGCGCGTCATGTCCGGGAACGGCATGCGCTGGATGGCGTCGAACGGGGTCTGGATCGGGGGCATCTCTCTCTCCTTCTTCGCGCGTCGCGCGGATGACGGTCTCTGCCGGGCTTATGGCCGACAAGATGCCGTCAATCGGTTAAGGATGCGCCGCTCGGACGTTAAGTCCGGGTGAATCTCCCGTCGCCACGCGCGTACAGCGGGTTAACGCGCCACCCGGGCCAGATCGTCCCAGAAGCCCGGGTAGCTCGTCCGCACGCAGGCCGTATCGCCCACATCGACCGGGCCTTCGGCCAGCAGGCCGATCACCGCGAGGCACATCGCGATGCGGTGGTCTCCGCCGCTGGTGCCGCGCCCGGCGCGCCAGCGCGTGCCGCCGCGCACCACCAGGCCGTCCGGCCGCTCTTCGGCCGCGAGGCCGAGCGGGCCGAACTGGGCCAGGATCGCCTTGATGCGGTCGGACTCCTTCACGCGCAGCTCGCCGGCGTCCGCGATCTCGGTCTCGCCCGCCGCGCTCGCCGCCGCGACGGCGAGGATCGGGATCTCGTCCACCAGGCGCGGGATGAGGTCGCCGGCGATCCGCGTGCCGCGCAGCTTCGCGCTGCGCACGCGCAGGTCGGAAACCGGCTCGCCGGCTTCCTCGCGCGGGTTCTCGCGCGTGATGTCGGCGCCCATCGCGAGCAGCACGTCGAGCACGCCGGTGCGCGTCTCGTTCACGCCCACGCCGCGCAGCAGCAGCTCGCTGTCGGGCACCAGGGTGCCTGCGACGAGCCAGAAGGCCGCCGACGAGATGTCGCCCGGCACGCGGAAATCGATGGGCGCGAGCGTCGGCCGCCCGACCACGCTGGCGCGCGTGCCCGCCACGCGGACCTCGGCGCCCTGGGCCGCGAGCATCCGCTCGGTGTGGTCGCGCGAGCGGGCCGGCTCGTTCACGCTGGTCTCGCCGTCGGCGAACAGGCCAGCGAGCAGCACGGCGCTCTTCACCTGGGCGCTCGCCACCGGGCTCTCGTAGGCCAGCGGCCTGATCGCCCCGCCGCGGAAGGCCAGCGGCGCGAAGCGCGCGTCCTCGCGTCCCCAGATGCGCGCGCCCATCGACGTCAGGGGATCCACCACGCGGCGCATCGGCCGGCCGCGCAGCGAGGCGTCGCCGGTGATCGTGGCGAAGAACGGCGCGCCCGCCAGCACGCCCGCGAGCAGGCGGATCGTCGTGCCGGAGTTGCCCGCGTACAGCACGTCTTTCGGCTCCCGCAGGCCTGCGAGGCCCGCGCCTTCCACGAGCAGGTCGCCGTTGGCGTCCCAGCGCACGCCCACGCCCATTGCCTCCAGGCAGGCGACGGTGTTCAGGCAGTCCTCGCCGCGCAGGAAGTGCGCGATGCGGCTCTTGCCCGTCGCCAGCCCGGCGAACAACGCGGCCCGGTGGGAAAGCGACTTGTCCGGCGGGACGTCGAGCGCACCTTCGAGGCGGGCAGCGGGGGCGACGGTGCGGTTCTCGGTCTGTTCCACGCGGCCATCCTACCACGCGCGCCGTGGTACCATGCCGGCCGCCCGGACGGTTGGCGTCCAGACCGAAAAGGAGACCTTCATGGCTCGCATCGCCATCGCCGTGCACGGCGGCGTCGGCAACTCGCCCGAAAACCTCGACGGCTGCATTGCCGCGGCCGAGATCGGATTCGCCAAGCTGCATGCGGGCGAAGACGCGCTGACCGCCGCCGTCGCCGCCTCCGTGCGGCTGGAGGACGACGGACGCTTCAACGCAGGCCGCGGCTCGAGCCTGCGCATGGATGGCGAGACGATCGAGATGGACGCCTCGTGCATGGACACGCGCGGCAAGCTCGGCGCCGTGGCGGCGCTTCAGCGGGTGAAGAACCCGATCGAGGTCGCGCGCGCGGTGGCGGACACGCCGCACTGGCTGATGGTGGGCGAGGGGGCCGAGCGCTTCGCGCGGGTGCTCGGTCATGCGCCCTTCTACGAGCCCACCGAGCGCTCGCGCCAGATCCACGAGAAGGTGATCGCCGCGCTCACCTCCGACAGGCCCTACGATTTCCAGGAAGAGTGGCGCCACTTCGACTTCAAGCGCAACTGGAACTTCCAAAAGCACTGGCAAGAGGTCATCAAGGTGCACGGCACCAGCACGATCGGCGCGGTCGCGCTCGACGCCGAAGGCCACTTCGCGGTCGCCAACTCGACAGGCGGCAGCAGCCCGATGCTCTATGGCCGCGTCGGCGACACGCCGATCATGGGCTGTGGCTTTTACGCGGGCCCGGCGGGCGCCGTGGCCGCGACCGGCATCGGCGAGTTCATCGTCGCGAAGATGCTGGCCCGCGCGGTCTACGGCTGGCTCGAGGACGGCATGGCGCTCGCGGACGCGCTGCGCCGTGGTGTCGACCTGTTCCCGACCGACGAGGTCGACATCGGCCTGATCGGCGTGACGAAGGCCGGCGCGGCCGCGGCCGACAACCGCCAGATGCCCTTCCACGTGATCCAGGCGTAGCGCGCGGGCAACGCCCGGTCGGCCGGCGGGTATGTAGAAACCCGCACCACTCGGGATGGAGGACGGACTGATGGCGACCCACCGCGCACCCCTTGCGGCCCTGGCGGCTTTGACGTTGCTCGCGGGCTGTCCGGCGCCGGGCACGATCCGGCCTGACTCGAATGCGAGCGGTGGCAAGGCCAGCCCGCGGGCATCCGCGGGCGTCACGGCGACCGTCCCGGCTGCCCGCGTGGGCGTGACGATCGCCGGCCTCGCGATCGCGCCGGCGGGCATCGTGGCCGCCGGCGCGGGCAACGTGCTCGTCAACAACGGCGGCAACATGGTCGCGGCCGGCGCGGGCAACGTGATCAGCCACAATGGTGGACAGGCGATCGGCGCGGGCGGCCTCGTGGCCGGCCCGCGGACGCTGTTGGCGATCGTTCAGCAACCGCTCGCCGGCGCCGAGGTCTTCCTGGCCGGCCCGGATGGCGCCCCGCTGCCGGACATCCCGCCCGTCACCACCGACGCGCAGGGCCGCTTCCGGCTCGCCGGCGCGCCCGCCACCGGCACCTTCACGGTGCAGGTGCGCGTGAAGAACAAGGCGGGCGCCGCGACGACGCTGCAGACGCTCGTTCGGCCGACCGCCGCGGGCGCCACGGCCAACGTGTCGATCGGCACGACCTGCGTCGCCGTGGCGGTGCTCGACGGCCAGGGCGGCAACCTCGGCGAGTTCAACCCCGCCAAGTTCCAGTCCGCCGTGGAGACCACCGACAAGGAGCTCACGCCCGAGACCTGGCCGGATCCGGCCGACCGCCAGGCGATCCTCGCGACGATGACGCGCCTCGAGGCGAAGATCGACCTGCTCCAGTCGACCCTGAACGAAATCCGCGCCGAGCTGCAGAAGCTGAGCAACCAGGTCGCGGGCGCCTCCCTGACGCCTGTCGCCACGGCCACCGCGGCCCCGACGGGTGGTCCGACGACGGCACCCGCCAGCGCCTCGCCAGCTGCCGGCGCGTCGCCCTCGGCGGCGGGCACGACCGTCGCGGACCTCGCCCTGCGGGCCAAGCTCGAGGGGGAGGGCGACGCCAATATGCGCGTCATCGTCGTAGAGGGCGACAGCGACAGCGGCGAGATCATCGCCGACGACGACGGCGACGTGGGCGGCGGCGTCCAGTTCCACCTCGACCAGGCGACCTTCCCGGCCACCTATCGGCTCTACGCCCAGCGCGACGAGAAGGACCTCGACCCCACCTTCGTGCGCCGGGCCGAGAACCTCCTCGGCGTGCTCGTGGTCAGCGGCCTGGGCGCGGGCCAGAGCACCTTCACGCGCCGGGCCGGCGCGACCCTCTCGATCGCCGGAGGCCGGCTGTCGCCCTACTTCGAGGAGATCAACCAGGCCCTGACCTTCACCGGCGCCCTCACCTGGGATCCGGACGATACGACCCTCGCGGCACCCACCGGGCCGGTGCCGATCCACATCGAGGCGGAGGGCGGCGACAACTGGTCGTTCCACTCCGACTACACCCTGGACGAGTCGAAGGGCCTTGGCGAGGCGATCGCGTTCAGGGCGAACGTCGTGGAGATCCCGGCGCGCTTCCGGGTCGACGTGGCCTACCTGCCTGAAGGCGCCGACGCGGCGAGCGAGACGATTGGCTACATCCGCATCCACCGTGACTACGTCACCGACGCGCTGCGCGTGCGCTTCGACCGCGAGGACGACGCGCTGTTCACGCTGAAGTAGCGGTTACCGCGCGCCCAGCGTGCGCGCCGCGTCGATGCGGCCGTGGCCGCTGCGGGGGTTCATCCCGCCATCCAGCGCGACCGCGCCGCGCTCGATCGCGGCCTTCACCTGGGCCGGCTTGAGCGAGGGCTTCTGGCTCAGCAGCAGCGCCGCGAGGCCGGCCACGAGCGGCGTCGCCATCGAGGTGCCGGAGAGCGTGCCCGTGCCGACGCCGATCTCGGCGTTGGGGCCATGGTTCATGGCGACGGCGTAGGTGGGCGTGGTCGAGAGGATGGTCGCGCCGGGCGCCGCAACCGAGACCCACGACCCGCGCGTGGAGAACCCGGCCAGCTTGTCCGAGCGGTTGGTGGCCCCCACGGCGATCACGCCCGGGTAGGCCGCCGGGAAGTTCTTGAGCTGCTTGCCTTCGTTGCCCATCGCCGCGACGACGACCACGCCGGCCGCGAGAGCGTCGGCGATCGCCTCGCGCAACGCCCGCGGGTCCTCCTCCCCGCCCATGCTGAGGCTGATCACGCGCGCGCCGTGGGAGACCGACCAGCGGATGCCACGCACGACGTCCGAGGTGGCGCCCGCGCCGTCCTGGTCCAGCGCCTTCACGATCAGCAGCTTGCAGCCCGGCGCCAGGCCGGAAACGCCCTGGAGTCCGGCGGCGGCGGCCACGCCGGCGCAGTGCGTGCCGTGCCCGCTGTCGTCCTTCGCGCCCGCGAGCCCCATGCGCCCGAGCCAGCCGTTCGCGCGCCAGCTGTCGACGATCTGGCCGCGCAGCTCGGGGTGGCCAAGATCGGCGCCGGTGTCCACGATCGCGATGCGCACGTCCGGCCGGCCGCGCGTCACGCGCCAGGCCGCCTCGGCCCGCACCTTCACGAGCGCCCACTGGCCCTTGCGCGAGGGGCCTGCGGGCTTGCCCCGCTCGGCCGCCGCATCGTCGCCAATCTCGGGCGTCGGTGTGACCAGCCGCAGCACGTGGTCGGGCTCGGTCCAATCCAGCGCGTCACCCGCCGCAGCCCGGAAGGCTGTCTCGTCCACGCCCGCGGGCAGTTCCAGGACTTCCGGCGCCGCACCGACCGCTTCGCCTTCCGGTCCGAGCCCCTCGTGCCGCGCCACGCCGAGGCGCCGCAGCACGGCGGCCGCAGCTTCGGGCCGCCGCCAGCGCACGATCAGGCGGCCGGGCACCGCGCGCGCCGCCGGAGCGAGGCCGGTGCGCGGCGTCGATACAGCGACCGGCGCCACCTGGTAGCAGGCGGTCAGCGTCGTGGCGAGCAGCAGGAGGGACAGGTGGCGCTTCATGCGGGCTCCGAGGGGTCATGGGGTATATGCGCGCCGGGGGGCCGTGATCGCTTTAAGGGCTGGATAACCTTGGATGAAATAAAGGCCGACCAGCGAGCGACCAGCACGGGGAACGCAGGCCTGTCGCCAGGTTCAGGGTGCCGTTATGTGGCGCGGCGGGTAAATGGGAAAGGCGGGGATGATGACCCAAGGCTGCTTTGCGGCGGCGGCGATCACGCCGAACCCGCCGAGCTTCATGCTACGATCGCTCGTCACCCCGATCTTGTGCCGATTTCCGTTCTCGTTTCGAGTCGCTCCGAGGAGTTTCGTTCATGCGCCTGACCCGCCTCTCCGTGGTGCCGCTCGCGGCCCTGCTGGCCGCCTGCAGCGCCTTTCCAGCCGCCATGGGCCCGCTCGACGGCGTGGGCTCGGCGATCGGCCTTCAGACGGCCTCGAAGGTCGATGCCGTGCGTGCCCTCGGCAAGCTCGCGGGCGAGGTGCGCTCACCGATCGTCGCGGCGGGCGGCCTGAACCTCGTCGCCAGGGGCGGCGGGCACATCCTCGAGGCCAACGGCCGCAAGATGGTGGCCGCGGGCGGCGGCAACATCGTGGGCAACCATGGCGGCCAGATCATCGCCGCGGGCGGCATGAACGACAACGGCAAGACCGGCGGCATCGTGGCCGCGGGCGGCCTGAACTACGCGCTCCTGCTGGTCGTCGACGACGACCTCGCCGAGGTCCCGGTGGCCGGCGCCACGGTCTTCCTGCGCGATGCCCTGACGCTCGCGGTGGTGGCCGACGTCGCGCCGACGACGACCGACGAGGCCGGCGCTTTCACCTTCACCGACGTCCCGCTCGATTCCACCTACGTCGTGGAGGCCATCGCCCTGGGCGAATCCGGCGACGGCGTCCGGCTCACGGCCGTGGCGCGGGCGCTCGCGAACGACGCGCCCCGCTCGCCGGTGGCCGTCACGGTCGCCTCGACGCTGGTCGCCGCGCGGGTCGCCGAGACCACCGAGGAGCGGCGCGGCGGCGTCTACGCGCTCGAGCCGGGCGCGGTGGCGGACGCGGTCCAGGCGGTCCACGACCAGCTCAAGGGCGATCGCGTCGAGCTGCGCGACGCCGCCAAGGGCTTGCGCGTGAAGACGACCGGCACGGTCGGCGAGGCGACGGTCGCCGCGGACTACGAGCCAAAGGAATTCGCCCCGTCGGCCAACGCATCGGCGCGCGCCGAGGCCAAGCTCGCGTCCACCCGTGCCCGCGTGGGCAAGGTCCGCAAGGCGATCGATCCGGCGATCGACGTGCCCGACGTGGCAGCGGCGGCCGGAACGGGTGGCAAGAGCGGCGGCAGCGGCGGCGGATCCGAGAAGAAGCCCACGGGTGGCGCCTCGACGGCCCCCACCACGGATGCCTCGGCGCCGCCGACGACCGATCCCACAGGCGTCCCGGCCAAGGAGCCTGGCGCGGCCACGGGGGGGACGACCACGGGGAAGACTACCTCGGGTGGTACGAGCACGGGGGGGGCGACGTCGACTGGCGGCACGCCCTCCGGTGGCAAGGCCTCCGGCGGCTCGAGCAGCGGGTCCTCGGGCGGCTCTTCCGGCGGCTCGAAGGGCGGGAAGTCCAAGTAACCGCAGCACCCTTCCCCTCTCCGGGTGGGTTCGTGGGGGGGCTGGAAATGGGGAGAGGTCCCCGGAAGGGGGGTGAGGGGGCTCTCGGCGCCTGGAGTGCCTCCCTTCGAGCCGCTGGAAAACCGCCCTAGATGTGGATGGCCCGGCCCATGGCGCCCAGCACCGCCTCGTGGAGCGCTTCCGAGAGCGTCGGGTGGGCGTGGACCGTGTGCTCGATCTCGGTCGCCGTGGCCTCGGCCGACCGCGCGAGGCCGAACTCCGGCAGCAGCTCGGTGACGTCCGGGCCCACCAGGTGGACGCCGAGCAGCTCGCCGTACTTCCCGTCGACCACCACCTTCACCTGGCCCGTCGCGTCGCCGAGCGCGAGCGCCTTGCCGTTCGCCGCGAGCGGGAAGCGGCCCACCTTGACGTCGTGTCCGCGCTCCTTGGCCTGGGCCTCCGTGAGCCCGAGGCTCGCCACCTGCGGGTGGCAGTAGGTGCAGCGCGGCATGTCCTCGTAGCGCAGCGCGGGCGGGTGGTGGCCGGCGATCGTCTCGACCGCCAGCACGCCCTGCGCCGAAGCGACGTGGGCGAGCCCGGAGCGGCCGTTGCAGTCGCCGATCGCCCATACGCCCGGCACGTTGGTGCGCATCTGGTCGTCGACGGTGATGAAGCCACGGTCGGTCTTCACGCCCGCCGCCTCGAGGCCGAGGCCCTCGGTGTTCGGCGCGATGCCGAGCGCAACCAGCATCCGGTCGGCCTCGACGGTCTTGGGCCCATCCTTGGCCGCGATGCGAACCTTCACGCCCTTCTTGGTCACGTCGTGCCCTTCGTACTTGGCGCCGAGCAACAGGTCGAAGCCCTTGGCCTTGTAGGCCTTCTCGAGCACCTCGCTGCTCTCCGGATCCTCGAGCGGCAGCAGGTGGTCGCGCATCTCGACCAGCGTGACCTTGGCGCCATAGGTGCCGTAGACGTACGCGAACTCGCAGCCGATCGCCCCGCCGCCGAGGATCACGATCGACTTCGGCGCTGTGCGGTTGTCGAGCAGCGCCTCGCGGCTCGTCACCACGCGCTCGCCGTCGGCGGTCATGCCTGGCAGCAGGCGTGGGCGAGCGCCCACGGCCAGGATCACGTGGTCGGCCGCGAGGGTCTGCACAGCCTTGTCGCCGGCGCCGCCAACCGTCACGACGCCCTTGCCAGCGAGCTTCGCGTCACCGGTCACGACCTTGATCTTGTTCTTCTTCATCAGGAAACCGATGCCCTTGACCAGCTGGTCGGCGACCTTGCGCGAGCGATCGAAGGCCACGCCGTAGTCGGCGTTGAGCTTCTCCATGGTCACGCCCCAGTCCTTGGCATGCTGGAAGAGGCTCAACACCTCGGCGTTGCGCAGCAGCGCCTTCGTGGGGATGCAGCCCCAGTTGAGGCACACGCCGCCCAGCCACTCGCGCTCGACGAGCGTGACCTCGAGGCCGAGCTGCGCTGCGCGGATCGCGGCCACGTAGCCGCCGGGGCCGCCGCCGATGATGATGACGCTTGGCATGCTGAAATCCTCAGACGAGCAGTTGGAGCGGGTTCTCGAGCAGCCGCTTCACTTCCACGGCGAACTGCGCGGAGCCCGCGCCGTCCGTGATGCGGTGGTCCGCGGAGATCGTGAAGCGCATGACCTGGCCCACCGCGAGCTGGCCGTCCTTGACCACGGCCTCCTGGGTGACCGCGCCGACCGCGATCGCCGCGCTCTGCGGCGGCGTCACGATCGCCGTGAACGACTCGACCCCGAACATGCCGAGGTTGCTCAGCGTGAACGTGCCGCGGCCGTACTCGTCGGGCCCGAGGTGGCCGTTCTTGGCCCGCCCGGCCTTGTCCTTCACCTCGCGGTTGATCGTGCCGAGCGACTTGGTGTCGGCCTGGTGGATGTCCGGCGCGATCAGGCCGTCCGGCAGGGCGACCGCCACGCTGATGGCGACCTCGTCCGGATGGAACACGCCGTCGCTCTCCCAGCGCGCGTTGAGGCTCGGGTGTTTGCGCAGCGCCAGCGCGCAGGCCTTGAGGACCAGGTCGTTGACGGAGATCTTCTCGTCCTTCTCGCGTGCCTCGTTGATCTGGGCGCGCAGCGCCATGGCGGCGTCCATGTCGACGGCCATGGTCACGTAGAAGTGCGGGATGGGCGCCATCGCCTCGACCATTCGCCGGGCGATCGCCTTGCGCATGCCGCTGAGCGGCTCCTTGCGTCCGCCCCCGGTGCCGGGGGCGCCAGCCGCGGCCGCGGCGGGCTTGCGCCCGGTGAGGCCCTGGTTCGCGGCTTCTTCGACGTCGCGGCGGACGATGCGGCCGCCGGGGCCTGTACCGCTGAGGCCTGCGAGCTCGACGCCGAGGTCGGTGGCGATTTTCTTGGCGAGGGGGGAGGCTTTGAGACGCTCGTCGGGTGCCTCGCGTACCCCCTCACCGGCCCTGCGGGCCACCTCTCCCCCGGGCGGGTTCGTGGGGGGGCTGGAAAGAGGGGAGGGTTGCGGCGGTTGGACCCTTTCCCTCTCCCCGGTGGGGGAGAGGTCCCCGGAGGGGGGTGAGGGGGCCGTCGTGGCAGCCGCAGGCTCCGCCTTCGCCTCCGCCCCGGCAGGCGCTTCCACCTTCTCCCCCGGCTCCGCGATGATCCCGATCGGCGCGCCCACCTTCGCGACCCCGCCGGCCGGCATGAGGATCTTCGCCAGCACGCCGCCCGCGAACGCCTCGATCTCGATGGCGACCTTGTCGGTCTCGATCTCGGCGATCGGCTCGCTCTTCTTGACGGCGTCGCCCTCGTTCTTGAGCCACCGGAGGATCTTGCCTTCCTCCATGTCGTAGCCCATCTTGGGCATCAAGATGTTGCTGGCCATAGGTATCCTCCGGGTCGCGTCGTGAGTGGGTTAGAGGATCGAACGCACTGCGGCGAGAATGTCCTGCTCGTTCGGGATGCAGAGTTTCTCGAGGTTCTTGGCGTAAGGCATCGGGACTTCCTTGCCGGCCACGCGGCCGACCGGCGCGTCGAGCCAGTCGAAGGCCTCCTCGGAGACCCGCGCCGCGATCTCGGCGCCGACGCCCATCGAGCGCCAGCCTTCCTCGACGACCACGCAGCGGCTGGTCTTCTTCACCGACGCGATCACGGTGGCGGTGTCGAGCGGCCGCAGCGCCCGCATGTCGATGACTTCCGCGGCCACGCCGTCGCCGGCGAGGGTCTCGGCGGCCTGGAGGCAGGGCTTGACCATGCTGGACCAGCACACCAGCGTGACGTCCGCGCCCTCCCGCTTCACATCGGCCTGGTCGAGCGGCACGACGTAGTCGCCGTCCGGCACCTCGCCCTTCTGGCCGTACAGGTTCGAGTGCTCGATGAACATGACCGGGTCCGGGTCGCGGATCGCGGCCTTGAGCATGCCTTTCGCGTCGTAGGGCGTGGCCGGCATGACGACCCGGAGCCCGGGCACGTAGGCGTACCAGTTCTCGAACGTCTGCGAGTGCGTGGCCGCCAACATGCCGTAGCCCGACGACGTGCGGATGACCATCGGCGCCGACCACTGGCCGCCGAACATGTAGCGCATCTTGGCGGCGTGGTTGACGATCTGGTCGATGGCCACGAGCGTGAAGTTGATGCTCATGATCTCGGCGATCGGGCGCGTGCCGCCCATCGCGGAGCCCGTGGCGAGCCCGACGATGCCGGCCTCTTCGATCGGGGCGTCGCGCACCCGCTCGGGGCCGAACTCCTCGAAAAGCCCCTTGGTGACCGCGTAGGTGCCGCCGTAGGCAGCGATGTTCTGGCCCAGGATCCAGACCTTCGGGTCCGCGCGCATCTCTTCCTGAATGGCCTGCCTGAGCGCTTCTCGGTAGGTGATGACCGGCATGGCTAGCGTCCCCCCGCGGGCGTGTAGATGTCGTCGAAGAGCGTCGATTCGTCAGGGAACGGGCTGTCCAGCGCGAACTTCGCGGCCGCCTCGATCTCGGCCAGCACTTCCTGGTCGAGCGCGTCCGCCTGGGCCTTGGTGAAGACCTTCTCCTTGATCAGCAGCGCGCGGTACGCGTGGATCGGATCCTTCTTCTTCCATTCCTCCACCTCCGCCTTGTCGCGGTAGAGCTCGGGATCGGCCATCGAGTGGCCGCGGAAGCGGTAGGTCATCGCCTCGAGGAAGTACGGCCCCTTGCCCTTGCGGGCGTGGGTCGCGGCCTTCGTCATCGCGGCGTGCATCACCTCGACGTCCATGCCGTCGACGCGCTCGCCGGGCATCCCGTAGGCCTTGGCCTTCTGGACGATCTGCTGCTGCGCGGTGTTCATGGCGATCGGCACGCCCATGCCGTAGAGGTTGTTCTCGCAGACGAAGACGATCGGCAGCTTCCACAGCGCGGCGAAGTTCATCGCCTCGTGGAATTCGCCGATGTCCGAGGCGGCGTCGCCGAAGAAGCAGGTGGTGACGAGCCCGTCCTTGGCGAAGGCATGCGCGTGCGCGAGGCCCGTCGCGACCGGCAGGTGGCCACCGACGATGGCGTAGCCGCCCCACATCTTCTTCGAGACGTCGGCGACGTGCATCGAGCCGCCACGGCCCTTGCACACGCCGGTCGCGCGGCCGCAGAGCTCGGCCATGACCGGGCCCACCTCGAGCCCCTTGGCGAGCGCATGGCCGTGGTCGCGGTAGTGGGTGACGACGTCGTCGTCGGGCTTCAGCGCGTTGATGGCGCCGACGGCGATCGCCTCTTCGCCGATGTAAAGGTGCAAAAACCCGCCGATTTGGGCGCCGGCATACAGCTCCGCGCACTTCTCCTCGAAGTGGCGAATCTGGACCATTTGGCGGTAGAGCTTCTTACGCAGATCGCGGTCCATGGCGGTCTCCTGGCGCAGGGGCGGGTGCCCCCGGATTTCGGTGGCGCCTAATATACCACATCGCCAAGGAGGAGGCCGCTGGCCCGGGTTCAGTTGCCGTTGTTGCTGCAGGAGCCCGCGAGAACGGCATCCTTGTTTTTCTTGCCGGTGCCGTAAACAACGTAGATCTGGGAGTCGATCGCGAGGTCGTAGGCGATCGCCCCGTAGTGCTTTACCGCGGAGGGCGGGTTGGCGACCTGGCCGCCGCCGAGCTTGCGGCCGATCGGCGTCATCAGCTCCTCGCCGTCGGAGATCTTCTCGACGGCGGTGAGTTCGTTCGTGGGCTGGTAGAACTCGGTCTGCGAGTCGGCCGACCAGGGCGATCGCGGCATGCGGCCGCCCGGCAGGTAGTCTTCGAGGCCGTCGAGCGGGGCGCCCGCTCCACGGCCTTTCTTGCCGCCGTTTCCGCCGCCGTTGCCGTTGCCGTTCCCGCCGCCGCCGCCCTTCTTGGCCGCGACGTAGGTGACCTCCGGGTGCAAGCCGTTGTACTCCGCCGCGTACTCCGCCAGCGCGACCTGGACGGTCTTGACGTTCGCCTGCACCGCGGCGTTGCGGGCGCGATCCTGGGCGGATACGAACGCCGGCAAAGCGACGCTCGCCAGGATGCCGATGATGACGACGACCACCAGGAGCTCGATCAGCGTGAAGCCGCGACGCGCCCGAGCAGGGCGTCGAACGGGATCCCTCTTCGGCGGCAAAGGCGCATCTCCCTGCAGCGTGGCATCCCCCGATGCGACGCGAGCCCATCCGACCCCATGCGCAATCCCCGCGCATGCCCCAACTAAACATCGCTTACCCCCCAGGCCTGGAATCTAATCATGATGCAGGTATACGAGTTCGTCGGCATGTCGCGAGCGTTTGGTCGTTGTGCAAATTGTCCTCTTAGCGCGCGGTTCGAGCCGCCTACCTGCCGAAAGCCGGTCCGGGCCGGGCTGTGCGGGGTATAATGGTCGCGCTCGACTCTTCAGATCGGAGCCCCGACCTTGGCGGCCACGACGCCCGAAATTCCCGTTCACGAAATCCTGGACTGCCTGGATGGCCGGCGCGCCCTGCTGCGGCGCGCGGTGCCGGAAGATGCCGAGGCGATCTGGCAGCTCTACCACCGCGTCTACCAGGGCAATTACACGCTCCCGATCGTGAACCTGCGCGCCCAGCGCGACGAAGCCCTGCACGACCCGGCCTGCCTGTGGCTGGTGGTCGAGGACGACCGAGGCGAGCTGGTCGGCTCGGTCATCTTCCTCGTCGACGCCGCCCAGCGGCACGCCAAGGTCTTCGCGGCCGCGACGGACCCGACATGGCGTCGGGCCGGGCTCGCCGAGGCGACGATCAAGGCCGGCATCGACCGCCTGATGCACCAGGCGCCACGCATCTGCGACGTCATCTACGCCACCACCCGCACGCGCACGATGGGACCGGACGCGCTGTTGGTCAAGCTCGGCTTCATCAGCCTGGGCATCTTCCCGAACGTCCACCGCACCACCGCCATGGAGACCCACGGCCTCAAGGCGCTGTTCCATCCGGAGGCCTTCGTCGGCCGGCGCAAGCTGCCGCGCCTGATCCCCGAGGTCGTGGGCTTCTACGACATCGTGCGGCGTAGCTACGGGCTCGAGCCGGCCGAGATCGTGCCGATCGCCGACCGCCTGCGCCTGCGCGTCGAGCGCGGCGAGCTCGTGGCGGAGGCCTTCGCGCGCTGCCGGGCCAATGGCGAGCTGCTGCTCGACTTCTTCCCGTTCCATCCGCCCACGCACCTCTTCATGGCGGATCACGGCCAGGTGAAGGCCTTCGTGAACCATGAAGGCAAGGACGGCCACGGCGTGCTGGTCGGCCTGCAGGTCGACCGCGCCGAGGTCCAGCACCTCGAGCACGTGCTCGAGATGGTCTTCGAGACCGGCCGCACGGTGGGCATCGACTACATGGAGCTGCTGGTCAGCGCCTTCGAGCCCACGCACCAGCGGGCCGCGCTCTCGGCGAAGTTCCTGCCCTGCGCGTACTTTCCGGCGATGGAGCAGGGCGTAGATGGGCGCGAAGACTTCCTGGTCTTCGCGCGCTCGACGCTGCCGCTCGACTTCTCTAACGTGTTGCTCACGCCACGCGACCGCAAGTTCCTCGACGCTTACCTCATGAACACGGAGTTCCGGAACCTGGTCGTGCAGATGCAGGATCAAGGCGCGCAATGACGGCCCCGACGGTCGCCCGCGACGCGATCGAGGCGGCGGACGCCGAGGTGCTCGGCGCGCTGGTCGACGCGAAGCTGCGCGCGTTGTGCGCGGCCGCGCGCGCGGGCTCGCCGTTTCATCGCGAACGGCTCGCCGGCGTGAATGTCGCGGGGCGCGCGGATCTCGTGCGCGTGCCGATCCTGACGAAAGACGACTGGGTCGCGGCGAGCCCGCCGCGCTCAGACGCGGCGCTCACCCAGCCGCTGGGCGGCGCCTACGTGTTCCGAAGCGGCGGTAGCACGGGCGAGCCGAAGTTCTCGATTTACGCGGCGGCGGAGTTCGCGGCGAGCATGGCATATTTTCGGCGCACTTACGTGTCGGCTGGCTTGCGGCCCGGCGATCGCGTCGCGAACCTGTTCGCGGCGGGCGGCCTCTACGCGTCGTTCGTGTTCGTGAACCGGTTGCTCGAGGAGCTCGGCTGCCTGAACTTTCCCTACACGGCGGCGGCCCCGGCGGACGTGGTGGCCGACGGCGCCGCGCGCTTCGGCATCGACACGCTGCTGGGCTTCCCCTCCTTGCTACTGCAGGTCGCGCCGGCCCTCGCCGCGCGGGGCGTGCGGATCCGCAAGGTCTTTTACGCCGGCGAGCACCTGCATGCCGAGGACCGCGCGGCGCTCATCGCGCAGCTCGGTTGCGAGATCGTGGCTTCGGCGGGTTACGGGGCCGTCGATTCCGGCCTGATGGGTTACCAGTGCGAGGCGATGACCGGCGGCGAGCATCACGTGCTCGCCGATCATGCCTGGCTCGAGGTGGTACACCCCGAGACGCTCGCGCCGGTGCCGGAGGGCGACGAGGGGCTGCTGGTCGTCACGAACCTGGACCGCCTGCTGCACCCGGTGATCCGCTACCGCGTGGGCGACCTGGCGCGCCTGGTGCCCGGCCCCTGTCCGTGTGGCCGCACCACGCCGCGCTTCGAGCTGCTGGGCCGCGGTGACGACGCGCTGCGGCTGGGCTACGCCACGGTCACGCGCGCCGAAGTGCTCGCGGCTTTCGCGGGCTCGCCCGGCCTCACCAGCGCCGTTCAGCTCGTGAAGCGGCGCGAGGACGGTCGTGAGGCGCTGCTCGTGCGCGTCGAGGTGCCGGCGCAGGCCGACGCCGAAGGCCTCGCGGCGCGGCTCACGGCGCGCCTGCTCGACGCCAAGCCGGACCTCGCGAAGATGGCGGCCGCCGGCAACCTGGCCTGGCCGAGGGTCGAGGTGCTGGCGCCCGGCGCGATCCCGCGGGTGGCCGTGACGGGCAAGTTCCGCGGCACGATCGACGAGACGCTGGGCGCTACTTGACCGTCACGCGGTAGGTGTGGACCTGCGCGTCGCTGGTCCAGACGAGGACGTTCGTGACGCCGGGGGCGATCGCCCGCAGGCCGATGGTCGGTGTGGCCTTCGAGAAGCGGGCGACTTCCACGATCGCCGGATCGCCGCTCACGGCCTTGACGATCTTCTTCGGCTGCGTGATGGCCGAGTTTTGCCCCCGGCCGAGCGTGAGCTTGTAGATCGGCCTGGGGGAGGTGAAGCCGTAGGGGCGTGCGATGGTGCGCTTCGTGGGCCTGGCGTCGGTGGTCGCGAAGGCCGGGGCTGCGAAGAGCAGCAGGCCGAGGCCGAGGATCGTGAAGCGCAAAGGAGCCTCCCGGGCTAAATCGACTTGCGGACCCGGGCCTTGCCGCCCGCCGGGTTGCCCACGATCGCGAAGCCCTTGCCCGCGAACAGGGACCGCGTGCCGGTCCAGGCGAAGGCCGCGGGCAGCGGCTTGCCGTCGGCGGGCGGCTTCGCGGGGTAGCCCTCGGCGATCGTGCCGCCGTGGGCCTTGATGGCCGCGGTCGCGGCGTCGAGCATGGCGCCCGCCACGCCCTGGCCGCGGTGGCCGGCCTTCACGAAGAAGCAGGGCAAGGACCATACGGCGTCCGCGTCGTCGCAGGCCAGGCTCGGGGCGCGGTCCAGCTTGGCGAAGTCGCGCCGCGGGCCGAAGGCGGCCCAGCCGACCGGCTGGTCGTCGACGTAGGCCAGGATCGCGTGGGCGCGGCCGGTCTTCACCTGGTGCTCCAGGCGCCGACGGGCCTCGTCGCCCTTGACGGCGTCCCACTTCTCGCCCTTGTCGATGCGCCAGGACTGGCACCAACAGCCCCCGCAGGCACCCTTCGCGCCGAACAGGGCCACCACGTCGTCCCAGAGTTCCGGTGTCAGCTCTCGCGTCGCGACCCGTTCCGCCATGCGGTCCTCCTAGATGGTCGTCTTCGCGACCAGGTATCGCCCCAGATCCCCGAGCAGCACGTCCCAGCCCCGGTCGGTCTCATCGTAGAGCGCGTTCCAGCTCGCGTCCATGCTCCAGCCGGCGTGGATGACGTCGACGTACACGCCTTCTTCCTCGTCCGTCAGCTGGATCTCGACCTCGGCGGGCGCGAGCGGCAGGCGGTACCAGCTCCAGAAGAGCCGGATGCGCCGGCCGGCCTCGAGCGCGATCACGCGCCCGGCGGCGGGCCCCGGCATGGCCGGCGCGTCGAGGCGCCAGGCGCCGCCGCGGCGAGCGTCGAAGCTCGCGGCCGGCGCGCACCAGGCTGCGAGCTCGCTCTCGGTCGTGAGCAGCCTGTACGCGTCCGCCGCGGTGCCAGGCAGGCGGATTTCCTTGCGAATGGTGCGCGTCGGCGCCACCGGCCAGAGCTCGGGCAGCCGCGACAGGACGTCGTCCCAGCCGTCGGCGATGTGGGCGATCGCGTTGTCCCAGGCCAGGCCGTCGCCGAAGCCCTCCTCGGTGAACACGAGGCGGGTGCCCGTGCCCTCCGGGGTCAGCACGAAGGTGGCGCGGGTGTCTTGCCCGGGGACGGTCGAGTCCCAGTCGAACGAAAGGCGGCTGGACGGTTTCGACTCCCGCAGGCGCAGCGTGATCGACTCGACCTTGGCCGGCCGATCCCACTCCAGGCGAAAGCCGGCGGGGGTGGCCTCCGCGCGGTGGGCGAACCAGCGCACCAGGCCTTCGGGCGTGGCGATCGCGCGCCAAACCTCTTCCACGGGCGCGCCCAGCGAGAGGCTGCGAGCGAGCCCCCGCGTCCCGGCGACGTAAACGTTGGACATCGTGTGCCTCCAGGCTTCCGATGGGCTGCCGACGACCAATCGTCGCGCGATCGACGCCGAGCGTCAAGGCGTCAGCCGAACCGCCGAACCTCGTCGTGCACGAAGACGAAGGCGCACGGGCCGGCGATCGCTACGATGACACCGGAGGCGCTTATGACGATTATGGAATGCGCGTTTTGGGGCGGGGCGGCCATCGTCGCCTACGCCTACGTGGGCTACCCCTTGGTCGCCTGGGTGCTCGCGACGTTGGCGCCCAGGCCGCCGCGGCAGGGGCCTGGCCTGCCGAGCGTGACGCTGCTGATCGCGGCGCACAACGAGGAGTCCGTGATTGGGGCGAGGCTCGAGAATGCCCTCGCGCTCGACTACCCGACCGAAAAGCTCGACATCGTCGTCGTGGCCGACGGCTGCACCGATCGCACGGCGGCGATCGCCAATGAGTACGCCGATCGTGGCGTGCGGGTGTTCCAGCAGATCCCGCGCCAGGGCAAGATCGCGGCGCTCAACATGGGCATGCCGATCGCGCACGGCGAGATCATCGTCGGCACCGACGCCAACGCGATGTACCGCCCCGACGCGATGCGCAAGCTCGTACGCTGGTTCGCCGACCCCGAGGTCGGCCTGGTGGCCGGCGAAAAGCGCATCCATGGGCACGGCACGGCGGCGCAGGGCGAGGGCTTCTACTGGCGGTACGAGCACTGGCTCAAGCGCCAGGACACGCGCTTCGGCTCGGTCATGGGCGCCACCGGCGAGATCTTCGCGATCCGCAAGGAGCTCTGGCACGCGCTGCCCGGCGACACGGTCATCGAGGACTTCGTGATCGCGATGGGCGTGGTGCAGGCCGGCAAGCGCGCGGTCTTCGATCCACAGGCCATCTCGGAGGAAGAGGCGTCGCCCTCGATCGAGGAGGAGTTCAAGCGCAAGACGCGCATCGCGGCTGGCGGCTGGCAGGCCGTCTGGCGCCTACGCGACCTGCTCTCACCGGCATATGGCCTCGCGGCGTTCCAGTATTGCTCCCACCGCGTGTTGCGCTGGGTGGTCGTACCGCCGCTGCTGCCGGTCCTCTTCGTGTTGAACGCCGTGTTGTCGGTGGGATCTTCGTTCTGGGGCGCGATCTTCTCCTACCAGCTCGCGCTGTATTGCCTCGCGGCCCTGGGGTGGTCGATGCGCAGCCGCGGCGAGTCTTCACGCTTCGTGGTGGTGCCGTTCTACTTCGCCTACCTGAACGCCGCGGCGCTGGTGGGGGCCTGGCGCTTCATCACGAAGTCCCAGCCGGTCACCTGGGAGAAGGTCCGGCGGGCGGCGGTGCATCAGGGTTGAGGCGTCGCCGCGAGCCCACCTGGTAGGTCGGCACGCTCGAACGGTATAAAGGGCCTGAGAGGACCCTCCCCATGACCGCCGCCGTCGCCTCGCCCGCCCTCGCCCGCCTGATGGGCGCGCCCGATGTCTACGAAATCGACGCCGAGAAGGACGCGGGCTTCGTCGAGGCGATGCGCGACGCGGTGGCCTGGCACCGCGCGGCGAGCCCCTTCTACGCCGCGCTCTGCGCCCACCATGGCTTCACCGAGGCCGACCTGCTGACGAACGCCGAACTGCCCCGCGTGCCGTGGATCTTCGTGAACACCCTCAAGCGCCACGAGCTGCTCTCGATCGACCGCGCGGACGTCGTGCTCAACCTCACGAGCAGCGGCACCACCGGCCAGAAGAGCCAGATCTTCTTCGACCAGGGCTCGCTCGATCGCGGCCTCGCCACCGTCGACGCCTGCTTCGGCGCCAACGGCCTGGTGGACCGGGACCTGGCGGTGAATTACCTGATCTTCGCCCATGACCCCGCCCACGCGGCGACCCGCGGCACCTCGTACACCGACCACTACCTGACGGGCTTCACCGCCCGGCGCGCCATGTATTACGCGCTCAAGTGGGATGAGGCGGTCGGGGATTGGGCCTTCCGCGTCGAGGAGGTCAATGCGACGCTCGAGGCCTTCGCGGCCAGCGGCGCGCCGCTGCGCATCATCGGCTTCCCGGCCTTCCTGCACCGCCTGGTGGCCTGGCGCCGCGAGCGCGGGCTGCCGGTGCTGACCTTCCCGGAAGGCTCCTGGGTGCTGACCGGCGGCGGCTGGAAGAAAGACGAGCGCGAGTCGATCCCCAAGCCGGCCTTCCGCGCCGAGGTGGCTGCGGCGCTCGGCATCCGCGAGGAAAACCAGCGCGATGGCTACGGCCTCGTCGAGCACGGCGTGCCGTACCTGGAATGCAGCCGCCACCGTTTCCATGTGCCGCATTTCGCGCGCGCCGTGGCGCGCGACGTCGAGACGCTCGAGCCCCTGCCGGACGGCCAGACCGGCTTCCTCGATCTCCTGACGCCTTACCTGCTCTCGATGCCCGCGATTTCGCTGCTCACGAGCGACCTCGCCGCCGTGCACCGCCATTGCCCCTGCGGCCGCACGACGGCGACGATCGAGATCCTGGGCCGGCTCGGCACCCGCAAGAACAAGGGCTGCGCGATCGCCGCCGCCCAGCTCCTCAAGTAGAAAGCCGGCTGCATGTCGCGTGTCCACCATGTCTTCGGCCGCCGCGTCACGGGGGACCTCACCCCGACCCAGATCGCGGCGATCATCGCCGACGGTCGCGCCCGGGTGGCCGGCCTGGCCGAGGTGCCGGTCGCGCATGTGCTGCTCGTGCTCGAGCGGCTCGGTCGGGCCTTTGCGGCGGGCACCGAGCTCCACCGCGAGCTGCTCGACCGCTTGCCCGGCGAAATCGGCTTCTCGCGGGAGATGGTCCAGCTCGAGCTCGCGGGCCTCGCGATGGCGCTCTCGCGGCCCTTCCTCGAGGGCAAGCTGACCGCGGAGCTCGGGCGGCTCGACGCCGTGGACGGCTGGCACCGCCGGAAGGGCTGCCCGCTCTTTCAGCGCGCCGTGCCGCGCGGCCTCTTGCTGCATGTCGCGAGCGGCAACGTGTCCACCACCGGCGTGCTCTCGGTGGTCGAGGGCATCCTGACGCGCAACGTGAACGTGCTCAAGGCCGCGAGCGCCGCCACCACGTTGCCGGCGCGCTTCGCGGAGGCGCTCGCCGAGGCCGACCCGAACGGGCCGATCGCGGGTTCGCTGGCGGTGCTGATCTGGTCCGGCGAGCGCGAGCCGCTGCATGAGCCGTTCCTCGCTGAGGCCGACGCCATCGTCGTGTGGGGCGGCGAGGAGGTGGTCGCGGCCTACAGGCAGGGGCTCGGCCCGCAGGGCCGGCTGATCGCCTACGGGCCCAAGGTGTCGGCCAGCTTCTATGGCGCCGAGGCGCTGACGGAGGCGGCCGTGGCCCACGCCGCGCGGGCCGCCGCGCGGGACGTGGGCCTGTGGGACCAGAACGCGTGCTCGAGCGCCCAGACCATCTACCTTGAGGACCCGGTCGGCGACGCCGCGCCGCGCTTCGTTCAGGCGCTCGCGGGCGCCCTCGACGAGCTGGCGGTGGCGCTGCCGATGGGCACGCTCGACCTCCACGAGCGCGCCGAAATCACCAAGGAGCGCGAGCTCGCGCTCGCCGATCAGCTGCTCGGCCAGGCCACCCTGGTGGTGCCCAGCGATCCCAAGCTGCGCCAGGCCTGGACCATCGTGGCCGAGGCCGACACCGCCTTCAAGCTTTCGCCGCTCTTCCGCACGGTGACGGTCAAATCGGTGCCGCGGCTCGAAGACGCCGTGGCGGCGCTCGCGCCCTGGCGCGCCTACTTCCAGACGGCGGGCCTGGCCGTGGCGCCAGCCCGCGCGGGCGAGCTCGCCGATGCGTTGGTGGCCGCCGGCGCGCACCGCGTCACGCGCACCAGCGAGATGAGCGGCGGCGCGCCAGGCGAGCCGCATGACGGCGTCTACGGCCTGGGCGAGCTGGTGCGCTGGGCTTCGCTCGACGTGCCGGGCGCACCTGAGATCTTCGACGGCGAGACCTTCGTGTCGCGCGCGCGCGCCGACGCGCGATCACTCGCCAAGCGCCGGCTGCTCGTCGAGTCGCGCCTGCCGCTCGCCGCCTATTACCGCGAGCGGCTCGCGGGCGTGCGCGTGCGCGATGAGGCCGACTGGCTCGCGCTGCCGTTGCTCACGCGCGACGCGCTCAAAGCCCAGACCCCGCCCACCAGCACCGGCCTGATCACCTGCCCGCCCGCACCGCCGGAAGGTGGCCACTGGCTGCGCAGCGGCGGCACGAGCGGTGATCCCAAGCTTTCGATCTTCGGCTTCGAGGACTACGAGGAGGACATGGCGCGTGCTGCGCGCGGCGCCTGGGCCGCCGGCCTGCGCCCGGGCGACAAGGTCGCGAACCTGTTCTTCGCGGGCGACCTCTACGGCTCGTTCCTCAGCCTCAACCGCGTGCTCGAGCTGGTGGGTGCGAACTCCTTCCCTTTCACGAACAACGCCCCCGTCGAGAGCGTGATCACCTGCCTGCGCGAGTTCGGCATCGGGACGGTCATGGGGCTTTCCACCTGGGTCCAGGGCGTGCTCGCCGAGGCGGCCCGCGATCCGCGCGGCATCGCCGTCCACACGATCTTCTACACCGGCGAGCCGTTCCACGATAAGGAGCGCGTCTGGCTGCGCGAGCGCCTGGGCGTCGAGCGGGTCGCCTCGATCGGCTATGGCGCGGTGGACGCGGGGCCGATGGGCTACGCGTGCACCTATTGCCAGGGCGGCGTCCACCACGTGCACGACGATCACGTGTACCTGGAGGTGCTGGACCCGGATACGGGCGCGCCCTGCACCGGCGGCGAGGTCGGCGAGCTGGTGGTCACCAGCCTCAATCGGCGCGTGATGCCGCTCCTGCGCTATCGCATCGGCGATCTGGGCCGCTGGATCGCGGGCGCGTGCCCGTGCGGCGTGACCAGCCCGCGCTTCGAGCTGCTCGGCCGCATCGAGGATCGCGTGGCGCTGGGCCGCTGGCGCATCGACTACGGCGATGTGGTGGCGGTGGTCGCGGGCTTCCCCGAGCTCGCGGCGAGCCCGCAGCTGGTGCTCACCGAGCCGCCGGGGCTCGGCGTGCGCGTCGAGGCGGCCGCGGGCGACCCGGTGGGCCTGGCCCGCGAGCTGCGCGAGCACCTCGTGGTTGCGTTGCCGGGGCTCGATGGCCTGCCGCTGAGCGTCGAGGTGTTGGCGCCGGGTGGGCTCGAGCGCGTCGGCCGCACAGGCAAGGTGGTGCGGATCGTCGATCGCCGCGGGGCGCCGCCATGAGCGCGGCGGCCACCGCCGCGGCGCAGCTGCCGCGCGGGCGCTTCCCGCTGGTCTGGGCTGCCCACACCACGAGCCAGCTCGGCGATCGCGTGCACCAGCTCGCGCTCACGTGGTGGACGCTGCAGGTGACCGGCTCGCTGGCCTATACGGGGGCGATGCTGATCGCGACGACGCTGCCCGCCGTGCTGCTCGGGCCGGTCGCGGGCACCGTGGCCGACCGGGTGGATCGCAAGGCGCTGCTGGTGCTGTGCGACCTGCTGCGCGCTGGGCTCGCCGTCGGCCTGGCGCTGCTGGCGTTCCAGGGCGCGCTGAGCGTGGCGGTGGCGCTCGCGCTCTCGGCGGCCCTCGCCGCCGTCTCGGCGTTCTTCGCGCCGGCCGCGATGGCCCTGGTGCCGACGATCGTGGCGGAGGAGGAGGTGCTGCGAGCGACCTCGCTCATGGAGGCGAGCGTGCAGGGCGCGGCGATCGCCGGCCCGGCGCTGGGCGGCATCGTCGTGGCCGCTTTCGGCGCCGAGGGCGCCTTCGGCCTGAACGGCCTCACCTTCCTCGCCTCGGCGGCCCTGCTGCTGCTGGTGGCCTTCCCGCCGAGGCCGGCCGGTGGCGCCCACGAGCCGTTCTTCCACGCGATGGGCGGCGGCTTCCGCCTGCTGCGCGCCGAGCCCACGATCGCGGGCGTGCTCGCAACCTTCGCGGCCGTGAACGTCTTCACGATGCCCGTGATCCTGTTCCTGCCGTATTTCGCGAAGGATGTCTTCCGGGTCGGCGCCGCCGGGCTCGGCTGGATGGAGGCCGCGCTCGGGCTGGGGATGCTCGCCGCGGCGCTGTTCTGGGCCGCGCGCCGGGGCACGCGGCCGTTCCCGGTCGTGGCGGGCGGCATCGCGGGCGTGGGGCTGGCGATCGCCGCCATGGGGCTCTGGCCGGCCTACGCCGTGCACCTCGCGGCGCTGGCCGTGGCAGGGGCGTGCATGGGGAGCGTCAACGTGGTGGTGGTGGCCTGGTTCCAGTCGCGCGTGCCGGCGACGGAGGCCGGGCGGTTCTTCGGGCTTCTGACCAGCGTGTGTGCGGGGCTGGTCCCGCTGTCGTTCGGGGTGTACGGCCTGCTCGCGGGGGCGTTCGATCCGGCCTGGCTGCTGGTGGCGAACGCGGGGGCGATCGGCCTGCTGGCCGTGGCCCTCGCCATGATCCCGGGCTTCCGCGCGGCCTGATCGCCTGGCGCCGGCCACCGGCGCGGGAACACCCAAACTGTTTACAACTCCTTGGGCTCGAGTTATCCAGTCCTTTACCGATCGCGACGGCGATCGGGCGATAGGGAGCCCGAGGCCCACCCGGGCCATGAAGGAGCCAACATTCATGCGGATCATCCACTGGGGAGCGGTGTTGGGCACGGGGGCGGCGTTGCGGGGTTGTGGCCCTGACGGCGAGCCGACCGACGCGTTCCCCGGGACGCCCGAGGAGCCCGCGGTCGAAACGCGCCCGGTGCGCAGCCGGACGGGGCAGTTGTCTTAAACAATTTTTAAACCGATCCTATCTTTTCCTTTACCTTTTAACGCGGCGTTAACCTCGATAGAGAGGGTGTAGCGCCGCAACGCTTTTGTAAGCAAACCCGCTGCCTGACCGCGCAGCTTTCGGAGGAATCTTCCCGTGATGCAGACCCGCGTCTTCACAGCCCTCACAGCCGCTCTCCTCCTGACCGCCTGCGGCGCCCAGAGCATGCCCGGCGCCATCCGCGCCTCGAGCGGCCAATTCGACACGCTGCGCCGCACCAAGCCGGCGCCGGCCGCCCAGGCGATCGACTTCGCCCACCTGGTGGTGAACGACGTCAGCGGTCTGCGCGATGGTGGCACGATCATCGCCAAGGGCTACGTCACCCGCTCGACCTACGTGACCGTGAAGTTCGACGGCGCGCTCTCGAGCAAGACCCGCGGCACGATCTTCGTCGAGTCGCACGACTTCATGCAGCCGGAAGGCGCGCTCCGCCCGGCCCTGGCCGAGGAGCTCGCCCCGCTCGCCAAGGGCATCAAGGGCAACCTGACCCGCGCCGGCGCGAACATCGACGTGAAGACCCTGGCCCGCCTGGCCGAGGTCGCCGAGCAGCAGGCCGCCGAGCCCGCCGCCCCGGCCGCCGGCAAGGTCACCGGCCTCGCGATCGAGAAGCTGCCCGTGCGCTGCCCCTGCTTCGAGCTGAAGGCGACCTACGACGGCAAGGCACTCGCGGTGCGCTTCGAGGGCATGCCCGGCGGCTACACCATCGAGACCGTCGAGCTCGGCGGCCGCCAGCTGACCGGCGCCGACCGCGCGCCGATCGCCGCCGCCCTCAAGGCCGCCGCTGCCGACGCCGGCACGCGCGCCGGCATGGTCGAGGACATCGCGGACGCGATGCTCGCCAACTGAGCGCCGACGCCAGGACCGACGGCCACGCCCCTGAAAGGGGCGTGGCCGTTTTCCATGGGAGCCCCGGTCCTGGCAACAGGGAACCTCCGGTCGCATGGTCTCGTCCGAACCACGGACGCGGCTCTGTCCGAGCAGCAGTCGAGCGTCCATTGGGTACAAGAATGTGCCCGCAGAGGCGCCCCACTGACCGAAGAGGACCATCCATGCGTTACCATTCACCTGCCCTCGCGCTCGCCGCCGCCCTCGCGCTGGCCGGGTGCGTGGTGGCCGATCTGCCCTCCCAGCCGGGCGCATCGCCGGCCGCCGGGGCCCCGGCCACAGGCTCCCCGGCTGCCGGCGCGCCGGTGGCCACCGGCGACGACGAGGACCAGGGCTTCGCCGACCTGCCTGACGAGCCCGAGGCCGTCGCGGGCGAGGAGCAGGAGGGGGCGGCCAAGAAGCCGGCCAACAAGATGGTCGACGTGGCGGGCGCGCCTGGCGACTGGGCCGATGCGGCGGTCGACGGCCAGGGCCCAGCGGCGCGCTTCCGGCCGCCCAGCGGCCTCGCCTGGAACCCGAAGGCGGGCACGATCGTGGTGTTGGACAGCGGCGCGACGCCAGACCAGGCCCGGATCCGCCGCGTGACGAGCAAGGGCGTCGTCACGTCGATCCCGCTCACCGAGCTGGTCCCGCTCGCGAAGGGCGAGACGGTCGCGGATCTGGCCGAGATCGCGGCGGACGCGGATGGCGATTACTGGTTTACGCAGCGTCACCGCGTCCTCGTGACGGGCGACGACGGGGAAAGCGAGGTCGTTGTCGGCGTCACGGACGAGCGGGAATACGGCACCCACCTCTTCGACAGCATGTCCGGTATGGCGATCGGGCCGGACGGCAAGGCTTACCTCGCGATTCGCCATGAGCCTTACGAGGGCGAAGACCTCTGCCCCGATGATCTGGGAGATCAGGTTTATTGCAGCGGGGACGAGGGGCCCGTCGAGCCCGACGACGGCGAGCCGACCGACGAGTACGGGTTGCAAAGCAACTATGACGATGAAACCAGCCACGCGATCATCCGGGTGGACTCCGCGACGGGCAAAGCCGAGACGATCGCCGGCGGCGGCGATCTGGGTTACCTGGATGGCCCCGGTGACGCCGCCCAGTTCGGCGAGGACACGAACGATCCGAGCGGCGGCGGCGAGGGGCTCGCGGGCATCGTTGTCGCGTCTACCGGCGACGTCTTCGTGGCCGACCCCTTCAACCACTGCATCCGCCGTATCGCTGCGGGCCAGGCGGGCTTCCCGGTCACGACCTTCGCCGGTAACCCCCAGGCCGACCCCCAAGGCCCCAGCTGGAAATCGGGCACCGGCAAGGCCGCGGTGATCCTGACGCCGACCCACCTCGCGGTGGACGGGAAAAACAACCTGTACGTCATCAACGAAGGGGTCCTCGACCCGTCATCCCGGTCGCCGAAGGGCGGTTGGACCCTCCAGCGCGTCACGCCGACCGGCAAGGTCAGAATGATCTACGAAGGCAAGGGCGCGGGCACCGTGGACGGCCTGGCGGTGAGCCCCAAGGGTGTCGTCTATCTCGCGCTCGACGGCGCCATCAGGAAGGTCGTCGCGAACAGGTAGCTGCCAGGCGCCATGAAGAACCGCCCCGGCCATTTGGCCGGGGCGGTTTCATGATCGGCTCAGGCGCCGGGCCTTAGCACCAACGCAGCTTGCGGCAGAGGTTCGACAGGAACTTCTTCACCTTGCGGCGGGTGTTCTTGTACGCGCGCTTCACGGCCTTGTAGAGCTTGCTCTCCTGGATCGCGGACAGCAGGCGGTTGCGGCTGCCGACGCGGGCCTGGCCGCCCCACATCGCCGAAAGCTCGCCTTCCTGCGCGACGCTCTCCTTCTCTTCGAGGATGGTGACCTCGTCGAGGTCCATCCCGAGCGCCTCGGCCTTCTGGACGCGCTTCTTGACCTGCGCCTGGTCGGGGGTCATCTCGTCGAGCTCCTCGGTGAGGGTCTCTTCGTATTCCTCGGCCTGGTAGGCGGTGACGGCCTTCATCTCGCCGCGCAGCTCCTGCAGATCGTCGATTTCCTGCAGCAGGAACTCGTACGCCGCGTCGGCGTCGGTGCGGGCAATCTTCTGCACCATCAGCGTGCGCGCCGCGATCGAGCGCCACTTGGTCTCGTTGAACTCGGTGATGTACTTCTTGGCGCGGGACTCGGCCTGCGCGCGGGTCTCTTTCCGGTTCTTGGCTTCCAGCTTCACGCCCTGCGTGGCGGCGGCGGCCTTCGTGATCGCGGGACGATCGGGCGTCATGCCGCAACCGGCGAGGAAGCTGAGGGCCAGCGTGACGGAGACGAGCGGAGCCACGGCGAGGAGCTTGCGGGACATCATGACCTCCTGGGCAGGGGGGGACGCGAGAGAGAAAGAGAGAGCGAGAGAACGTTTATTCAGTCCTTAATACCAGATTATAGAAAGGTTAAGGCCGTGAGTAAACTGTTCGTAGCGAAATATATCGAATCGATTTTCCCACCCGGATCTGAGTGGCCATGCAGATCGCCCCCCGCGCCGATGCGCGGGGGGCGTTTCGTCGCCTGGTCAGCGGCGCGGCGCGGGCGATCCCGGTGCCAGCGTCGGCTCGAGCGAGCCGCCGGGGCCGGCGTCGCCGCGGCGATCGGGCGGCGGCTCGAACCGGATCATCCAGGGACCCATCATGACGGGCGGCTCCGGATCGGTCCGCATGCCGCCACCACCCCCACCGCCACCCGGCGGCGAAGGCGAAGGTGAGGCGCCCCCGACCGCGTCCACGCCGCGGCGGTTGCCGCCGTCGATCGGCAGGATCAGCGGCCCCCAGTCGGGGTAGGGGATGTCTTCCCGGCCGCCCCCGCCTCCGCCGCCGCCGCCATCGCCTGGATTGCCCGTCGCCGCGCTCGCGACCGGCAACGAGCCCTGCGAGGGCCCCGCGAGCCGCGTATCGCCGCGCACGTCGACCCCGCCCTGCGCGAAGAACATCGCCCCCAGCGCCAACCACCAACCCAGGCCGCCACGTGCCATCGCGCCCTCCCTTTTCCCCCCCGATTGTCACAGGCAGGGCGGGCCGGTTCAATGATCGCCTGGGTCCTGAAACACCTGCCGGAGATAGAGCAGGCTCACGTTCTCGGCCCAGAAGGCGTCCATCCAGGGCTCGCCGTCCGGCGGCCGCGTGGCCTCCATGAAGCCGACGTGGCCGCCCTTGGCGGTGTAGATCGGCGTGATCCACGGGTTGGCGCGGATCGTGGCGTCGGCCTCGCGGAACATCCGGAACGGGATGAACGGGTCGTCCTCGGCCGCGACGATGAAGGTGGGCACGCGGATCTCGCCGAGGATGGGGCCCGCGCCCGCCCGCGTGTAGTAATCCTCGACGTCGCGGAAGCCGCCCATCGGTGCCGTGAAGCGCTCATCGAACTCGCGCAGGCGCCGGGCGCGGCGGGCCGCCTGGGTGCGCGCCGCGACGGCGGCATCGCCCGCATGCAACCGCTCGATCACCGCCAGCTTGCGGCGCAGCTTGAGCAGGAAGTAGTGGTCGTAGACCAGGTTCAGGCCCTTGCCGAGCGCTTCGTTGGCGAGGATGAAGTCGATCGGCGGGCTGATCGCCACGGCCGCGCCCAGCGCGGGCGGCGGGCTCGCCCCGTAGCCCGCCACCAGGCGCAGCAGCTTGTTCGCACCCAGCGAGACGCCGAGCAGCGCGAGCGGCCCTGCCACGTCGGCCGCGAGCGCCTGCACCACCGCATCGACGTCCTCGGTGGTCATGCCATGGTAGATGCGGCGGGCGAGCCCCTCGCCTTCGCCGCAGCCGCGGAAGTTCAGGCGCAATGAATGCCAGCCGAGCGCGTGGGCCTTCACGGACACGCCGCGCATGTAGTGGGCGTCGGCCGTGCCTTCGAGGCCGTGCAACAGCACGATCGTGGGGCGGGTGCGGCCAGGGTCGTCGGGGTGGAGGTGCAACCGCCCCGTCATCACGTCACCGTCAGGCAGCGCCAGCCGCCAGGGCCGGCCGACCGCGCGCCAGCCCGCCGCATGGGCGAGCGGCCGCGGGAAGACGGTGCCCCACATCGTCTGCACGTGCTGGTCGCCGAGCAGCGGGTGGGGCCGGAAGGGCGGCGGGGCGAAGCCCGCGAGGTCAGGTGCGGCGGTGAATGTCGACAAACGACCTCCTCAGACGCTGGGCGCGCCTTCGCGCCTGGACGGCGCGGGCGGCGCCGGCGGCGCCGGCGGCAGCGCCCGGTGCTCGATCCAGAGCGCGCCTGCGAGCGCCACAGCGCCCGCCATCAGCACCAACGACGTGGTGCCGAAGGCGGTGATCGGGCTGATCGTGAAGAGGATCGGCGTGGCGAGCGCGCCGACGAGCGTGCCGCCCGTCTTCACGGCCGTGACCAGGCCGATCACGCGTCCGCGCATGTCGTCGGGCGAAGTCTGGATGGTCAGCGTGTTCAGCGCCGGGTACGCGAACGCGAAGCCGATGCCCTCGAGCATGCAGAGCGCCAAGATCATGTACACGCTGCCGCTAAGCGCGTAGCCGCCTACCACGGTGGCCGAGAAGAAGGCGCCGAGCACCGCCGAGCGGCCGGGGCCGTAGCGGTCGATGATGCGGCCGGCCCATGGCCCGAAGATCACCGCAGGCACGGCGAAGAGCGTCCAGGTGAGCGCCACGTCCCAGTCCGAGGCGCCGAGGCGGGTCAGGAAGATCGGCCAGATCGTCAGGTACATGCCGAAGGCGAAGCCGCCGGCGCAGGCGCGCAGCGCGACGCCCGCGAGCAGCGTGCGGCGCACGTCGCCCCAGTGGCTGGGCGGTGGGGGCTCGACGTGGTGCGGCGCGGCCTTGACCACCGGGAGGTACGCCACCATCAGCGCGCCGATGGCGCACAGCACGGTCAGGATGATGAACAGCGTGCCCATGCCGAAGGTCATCTTGACGATGCCGCCGAAGGCCGGCCCCATCAGCAGGCCGAGGTTCTCGGCGATCGCGAGCTGGCTGATGCGCAGGCCCCGCTGCTCGGTCGGGTACCGATCCGCCACGTAGGCGAGCGCGGCCGGCAAGAAGCACGCAGCGGCGATGCCCTCGATCGCCCGCAGGACGATGAAGCCGACCGGCGTGGGCCAGAGCAGGAAGCCGACCGAGCAACAGGCGTACGTGAACAGCCCGGCGCCCATCAGCGGCCGCCGCCCGACCCAGTCCGAGAGCCTGCCGGCGCCATAGAGGAAAATCAGGTTCGTGACGAGGTAGGCCGCCGCCATCACGCCGATCACGTGGAGATCGGCCCCGTTCGCCTGGGCGTAGAGGGGCAGCAGCGGGATGACCGAAGTCACCCCGATCGAGGCCAGGACGGTGAGCCACCACACCAGGCCCTCGCGGCCTGGCGGGATGACGTTATTGAGGTGCCGCGAGGCACGCGCCACGAGTGAGCTCACGAGACGATCGTCACGGTCCGCGCCGGTAGGCGCAAGCGCCGCTTACTTCCTGGGCTTCGGCGTCGCGGGCCTGGCGGGCTTCGCAGGCTTGGGCGCGGGCTTGGGGGTCTGTTTCTGCACGGGCGCGGGCGTGGGGGTGGCGGCCGGCTCTTCGGGCTGCTCGTCCTCCGTGGTCTCCTCGTCGTCCGTCACTTCCTCGTCGTCATCCTCATCGTCCTCTTCGTCGTCGCCGAGGGCCTCACCGCCGAGCCACAGCGTCAGCAGCAGGCGCGGGCCGATCGCGGGGTCCAGCGTGTTGACCGCGACGGGATAGTGGAGCGAGAGCTCGATCTCGGTGACTTCGGTCTTCATGAAGGGGAGAATCACGCCGGCGTATGGCTCGAGGATGAAGCCGCCGCCGCTGTGGAAGCGCAAGGTGCCCGGCGCGCCTGAATCCAGGACGATCTGCCGGAGCCAGGCCGCTTCGAGGCCCAGGCCCGCGCGCACGAAGCCGTAATGGGCCCCCGCCGCGAGCGTCACGCCGCTGGTCTCGAAGACGTATTGCTTCGACGGCGCCAGGGTCTGCGCCCGATTCACCAGGCCGAACAACACCTCGGTGTAAGGCGACCCCGCATCGAAGCGGAACCGGAAATTCGAGGTCTGTTGGTAAGCGTCGAAGGTCCAGGGATTGGCGGGCTCGAGCTTGCCCGCACCGAAGGAGACGCCGATCGAGGATGCGGCCGTGGCGGGCGGCGCGCTCGCCGCGGTCATGACCGCAACGGCGACGAGGGCTGGGACGACGTTACGCATTCGGTTCTCCTTCAAACGGACATCCACGATGTTATACCCTTGCTCGTCAGCGCGCCATGGCGCGGAGGCGTGGTTTGACCAGGCGGCGCACCGTGGGCGATACTGGTGGTGCCGCCATTCAGGAGATCCGACCCATGTCCACCACCACCGTCACCCAGGATGATGTCCTCGCCAAGCTGTACCGCGATCTGACCCGCCTCGCCGGCGAGATCGCCGTCGATCGCTGCCGCACGCGCGTGCTGCTGCGCCTCGTCAAGGAGAAGACCGGCGTGACCGACGAGCAGCTCGACACGCTGTTCCGCGAGGAGGTCGAGGCCAACCTGGAGGGCTTCGTCGAGGGCATCACCGAGCCGATGCTCGCCGAGCTGCGCGGCCCCGAGGCCGGTGGTTGCTGCGGTGGCCATGGTTAACGGCTGCTTGACAGACCGGCGCCTGGTCGCCTAAGCTGGAGCAACTCCGAAGGGGAGTAGCCAGCCGGTCCATCCCGGCCTCCACGTTCGTCATCACGGCGCGAGCCCGGACGTGGAACGAAGCATTCGCTTCGCACGCAAGACCTTCGTCCGGCCCACCCTGGGCCGCGCGGCGAAGGTCTTTTCTTTGGGGACCCCCACGCCGCCGGCCTCGATCAGAGGACGCGCGAATGTTGGCTGTGGCTTGTTTCTTCGTCTCGGCACTGTTCCTGGGCACGCTGGGCTACGGCGGCCTCTGGGTGGTCGGCTGGGACGAGGCCCAGAGCCGTGCGATGCGCACGCTGAAAGAGACGGTCGACCCGTTCTTCGAGGTCCTCGGCGAGATCGGCGTCGAGGGCGTGCAGGCAGCCCTGGAGTATTCGGCCCAGGCCGGCGTGCAGCTGGCTGGCCAGGCGCTCGGCCTGCTCGGCCAGGTTGCCGGCCTGGCGGTCGACCTGCTGGTGGCCCTGGTCGAGGGCCTGGGCTGGCTGCTCGGCGTCCTGTTCGAGGGCCTCGCGGGCGCGTGCTTCTAGCCTGGCCGGCTCGTCGCCGCCGCCGGCCTCTGGAGGGCCGGCGTTCAGCTCGCCCGGCGCACCTGGTTGCGGCCCTCGCGCTTCGCGAGGTAGAGCGCCGCGTCGGCCCGCGCGATCAGGTCGTCGAGGCTCGCGTCCTGCACCTCGAGCTCGGCGACGCCGAGGCTGGCGGTGACGATCGGGATGCGGCGGCCGCGGCTGTCGGCGACTTCGAGGTCGGCGATCGCCTCGCGCAGCCGCTCGCCGAGCGCCGCGGCGCCCGTGAGGTCCGTGCTGGGGAGCACCAACGAGAGCTCCTCGCCGCCGTAGCGCGCCACGGTGTCGCAGGCCCGTGCCACCCCCTTGACCGCCTTCGCGACCTGGCGCAGCACTTCGTCACCCGCGGGGTGGCCGAAGTTGTCGTTGATCTTCTTGAAGTGGTCGATGTCGAGCAGCAGCACGGACAGCGGCGCGGCGTGGCGTCTGGCCTCGTGGAACCGCAAGGCGAGCTGCTCCTTGAAGAAGATATGGGTCGCGAGGCCGGTGAGGCCGTCGGTGATCGCGCGCTGCTGGGCGTCCTTGTAGCGCAGCGTGAGGTTGTCGAGGCGCGAGCGGCGCACGCGCTCGGTGCGCGCGAGGTCGATCGAGGCCAGCGCCTGGCCGGTCTCGCGCACCATGCGGCCGACCAGCCAGCGCTCGCCGTGGTTCCAGTCCCGGCCGTCGGTCCGCGCGGCGATCGTCAGCAGCCCCACCTGGCGGCCCTGCGCGATCACAGGCTCGATCCAGGTCAGCTCCTGGCGGGTGAGCCAGCGGGTCAGCTCGCGCGCCGCGATGAATTCCTCGGGCGAAAGGTCGGGGGCGCCGCCCCGTGCGGCCAGCCAGGCCAGCACGCGGGCCTCGGGGATGTCGTCGATGTCGGCGGGCATGCCGATGCCGGCCGCGAGGACGAAGGTGTTCTGCTCGCGATCGAGCAGCCAGAAGTAGGCGTGGCGCGGCTTGATGGTCTTGCGCAGCGTGCCCGCGACGACCGCGGCCACCTGGTCGGCGTCGTTGGCCGCGTCCAGCGCCCGGCCGAGCCGTTCGTCGGCCTTGAAGTGCGCGGTGCGCGGCAGGTGGCTGGCCGCGCGGCGGCGGCCGACGGCCTGGAACGTCACAGCCGCGATCATGCCGGCGCCAACGGGAATCCAGGGTTCCGGCGCGCCGACCCCGCCGAGCAGGGCCACGCCCGCACCGTAGGTGAGGATGAAGCCGCTGGCCCAGAGGCCCGCCGCCTGGAGCGCCCGGAGGGGCGAGGCGGCCTTGGAGGAAGGTGCGCGCTTGGGAGTCATGGCCACATGGTCGGCGCGGACGCCTGCTCGCCGCAAGTGCGACCGTCACCGGAACGCAGGCTGTGACGTGTTAGGATGGCGATACAACGTTATGTATGCCGACCACGTCAGCACGAATCAGGTCCTGCGCCTCCGCCTGGAGGGCAAGACGTACAAGGGCCTCATCGTCAATATGGGCGACGAGGCCATGCTGGTAGCGACGACCTCGCAGGAAAAGCCCGAGGTCGGCCCCGGCACCGTCGCGCATGGCGAGATTTTCACGCCCGAGGGGTTGTTCCACTTCACCTCGAAGCTGCTCGGCGTCCAGATGATGCCGGTCATGGTGCTGATCCTCGAGCGCCCGCGCGCGATGCGCAAGGTGCAGCGCCGGCGCGAGCCGCGCCACGAGATCAGCCTGGCGGGCCTGCTGGTCTTCATCTCGGCGGATCTCTCGATCAACGCGGCCGTCGAGGTGTCGAACGTGAGCTTCGGCGGCGCCGAGGTGCTCGCCCCGGCCTCACCGCCCGAAGGGATGCACTGCGTGCTGCTGATGCGCAGCGAGGACCGCGAGGTGAGCACGATCGCGCGGGTCGTCCACGCGGACGAGATCGAGGGCGGTTACCGGATCGGCGTCGCCTTCGTGGAGATGTCCCGACAAGATCTGGAGTACCTGCACCGCTTCGTTTCGATGCTCGGCTGACCGGCATCACGCCGGCCCGCCAGCGCCCGCGACGCCCGCGGGGCCCCGCGTTGACAGCGTTTGGCGCATGGGTTACACTGGAACATTCGGCGGGACGTAGCGCAGCTTGGTAGCGCATCTGCTTTGGGAGCAGAGGGTCGCTGGTTCGAATCCAGTCGTCCCGACTCAGATTAGGGTTCTGTCCCGATCTATAAGTTTGCGGAAGTAACTCAATGGTAGAGTACTTGCCTTCCAAGCAAGTTGTTGCGGGTTCGAGTCCCGTCTTCCGCTCCATTTAAGCGCCCGTAGCACAGTTGGATAGTTGCAGCCGCCTTCTAAGCGGCAGGTCGCTGGTTCGAGTCCAGCCGGGCGCGCTATTCAACTGTGCTTTTTAGTAGGGCGTGTACCTCGCGATGGCAGTTTGCACAGAGCAAATCGCACTTGTCCAATTCCGATCTCACCTTTTCGAAATTGGTCATCTTGGCGTGCCCTAACGAGAAGTCCTTTTCGTTCGGATCTCGATGGTGGAATTCGAGAGCACCCATGAATTTGCCATATCCGCAACGTTGACATCGAGCCCCTTTGTATTCGATGGCTTGGCGCTTGAGGCTCCGCTGGCGATTGATCGCTTGCTCCTTGGTGCATCCGATGCAGTAGGGTCCGGGTCGAGTGCCGCCTCGGCGCTTGTAGTAAGCGTCAATCGGCAATGCTTGTTTGCAGCAGGGGCACATTTTCATGGATGAAATATAGCATACATACGAATATTCGTCTACTATGCTTTCTACTATGCATACATTCGACTTTCCCACCTGGTTTGCCCAAACGCGCTCGGCAAGACAGCTCACGTTTCGGGCCCTGGCCGCCGAAACGAAGCTATCCGCCGGCCACCTGAACAACCTTGAGAAGGGAACGTCTGCGCCGACCGACGACGCACTGGTTCCCATCGCGCAAGCGCTCGGTGTCGCCCCGGACTGGCTGCTCGCCCAGGTCGACACGACGCGGCTGGACCCTGCGCGGATCGCACGGCTGCGGAAGTACGCGCCCGAGTTCCTCGGTCTCCAGGCCGACCGGGCCAGCGAAGGGCCCGGGGTGTACGAACGACCGAGCCCATGAGCAAAATCGCCGGGCGACGCCTCACGGTTGGCCGAGAGCGTCAGAAGAACCGGGGGGTGCGGCGACGGGCGCGGTTGCTGCGGAAATGGGCCGCGTCGTTCGAGGGCTTCTTTCCGCCGGTCACGACGAACGGGTTCGGGCAGAAGAACTGGTACACCAAGCTGCCCGTGGCGCATAGGCTCGTATCGGGTCCGCGGCGACGATGGGAAGCGGGGCGTTCAGCGCCACTGCGGGCAATTACGGCTATGGCGCCTTGATCGACGTGAACCTCGACCCGCGCTTCGGCGCGGACGTGATCGCCACGGCCCAGAACCAGGGCGAAGAGGCCGTCACCGTCCCCGCCGGCACCTTCACCTGCACGAAGACCCTGTACGACAAGGACAAGGGCAACGGCGCGCGCGTGAACATCACACTCTGGACCAATGGCCAGGCCGGGCTCGTGAAGGCGCAGGTGAGCAACGTCGCCTCCCTGGGGACCGCGACCTTCACCGCAGACATCCGCTACGATCTGGAGAAGCGGCCTTAGCCGAACGGCTCAGCGCAGCGACCCGAAGACGCGCGTCATCACGGCCAGCCCGCCATAGGGGGAGGCCGGGTTCATCGGGCCCCCCGCGCGAGCGTCTCGACCAGCAGGTCGGCGAAGGCCTCCGCGTCGAGCGGCCAGCGCGCGGTGATCAGGTTGCCGTCGCGCGCCACCAGCGGCCGGACCACCGACCCGACCGCGAACTGGTCGGGTGAGCGGAGCGCGGCCTTGACCTCGTCCTCGACGTAGGTCGGGTAGGTGCGGTAGTAACGGCCCAGCTTCCAGCAGGTGAGGAGGTAAGCCGCGCGCTCCAACTTCTTGAGCAGCGCCGTGGCCCGGCGTTCGTACAGCACGCTGCGTCCGGTGGCCGGGTCGATCGTCCGCGCCAGCACGATCACGCCGTGGCAGATGGCGGCGACCGGCTTGGCCTGCGCGAAGAAGCCCAACACTTTCGTCCGCAGCAGCTCGCTTTCCAGGTATTGCTTCATTCCGGGGGCGTGGCCGCCGGGCAGCACGACGGCGTCGAACGCCGAGGGGTCGATGGCCTCGTACGTGATCGGCTGCTGAAACGCGGCGGTCTCGACCAGGTGATGGTAGCGAGCCAGGGCCACTGGGCTCGCGCCCAGCTGCCCGAAGATGACGCCGCGGATCAGTAGCGGATCCGCGGCCGGCACCGCGCCCCGCTCCGTCGCGAACACGACCGCGTGGCCCGCCTCGGTGAGGCGGTGCCACGGCGTCGCCACTTCGGTGACGTCGAAGTCGCGGTCGGGGAGCGGGATCAGGACGCGGGCCAAGGACGTGCTACCTCTTCGCCACCGGGGGCGGGCCGATTGGCCTGCTCTTGATACCCCGGCCGAGGAGCCAGGTGTGGCTCATCCGGCCGCCGTGGGCTTCGAAGACGACGCCGCGGTTGCGCTGCGTCGGGTCCGGCGGGCAGGCCGGCCAGATGATCGTGCTGGTCTCGCCGCTCAAGAAGCGCTCCCACGAGGCCTGGACTTCGCGCAGCGTCGCGCGGCCGTCCTGGTCCTCGTCGTAGATCCGCATGACGGCGCCTTGGCCCTCGAACTCGGGCCCGGCGATCACGCCGTCGCCGTTGGCGTCGAACTCGGCCATCAATTCGTCGCACAGGGCCAGGACCTGCTTCGCGAGGGAGCGGTTCTCCTCGAGCGTGCTGAACTCCGGGACGACCACGAAGCCGTCGGCGTTCGCGTCGCGGGTCTCCCACCACTCGGTGCCCAGGCAGCGAGCGTCCCACTCCGCGCGGGTCAGGCGGACATCGCGGTCGGCGTCGATGCCGTCGAAGATCTGCCGCATGCCCCTGGCGCAAGCCTCGGTCATGCGGGCCAGCGCCTGGTCGTCGCGACCCTTCGCGCTCAACTGCCCCGGCTGGGCGGCCAAAGGATACCGGGCTTGGGTGGAACAACCAGCGACCAGCAGGCCGAGGGCCGCCAGTGCGGTCAAACGTTTGATCATTTCGTGCCTCGTCTTAACTTGAGGATAACTATTCACTGGGTGATAAATAGCGCTAACAGGCAGCTTTAAGACGCCAAGCGGAGATGTCTTAACTTTTTCATAACCAAAAAAATCTCGCCTGGTCGCTTCCCGTCCCTGTGGCGCGCGCTACCGACCTCGGTGGCGCGCGCCTTCACACTGGGAGGATGCCGGCGTCCCCGGCGAATAGGAGGCCAACTTGGAGCCCGATCGCACGATCGCCGTCGCCCCCCGCACCCTCGTCCTCGCGCTCGCGCTGGTCCTCGGCGTCTGGATGGCGCCGTCCGTCGCCACCTTCGCGAGCCTGATGGTGCTCGCGTTGATCCTCGCCGCGGCCCTGGTGCCCGGCGTGAAGTTCTTCCAGGCCCGGCTCGGCCTCACGCGCGAGTCGGCGGTGATGGCGGTCTTCGGTGCCATGGTGGCGGCCGCCTCGATCGTCGCGCTGCTGATCGTGCCGTCGCTCGTCGAGCAGCTGCGCACGCTCGCGGCGGAGCTCCCGCGCTACGTCGGCCAGCTGCAGCGCACGGTCGAATGGGTCCAGTCGCTGGGCGCCCGGCTGCCGATGGTGCCCGACATCAAGGGCATCGCCGACGCCGCCTCCGCCCACGCCTCGGCCTGGGTCGGCTCCTCGCTGGGCTTCGCCGGCCAGCTCCTCGGCTGGCTGGTGATGATCGCGATCATCCTCACGCTGGCCTTCTTCGTGCTGCTCGAGGGCCCCGCGCTGCGTGTCGGCGTGCTTTCGCTGATCCCGCCGCCGCACCGGCCGTTGATCGGCGACCAGTTCGATCCGATCACCATGAAGCTCGGCGGCTACGTGCAGGGCATGGCGCTCAGCATCGCCATGCTGGCGGTCTACCAGGTGCTCGTGCTCTCGGCCCTCGGCCTGCCGCTCGCGCTCGCGCTGGGCCTCCTGAGCGCCCTGCTCGCGATCGTGCCGATGGTGGGCGGCGTGCTCGGCGTGATCCCGCCCGTCCTGGTCGCGCTTTCGGTCTCCTGGCAGACGGCGGTGTGGGCGCTGGTGCTCGGCTACCTCGGGCACTTCCTGGTCGCGAACTTCGTGATGCCGATCGTCTTCGCGCGCAGCGTGAAGCTCTCGCCGCTCATGATCACCCTCGCCCTGCTCGTCGGCGGCGAGGCGATGGGCATGTTCGGCGCGCTGGTGGCGGTGCCTGTGGCCGCCGCGATCCAGGTGCTCGTGCAGAACCTCTACGTGGCCGTGATGGAGCGCCGCTACGCCGCGAGCGAGCGGCAGTCGCTGCGCTTCGTCGAGGCGCCTCTGCCGCGGCTGAGCGAGATCGATCGGTGAGCGGGCCGTGGTGGGAGGCGCCGGACACGCCCGCGATCGCCCGCCGCATCGCCGCGCTGCTGGGGTCTCCGGCCAGGGCTTTCCGTGGCGTGCCGGGCGGCTACACCCCCGTGCGCCGCGCCGTGGTAACGCTCGAAGACGGCCGCACGGCCTTCGTGAAGATCGGCGTCGATGAGGCTACGGCGGGCTGGCTGCGGGCCGAACGGCGAATCTACGCGGCGCTGAGCTCGCCCCACCTGCCCGCGTTTCTCGGCTTCGACGACGCCGAGCCGCCGATCCTCGCGCTGGAAGACCTGAGCGGCGCGCGCTGGACGCCGCCGTGGGACGCGGACGACGTCACGGCCGTGCGCACCGCGCTGTCCGCGCTCGCGGCAGCGCGTCCCGCCGTGGCGCTGGCGCCGCTGAGCGAGCACGTGGCCGCCTTCGCCACCGGCTGGGGTGACGTGGCGGCCGCCCCGCGGCCCTTCCTCGCGCTCGGACACGTGTCCGCCGAGTGGCTCCAGGCGGCCTTGCCGCGCCTGGTCGCGGCCGAAGATGCTGTGCCCTTCGCGGGTGACGACCTGGTGCACCTCGACGTGCGCAGCGACAACCTCTGCATCACCGAGCGGGGCGCCGTGCTCTTCGACTGGAATCTCGCGTGCCGGGGCAACCGCGACGTCGACGTGGCCTTCTGGCTGCCGAGCCTCGCGGCCGAAGGCGGGCCGCCGCCCGAAGCGGTGCTGCCCGACGCGCCGGAGCTCGCCGCCTGGGTCGCGGGCTTCTTCGCGGCCCGCGCGGGGCTGCCCGACATCCCGTCCGCGCCTCGCGTGCGCCACATCCAGCGCGTCCAGCTCGCGACCGCGCTGCCCTGGGCGATCCGCGCCCTGGGGCTGCCGCCGCCCTAGCTCTCCTTCTTGAGGAAGGCGTTGAGCAGCTTTTCCTTCCAGGGCTCGTTGGCGAGCTTCTCGAAGTCCGGCTTCTTCGCCTCGCGCTGCTGGGCGGACTCGCCACGGGGCTTCTGGCGCGCCAGCACTTCATTCGCCTTGCGCGCGCGCTCGACGGCCTCGGGATCGTAGACCGCGAGCTCCACGCCGATCGCGGTGAGCGCGTCCTGCACGGGGACCGGGAACACGTCGAGCGAGGGGACGGCGATGGCCTGGAACTCGCCGCCCTTCACCGCGAGCAAGAATTCGTCGAGCTTGCCTTCGTCCACCATGTCGTCCTGGTGGATCATGCGGGCCATTTCCCAGCCGCGCTGATCGATGAGCGCGAAGGCCTGGGCGACCTGGTCCTGGAGACCGTCCTGCTGCTTCTTGGTGATGTAGATGGCGGCTTTCATGGCGATCCCTGGCAGATGGGGAGGGTGACGCCCAGCATTGTAACCGACGCGGGCGGGCCCGTCAGCCGCCTTCTTTGGCATTGAGCCGCTTGATCCACAGGTCGAGGCCGATCGAAGCCCACGCGGGGGCCATCGCGAGCACCGCGCCGTTGCCCGGGATGAAGGACAGACCGGTCGCGATCGCGTTCGTGCCGAGGCGCGCGAGCGTGAGCCCCTTGCGGTAGCGTGAGGCAGCCGGGTTGGTGACGGTCTGCCAGGCGGCGTACGCATCGAAGGCCAGGATGCCCGCGTTGACGAACGGCAACGCGATGCCGGCCGCGCGCATCGCGCCGCGCGTGACCGGGTTGTTCACGATCGGGGTGGCGGCGAGGGCGCCCGCGCCCCGCACGACGAGCGCCGCGCCGCTCGCCAGCAGCGGGTTGGCGAAAGTCGCGCGGGCCAGCATCCCCACCGTCTGGGAGGCCTGGATGAGCGGATTCAGGACCATCGCGGTGAAGCACAGCGCCGTCCTGACGCCTTCGCCGGGCACGACCACGTCCCGTGAGGCCACGGGCTTCGCCGCGGCGGGGGCGACGGGCTTCGGCGCGGGCTTCGGCGCGGCCGCGCGCGCGGCGGGCGCCGTTACGAGGCGGCGTTGCGGCAGCGCGGCGGGGGTGCGGGGGACGGTCGTGGACAAGGGCGGCTCCGGTCTGGGATGGGAGGTTATCCCGGCCGGCCCGCCGCGGCTTGTCGCCGCGGCGATTTCTTAACGCCCGGATAAACGCCACCCCGCCCCGCGGTGGTTTCAGATAGGCAGCTGGACGGCGCGCGGCGTGCCTTGCTGGAACACGAAATCCGGGTGCCACGCGAGCTGCTTGCCCGTGCCGTCCAGCAACCGGAGATGATGCGGACAGACGTCCGGCACGTCGAGGGTCGCAGGCGCCCCCGCAGCCGCGAAAGTCGCGACCGCGATCACGTCGCCGCTGCGCGCGAGCAGTTGCAAGGTCAGCGGATAGCCGGTGTAGGTGCCCTTCAACGTCAGATCGTGCGTGACCCGCGGGTGCGGACAGCCGCCGCCCGGGGGCAGGCCGCCCGGGCCCTGTGGGGGCGGGAAGCCGCCCGGCTGCGGCTGCCCCGGCCTGGCCGGCGGAGGCGGCGGGGGCTGCCAGCCGCCCGTCTGCTGCGGCGCGCCGAGCTTCTGGGTGATGTCCTCGAGCGAGGCCTTGATATCCTGGATGTCTTCCCGGATCTCGTCGAGCGCCTGCTTGAGCTCGGCGACCGTCTCCGCGAGCGCCTCGACCTTCGCGAGGATCGCGCTGCGGTCCGAGAGGTCCGGCACGTCGGCGTCCGTCAGGCTGCGGGCCGTGGCCTCCGTGGCGGTGCGGAACGAGGCCGCGTTGATGTCGCCGATCTCGGAGCTGCCCTGGAGCACCGCGAGCGTCACGAGCGAGGTGGCCGTGTCGATCTTGGTCGTCGCGCCGAGCTCGGAGGTCTTCACGATGGTCTGCAGCGTCACGTCCTTGTCGCGGCCCTCGTCGTGGCCGCGCACCACGACCGTGACGGTGAAGCCGGCCGGCACGTCGGGCAGCGTGAAGCGTCCCTCCGCGTCGGTGGTGACCGCCTCGATGCGTGGGTAGGCGTTGCCCGCCGCGTCGGCCACATACACGCTGGCGTTCGCGAGCGGCGCCTCGGCGACGGCCAACAGGCGCCGCAGGCCGTCGCCGGGCGACGTCCGGAGGTTGGATCCGCCGGTCGGGAGCACGTTGCTACCGCCGGTCGGGAGCACGTTGCTGCCGCCGGTCGGGATCACGTTGCTGCCCCCGGTGGGGAGCACGCCGCCGATGATGCCCCTGGGCGCCCGCACCACGCCGGTGATGATCGCGGCCGACTTCAACTTGGCCGGGGCGCTCGATGCTTTGGGCGAGGCCGCCGGGCTCGCACCGCTGTTGCTGCTCTTGGCGGGAGGCTGGGCGGGCTGCTGGCAGGCCGGGAACGCGAGCGCGGCCAGCAGGACCGTGGCGGCGAGTCGTTTCATGGGGCGCTCCTATCGGCTGGGCGGCCGGCGGGGTCAGAAGGGCAGCTCGACCCGGGGCGAGGAATCGATCGGGACGGCGAAGGACGGCTCGGTGGCGAGGATCTTGCCGTCGGCGTCGCGCAGGGTCACGGCGTGCGGGCAACCGTAGGGGAGGAACATCGACGGCTCGACGCCGGGCGCGTTGAAAACGAGCTGCCCCTTGTGGTGTCCGTAGGGCGAGACGAAGTCCACCCGAAGCGGGTAACGATCGTAGGACTTCTTGAGCGTGAAGGAGAAAGTGCCACCGCCGCCGCAGTCGCCGGCCCTGGCACCTGTGCCGTTGGTGAAGCCGGGGCCCATGGGGCCAGGACGCTGCGGCTGGTTCGCGACCGCGGTCTTGATTTCTTCAAGCGAGGCCTTGATATCTTTCAAGTCTTGTCGGATCGCAGCCAGGGCCAACTTGAGCTCGGTGATCGATTTTTCGAGCTCGGCGACTTTGCTCAAGATCGCTGTACGGTCCGAGAAGTCCGGCAGGCCCGCATCCGTCAGGTGCCTGGCCGCGGCCTCGGTGGCCGTCCGGAATGACGCCACGTTGAGGTCGCCGAGCGCGCCGCCCTGGCCCTCGGTGACGGCCAGGGTGACGAGCGAGGAGGCGCTGTCGATGGCGGTCGACGCGCCGAGCTCCGACGATTTGACGAGCGTCTGGAGCGTCACGTCCTTGTCGCGTTTGGTGTCACGCGCCGCCACCACCACCATGAAGGTGTAGCCGGCCGGCACCGCCGGGAAGCTGAAGCGCCCTTCCGCGTCGGTCTCGACCGGCGCGAGGCTGGGGTACGGCTGGCCGGCCGCGTCGGCGAGGAACACCTGGGCCTTGCCGAGCGGCTGCTCATCGACGGCCAGCAACCGGCGCAGGCCGTCGCCCGTGGACCCGGCCAGGTTGGCGCCACCGGTGGGGAGCACGTTGGCGCCGCCCGTCGGCAGGACCTTCGCGCCGTTGTTGCCGACAATGTTGCTGCCGCCGGTCGGCAACACGCGGCCGATCAGGTTCCTGGGCGCTTTCGCCACGCCTGTGACGATGCCGGACGGCTTCGCGGGGCCGCCCTGGGTCTGGGTGGCCACCGGCGAGCTCGACGGCGTAGGGCTCGCACCCGGCAGTGGGTTGCAGGCGAGAAGCGCCAGAGAGGTGGCGCAGCAGAGGGTGACGAGGGATGGGCGGAGCATCGCGGGCCGTTGGCAGAATGTCTGGGCGGTCAGACAAGCATTGTACCCGGTTTCTCCGGCCGGCCGTCTCATCTCAATGTCGCTCGCCGATTAGCTTCCGCTCTTTTCGCCCTTTTTGGCGACTTTTCGCCTGGATTTCGGGGCCGGCTCCGGCGTGGCGGCCGGGACCACGACCTCGAGCAGGCCCTCGTCGCCGCCAGGTGCGGCCGCGGCCGGCTCGGCCAGTGCGGCCAGGTCCGCCGACCAGATGCGGTGCTGGTTGCGGCCGCTCCGCTTGCAGAAATAGAGGGCCTGGTCCGCGCGCTCGAGGGCGCCCTGGATGCCCGGGTCGTCGGGCGCGAAGGCCGCGATGCCCAGCGAGACCGTGAGTTGGCGGACCGGTTGGCCCTGGGCGTCGGTCAGCTCGAGCGCCGCTACGTTCTTCCGGATGCGCTCGGCGAGCACCGTGGCGCCCTCGGGGGTGGTCTCGGGGCAGAGCACGACGAACTCCTCGCCGCCGAGCCGGGCCGGCACGTCGCAGACGCGCGCGGCGCGGGCGAGCACGCCGGCCACGGCCCGCAGCACCTCGTCGCCGACGCCGTGGCCGTAAGTATCGTTGAAGGACTTGAAGTGGTCGACGTCGACCAGCACGACCGAAAGGTGGCGCTGGTACCGGCGCGTCGCATCGAGCTCGCGTGCCGACATCTCCTCGAAGCAGCGGCGGTTGTTGAGGCCCGTGAGCTGGTCCGTGTTGGCCTGGCGCATCGCCTCGCGGTACATATCGAGCGCCTTCGAGAGCTCCTCGCTCCGCTGCTGGCTCTCGGCGAAAATCATGGCGTTGCCGATCGCCACGCTGGCATGGCTCGCGATCGCCGTGAGCAGCTCGAGGTCCTTGCGCGTGAAGGTTGCGACGACCGCGCGGGAGTCGACGTACAGCACGCCGAGCGTCTGGCCGCGCGCGGTGAGCGGCACGCACATCAGCGTGCGCAGATCGAGCTCGGCCACCGAAGCCTGGTTCTGCAGCTCCTCGCTGAGCGTCGCGTCGAGCACCGCCACGGGGTGGCCGCTCGTGAGCACGTTCCGGCAGATGGACGTGGAGACGCGCGCGTCGACGAGCTCCCGGCCCTGATCGTCGAGGCCCGCGCGGCTCTTGAGCCGGGCCGGGTCGCCGTTCTCGGCGAGCAGCACGAGCGCGCGCTCGGCCTTGGTGAGCTCGAGGGTCAGCGCGACCACCTGGGGCAACACGTCGTCGAGCTCGAGCGACTGGTTGATGCGGCGCGCGAGCGCATTGAGCATTTCGAGCTGCCGGTTGCTCGCGACCCACTCCCGGAAGAGCGCGCCGTACTGGTTGGCGAAGCCCAACAGGTCCTGCGAGACGGACTTGATGCGGTCGAAGACCAGCTGGCCACCCTCGATCGAGAGCGGCTCGACCGGCATCAGGCGATCGGCGAGCACGCGGGCACAGGTCGGCGAGCCGAGGAAGGCCTGGCGAGCCAACGGCTCGAGGCCCTCGGCCAGCGAGCGGATGATCTGCTGGGCCTCGAGCAGCATGGCCTCGTTGCGCTCCGCGTCCGTATCCGCGTTGGCCTGGCCATGGAGCGCCAGCGCACGCAGGAAGGGCACGCCCTCGCGGTCGGCATAGGCCTGCATGGCGCGGAACCGGCTGGAGGCGTCCGAGCCCGCGCCGGTCAGCGCGGCCTCGCCGCACAGGCCGCTGGCCTCGGCCGCGAGAGCGCACGCGCCCGCGCGCTCGGCGAGCGCCTGGACCTGTTCGGCGGCCTGGCGGGCTTCGTCGTTGCGGCCGGAAGCCAGCGCCACGCGCGCGCGCGCGCGCAGGGCCAGCAGCTTGGGCAGCGCGAGATCGCACTCACGGGCCTCGCGCCAGGCCTCCTCGCTCGCCGCGGTCGCGCCGGCCCGGTCGCCGAGATCGAGGCGGGCCTCGGCGAGCAGGGCGATCGTCTGGGCCTGGAGCCCCTGGTTCGGGTGGGCGCGGAAGAGGTAACGCGCCTCGTCGGCCACGCGGCGGGCCTCGTCGGGCCGCCCGAGCCGCAGCCAGCCCTCGAGCAGGAACGGCACGGCATGCGAGAACATGTAGCCGCCTTCGCCGCGGCCGGCGGCTTCGGCCGCCGTGAGGGCGGCCTCGGCCCGCCGGAGGTCGCCGGCGCCCGCGAGGGCGTAGCCGGAGACCGCCCGTGCGAGCAGGCCGACCGGGTGTCCGTACTGGGTCGCGAGCACGAGCGCGCGCTCGCAGACCTCGATCGCCTTGCGATAGCGGCCCGCCAGCGCATGAACCGTCGCGAGGTTCGCGAGGCCCGTGATGTGATCCTCGCGGACGCCGAGCTCTTCGCTGACCGCGATTTGCGCCGTGGTCGCGGCCTCGGCGTCGGGCAGGCGCAGCAGCGTGAGCTGCGCGTCGCTGGCCAACGCGGCGGTGAAGCCCTGGCCGGCGCGGTCGCCGAGGCTCGCCTGGATCAGCGTCGCCTCGGCCATGCGGGCGAGGCCGGCCTCGCGGGATTGTTTGTCGCCGGTGGCTTCCAGGTACCCCAGGAACGCGAGGTTCTTCGCGCGCCAGAACGGCAGCCCGGACGCCTCCGCATGCGTGGCCGCGGCTTCGAAAGCCGCGCGCGCGGTGGTCGTCTGCCCGAGGAAGAAGTGGGCCTGGCCGAGGAAGAAGCGGCCGCGCGCCTGGACGAACGCGTCGCCGCCGTAATCGAGGCCGGCCGCGCGCTCCAATACCTCGATCGAGCGCGCCAGCGAGGCGGGCGTCATGCGCTGGTTGAAGGCCGCGCTCTGCAGCACCAGCAAGCTCGCGAGCGGACCGGGGTCGCCGACGCGTTCGGCGACCGGCAACGCCTCGTCCAGGCAGGCCTCCATCGCCTCGAAGTCGCCCCGCCAGCGCTCGAGCTGGGCCAGCCGGATCATGAGCTGGAGGCGCGCGGCCTCGTGTTGGTCGGCCATATCCGCGACCAGCGCCAGCGCATCGCGCAGGAGCGCGCGCGCCGCGTCGATCGCGAAGACGGCGAGGTTCAGGTCCGCGGCGAGCCGCGCGGCGGGCAACGCCTTCGCGCTCTGGCGGCTGCGCAGGTAGTGGCGGGCCAACGCCGTGCGAGCGGCGACGTCGGCCGGTGGATCGTCGGTGAGCGAGGTCTCGAGGCGTGCGGCGGCGGCCGCATGCAGCCAGATCCGCCGGCCCTCGGCGATGCGCCCGTACACGGCGTCTTCGAGGCCGCCCGAGGCGAACTCGAGGTGCCCGCCGGCCGGCGCCGTCACCAGGATCTGGCGGGCGCGCAGCTCGTCGAGCGCGGCGAACATCGATTCCTCGTCCAGGCCCGAGAGCCCCGCGAGCGACGGCAGGTCCGCGCCGGACCCGAGGACGGCGGTCAGCTCGGCGAGCTGGCCGGCCGGGCCCGTGAGGGTGGCGAGGGGAGCCAGCACCATTTCGCGGAAGTCGGCACCGAGATCGGTGTTGGCGAAGTCAGCGGGCCAGATCCAGCGATCGCCCTCGCGGCGCATGGCTTCCGTGCGCAGCAGGTGCTCGACCACGCGCTGGACATGGCCCGGGTGGCCGCCGGTCCAGCGGAAGAGCGCGGCCGCGAAGGCTTCCGGCACGCGGCCCGCGCCCAACATCGACGCGGCCAGGGCGCCGACCTCGGCCGCCTCGAGCGGGGGCAGCGCCTGGGCGGTGGGCGGCAGGTAGCCGGCGTCGCGGCCGAGGCCGACGATCACGAAGGGCACGTTCTGGGCGTTGCGGCGGAGGTAGCCGAGCGTCTCGACGCTGGCCGCATCGGCGCGATGCCAGTCGTCGAGCGCGATCACGGCGCCCACGCGCGAGCCGGCCGCGCGCAGCAGGTGGGCGATCGCCGACTGGATCACGATGCGCTCCTCCTGCGGCTCGAGCGGCTGGGCCGCGCCTTCGCCGGCGCCGGCGATTTCGGGCAGCAGCAGGCCGAGGGCCGCGCGCTGCTCGGGGCTCGCGGCGGCGAGCGCCTCGCGCGAGGTGGGCAGGATCTGGCGCAGGATCCGCACGAAGGGGCCGTAAGGCGCGCCGCGGTCGCCGCAGCCGCCGAGCAGGAAGGGCACCTCCTCGAGCTGGGCGAGCACGCGCAGCTCCTCGAGCAGGCGCGTCTTGCCGATGCCGTTGGCGCCGGTCAGCCAGATTTCGCGGCCGCGGGCCTCGCGGCGCAGCCCGCGCAGCGCGTCCTGGAAGGCGGACAGGTTCGTATGGCGGCCGACGAAGGCGCCGGCGAGCGGCAGGGAGCCCGCGTCGTCCTCGATCGCGAGGCCGAGGCTCGCGAGCGCTTCCGCGAGCGACTGTGGCCGCGCCACGGGCTCGCGGGCCATCATCTTGGCGATCGCCTGCTCGAGCACCGGCGGCACACCGTCGTCGATCTCGCGCAGCGGCCGGGGCCTGCGCGTCAGGTGGGCACGCAGCACGTCGAGCGGCGTGTCCCCCGCGAACGGCGGCGAGCCTGCGAGCAGGTGGTAGCACATCGCGCCGAGCGCGTAGATGTCCGCGCGCTGATCGACCCGATCGCCGCGCACCACCTCGGGCGACATGTACGCGAGCGTGCCGCGCGGCGTGCTGGTCGCCTGGCCGGCCGCCATCAGGAAGCCGAGGTCCATCAGCTTCACGTCGCCCTCGGGGGTCACGCGGACGTTCTCGGGCTTGAGGTCGCCATGGACCAGGCCCTGGCGGTGCAGGTAGCCGAGCGCGCGCGCGAGCGGCGGCAGCAGCTCGAGCAGCCGCGCCGGCGCCACCGGGCCCGAAGCCGTGAGATCCTGGCCGGGCACGAGCTCCATGCTGATGTACGGCGCGCCGTCCTCCGCGATGCCGAAGTCGTGCACGGTGCAGAGGTTCGGGTGGTGCAGGCGCGACATGGCGCGGAATTCCTGCTTGAAGCGCAGGTGCGCGTCCTCGCCGCGGGCCCGCTCATGGAGCACCTTGAGCGCGACCTCGCGGCCGGCGGCGGCGTCGCGGGCGCGATAGACGACGCCGAGGCCGCCCTCGCCCAGCTTTTCCAGGATCTCGAACCGCTCGCCCGTCTCGACTCGCATGGTCACTTTCTCTCGCCGCCGGCAGCCTGGCCGGCATTCCCTTGTACCCTCCTGGTCCGCCCGCGATCCACCCATGCCCACGCCCCCGTCCGGGTAGGGAGGACGGGGGCGCGGGATGGTCGGGGATGGGTATGCGAGGGGGGCGGAAAGCTCTACATGGGGCCCGTGGGCGCTCCCGGCGGCTTGGGGCAGTAGCTCGGCGGCGGGGAGCTGCCGGGCGGCGGCGGCGCCGGCGTCTGGCCGGGCGGCGGGGGCGTGGGGCAACCGCTGGGTGGCGGCGGCATCAAGCCGCCGGGCAGCGGTGCGCCGCTGGGCGGCGGCGACATGCCGCCAGGCGGGGGCGAGCCGCCGCCGGGGGGCGGAGACATGGTGCCGCCGCCCGGTAGTTGGCCACCGCTCTGGGCGCCGGCGCTGCGGTCGACCACGACCGTGCCGGCCTTGCCATAGAAGCCCGTGCCGTTGATGTACGGGGCGTCGGCGGTGACGTGGTAGTGATAGGTGCCGTCCGGGAAGTCCGCGGTGGCGTGGCTGTGGCCGTGGTACGCGTCGAGGTCGGCGCTCTTGAGCTCCTTGCCGGCCTCCAGCGGGCCGTACACGGGGAAGCCGTCGAGCAGGAAGCCCAACAGGGCCTCGCGGCCGTACTTGGCGGTCAGGTATTCGGGCTCGACGTGGTAATGGTACTCGCCCGAGGGGTCCGGGTGCCCGCGGTACTGGTCGAACGAGACGATCTCGTGGGAAATCAGGTCGCCCCCGCCGGCATATTGGTTGTAAAACGGAATGCCATTGAGCGCGATGCCCATCGGACCCATCGGGGTGGTGGCGTGGGCCGCGTCCACGGCCGGGGTCAGCGGGATGCGGTAGGTGACGCCCACGGCATAGATGCTGCCAGGCGACTTGTTGAATTGCTCGTCGCCGTTGAAGGCCTCGGTCTTATCGCTCCAGGTCGTCCCGTCGAAGTACGGCGAGCCATGATCGGGCAGGCCGCTCGTGGTGATCACGACGAAGCCGTTCTCGACGGCGATCGCGTTGACGCCGTAGATGCGCTTGTAGATTTCCGGCACGTCCGCCGCGATCGTCGGCGCCACCGGCTGGGCGGGGGTGCTCGCGCCGGGCGTGGTCGGGGCGACCACCACGGGCATGTGGCTGTGGCCGGGCGCGGTGGGCCCGGGCCAGGCCAGGCCGGGTTGGGCGCCCGGCGCCGCTGAGCTTGCCGGCTTCACGTTGTTGGGAAACACGAGCGTCCCGCCGACGGGCTGCTGGTTACCCGCCTGGCCGGCCTGCTGGCCTGCGGGCGTTTGGCCGCCAGGCTTGCCGCCCGGTGCGGCGGAGCCCTGGGGCGAGGTCTTGTCCAGGCCTGGAGCAGCGAGCGACAGGCCGTTCAAGGCGCAGGCCGACGTGGTCATGGCGACCAGCGCGGCGAGCGCCAGCGAACGGTAAGCGGGACGGGGGGGCATCGAGTTCCTCCTGCGGGTCGTGTACGAGCCTGGCCGTTGGGTTCGAGCTTCAGGCTACCGCACCCACCCTTCGGGCAAGCGTCCTCAAGGTTAAATCAAGGTTATGCTGCGCGGGAACGCCTGATACTGGGCTGTTCGGCGGCAGGGAGACAAATTGATACGAACTTGATACGATAGCCATCGACCATGCGCAAGCTCCTCCTCATCGATGACGACCAGACGATGGCCTCGCTGCTGACCAGCCTGCTCACGCAGCATGGCTTCGAGACCGTATGGGCCTCCACGCCGTCGGAGGCGGCCAGACGGCTCGACAGCGCCGTCGCGCTGATCCTGCTCGATATCGGGCTGCCCGAGGAAGACGGCTTCGCCGTGCTGCGGCGGCTGCGCGATCGCGGCGAGCGGCGGCCGATCATCATGTTGACGGCCCGCACCGAGGACCAGGACTGCATCCGGGCGCTGAACCTCGGGGCCGACGACTACGTGACCAAGCCCTTCAACTACCTGGCGCTCGTGGCGCGTATCGAGTCGGCGCTGCGCCGCGCCGCCTGGACCGCCCCGACGGCCCCGCCCGGCGACGGCCTCGACCGCGACCAGCGGGTCCTGCGCCTCGGTGGTCGCATCGTGCCGCTCACCGTCATGGAGTACCGCCTGCTCGAGGTCATGACCGCGCGGCCCGGCCGGGCCTTCGAGCGCGGCGAGCTCTGGCAGCTGATCGACGAAGCCGGCGAGGCCGACAGCTTCGACCGCGCGATCGATCTGCACGTCGCCCGGCTGCGCTCGAAGGTCGAGGCCAACCCGAAGGAGCCGCGCCACCTGCTGACCGTGCGCGGCGTGGGCTACCGCTTCGAGTGGTGAACTTGGAGCGCGACGTCGCGGCCCGCCTGGCCGCCTACCGCGCGGCCTACGCCTTCGACGCGCCCCTCGCGGCGTGCGACGCCGGCGTGCGGGCCGCGGATGCCCACGTGGCGGCCCACGACCCGCTGCGGGGACAGGTCGTCCACCGCGCCTGGCCGGACGCGGTCGCCGACGTCGCGCTGGGCGTGGACCCGGGCACGTACTTCTGCGGCGGGTTGGCGCTCGCGCTGGCCGGGCGCGCCGACGCACGCGCGGGCTTCATCCACGTGCCGCCCGACGCCGCCTTGCCCCGGCCGGCCTTGCTCGACCTGATCGGCGAGGTGGTCGCGGGCGTGCTCAGGGCCCTCGCCAGCAACCGCCCCTGGCAGCGCGCGCTGATCACCGGCTTCGGGCCGTTTCCCGGCGTGACGGACAACCCCACCGCCGCCTGGGTGGCGGATCCGGTGCGGGTCGCGGCAGCCAGCGGTGGCCGGGCCCACGCGGTGGTGCTCGGCCTCGCGGCCGAGGACGGCGCGATGCACGGGGCGATGGCGCCGGTGCTGGCGCAGCTCGCGGCCGCCCTCGCGGCTGCGGGCTCACCCGACGTGGTGATCGGCCTCGGCGTCGACAGCCGCCAGGCGCTCGCCAGGCCGCGCTTCACGATCGAGACGCAGAGCCGCGGGATGTGCGAGCGGATCGACGGCGCCGACATGGCGCCTCAGCCGACCGCCCGGCTACTGGACGACCTCGCGCTGGCGGTCCTACGGACGGGCGCTTTCCGTGCGATCGGGAACTAATCCGCCGTGTGGCGCGGCGAGCCGCCGCCCGCGAACTGCGGGCCGTCCGCCGGCGGTGCGGCGGAGGCCTGGAGGTCCGCCCACGACTCCGATACGCCGGAGGCGACGTAGACCGGCAGGACCAGGCGCTGGCCCGGGAAGATCAGCCAGGGGTTCTTGATCAGGTGCCGGTTCGCGGCGAAGACCTGCGGCCACTTGCGCATGTCGCCGAGGTGCTCGCGGGCGATCGTCGAGAGGCAGTCGCCGGCCTGGACCACGTAGGTCTTGGCGCCGGCTGCCGCGAGGCCCGTCGAGGTGCGCGGGATCTTGAGCGCGACGCCGATCTGCAGCCAGCGCGGATTGGTGAGCTGGTCGCGGTTGGCGAGGTACAGCACGGGCCAGAGCGACGCGCTGCCGAGCTCGCGCTGGGCGATCGTCGAAAGCATGTCGCCGGCCTTCACCTCGTAGCGCATGTGGGCGCGGCTGGCCGTCAGGTGCTCACGGACGCGGGCCAGCGGGCTCGCCTCGGCGGGCGCGGGGGCATTGGCGACCTGGTGCGGCGCGGGCTTGCCCGCGAAGCGCGGCCGGACCGGCAGGTTGATCGTCGCGAAGCGACGCGCGCCTTCCGCGGGCGGCAACAGCTGGGGGGCCTCGACGGGCGTCTGAGGTGCGTGCTCCAGATGGGCGGGCGGCCTGGGCGCGACCGGCAGGAACGCGAGATCCGTCGACGAAGCCCGGGGCGGCGCGACGTGCTTGACCGGCGCGGCGCCGTGGAGGTCCGCGGTGGGGGCCGGCGCGTGGTAACCCGGGTGGACCGGGGGCGCCGCGACATGCGCGGGCGCGGGCTTCGGCGCCATCGCGACGCGTTGGACGGGCGCCGGCTTGGGCGCCACGGGCAGGTGGAGGGCCACCGGCTGTGGCGCCGCTTCGTGGTGCTCGGGCGCTGCGTCCGAGGCGGCGACGTGGTGGACGGGCGCAACCTTGGGGACGCTCGCGTGGTGGACGGGCGCCGGCTTGGGAACGCTCGCGTGGTGATCGGATGCGGGCACTGGCGCCGGCGCGAGATGCACCGAGCGCCCGTGCGGCTCGAGCGCCTCGGGGTCGACCGGGAAGGCCGGCTCCGCGCCTGGCGCCTCGGCGGCCGAGCGGCCGATCAGGAAGGGCAGGCCCTCGCCCTTCGGCATGGGCTCCGCGATGTGCGCGCCGGCCTCGACCGGCGTGGCCGGCGCCATGGCCGTCTCGGTGGCGGCCTCGACGGGCGCCTCGGGGGCCGGCGGGATCGGGCCTGCGACCTGCTCCGTCGGCACCGGCGGGATCCAGGCGAGCTGGTCGGACGTGATGCCGAGCGGCGATTCGGCCTCGGCCGGCGCGCCGGGCAGGGCATCGCGCATGACCACGCGGATGGCGCGGGGGGCCTTGGCGTCGGCGGAGGCCACCTTCGCGACGTTCTTGTCGGCACGGTCGCGCGGCGCTTCCCAGGCCACGGCGACGGACCGCGCGGCCTTGGCGTCGGCCTTCGCGATCTTCACGACCCGCTTGGGCGCCCGCGCGGCGCGCGCCATCGGCGGCAGCGGGGCCGCCGCGGGCGCCGAGGAGGTCGGCGCCGAGGCGATCTTGGGGGCCGCCGCGGGCGTGGGCGCTTCGACCTTGGCGATCAAAGGCGCCGGCGGCGCGATCTTCGCGACGGCGCTGGCGGGTGGTGCCACCTTGGCGACGGCGGGCGTCGGCGGAGCGACCTTGGCGACCGCCGGCGTGGGCGGAGCGACCTCGGCGCGCGGCGCCGCCGCCAGCGTCGGCGGCTCGGCAATCGGCCTGGTGCGCGTATGCTCCAGCGCGATCGCCATCAGGCGCTCGGCCGGGTCGTCCGCGGCGCTCGCGCCACCGGTGGTGGTGCGGCTCGAAGCGGACGAAACACCGCGGGACGGCGCCTGCGGGCCTCTGGCGATCGGCGTGTTGTCGGCGAACTTGCGCATGGTGATCATGCTGCGCGCGGCCAGCTTCTCGCCCTCGACGAGCACGATCGGGTAGCCCTCGCGCTCGAGGCTGAGCACGGTCTCCTTGGCGTACGGCGCCGGCACCATCGCCTTGCCGCCGCCGTCCGTGACCGCCACGACCTCTTCGGCGACGGTCTTGACCTTCACGCCCGCCAGCGGCTTGCCGGTGCCCGTATCGATCACGCGCAGCACGATGCCCGGCAGCGAGGCCTCGCGCACCACGGCCGCGGGGGCCAACTCCTGGGCGACGGCAGGGGCCATGACCAGCGACGGCCCGGTGACCACGAAGGCCATCACCGCGGCCACGCGCGCCGCGGCTCGCCGGCGGCGCGAGCGGGGCGGCAACCGCCGGAGCTTCACGGCCCGCTCGACGCGCAGGCGCGCGAGGTCGATGCGCGCGTCGTCGCCGAGCTCGCCCAGGCGACGCAGCACGATTGGCGCCGTGCCCGGGCGATCGCCCAGGAAACGCGCCAGGTACGCGATCTCGCCTTGCAGCGAATCGTCGGTCGGCGGGAACTCGGGACGGTCGGGCGTGCTCATGGGCGGGGTCCTGGAGCGATCAGCGTTCGCGCAGGGCGGTGGCCTGCGCGCGGGTGAGGGGCTTGAGGAAATACGCCAGCACGGTCCGACGACCGGTCTGAATATCTACCTCCGCTATCATACCCGGAATGATCGGCAGCCTCCCCGAAGGCCCCGTCAAATGGCTCTTTTCAGTTGTTATGTGCACGCGGTAGTAGATCTGCTTGGGGTCTTGCTCGTCGCGCACCGTGTCGGGGCTGATCTGGTGGACTTTCCCGCTCAGGCTGCCGTAAATCGTGTGGTCGAACGCGGTGAGTCGCACGTCGACGGGCTGGCCGGGCGTGACGAAGCCGATGTCCGACGGCGAAATGCGGGCCTCGACCAGCAGCGTGTCTCCGGCCGGCACGATCTCCGCGATCGTGCGGCCGGGCTGCACCACCTCGCCCGGCGTGGTGACGTGCAGCGTCTTCACGACGCCATTCACGGGCGCGACGACCGCCGTGCGCGCGGCCTGATCCTGGCGCCGCTCGAGCTGGCCCTGCAGCGCCATGAACTTCAAACGGTTCTGGCTGAGCAGTTCCTGGGCCTCGGCCTGGTAGGTCGAGCGCTTCTCGCGCAGGCGTCGCTCCGCGCCCGCCACGGCCGCGAGGGCCCCCGGGATCGATTCCTGGGCGATCGTGAGCTGGATGTGCTGCGCCGCGGCCTCCTTGCGCAGCGCGATCACCTCGGCCGGGCTGCCCGAGCCTCCCGCCACGAGCGCCTCCATCTCGATCGCCTGCTGCGCGATCAACCGCAGCGTTTCCTGGATCGAGGGCACGCGCGCGCGCAGCTCGGCGAGCGCGGCGCGCTTCTCGGCGAGCTCGGACTCGATCACCTCGAGCTGGTCGCGCAGCGAGGCCAGGCGCTGCTTGTGCAGCGCCTCCTCGCCGGCCACGACCAGCGGCGCGCGCAGCCGCAGCTCGCGCGGGAACGCGAGTGCACCCCCCGTCGCCTCGGCCTCGAGCCGGATGCCGGTCGCGAGCAGCCCCACCGCCGTGACCTCGAGCTCCTTGAGCTCCGCCTCGGCGGCCTTCGGGCTCAGCTTCACGAGCACCTGGCCGCGCTTCACGGTGTCGCCCGCGCGCACGTTGATGTCCGTGATGATGCCGCCTTCCAGGTTCTGGACCACCTGGGTCTGGCTGGCCGTGACGATCTGGCCTACGCCGCGCGCGCGGATGTCGATCTGCGAGGTCGCCGACCACCCGAGCGCCGACGCACAAAGGGCCGCCAACGCCACGACGACGCCCCGCGCCGCCAGGGACGGCGGTCGGAGCGCGGCTTCCTCGAGCCCGCGGGCGGACAGCATGGTGATGGCCATCACCTGAACTGTACCCGGGCTTGGCCGGTTACGTCACCCCACCCGCGCGCAGGGCGGCGAGGACCGTCTCCTTCGGGCCATCCAGCACGACGCGCCCGCCGTCCACGATCACGAGCCGGTCGACCAGCTCGAGCATCGAGGGCTTGTGGGTCACCACCACGAAGGTCTTGCCCGTGAGCATCGGCTGCAGGCCCCGCCGGAACTCGGCCTCGGTGCGGTCGTCCATCGCGCTGGACGGCTCGTCCATCAGGATCACGTCGGCGTCCTTCACCAGCGCCTGCCCGATCGCGATCGCCTGGCGCTGGCCGGCCGAGAGCCCCTCGCCGCGCTCGCCGAGCAGCATGTCGTAGCCGAGCGGGTGCTTGCGGATGAAGAGGTCCGCGCCCGCGATCGAGGCGGCGCGCAGGATCTCGGCGTCGCTGGCCTCGGGGCGGGCGATCGCGAGGTTCTCCCGCACGGTGCCGCTGAACAACACCGGCTGCTGCGCGACGTAGGCGACCTGGGCGCGCAGCTGGGCCGGGTCGATCTGGCGCAAGTCGACGCCGTCGAGCCTCAGCGTGCCCGAGCTTGGCTGGTAGAGTCCCATGAGCAGGCGCAGCAGCGTGCTCTTGCCCGAGCCCACGCGGCCCAGCACGCCGACCTTCTCGCCGGGGCGGATGGTCAGGTTCAGGGCCTGGATGATGAAGACCGGCGGCAGCCCGGGGTAGGCGAAGCTGAGGTCGCGCAGCTCGTAGGCGCCGCGCACGCGCGGGCGGTCGAGGAAGGCGCGGCCGAGCGGGCGCTCGGTGGGCGTGGCGAAGAAGCGGTCCAGCGCCCGCATGGAGACGCGGGTGAGGTTCGCCCGGCTGAGGATCTGGGCGAGCTGGGCGAGCGGCGCGAGCGCGCGGCCGGCGAGCATCACGGCGGCGATCAGCGCGCCCTGGCTGAGCCTGCCTTCGGCGATCGCGAGCACGCCGGCCACCATCACGGCCAGCGTGGCGAACTGCTGGACCGACACCGCCGCGTTCACGCCGAACTGCTGCCAGAAGCGCACGCCGAAGCCGCTCATCGCGGCGGCGGCCACGCGGTCGCGCCAGCGGCGGCGCATCGTGCGCTCGGCGCCGAGGCCGCGCACCGCCTCGAGGCTCGCGAGCGTCTCGACCAGGGCGCCGAGACGCTCCTGGCCGTCGACATAGGCGCCCTGGGCGAGCTTCGCGAGGCGCGTCTGGACCACGAGGCCGATCACGATCACCACCGGCACGGCGACCGCCGCCGGCAGGAAGCAGACCGGCGCGATCACCCAGATGATCGCGAGGAACAGGGCCACGAAGGGCACGTCGACCAGCGCCAGCAGCGTGGCCGACGAGAAGAAGTCGTGCACGGTGCCGAACTCGCGCAGCATGTTCGCGGTGGTGCCTGTCGAGCCCTTACGGTGCTCGAGCCGCATATCGAGCAGGTGGTCGAACATCTCGCGGCTCACGAGCACGTCCATCCGGCGCGAGGCCACGTCCACCAGCAGGCCGCGCAGCACGCGGAAGATCAGGTCGAACCCGTAGACCAGGGCGGCGCCGGCCGTGAGCGTCCAGAGGGTCACGAGCGAGTTGTTGGGGATCACGCGGTCGTAGACCGCCATCACGTAGAGCGAGCTCACCAGGGCGATCACGTTGATCGCGACCGCCGCGATCGCCACGTAGAAGTAGGTGCCGGCGTCGCGCCAGAAGACCGACCAGAACCAGTGGCCGCCCGTGCGTTCGGCCCGACCGAGGTCGTCGCCGGCAGGGGGCGCCGGCAGCGCCGCGACGCGCAGCAGGCGGCCTGTGAGGGCGGCGCGGGCGATCGCCGGGTCCGCCGGCGCACCTTCGGGCGTGCCGGCCTGGAAGACGCGGGCCTCGACCCGCCCGCCGGCGCCGACGGCGAAGCCCACCACGCGTGAGCCCTCGGGGTCGGCGAAGGCCATCGACGGGAGGTGCGCCTCGGTCAGCTCGCCGCGCGGCGCCGCCACCGGCTCGAGCGTCAGGCCGGCACGTCGCAGCGCGGCCGTGAGCCCCTCCAGGTCCAGCCCGCCGCGGGCGTCGCGCCCGTCGGTGAGCGACGCGAGCAGGCGCTCCGGCGACAACGGACGCCCCGCCTGCGCGGCGAGCCAGCCGAGACAGGCGGCGACGTCGCGATAGTTGCGCGGGGGCGTCGGACCAGTGGTCATTTGCGGTAAGCGATCTCCAAGCTCTCCATCAGCCTACCGGCGGCTTGCAGCAGACGCAACTCCGCGATCTGCCGGTCGATCCGGTTGGATGTGAGGTTGGCTTCGGCGTGGTATCGCACGTTGATCAGCTCCGCGAGCGCGAGCATGTCGGTCGCGAAGCGCGCGGTGCGCTTCACGTACTCCATGCCCGCATCCATCGAAAACTTCGCGACCTGCTGGTATTCCTCGAGCACGCGCTGCTGCTCGCGCAGCGCGGTGAGCGTCGTGGCGTATCGCCGCACGTCGATCGTGATCTCGCGCTTGGCCTGATCCACCTGCGCCTCGGCGGCCTGGCGCGCGGCCTCGGCCTCGCGCACCTGGGCCGGCACGCCCTCGCCGAGCAGGCTCCAGTTCATGCGGACCAGCGCCTGGTTGTCCCACTGCAGGCCGCGGATGCCCTCGGCGTCCTCGAGCAGGCGGCTCGAGGCGGTGGCGTCGAGCGCCGGCCAATAGGCGGCCTTCGCGGAGTCGAGGCTGCGGGCCGCGGCCTCGACGAGCAGCTCGGCGCGCTTCACGGCCGGGTGCGTGCCCAGCACCTCGGGCAGGAACTTGTCGACGTCGGCACGCGGCTTGGCTTTCGGCGGCAGCTCGGGCGGCGGCGCCAGGTTCGTCGTGGAGCCGGCGAGCTCGCGCAGCATGATCATGAGGCGGGTCAGCTCGGCCTCATGTTCGATCTTCTCGAGCGTGAGCGGCGCGAGACGTGCCTGCAACTCGGTGAGGCGCGCCTTGGCGAGCTGGTTGCGCGCCACGCGCTCGCGCGCGACGTCCACCAGCCAGCGGTGGAACGTGATGTTCTCCTGGGTCAGCTTGAGCATCTGCTGGCGCCGCACCACGTTGAGGTAGGCCTCCGCGGTGAGGAAGGCGAGCCGCTCGCGCGCGACGTTCACCTCGAGCATGGTGGCCTCGGTGCGCCGCGCGGCCGCCTCGACCGCGTGCCCGGTGCGCTGCCAGTCCCACAGCCGCTGCGTCACGCGCGCCCCCACGTCGCGACGCACCTGGGTGGCCGGCCCACGGCCGAGCAGGTTGCTGTACTGGCCGCCCACCCCGCCGTCGAGCCCCGCCTGCGGGCCGCCGGCGCGCCCGGCAAGCTCCTGGCGCGCGCGCTGGACCTCGATTTGCGAGCGCAGCCCGGCAACCTCCGGCGACCGCTCGAGCGCGCGCTCGACGGCTTCCATGAGCGTGAGCGCCGAGGCGGGCCCGGCCTGGAGCAGGACGAGCAGCGCGGCGGCAGACAGGCGTAGAAGGGTGGGACGGGGCATAGCCAGCCCCATTTTGCCCGCGTAGGGAGGGAAAGTAAGTGACGTGGGCCCGCGGGCAGGCGAAATTCAGACCATCTCGCGGTACAGCTCGGGCGACAGCATCGGCGCTACCGCAGGCGGCAGCACCAGCGGGGTGTTGGCGTCGGCGACCCAGGCCATCGCCTGCGTCGACGCGTCGGCCGACCAGACCACCGCGCCCGCGTCCGCCTGCATCATGAGCAGATCCTGGACGAACAACGGCTCGGCGCCCAGCGGGCCTGCGGCCGCCGGCACGACCATCTCGGCGAAGTCGCCGAACCACAGGCCGGCGCCGTCCGGCTCCACGGCGAGCCGGTAGGGCGCGGGGGCCGCCGGGTCGATCACGAGGGCGAACGACGACGAGGCGCCGCCCGCGTTGCCCGCGAGGTCCGTCGCCGCAACTGTGATCCCGTGGGTCCCGACTGCGAGGTCGGACGACACGTCGAGCTCCCATTGGCCTGCATTGTCGGCGGTGGCGGTGCCGAGCGAGGTGGCGCCGTCAAACACCTCCACCGTCGCGCCGGCCTCGGCGGTGCCGACGATCGTGGGCCGCGCCACCGACGTCGCGCCGTCGCCGTCGCTCGTGCCGTCGTCGGTCGCGGGCGTGATGCCCGTGACGGTCGCCGCGTCGGGCGCCGTCAGGTCGACGGTGATCGGCTGGAAGGGGGCGGCCGGGCCGGCGTTGCCTGCGAGGTCGGTCTGGCGGGCCGTGAAGCTGTGGGCGCCCTCGGCGAGGTCGGCGGGCACCGCGAATTGCCAGTCGCCGCTCGCGTCCGCGGTGGTCTCGCCGAGCAACGCCGCGCCCTGGCGGATCTCCACCACCGCGCCGGGCTCCGCCGTGCCCACCAGGGTCGGCCGCGCGAGGCGGGTCACGCCGTCGTCGTCGATCGCGCCGGTGTCGGTCGCGGGCGAGAGCCCGACCAATGTGGGGGCCAGCGGCGCCGTGCCATCGATCGTGATCGTGATCGGCGCCGACGTGCCGCTCGCCGCGCCGACGTCGTCGAACGCGACGGCGGTCAGCGTGTGCGGGCCTTCGGCGAGCGCCGAGGCGGGCGCGAAGCGCCAGTCTCCGCTCGCGTCGGCGGTGGCCGTGCCGATCAGCGCGGCGCCTTCACGGATCTCCACGCGGGCGTTCGCGGCCGCCGTGCCGACGATGGTGGGCAGCCCCAGCGCGGTGACGCCGTCGTCGTCCAGGCCGCCGGAGTCGGTCTCCGCGGCGAGGCCTGCGATCACGGGCGCTGCGGGGGTGCCGGCGGCGATCGTGATCGTCCGGATGGCCGAGGCCGCGCTCACCGCGCCCGCCGCCGAGGTCGCCACCGCTGTGAGGTCGTGCGGACCCGCCGCGAGCGCGGTCCCAGGCGTGAGCGTCCAGGCGCCGGTGCCGTCGGCGGTGGCGGTGCCGAGCGCGGTCGGGGTGGGCGGGGAGTTGTCGAAGATCTCGACGCGGCTGCCGGGCATCGCGACGCCCCGGATGGTCGGCGTGGCATTCGCCGTGATGCCGTCGACGTCGCTCGCGCCGGTGTCGGTCGCGGGGGTGAGGCCGATGACCACCGGGGTCTCGGGCGACGCGCCGTCGACCACGAGCTGCCAGGGCGCGTCGCCCAGGCGCGTGTTGCCGGCCTGGTCCGTGGCGACGACCGTCAGGGCATGGCTGCCGTCCGCGAGCGCAGGCGGCGTGATGGCCCAGCGGCCGCCGGCCACGGTCGTGGTGCCGAGCGACGTCGCGCCGTCAAACAGCTCGACCAGCGAGCCGTTCTCGCCGGTGCCGCCGACCTCGGGCGTGGCGTCGGCGGTGATGCCGTCGCCCGCGTCCGGCCCCGTGTCGTCCTGGACCGTGTCGATCGCGGGCGCCGTCGGCGCCGTGCGGTCCACGGTGAAGGCGAAGGCCGTGGACAGCGGGCCGAGCTCGCCCGCGGCGTCGGCGACGCGGGCGGTGACGACCCGCGCACCCTCGGTGAGATCGGCGGGCGGCGTGAAGGTCCAGGCACCCGCGCCGTCCGCCGCGACGGTGCCTGCCAGCGTGCCGTCGACGAACACGCGCACCGCGGCGTTCGGCGTCGCGGTGCCCGTGATCGCCGGGCGGGCGAGCGCGGTCAGGCCGTCGGCGGCGCTCACGCCCGTGTCGCTCGCCGCGGCTAGGCCCGTGACCACCGGGGCGGCCGCGAGGGCGCCGGCGATCGCGATGCCGGCGACGGCCGAGACCGGGCTCACGCCGCCGGCCAGGTCGGTGGCGATCGCGGTGAGCGCATGGGCGCCGGTGGCGAGGTCGCTGCTCGGCACGAGGCTCCAGACGCCCTGGGCATCGGCGGTGACGGCGCCGAGCGAGGCCACGCCGTCGAACACCTCGACGACGGCGCCCGGCTCGGCCGTGCCGCGGATGGTCGGGCGCAGGACGCTCGTGATGCCGTCGGCCGGGTCGGGGCCGCTGTCGGAGGCCGCGGCGAGCCCGCTGACGACCGGTGCGTCGGGCGCGATGGTGTCGACCACGATCGCGAGCCCGGCGGTGCTGTCGCCCGCGTTGCCGGCGGCGTCGAGGGCCTGGGCGAACACGGCGTGCGCGCCTTCGGCGAGCGCCGCGACCGGCGTGACGCTCCAGGCACCGCCCGCGTCGGCCGTCGTCGTGCCGATCACCGCGCCGCCTGCCATCAGGATGATGCGCGCATCCGCGTCGGCGACGCCCGTGAAGGTGGGCATGGCGTCGGCCGTGATGCCGTCCACGGCGCTCGCGCCGGTATCGGCCGCGAGGCCGGCGATCGTGGCCGTCGCTGGGGCCAGGACGTCCACCGTCGCGGTGAAGGCAGCGGAATTCGGGCTGGCCTGGCCGGCCGCGTCGGTCGCCCGCGCGGTGAGCCCATGGGCGCCCGGCGTGAGGTTCAGCGCCAGGGCCCAGGCGCCGCCCGCGTCCGCGGTGGTCGAGTCGACGAGCGTGGCGCCTTCGAAGATCTCGACGATCGCCCCAGGCTCGGCCGTGCCCGCGAGGGTCGGGCGGGTGAGACGCGTGAGGCCGTCGACCGCGCTGACGCCGGTGTCGGACGCAGCGGTGAGGCCCGCGATCGCCGGCGTGGCCGGCGGCGTGGCGTCCACCGAGATTGAGGCTGCGAGCGACGTGGCGCTCAGGTTGCCGGCCGTATCGGTGGCGCGTGCGGTGAGCGCGTGGCCGCCCGCGGTCAGGTCGCTGGCCGGCGTGAAGCTCCACTTGCCGAGGGCGTCGGCCGTGACGGTGCCGAGCGAGGTGACGCCATCAAAGACCTCGACGGCGGCGCCTGGCTCCGCCGAGCCGACGATCGCCGGACGCGCCTGGCTCGTGACGCCGTCGACAGGCGACAGGCCGGTATCCGATGCGGGCGCCAGGCCGCTCACCACCGGCGTCGCGGGCGCCGTGGCGTCGACCACCAGCGAGAAGGTGCCGGCGCTCGCGCCCACGTTGCCGGCGTCGTCGAGCGCGATCGCGGTCAACGCATGCACCCCGGCCGTGAGCGGCGCCGCGGGCGTGAAGGTCCAGGCGCCGGTGCCGTCCGCCACCGTGGTGCCGAGCGAGGTGGTGCCGTCGAGCACGCGCACCGTCATGAACGCGTCGGCGGTGCCCGTGATGGTCGGCGTCGCGATCGACGTCACGCCGTCGGTGCCAGACGGGCCTGTGTCATGGCCTGCCGCGAGGCCCGTGATCACGGGCGTCGCGGGTGCTGCCGGATCGATCGTCACGACGACGGCCGGCGACGCGGCGCTGACGTTGCCGACCAGATCGGTGTAGGTGGCGGTGATCGGGTGAGCGCCCACCGAGAGCGGCGTGGGCGGCGTGAAACGCCAGGCGCCGCCCGCGTCGGCGGTGGTCGAGCCGAGCAGCGTGGGGCCGTCAAAGACTTGCACGGTCGCGAGCGGGTCGGCCGAGCCGACGAGGGTGGGCCGCGCGTTGGCGGTCAGGTTGTCGATCGCGCTCGTGCCGGTGTCGGTCGAGGCCTCGAGGCCGGCGACCGCGGGCGCGGGGCCGGTGGTCGTGTCGATCGTGATCGTGCGGGCCGCCGAGGCGCCGCTGGCGTTGCCCGCCGCGTCCGTCGCGACGACGCTGATCGGGTGGGCGCCTTCGGCGAGGCCGATGTCGAGCGCCCAGGTGCCGGCGCCATCGGCCGTGACGGTGCCGATCAGCGCCGCGCCGTCGAACACGGCGACGGACGCGCCCGGCTCGGCGGTGCCGACGATGCGCGGGGTGGTGACCCCGGTGACGCCGTCCACGTTGCTCACGCCCGAGTCGGTCGAGGCCGTGAGGCCGCTGACGGTCGGCGTGGCGGGGGCCGTGGCGTCGACGGTGACGGCGCGGGCGAGCGAGCCCGCGCTCATGTTGCCGGCCAGGTCCTCGGCGGCGGCGGTGATGGTGTGGGCGTCAGCGGTGAGCGGGGCGGCGGGCGTGAAGCTCCAGTCGCCGGCGCCGTCCGCGGTGGCGGTGCCGAGGCGGGTGGTGCCGTCGTAGACCGCCACCACGTCGCCGGCGCCGGCGGTGCCCGTCAGGGTGGGCATGCCTTGCGAGGTCAGCCCGTCGGCGTTCGACGCGCCGGTGTCGCTCGCCGTGGTGAGGCCGGCGAGCGTCGGCGTCGCCGGGGTCGCCGTGTCGATTTCGATCGTCGTGGGCGCCGATGCTGCGCTGGCCTGGCCGGCGCGGTCGGTGGCCGTCGCGGTGATCGTGTGCGGGCCGGCCGCGAGCGGACTCGCGGGCACGAGCGTCCAGTTGCCGCCGGCGTCGACAGCGGCCTCACCGATCGCCGTGGCGCTGTCGAAGACCGTCACGATCGTGCCGGGCTCGGCGGTGCCCGTGAGGGTCGGCGTCGTCACCCGGGTCACGCCGTCGGCGCTCGAGGCGCCGGTGTCGCTCGTGGCCACGATGCCGGTGACGGTCGGGACGGCCGCCGCGGCGCCGTCGATCTCGAGCGCGAAGGCGGTGGATGCGCCGCTGACGTTGCCGGCGCGATCGGTGGCGATGGCTGTGATCGCGTGGGCCCCCGTGGCGAGGGCGCTGCCCGGCGTGAAGGCCCAGGCGCCGGTGGCGTCGGCCGTCGCCGTGCCGAGGGTGGCGGCGCCGTCGAGGATCGTGAGGGTCGCACCGGGCTCGGCGGCGCCCACGAGGGTCGGGATGGCGTCGCTGGTGATGCCGTCGGTCGCCGCGGCGCCCGTGTCCGAACCGACCGCGAGGCCGGCGATGCGCGGGGCGCTCGGCGCGCCGCCGTCGACCACGATCGTGCGGGTCGCGCTGAGCGGGCCGAAGTTGCCGGCCGCGTCGACGGCCTGAGTGGCGATCGCATGCGAGCCTTCCGCGAGCGCGGTGCCGGGCGTGAAGGTCCAGGCCCCGCCCACGCCTGCGATCGCGGTGCCGAGCAAGACGCCGCCGTCGATCACGCGCACCGTCGCGCCGACCTCGGCCGTGCCCGAGAAGGTGGGCGTCGCGACGTTGGTGATGCCGTCGGTGCTCGACGCGCCGGAGTCGCCGGCCGCGGTGATGCCGTTGAAGACCGGCGCGGCGGGCGCCACGAAGTCCAGCGAGACCGCCAGCGCGCCCGAGGCCGGGCTGGTGTTGCCGGCGGCGTCGACGGTGCGCGCCGTGAAGGTGTGCGGGCCCGTGGCGAGCGCCGTGGTCGGCGTGAAGGTCCAGGCGCCGGCGCCGGACGCGGTGGTCTGGCCGAGGACGGTCGCGCCGTCGAGGATCTGCACAGTGGCGCCGGCCTCGGCGGTGCCCGCGAGGGTCGGCGTCGACATGCGCGTGATGCCGTCGCTGGCTGAGGCGCCGGCGTCGGACCCGGCGGCGAGGCCCGTGATCGTGGGGGTGGCGGGGGCGATCGTGTCGACGGTGATGGTGCGCGCGCCGCTCGCTGTGCTGAGGTTGCCCGCGAGGTCGGTCGCCTTCGCGGTGATCGTGTGGGCGCCCTCGCTAAGGGCCGCGGCCGGCGTGACGCGCCAGAAGCCGTCGGCGGCGGTGGTGGCCTGGCCGATCAGGGTGGCGCTGTCGAAGACCTGCACGATGTCGCCGGTCGCGGCGGTGCCCACGAAGGTCGGCGTGGCGGCCGTGGTCTTGCCGTCGGTCGGGTCGGCGCCGGTGTCGCTGGCTGAAGTGAGGCCCGCGAAGGTGGGCGTGGCGGGCGCCGTGGCGTCCACCACGAGGGTGGTCACCGGGGAGCCGGGGCTGGCGTTGCCGGCGCCGTCGAGCGCCACGGCCGAAATCGCATGGCTGCCCGCGGCCAGGTTCGCTGCAGGCGTGAAGGTCCAGGTGCCGCCGGCGCCCGTGGTGGTGGTGCCGAGCGAGACGGCGCCGTCAAAGACCTGGATCGTGGTGCCGGCGTCGGCGGTGCCCGTGATGGCGGGCTTCAGCGTCTTGGTGACTTCGTCGGTCGCGGACTCGCCCGTGTCGGTCGCCGCGGTCAGCCCGCTGATGACGGGGGCGCTCGGCGCGCCGGTGTCGATCGTGACGGTCTTGGCCGCCGAGGCCACGGTCGTGTTGCCGGCCACGTCCATCGCCGTGACGGTGAGGGGGTGAGCCCCCAGCGTGAGATCCGCCGCCGGCGTGAAGCTCCAGGCGCCGGTCGGATCGGCGATCGCCGAGCCGATCTGCACGCCGCCGTCGAAGACCCGCACGGTCGCGCCCGCCTCGGTGGTGCCGGTCAGCGTCGGCGTGGCGTCGCTCGTCACGCCGTCGGTCGCGCTGGTGCCGGTGTCGCTCGCCGCCGCGAGCGCGGGGGCCGCCGGCGTGGCCGGGGCCGACGTGTCGATCTGGGCGGTGAAGGCCGCCGAGGCGGGGCCCGTGTTGCCGGCGAGGTCCACGGCCTCGGCCGTGATCGACTTCGTGCCCGTGGTCAGCGCGGTCGTGGGCGTGTAGGTCCAGACCCCGGTCGGGTCGGCGGTCGTGGTGCCGAGCAACGTGCCGCCCGCGAGCACCCGGACCGTGGCGCCCGCTTCGGCCGTGCCGATGACGGTCGGGGTCGCGTCGCTGGTGATGCCGTCGATCGAGGAGGCCCCCAAATCGGACGTGGCGGTCAGGCCGGTGATCACGGGGGCCGCGGGCAGGCCCGTGTCCACCACGAGCGTCTTGATCACCGAAGCGACGCTCGTGTTGCCGGCGGCGTCGGCCGCCGTGGCGGTGATGTCGTGCGAGCCCTGGGCGAGGTCGGCGGTCGGCGTGAAGGTCCAGGCCCCGGCGGCCGACGCGGCGACGGTGCCGAGCACAGTGGGGGTGGGTGGGGAGCTGTCATACACGGTCACGGTGGCGCTGGCCTCAGCCGTGCCGGTGATGACCGGGCGCAGCGTCTTGGTGATGCCGTCCGAGGTGCTCGCGCCGGTGTCGGTCGCGGCCGTGATGCCCGTGATGACCGGGCTTGCGAGCGCGGCGTCGATCGTGATGGTCTTGCTCGCGGACGCCAGGCTGGTGTTGCCGGCTGTGTCGCCGGCCTTGGCCGTGATGGTGTGGGCGCCTGTCGCGAGCGCCGTGGCGGGGGTGAACGACCAGGCCGTGGTGCTGGTGGTGGTCGTGCCGATCAGCACGCCGCCGTCGTAGATCTCGACCTTGGTGCCGGCCGCGGCCGCCGTCAACGTGCCCGCAATCGTGGGCGTGGCGTTGCGCGTCAGGCCGTCGGTGGTGGAGGTGCCGGTGTCGGTCGCGGCGGTCAGGCCGGTGACGGTCGGCGACGCCGGGGTCGAGGTGTCTACGGTGACGGTCTTCGCGGTCGAGGCCAGGCTGGTGGAGCCTGCGAGGTCGGTCGCGGTCGCGGTGATCGTGTGGGCGGCGGCGGTGAGCGCCGTCGTCGGCGTGAAGCTCCAGTCGCCCGAGCTGTCGGCGGTGGCGGTGCCGATCTGGGTCGCGCCGTCGAGGATCTTGATCGCGGCGCCGGCCTCGGCGGTGCCGACGATCGTCGGCTTGGTGTTCTTCGTGATCGCGTCGGTGGTGGAGGTGCCGGTGTCGGTCGCGGCGGTCAGGCCGGTCACCACCGGCTTCGCGGGCGCCGTCGCGTCGATCGTGACGATCTTCGGCGAGGACGGCGCGCTGCTATTGCCGGCCGTGTCGACTGCCTTGGCCGTGATCGTGTGGACGGTGGCCGTCAGGGCGGCGACGGGCGTGTAGGTCCAGGCGCCGGTGGTGGCGTTCGCGGTCACCTGGCCGAGCTTCGTGGCGCTGTCGTAGACCTCGACGATCACGCCCGGATCGGCCGTGCCGGTGATCGCGGGCGTGGTGTCGCTCGTGACGCGATCCGTGCTCGAGCTGCCGCTGTCGGAGGTGGCGACCAGGCCCGTGATCACCGGCACGGCGGGTGCCGCTGTGTCGATCACGATCGCCTCGCTGCCGGCCAGCGAGGTCGCGGCGGCGAGCGCAGGCAAGGTCAGGACGGCGTTCACGCCCGAGACGCTCTCGATCGTGGCGCCGTTCAGCGCCAGCGAGCTCGTCGCCACGTAGTTGAGGTCCGTCGACGTGTCGCCGGTCTGCACGGCGTAGCTGAACGTGAGGGTGGTCGTGCCGGTGCCGCCTGTATAGATGGCCTTGCGATCGGTGGCGCCGGTCTCGAGGGTGAGGGTCGGGACGCCGGTCGCCACGTCGACGTTGACCTTCTCGCTGAACACCACGCTGATGGTCACGGTGTCGCCGACCGTCTGCACGCCGGAGGCCGTGGAGTTGACGCCCGTGACGGTGGGGGCGGTGCTCTCGATCTTGATGGCCTTGGCCGCCGAGGTGACGGTGTTGCCGGCGAGGTCGCTCGCGACCGCCGTGATGCTGTGGCTGCCCGCGGCGAGCACGGCGGTCGGGGTGTAGGACCAGTCGCCCGCGCCGTTGGCGGTGGCGGTGCCGAGCACGGTCGCGCCGTCCTTCACCTGGATCGTGGCGCCGGCCGACGCGGTGCCGACGATCGTCGGCTTGGTGTTCGAGGTGGTGCCGTCGGTCGAGGAGTTGCCGGTGTCGGTCGCGCCGGTCAGCCCGAGCACCGAGGCGACCAGGGTGAGATCGTTGATCGTGATGGTCTTGCTGGTGGAGGCCGCGCTGGTGTTGTCGGCCGTGTCGACGGCGCGCGCCGTGATCGTGTGGACGCCGTTCGCGAGCGCGGCGGTCGGCGTGTAGGTCCACGAACCGTCCGCGGCCGACGTGGTCGAGCCGAGCAAGGTGATGCCCGCGTACACCTCGACCTTCGTGCTGGCGGCAGCGGTGCCCGTGAAGGTGGGCGTGGGGTCGCTCGTGATGCGATCGGTGGTGCTGGTGCCGAGGTCGGTGGCGGCGGTGATGCCGGTCAGCGTGGGGGTCGCGGGCGCCACCGCGTCGATGTTGATGACCTTGCCCGCCGATGCCACGCTGACGTTGCCGGCGGCGTCCTCGACGGTGGCCGTGATCGTGTGGTCGCCGGCAGCGAGCGACGTGCTCGGCGTGAATTTCCAGGTCGTGCCGGTGGCCTTGACTGTGCCGAGCGTCGTCGCGCCGTCCTTGACCGTGACGACGCCGCTCGAAGCATTCGCGGGCAAGGTTCCCGAGATTTCGGGGGACTGGTCGGCGGTGATCTGATCGGCGGTCGAGCCCGTGTTGGAGGTCGAAACGAGCCCGGTGACGGTAGGCGCGCTGATCTGGGTGTCGATCGTGATGCTCTTGGCGGCCGAGGCGGTGCCCGCGCCGATCTTGGCGGTGATCGATTTGATGCCGTCGGTCAAGCTGGTCGCGAACGTGAAGGTCCAGTTGCCCGAGGCACTGGCGACGGCGGTGCCTTGCGAGACGCCGGCGACCAGCACGGTGACGGTCGCGTTGGCCGTCGCGACGCCCTGGATGATCGGCGTGGGGTCGTTGGTCGCGTCGTCGGGGTCGATCGTGCCGCCGCTGCCCTGGACGCCCATCACGACGGGCACCGCGGGGATCGTGCCGCCGAGCACGATGTTGGTCTGGCCGGCGAGCGAGCTCGCGCTGCCGACGGCCGGCAGCGTCAGCGTGGCCGCGGTGCCGGCGGCGTTCGTGATCGTGCCGCTGTTGAGGGCGAGCGAGGTGGTCGCGACGTAGTCGAGCGAGGCGCTCGTGTCGCCGCCGTTCACGTCGTAGGCGAAGGTCAGGATGGTCGTGCCCGAGCCGGACACGTAGGACGCCTTGCGGTCGGTCGTGCCCGTTTCGAGCTGGATCGTCGGCACGCCGTTCGTGGTGTCGACGTAGACCGCTTCCGAGAACGTGACCGTGACGTTGATGGCGGTGCCCGGGTTGACGGTGGTGTTCGGCGTGCCCTTCACCACCGTCACCGTCGCCGCCGTGTTGTCGATGGTGATCGTCTTGGTCGCCGAGTTCACCGTGCCGCCGCCCACGTCCGTGTCGCGCGCCTTGAACGTGTAGGTGCCGGCCGCGAGCGCCGCGGTCGTGAAGGTCCAGTTGCCGGTGCTATTGACCGTCGCCGTGCCGAGCACGGTCGAGGCGCCCTGGATGATCTCGAGCACCGAGCCGGCCTGGCCGGTGCCGGCCAGCGTGGGCGTGACGTCGGTGGTGATGCCGTCGGTGCGGCTGAAACCGGTATCCGTCGCGGGCGTGAGGCCATCGAGCACGGGCGTCGATGGTACCTTGCCGATCGTGAAGCCGTAGGCCGTCGAGGCCGCGCTCGTGTTGCCGGCCGTATCGACGGCCTTGGCCGTGATGCTGTGCGTGCCGTCGGGCAGTGCGGCGGTCGGCGTGAAGGTCCAGGCGCCTGCGGCGCTCGCCGTGACGCTGCCCAACAGGTTGCCGCTCTGGTAGATCTGGACGGTCGCGTTGGCCTCCGACGTGCCCGCGATCGTGGGCGTCGTGTCCGTGGTGAGGCCGTCGCTGGTCGAGGTGCCGGTGTCGCTCGTGGCGATGATGCCGGTGATGACGGGCGCCGTGGGTGCTGTCGTGTCGATCACCACCGTCTTCGAAAGCGAGGCCGCGCTGGTGTTGCCGGCGCCATCCGTGAAGACCGCCGTGAAGACGTGGCTGGTCGCGGTGAGCGCCGTGGTCGGCCGGAAGCTCCAGGCGCCCGTCGCGTCCGCGGTGGTGGTGCCGATCGCCGTCACCGCGTCGCGCACCGTGACGGTGCTGTTCGCCTCGGCCGTGCCGACGAGCACCGGCCGGGTATCGGTGGTGGTGAGGTCGGTCGAGGACTTGCCGGTGTCCGAGACGGACGTGAGCCCGGTGATCACGGGCGTCGTCTGGGTCGTGTCGATCACCACCGTGTCGGGCGGCGAGGCCACGCTGGCGTTGCCGGCGACGTCGATCGCCTTGGCGGTGATGGTGTGCGAGCCGGCGGTGAGCGTCGGCGAGGTGTACGTCCAGGCGCCCGTCGTGGCGTCGGCGGTGGTGGTGCCCTTGAGCGTCGCGCCGTCGTAGACCTGGACGGTCGCGCCCTTCTCGGCCGTGCCCATGATGTCCGGTGTGACGTCGCTCGTGATGCCGTCGGTCGACGACGCGCCGGTGTCGGTGGCCGCGGTGAGGCCGGTGATCGTCGGCGCGCCGGGGGCCGTCACGTCGATCGTGACAGGCAGGGCGACCGAGGCGGTTCCCAGGTTGCCGGCCGCGTCCGTGGCCTTGGCCGTGATGCTGCGCGCGGTGCCGGCCGTGAGGGCCGAGCTCAGCACGAGCGTCCAGGCGCCCGTCCCGGAAGCCAGCGTGGTGCCGAGCGAGGTGGTGCCGTCGAAGACCTCGACCGTCGCGTTCGCTTCGGCGGTGCCACTGATCGACGGCGTGGGGTCGTTGGTAATCTCGTCGGTGGTGCTCGTGCCCGTGTCGGTCGCGGCCGTCAGGCCGGTCACGACCGCCGCGGCTGGCGCCACGACGTCGACGACGACCGACTTGGCCGCACTGGCGGCGCTCGTGCCGCCGGCGGTGTCCACGGCGCGCGCGGTGATGGGATGCGTGCCCGCGGCGAGCGAGGCGGCGAACGTCCAGGCGCCCGCCGAATCGGCCGTCACCTCCGCAATCTGCACGCCGCCGTCGAGGATCTGAACCTTCACGCCCGCCTCGGCGGTGCCGACCAGCGTTTGGTTCGTGTTCTTGGTGGTGAGGTCGGTGTCGCTGCGGCCGCTGTCGGTGGCGGCCGTAAGGCCGGTGAAGACGGGCACCGCCGGGGTCGCGGGATCGATCGTGATGACCTTGGCCATCGACGTCGCGCTCGTGTTGCCGGCGAGATCCGTGGCCGCCGCCGTGATGGCGTGGGCACCGGTCGCGAGGGCGGTCGTCGGCGTGAAGGTCCAGGCGCCGCCGACGGCCACGGTGGTGGAGCCGAGCGTGTTCGCGCCGTCGTAGACCGTCACGGTGGTGCCGGCCTCGCCGGTGCCCGTGATCGCCGGCATGGTGATGCTGGTGATGCCGTCGTTGGTCACGACGCCGGTGTCGGTGGCGGTGGTCAGGCCGCTCACGACCGGCACGGCGGGCGTGCCCGTATCGATCTTCACGGTCTTGGCCGCCGAGGCCGCGAGGCTCGCGTTGCCGGCCGCGTCGACGGCCTTCACGGTGATGACGTGGTCGCCGTCCGTCCAGGCGGTGGGAGACGTGTAGCGCCAGGCGCCGGCCCCGTCGGCCGCGGTGGTGCCGATCAGCACGCCGCCGTCGTAGACCTCGATGAGCGCGTTGTTTTCGGCGGTGCCGGCGAGCGTCGGGGTGGCGTCCCTGGTGATGCCGTCGGTCGCCAGCGAGCCGCTGTCCGAGGCCGCGATCACGCCCGTCAGGGTCGGCGTGCCGGGGCGCACGGCGTCGACGTTGAAAAGCTTGCCGGCCGATGCGGCGCTGAGGTTGCCAGCCGCGTCGGTCGCCTTGGCCGTGAAGGTGTGGGCGCCTGCCGTCAGCGCGGCGGTCGGCGTGATCGACCAGACGCCGCTGGCGTCGGCGGTAGCCGTGCCGCGCAGGGTCGCGCCCTCGAAGAGCTGGACGGTCGTGCCGGCCTCGGCCGTGCCGACGATCGTCGGCGTCGTGGTGTTGGTCTTGCCGTCGTCGCTGTGGGCGCCGGTGTCGGCCGTGCCGAGGCCGGTGATCACCGGGGCCGCGGGGGCGGTGGGGTCGATCGCGATCGCCCGCGCCACCGAGGTGGCGCTGAGGTTGCCGGCCGCATCCGCCGCGCGGGCCGTGAGGCTGTGGGAGCCCGCCGCGAGCGGCGAGGCGGGGGTGAGGGTCCAGGTGCCGCCGGCGCCCACGGTCGCCGTGCCGAGCGCGGTGCCGTTGTCGAACACGGTCACGACCGAGCCGACCTCGCCCGTGCCGTTGATCGCCGGCGAGAGGGCGCTCGTGATGCCATCGGTGTTCGAGGTGCCCGAGTCGTTGGCGGCGGCGAGCCCGGTCACCGTCGGCGTGGCCGGCGGCGTCACGTCGACGGTGACCGTCGCCGCGGCGGAAACGGCGCTCGCGTTGCCGGCGACGTCGACGGCCTGGGCCGTGAGCGTGTGAGGGCCTGCCGTCAGGGGCACGGCCAGAGTCCAGACGCCGCCTGCATCGGCGGTGGCGGTGCCGAGCAGGGTCGCACTCTCGAGCACGCGCACGGTGGCGCCGGCCTCGGCCGTGCCGGTGAGCGTCGGCGTGTCCTGGCCCGTGAGGCCGTCGGCCGAGCTCGTGCCGGTATCGGTGGCGGCGGTCAGGCCACCGATGGTGGGGGTGGCCGGCGCGCCCGCGTCGATCGAGACGGTGACGCCGGCGGACTCCGCGCCGGCGCTGCCGGTCGCGTCCGTGGCGATCGCCGTGACGCCATGCGCGCCCGCGGTGAGGTCGCTCGCCGGCGTGAAGGTCCAGCGGCCGGTCGTGTCGGCGGTGGCGGTGCCGATCGCGACCCCGCCGTCGCGGATCGACAGGGTCGCGCCGGGCTCCGCCGTGCCCGTCAGGGTCGGCCGGAGCGTGCTCGTGACGCGATCCGCGTCGCTGCCGCCGGTGTCGGTCGCCGCGGTCAGGCCCTCGATCACGGGCGCGCCCGGCGCCGCCGGGTCGATCGTGATGTTGCGGACCGTGGAGGGGGCGCTGGCGTTGCCGGCCGGATCGAGGGCGACGGCCGTGATCGGGTGGACGCCCGCCGCGAGCGCGGTGCCGGGGGTGAAGGTCCAGGTGGCGACGGTGGCCACGGTCTCGCCGAGCAGGGTGTCGCCGTCGTAAATCTTGATCGTGGAGCCGACCACGGCCGTGCCCGTGAGGGTGGGCGCGGTGTTGGTGGTGCGGCCATCCGCGCTGCTCGAGCCTGTGTCGGTGGCCGCGGTCAGGCCCGAGACGACCGGCGCGGCCGGCGCCGTGAGGTCGATGGTGACGGCGAGCGCGGCCGAGGCCACGCCTGGGTTGCCGGCGACGTCCGTCGCGGTGGCCGTGATGGAATGGACGGCGGCGCTGAGGGCCGTGGTGGGCGTGAAGGTCCAGTTGCCGGATGCGTCGGCGATCGCCGAGCCGAGCGCCGTCGCGCCGTCAAACACGCGAACGGTGGTGCCCGCTTCGGCCGTGCCGACGACCGTCGGCGTAGCGACGCGCGTGATGCCGTCGGTGGCGGACGAGCCGGTGTCGGAAGCCGCCACGAGGCCGGTGATGGTCGGCGCGCCGGGCGCGGCGCTGTCGATCGAAACGGTGACGGCCGCCGAGGACGCGCTCGGGTTGCCGGCGAGGTCGGCCGCGGCGGCCGTGATGACGTGGGCACCCGCTGCCAGCGGGGCGGCGGGCGTGAGCGACCAGCCGCCGGCGGCATCGGCCGTGACGGTGCCGAGCAACGTGGCGCCGTCGAACACGCGCACGGCAGTGCCGGGCTCGGCCGAGCCGACGATGCGCGGGGAAGCGAGCGAAGTGGCCTCGTCGCTCGCGTCGGCGCCTGTGTCGTCGCCGGGGGCGAGGCCGATCACCACGGGCGCCACGGGCACCACGCTGTCGACCTGGACCACCACCGAGGAGGTGACCGCGCTGGGGTTGCCGGCCAGATCCGCTGCCCGCACGACCAGCGGGTAGCGGCCGTCAGCGAGCGCGGCCGCGGGCGTGAAGGACCAGTTGCCGAGCGCGTCCGCGGCGGTGGTGCCGAGGAGGGTTGTGCCTGCCCAGACCTCGATCGTGGCGCCGGCCTCGGCCGTGCCCGCGAGGGTCGGCGTGGGATCGCTCGTGACGCCATCGGTGGCCGAGGCCCCGGTGTCCGAGCCCGCCGCCAGGCCGACGCCGCCCGGCGTCGCCGTGGCGGTGGCGTCGATCGTGATCGTGACGGCCGCCGAGGTCGGGCTGGCGTTGCCGACCAGGTCCGTATAGGTCGCGGTGAGCACGTGCGGGCCCGCGGCGAGCGCGGCTGCCGGCGTGAAGGCCCAGTTGCCGTCGCCGTCCGCCACGGTCTGGCCGAGCAGCGCGGCGCCGTCGAAGATGCGCACCGCGCTGTCGGGCTCGGCCGTGCCGACGATCGTCGGCCGGGCGTTGCTGGTCTGTTCGTCGCTGGCGGACGGTCCGGTGTCGGTGCCGGCCGTCAGGCCCGTGATCGTGGGGGCGCCCGAGATCGAGGAATCGATGCGCACCACGCGCACGGCCGAGGCCGCGCTCACGTTGCCAGCGGGGTCGGTGGCGGTGGCGGTCAGGTTGTGGGCGCCCTCGGCGAGCGGGGTCGCGCCCGGGACCGGCAGCGACCACGAGCCGGCGGCGTCGGCCACCACCGTGCCGAGCACGCTGGCGCCATCCAGGACGCGCACGGTGGCGAAGGGCTCCGCGTTGCCCACGATGATCGGCGCGGGCACGCCCGTCACGCCGTCGGCGTCGTTGACGCCGCTGTCGGTGGCGGGGGTGAGGCCCGCGATCGCCGGCGCGACCGGCGCCACTGTGTCGACGCCGACGGTGACGGGCGCCGCGGTGGCGCTGGTGTTGCCGGCCGCGTCGGTGGCGATCGCGGTGAGGCCATGGCTGCCCGCGGCCAGCGGGGCCGTCGGCGTGAAGGTCCAGTTGCCGGCCGCGTCGGCCGTGGTCGTGCCGAGCGAGGTGGCGCCGTCGAACACCTCGACGGCGGCCAGCGCCTCGGCGGTGCCGCGAATCTCCGGCGTCGTCGCGCTCGTGAGGCCGTCGGTGGCCGACACGCCCGTGTCCGACGTCGCAGCCAGCCCGGCAACGACAGGGGCCGCGGGCCCCGCGTCATCGATGAAGATGTTCAACGGCGCGGAAGGCGCGCCGAGGTTGCCCACGGGGTCCGTCGCTTGGGCCGTCAGGGCATGCGCGCCCGCCGCGAGCGCGTCGGGCACGGTGAAGGTCCAATCACCGTTGGCGTCGGCGGCGGTCGAGCCGAGCGCCGTCGCCCCGTCGCTCACCGTCACGGTGGCGAAGGGCGCCGCGGTGCCGACGATGTCGGGGCGCACGCGACGGGTGACGCCGTCGGTCGCGCTAGCGCCCGAGTCGCTGTCGGGCGTGAGTCCGCTGATCACCGGCGCGCCGGGCGGGGCGGTCACGAGCACGAGGGTGGTCGTCGCCGAGGGGCCGCTCGCGTTGCCGGCCTGGTCGATAGCCGACGCCACGAGCGACTGGGGGCCCGCCGACAGCGTGATCGGCGTGGACCAGGTGCCGGCCGCGTCGGCCGTGGTGGTGGCGACGAGCGTGCCGCCGTTGAGGACGCGGACCGTCACGCCCGGCTCGGCGGTGCCGCGAAGGACCGGGGCCGCGACGTTGGTGATGCCGTCGCTCGCCGACACGCCGGTATCGGTCGCGGGCGTCAGGCCTGCGATCACGGGCGCGGCCGGCCCGGTGGGGTCCACGCTGACGGCGAAGGCCGGCGCGGTGGCGCTCAGGTTGCCGGCCGCGTCGGACGCGATCGTCGTGAGCGAATGGAGCCCTGTGGCGAGCGGGGCGGCGGGCGTGAAGGCCCAGGTGCCGTCGGGCGCGACGGTCGTCGTGCCGAGCGAGACGGTGTCGTCGAAGACTTCGATGGTGGCGGCCGGCGTGCCGGTGCCGACCAGGGTGGGCGTGGCGTTCGCGGTGACGCCGTCGCCCGCGGCGCCGGTGTCGGAGGCGGCCTGCAGCGCCACGGCGCCCGGCGCGCCAGGCGGCGTGAGATCGACCTCCACGGCCAGCGCGGCGGTCGCGGGGCTGGCGTTGCCGGCGGCATCGCGCGATCGCGCCGAGAGCCCATGGGCGCCGACCGCGAGCGCGCTGGCGGGGGTGAAGCGCCAGTCGCCGCCGGCGTCCGCGACGGTGGTCCCGATCAGGGTTGCGCCGTCATACACCTCGATCATGGCGCCGGGGTCCGCGGTGCCGACGACGACCGGGCGCACGTCGCGGGTCTCGCCGTCGGTCGCCGAAGCACCTGTGTCGGTCGTGGCATCGAGGCCCGCGATCGCCGGCGTGCCGGGCGTCGCCGTGTCGATGGCGAGCGCGAGCGGCGCCGAGACGGGCCCCGCGTTGCCCGCGGCGTCGCGCGCGACCGCCGTGATGCTGTGCGGACCATCCGCGAGTGCGGCGCCCGGTGTGAAACGCCAGAGGCCGTCCGCGCCGGCCACCACGGTGCCGAGCGAGGTGGCGCCGTCGAAGAGCTCGACCGTCGCGCCCGGCTCCGCGCCGCCCACCAGCTCGGGCGCGGCCTGCGAGGTGACGCCGTCGCTCAGGCTGGCGCCTGTGTCGTCCGCCGGGGCGAGGCCGAAGATGGCGGCCTGGTCCGGTGCGGCCTGATCGAGCTGGATCGTGGTCGGGGCGGCGCTCCAGGCCTGGTTGCCGGCCGCATCGACGGCGCGCACCGAGATGGCATGCGTGCCCGCGGCGAGCGGCGCGCCGAGCGCCAGCGACCAGTTGCCGAGCCCATCCGCGGTCACGGAGCCCAGCGAAATGCCGCCGTCATAGACCTCGACCGCGGCGTTCGCCTCGGCGACGCCGACGATCGTGGGCGTCGCCACGCTGGTGATGCCGTCGCTCAGGCTGGCGCCACTGTCGGTGCCGGCCGTGAGGCCGGTGACGATCGGCGAGCCGGGCGGCACGGCGTCGATCGAGACGGCCAGGCCGCCGGACGCCGGGCTGGCGTTGCCCAACGCATTCACGGCGCGCGCCGTGAAGGTGCGATCGCCCACCGAAAGGGCGTCGACAGGGGTGAAGGACCAGTTGCCGCCCGCGTCTGCGCGCGTCGTGCCGATCCGCAGCGCGCCGTCATAGAGATCGACGAGGACCCCCGGCTCCGCGGTACCGACGAGCGTCGGTTTGCGGTTGAACGTGACGCCGTCGGCCGCGCCGGTGTCGGAGCCCGCGGCGAGGCCCGTGATCGCGGGTGCGGCCGGCACGCCGGTGTCGATGTCGACCGAGAAGGCCGCCGAGGTGCCGCCTGGGTTGCCGGCCGCGTCGGTGGCGCTGGCGGTGAAGCCGTGGCTGCCCGCGGCGAGGTCGGCTGCGGGCGTGAAGGTCCAGCGGCCGGCCGCGTCGGCCGTGGTCGTGCCGAGCGAGGTGGCGCCATCAAAGACCTCGATCGTGGCGAGCGCCTCGCCCGTGCCCACCAGGGTCGGCGTGGCGTCACCCGTGATGCCGTCGAGCGGGTTGGCACCCGTGTCGGAGCCGGCGGCCAGGCCGGTGATGGTGGGGGCGCCGGGCGCCGCGCCGTCGATCATGATCGGCCTGGCCGCGCCCGCGGCGGCGATGTTGCCGGCGGCGTCGACGGCCATCGCGGAGATCAGGTGCAGGCCCTGTGCGAGCGGCGCGCCGAGCGGCAACGACCAGTTGCCGGCCGCGTCCGCGGCAACGGAGCCGATCAAGGTGCTGCTGTCGAAGACTTGCACCTCGAGCCCGGCCTCGGCGGTGCCCACGATCGTGGGGGTGGCCTGGGTGGTCACGCCGTCGATCGCCGACCGGCCGGTGTCCGTCGCGGCCGTGAGCCCCGTGACGACCGGCGTACCGGGCGCCGTGAGGTCGATGCCGAGGGTCACGGGCGCCGTCGCGGCGCTCACGTTGCCGGCCGCATCGAGTGTGCGCGCGGTGATCACGCGCGTGCCCTCGGGCAGGTCGGTCGCCGGCCGGAACGACCAGGCACCGCCTGCGTCCACGGTGGTCCGCCCGATCACGGCCGCGCCGTCGAGGACCTCGATGACGGCGCCCGGTGCGCCCAGGCCCGTGAAGGTGGGCCGGCCGTTGGCGGTGACGCCGTCCGCCGCGTTCGCGCCGGTGTCGGAGCCCGCCGCCGGGCTGTTCAGCGTGGGGGCGGCGGGCGCCGTGAGGTCGACGCGCACGCTGCGCGCCGTCGAGGCGCTGCCCAGGTTGCCGGCGGCGTCCGTGACGCCCGCCGAGATGGCATGCGTGCCTTCGGTGAACGGGACGACCGGCGTGAACGTCCAACGGCCCGCCGCGTCGGCCGTGACGGTGCCGAGCGAGGTCGCGCCGTCAAAGATCTCGACGGTGGCGCCGGGGTCCGCGCTGCCGACGATTGCCGGCGTGGCCTGGTTCGTCAACGCGTCGGTCGCGCTGACGCCGGTGTCGGCGCTCGCCGCGAGACCATCCACGGCCGGCGAAGGCGGCGGCGTCAGGTCGACCGTCACGACCTTCGCGGCGGACGGCGCGCCTGGGTTGCCGGCTGCGTCGGTGGCCTGCGCGGTGATCGATCGATCGCCCTGGGCGAGCGGCACGCCGAGCCCGAGCGTCCAGTTGCCGGCCGCGTCGGCGGTGACCGTGCCGATCAGCGTGGCGCTGTCGAAGACCTGGACGCGCGCGCCAGGCTCCGACGTGCCGACGATCACCGGCGTGTTGTCGCGCGTGATCGCGTCGGTGGAGCTCGAGCCCGTGTCGGAGGCCGCATCGATGCCGGTGACGACCGCGCCGGGGCCCGTCAGATCGAGGTTCACCACGAGCGCCGCGGAGGGCACCGAGAGGTTGCCGGCCACGTCGACGGCGCGCGTCGTGATGGTGCGCGCGCCTTCGGCGAGCGGCGCGATCGGCGTGAACGTCCAGGCCCCCGCGCCGTCGGCGGTGGTGGTGCCGAGCGAGGTGGCATCATCGAAGATCTCGACCGTCGCGCCCGCCACGGCGGTGCCTGTGAAGGTCGGCGTGGCGTCGTTGGTGAGCGCATCGGCGTTGCTGGTGCCGGTGTCGGACGCCGCGGCGAGCACCGGCGCCCCGGCAGCCGGCGGCGGCGTGGTGTCGATCGTGACGGCCAGCGGCGATGAGGGCGCGCCGGGGTTGCCGGCGGCGTCGGTGGCCTGCGCGGTGATCGCCTGGGCGCCCTCGCCGAGCGCGGCGGCTGGCGTGAACGACCAGGCGCCGGTGGCGTCGGCGGTGGTGGTGCCGAGCGAGGTGGCGCCGGCAAAGATCGCGATCGTCGCGCCGGGGTCGGCGGTGCCCGTGAGCGTGGGCGTGTCGTCGTTCGTGATGAGGTCGGTCGCGCTCGCGCCGGTGTCGGAGGCGGCTTCGAGCGCTACCATGGGGCTGCCCGGGGGCGTGAGGTCGATCGTGACCGCGAGCGGCGCGGACGGGTTGCTGGGGTTGCCGACGCCATCGAGCGCGCGGGCATTGAAGGCGTAGGCGCCCTCGCCGAGCGCGGCCGGGGGCGTGAACGACCAGTCGCCGCCGAGGTCGGCCGTGGTGGTGCCGAGCACCGCCGTGCCGTTGCGGACCAGCACGGTCAGGCCCGGCGCGGCCGTGCCCAGGATGGTCGGGGTCGTGTCGGTCGTGATGCCGTCCGTCGCGCTGCTGCCGGTATCGCTGCCCGCTGCCAGGCCCGTGATCGTGGGTTCGGGCACGAACACGGCGTCGAGGGCGATCGCGCCATTCGCGCCGAGCGAGCCCGGCGCGCCGGGCGCCGGCAGCGTGAGGATCGCGGCGTTCCCGTCGGCGTCGCGGATCGCGCCGCCGTTGAGGGCGAGCGCGGCGGCCGACGCGAAGTCCAGGTCCGGGTGGTTGTCGCCCGCGCGGACCGAGTATTCGAATTCGAGCGTGTCGGTGCCGGAGCCGCCCGCGAAGACGGCCTGGCCGTCGACGGCGCCGGTCTCGAGCGCGAGGGTCGGCGTGCCGCCCGTGGTGTCGACCACCACCGGCTCGTCGAAGGTAACGAGGATGGTGATCACCTGATCCGTGCCGTAGGTGCCCGCGGGCGTACTGGTGGCGACGTCCAGCACGGTCGGGGCCACGAGGGCGCGCAGCTCGGCGATCGTGTCGGTGCCCGCCGTTCCTGCCGCCACGACGCGGGTCTGGAGGTCGAGGACGTTCAGGTCGTTGACGCCGGCGACGTGCAGCGCGGCGAAGTCTTCCTTGGTGGGCGCGGGGGTCGTGCCGCCGCTCGTCGCGTAATCGACCACGCGCAGCATGACGTCGACGAGGGCCTGGATCTCGCCGACGTCGTCGGCCTCGACCCGCGTCGCCGCGTCGATGGCGCTGTTCACCGCGGCGGCGTTGCCGGCGGTGACGCCGGTGACCCCGGCGTCCGTGTACGTGGTGGCGGTCGGCGCGGGGTTCGCGCCCGAATCGGCGTAGCGGGCGATCTGCTCGAGCGGCGCGACCGGCGCGGGTGGCGAAGACCCGCCGCCGCCCGAGCCACCGCCGCCGGAGCCACCGGTGACGGGTGCGGGCGCCGTCGGCGCGGCCGGCGTGGCCGGCGTGCTGCCACCGGGCGTTTCGCCGCCGGTATCACCGTTGCCCGTGGGCGCGGCCGGGGCCTTGTCGCCGGCGGGCGGGGTGGTCGCGGGACCAGCGTTCGCCGGGGTCACAGGCACGGCCCGTGACGATTCCACCGCGGGCGCGATCGAGAAGGACAGGCCACCCTGCGTGGCCGGCGCGCCCGGGCTGGGTGCGCCGTCGCCCTGACCGTCCGAGGCCAGGCTCGCGCCCTGGCCGGGGGTCGTGTTGTGGATCGCCGGGGCTCTGGGCGCGCCGTCGCCGGCCTCACGGCCGTCGGCCGCCTCGGCGTCCGATTGGGAGGCGTCGTCCGCCACGCCGCGCGCGAAGGGCGAGGCACCCTCGCCGAGCACGGCCTCGGCCAGCGTGTCGTCGGCCTCGCCGGCGTCGTGGGTGGCCGGCTCGAAGCCGACCGTGCGGGCCACGCCGGGCAGCCGGGCCGAAGCGCCGATCGTCGGCGTGACGATGCCCTGGTCGGCCTGGGCGGCGTCGATCACGTCGGGCAGGACTTGCTCGTCGCGCAGGCCGCCGGGCCGATCGTCGGTCGGCGAGGTGGCATCGACGGTGGGCACGACCTCGAAGGTCTGCGGCGGGCCGGTCGCGCCGTCGAACAGCACGACCTGATCGCCGAGGGTCAGGCCCAGGCTCTCGCTGCGCAGGAAGCCCTCGACCGCCGGCAGCACCAGGCTGCGACCGTCCTCGAAGGTCACGCGCAGGCCCTGCTTGCCGTCGACCGCGACGTCGCGCACGCCGGCGGCGTCGGTGACCATCACCTGGTCACCGGCCTGGAACTTGAAGCGTGCGGCCTGTTCGGGCGTGAGGACGACCGTGGTGTCGCCGCGCTGGACCTGGATCTTCAAAGGTAAGACCTCCCCGGCTGCCCCGGAGCCGGACGGCGGAGCCTGACCAGTACGTTCATCGGCAGGGCGCACGCGTGCCTTCAACGCCCCACGTAAGTTTTACCCGAGTTGGGTGAGGGTCACGCTCAAGTCCTGCTTGCGGACGAGCGGCCGTTCTGGTACAAAACTTCACAAATCGCAAGGGTCCCGTGGGGGGGCGGGCGATGATGGAGGAGGAACGAATGAAGAGCAAGCTTTCCCTGGGCGCTGCGGCTGCCCTGGCATTGACCGTCGCGTTGGCCGGCTGCCCGGCGCCCACCAAGCCCGCCACGCCCGGCGGCACCGCTCCCGGCGGCACCACGCCCGGCGCCACGGCGCCCGGCGGCACGACGCCCGGCGGCACCGCCACGGGGGGCCAGACCGCGGGCACCGTCTCGCCCGCCGCCAAGACGGCCGGCAGCGAGAACGGCCAGGCGGCCGCCGAGGCGATCGGCGACGAGCAAGAAGCCGACGATTACGATTACCTGGCGGATGAGGGCGCTCCGGCGGCCTACGCGATCGAGCAGCTGGGCGATCGGGCGCGCGCCGCGGCGAAGGTGCGGATCAAGGCCGACATCTTGCAGAAGATCAAGGATCGCCGAGCGGCGGTCAAATCGAAAATCGCGGCGCGCCTCAAAAAGCGTGGCGCCGACGTCGCGAAGAAGATCAAGGACGCCGTGGCGGGAGCCACCGAGACGACCGGCGACGACGGCTCGAAGACGCGCACCGCGAAGGTCTCGGACACGAAGCAAATCGGCACCAAGGGCAGCGCGAACCGCGAGATGACCATCACGCGTACCCGCAACGCGGACAACGTGTTGGTGTATTCGAAGATCGAGGTCACCCAGTCGCTGCCGAACGGCATGTCGCGCTCGTTCTGGCGTGAGCGCAGCGTCGACGAGAACGGCGTGGTGACGATCAAGTTCCACCGCGAACGCACCGGCAAGAACGGCAACAAGTGGGTTGCGGACTGGGAGAAGACGATCGCGGCGGACGGCAAGGTGACCGGCACCGGCACGATCACAATCACCAAGGGCGGCACCACCAAGACGATCAACGTGACGCTCGGCGGCACGGAAGAGGCGCCTTCCGCCACCACGACCGACCCCACGACCAACGCGTTGACCGCGGTCGCGGTCAGCGCCGAGGGCACCGCGACGGCTACCGTCACGGACTCGACCGGCGCCTCGACCAGCGCCACCGTGGAAGCCGACGCCGACGCGGCGGTCGCGGCCGAAACCGACGCGGCGGCCACCGGCACGGCGGCCTCGCCCGCCGCGACCACGGCGCCAGCGGCCACCGCCAGCCCGGCGAGCTGAGCCCCGATCCCCGGTCCGCCCAAACGGGCGGACCGGGGGTATAAGCGAGCCATGTCGTTGACCGCCATGCTCGCCCCCCTGCAGGCGCCCCTCCTCACGGTGATGGGCGCCTCGATCTCGATCGCCGAAGCGCTCGGCTTCGTGACCGGCGCCATCTGCGTCTGGCTCGTCACCAGGCAGCACATCCTCAACTGGCCGATCGGCATCGCCAACAACCTCTTCTTCATCTTGCTGTTCTTGACGGCGGGCCTCTACGCCGATGCCGGCCTCCAGGTGGTCTTCATCGCGCTGGCCTGCTACGGCTGGTGGTCCTGGCTGCACGGCGGCCGCGACCACGGCTCGCTCGCCGTGGGCTACACCGCACCCGCCACGCTGCTCAAGCTGGTGGCCGCCGGCGTGATCGCGACGGGCGGCCTCACGCTGTTCCTCGACGTCGTCACGGACTCGACAGTGCCCTTCTGGGACGCCCTGACGACCTCGCTCTCGTTGATGGCGACGTACGGCCAGTGCCGCAAGCAGGTCGAGAGTTGGTACTTCTGGATGTTGGCGGACGTGATTTACGTGCCGCTCTACGCCTCGAAGGGCCTCTACCTGACGGCCGTGCTTTATATTGGGTTCTTCGCGCTGTGCGTGATGGGCTGGCGCCGCTGGCAGTCATCAACGAATCTTACCCCAGCCTTGACCGTTTCTTAACCTGGAACGGACGGGGCCCGGGCGATAACCTCCGCAGATTCGATCCCCCGAACTGGAGGCCGCCCCGATGACGCTCTCGTCCCTTTCCGCCAACCGCCCGCGTCTCGTGGCCGCCAACCGCCCGCCCGCGGCGACCGGTGCCGTGCCGGCGGTGCGCGCGAAGGCGCAGGGTCGCGATCCGCTGCCCTCGTTCAAGGGCCCCGACGACTACAAGAACTACGTCATCAACCTGGTGGGCCAGGCCCAGGGCGCCGAGCGCGAGCTCGAGGTCGCCCGCAAGGATCTGAACCAGGGCAAGGAAGGCACCCGGCTCGTGATCGCGACGCTGCAGGAGCGACTCGACGCGATCAAGCTGCAGCTCAAGATCCTGCGTGACGACTACCCGATCCCCTCGGACTGGACCCGTTCCAAGCTGCTGTTCGGCCAGGGCTTCGACAAGGACAAGTTCTGGAAGGAGCAGGTGGAGGTGATCCCCGGCCAGGAGGTCGTGATTCCCCGGCCGGCGCCCGCGCCTGCGAAGCCCAAGCCGGCGCCCGAACAGCCCAGGCCCGCGGCGCCCGCGGCCCCCGCCGATCCGGCGCCGGCCGTCAACGGCAGCGGCGACCTCTCGGCCCCGCTCGCCAAGCTGCTCGTCGGCTATGCCACCGAGGGCCTGGCCGGCAACGACAACAGCGCCGGCAATGCGTTCATGCGCGGCAAGCTCAACGCGATGTTGCCGATCCTGGCCGGCAAGGCCGACTCGGCCGCACGCGACGCGGAGGCGTTCGTGAGCTACACGCTCAAGTCCTTCGACGGCAATTACGCGACCAGCCACGCCGCCTACCGCGCGGCCTTCGGCGCCGTGAAGGAGCTGATCGGCGGCACGGGCACGCTGCAGGAGCGCCACGATCGGGCGATCGCCGCGCTCGTCGCCGAAGGCGCGAACGCCAACGACAACTCGGCGGGCAACTCGTACGCCCGTTCGCGCGTGATCGCGATTCAGAAGCACGCCGAGCAAGGCACCGACGAGCGCTCGAAGCAGATCGCGGCGCTGGCGGCGCGCGTCCGCCGCGAATACGACGGCAACTACTCGACCAGCCACCACGCCTACAAGGCGACCTTCGCGAGCGTGAAGGCGCTGCTCTCGAACGAGGGCACGCTCGACACCCGCAAGCGCGGCGTGATCGGCGATCTCGCCAGGGCGGGCCTCACGGCCAACGACAACTCGGCCGGCAACACCTACGCCCGCGCCGAGCTCCAGGCGATCATGCGCCTGACCGAGGGCAGCGCCGACGCCGCGCTCCAGGCCGTCGACGGCCTCGTGCGCGAGACGCTGCGCAAGCACGACGGCAACTACAGCGCCACCCACAACGCCTACGTCTCGACGTTCCAGGCGGTCCAGGCGATGCTCGCCTGAGGCTGCACCACCTGACGGCGCACGTCCCCAGGCCTTCTCACGGGACCGACCGAGCGGGGGATCCCCGGAACCGGGTATGATCCGCATTCGGATACCCGTACCTGGAGGACCCATGCCCCGTCTCGCCCGCCCGCTCTCAGCCGTCCTGGCAGCCACCCTGCTCGCCGCCGTCGCGGCCCCCGCGCTCGCCCATCCGCCCGCCGGCCGGATCGCCCACCACGCCGAATGGGCGGGTGGCGACGCCGCCGTCCGGCCGCAGGACGACCTCTTCCGCCACGCCAACGGCGGCTGGCTCGATCACACGCCGATCCCCGCGGACAAGCGCGCCTACGGCACTTTCCTCATGCTGCGCGAGCGCTCGGACGCCGAGGTGCGCGCCCTCCTCGACGAGGCCGTACGCTCGCCCGGCCGCGATGCCGACGCGCGCCTCATCGGCGCCTTTTACGGCGCGATGCTCGACGTCGCCACGATCGAGCGTCAGGGCTTGAAGCCGCTCGCGGGTGAACTCGCGGCAATCGACGGCGTGAAAGACCTCGCGGGCGTCGCGACGCTGCTTGGCCGGCTCAACTTCCTGAACGTCACCACGCCGGTCGCCTCCTGGGTCCAGCCGGACGACAAGGATCCCCGCGTCAACGCCGTCTATTGGGGGCAGTCGGGCCTCGGCCTGCCGGACCGCGAGGACTACCTCGACCAGGCCGAGGCCTCCGAGAAGCGCCGCATGGCCTACAAGGCCTACTTGAAGGCGATCCTCGCGCTGGGCGGCGCCGCGGACGCCGGAGCCGAGGCGGCCGACGTGTTCGCGTTCGAAACCGAGCTCGCGAAGATCGCCTGGAAGCGCTCGGAGCGCCGCGATCCGGTCAAGACCTACAACCCGACCCCGCGCACGCGGCTCGCCCAGGCGCTGCCGGGCTTCGACTGGGAGCGCTTCGCGATCGCCGCGGGCATGCCGAAGCACCTGGGCGCCGTGGTGCAGGAGCTCTCGTACGTGCAGGCTTTCCCGGCGCTCGCGGCCCGCACGCCGATCGCGACCTGGCGCGCGTACATGCGTGCGCGCCTGCTCGACGCCTACGCCGCGGCGCTGCCGGCGGGCTTCCGCGTGGCGCACCATGAGTTCCACGGCGCGGCCCTCAAGGGCCTCGCAGCGCCGCAGAAGCGCTGGCAGACCGCCGTGCAGGACACCAACGACATGGTCGGCGAGGCGATCGGCAAGCGGTTCGTCGCCAAGCACTTCCCGCCCGCCGCCAAGACCCGCATGAAGACCCTGGTCCATCACCTGATCGGCGCGTACCGCGAGCGGCTCGCGCGGCTCGATTGGATGACGCCCGCCACCCGCCGCCAGGCGGCCGCCAAGCTCGACAAGATGACCGTCAAGATCGGCTACCCGGACCGCTGGCGCGGCACCGCGGGCCTCGTGGTGCGCCCGGACGACGCGGCCGGCAACGCGCTGCGCGCGGCCCGCTTCCACAACGGGCGGGACATGGCCGAGGCCGGCAAGCGCGTCGACCGCTCGCGCTGGTGGATGCACCCGCAGGTGGTGAACGCCTACTACAACCCGCTCGGCAACGAGATCGTCTTCCCTGCCGCGATCCTCAGGCCGCCGTTCTTCGACCTCGCGGCCGACGATGCGTACAACTACGGAGCGATCGGCGCGGTCATCGGCCACGAAATCAGCCATGGCTTCGACGATCAGGGTCGCCAGTACGACGCCGAGGGGCGCCTGCGCGACTGGTGGTCGGCGGCCGACGCCAAGGCCTTCGAGGCACGCGCCGACAAGCTGGTGGCCCAGTACGCGGCCTACGAGCCGCTGCCCGGCCTCAAGGTCGACGGCAAGCTCACGCTCGGCGAGAACATCGCCGACCTGGCCGGCGTGGCGATGGCGCTGCGGGCGTACCATCGCTCGCTGGGCGGCCGACCGGCGCCGGTGATCGACGGGCAGACCGGCGACCAGCGATTCTTCCTGGGCTATGCGCGGAACTGGCGCTCCAAGAGCCGCCCGGAGTGGCTGCGCACCCGGCTGATCTCGGACTCGCATTCGCCCGAGCAATACCGCACGAATGGCGTCGTGACCAACCTCGACGCATTCCACGGGGCCTTCCGCCTGCAGCCGGGCGACGAGCTCTACAAGGCGCCCGCGGAGCGCGTGCGCATCTGGTGATCGAGGGCCGCTAGAGACCTGACCAATTAAGAGGCGGCGCGCAAGAGCCGGTCCACCAGGTGAAGGTTGTGGACAGCGGCGTGCCGCCTCAAATCGAAGAGATTCTTCCGGCGACCGCGGTACCTTGCCCG